>CBDBHZ010000010.1:277500-288346 GCA_965205905.1 Alphaproteobacteria bacterium | reverse complement strand
GGCTGCCCCAACATTGCCGACACCAAATATGCCTAATGCCGTGCCTTGCTTTTCTTTTTCATACCATTGTGCAACATAGGCAACGCCAACGGCAAAGCCGCCACCTGCCAAGCCAACACCCAATGCGGCAAGTAAAAACATCTCGTAAGTGGTAACCGAAGAAAGCAACCATGTTGCCAGTGCCGAAGCCAGCATGGTCAACAATAACACAATCCTTCCGCCATATTGGTCAGCCCAGATTCCTAAAAACAGGCGACTCAACGACCCCGTTAAAATTGGGGTGGCAACCAACAAGCCAAACTCTGTATCGGATAATCCTAACTCGGCTTTGATTTTAATCCCGATAATAGAAAAAATTGTCCAAATCGCGAAACATGCGGTAAATGCAAATGTGCTTAACCCTAATGCTCGATTTTGTTGCTGTGCTGTTGCCATGATATTACTTTCTTTTCACATTTATAGATACCCATAAAGTATCCCTCTTTTTTAATTTACCAATGCAGATAATTTTTGCATTGATTAATGTCAAGATAAGGAATAGTTTTACAAAAACTTTTTTAATGCTATAATGGCATCGTTCGAGTGATTTATCATTCGGGCAAAGGAGCTTAAGAAACTCCAAACACAAGCGGCTTAACATCAGCCGTATAAGAATGTCAGCTTTGTCTATAAGTCCGCCTTGTGGGTAGGGCTGTCATTCGTGATTGCCTTCGTTTCTTCGTGAAACGGAGACGATATTCATGTCCAGAGTTTTATTTTTAATAAGACTTAAAAGATATCGGGTCGTGCTTGTGTTCGATTTTCTTAATCTCCGTTTCGCTAGGAAGTTTCTTCCTAGCATTTTGGCAAAAGAGAAACGTGGCGATAAGATGAGGCGATTGATTTTGATATTTTCTATGCTCGGCTTTGGTATCAACAGCCATGCCGAGACTATCACCTACAATGATTACCATGCCGAGATTATTCGCATCATTGATGGCGATACATTCGAAGCGCGTATTTCAATTTTTCCAAAGCAGACTGCCACCCATAAAATCCGCCTGCGCCTGATTGATACGCCCGAATTAAATGGCGATTGCAACAACGAGAAAAACCTTGCCCGCAAAGCCAAACTCTATTTGCAAACAATCTTGCCAAAGGGCAGCATCATCCGTTTGCACCATCTGGATTACGATAGTTTTGGGCGCGTGTTGGCAACCGCATCGCATCAAGAATATGGCGATATTGGCGCGTTAATGTTGCAACAAAATCTTGCTATGCTTTATCAAAAAGGTGAGAGAAACTATTGGTGCACTGAGTGATGATTACACATAGCGATAACTATGTATGTGAATGCTTTCCGAATCCATATTACTTATTATACCATCTTCCACTAATTTTTCTATTATTAAAGTTTCAATATTTTTGCCAATGAGGGTATCAATTTTTATTTTTTTTATAAATGTATCACCTTCACGACATAATTTAACTTCAAGATTTTTCATATTATTTCCTTTATCATATGAATTTTTAACGATACTTCAACCTTAAAATATCTTACATCTATTTATAATATAAACTGAAAAAAAATCAAAAAATATCATGGCGATCCCGAGAGGATTCGAACCTCCGACCTACAGATTAGGAATCTGTTGCTCTATCCTACTGAGCTACGGGACCTTAAATTTTATATATGTTAGCAGTTAAGGAAATGCGATATGGGTGTTAAACACAGCGGGGGGATTATCAAGGGTGAGGTTTGCCCGCCATTGGTAACAAGGGCAAACCGAATATCACAAGCTGATTGGCGCACCGCCAGAATCAGCGAAGTGTATGTCGCACCCCCCTTGATACATAAACCGACTCCGCAAAGCCCCCTATATATAAATCACTTATTACTATCAAAAAACTCTTGCACGGCGGGATGCATAATTTTACCCGCTTTTACATTCAGCCCCTGCATAAAGCCAGCATCATCATCAAGCGCGGCAACGCCCTTATCTGCCAGTTTCATCACATAAGGCAAGGTGGCATTATTCAATGCTTGCGATGAGGTAAGCGGCACTGCACCCGGCATATTCGCCACGCAATAATGCAAGACATCATCAACTACATAGGTAGGGTCTTCGTGAGTTGTGGCGCGCGATGTTTCAAAGCAACCGCCTTGGTCAATCGCCACATCAACCAGCAATGAGCGTTTTTTCATTTGCTTCAGCCATGATTTCGCCACCAATTTCGGTGCGCTTGCGCCGGGTATTAACACTGCGCCAATCACCAAATCGGCTTCCAAACATGCCTCGTAAAGCCCTGTATCACTGGAATAAGCAGTGATGATACGGTTGCCGAAAATAGCATCCATCTGCCTTAAGCGCGGCAGTGATTTATCAAACACTGTTACATCAGCGCCAAGCCCTACTGCCATTTGCGCGGCATTGCCACCCACCGAGCCAGCACCGATAATCACCACTTTTGATGGCGATGTGCCGGGCACACCAGAGATAAGCATACCGCGTCCGCCATTATGAATTTTAAGATGGCTAGCACCCTCAATCACGGCTAGCCTGCCTGCAATCTCACTCATCGGTGCAAGCAATGGCAAAGTGCCTTGCGCGTCAGTGATGGTTTCGTAAGCAATCGCCGTGCAACCAGATTCTAGCAAGCCTTTGGTTTGGGGCATATCAGCTGCCAAATGCAAATAGGTGAATAAAATCTGTTTTTCATTCAGGCGCGCCCATTCACTTGGTTGCGGCTCTTTCACTTTCACAATCATATCGGCATTGTTGAAAGTATCATCAGCATTGGCGGCAATTTCCGCGCCCGCCGCGATATAATCGGCATCCGATGCGCCAATGCCATCGCCGGCTGTGGTTTCAATCACCAGCTGATGACCACGTTTAACCAAGTCAGCAACCGATGTTGGCACAAGCCCTACCCGTGCCTCGTTCTTTTTAATTTCTTTTGGAACTGCAATCCGCATATCACTACTCCCCGTAAATGTAAATTTGATGCAAATATCAATGTAAATATCAATGCGCGATAAAACACACATTACAGTGAATTATATGCCAAAAAAATAAAAAATCAATGTTTTTTATGATAAAATTATCGCGGTTATTGCAACTATATTCTGATAAATAGCGGTTTTACAGAATTATATTGCGTTGATGATATTTATCGCCACCATCACCATAAAAAAAGGAGAGCATTTACGCATAAATGCCCTCCTTTTCCGTAACTTCTTGCCCCTTACGGAGCAGAACACTAAATTAAGTGCTTACTTGATGCTGTAACCAGCCAAGCCAAGAAAGTTGTATGTGCCCGGTCCTGAATCTTCAGTCGCTGTTGCAACATCATATTCTTTCACAAGTTCCAATGTGCCATCAGAATTGATGGTGTAATGGCTGATTGTATAAGTTTGATATGCACCAATCACATAAAAATCATTATCCATAATCAACATATCTTTGGTATCACCACCGGGTGTGCCTTCGGCGCGTGCCGCAATGGCTGTTTCTTTGCCATCGCCAATGGTGCTTAATTGACCCTTAGAACCGATATTGAAGACGCTGATAACATTCGTGCCGAAGCTAGACGCATAGGCTTTATCGCCATCTGGGCTAACCAACATCCAACATGCTTCATCAACATCACCTGCGCCATCACCCGTGCCAAAATTTTGAACTTTGGCAACATTATCAGCACTAACGGCTAAAACTGTTACGCTATGGTCGCGTTTTTCAACAGTTAGGTTGAAGTTAGTAACCAAAAGATTCGCGCTGTTTGGCGTCCAATCCATGCCGATACTACCTGCAATGCCTTCTTCTTCATAGAAACGGCTATTGCTTGTATCGCCAGTGCTGGCATCAAAATCATAGACATAAACACGGCTAGGCTTTTGTTCGTCAAGGCTTGGTGTGGCAGTGCCGAAATGGGCAATCCCCCATGTGGCAACCGCAAGCGATTTACCATTAGGGCTGAAATCAACAGTTGTTGGGCCACCATTGGTGCCAACATAGCTATCAATCACAGATACCATCGCCAATTCACCAGTTGCTGTGTTAAATTTGAACAGAGCAATATTGCGCGCATCAACTTTACCTTTATGACCTTCTGCAATGAATTCATCATGCGGATAGCGTTCAATCGCTGGTTCGCCTGCACCGCCTTTTTGAACATTCGGGTTATTCCACTGATTGCCAACAACCACCCAATATTCAGTTTTTGAACCTGCAACAGCTTGCGATGTAATGGTTACCGGACGCTCGCCACCAGATGCAACATTGGCAGTTTTTGTCAAATCACCAGATTCACGGTCTAATGCAAATACTGATACATCATGCCCACCAGCATTGACTGCTAGCAAGTAATCACCAAGAATATTAATTGCGTTTTGCGAATCAAAATCGCCAAAGGCATCGCCACCAGCTCCACGATTTGCACCGCCTTTGCTGCCAGTCTTAAAGGCTTTTTCGTCGCCAATTGTGCCATCTGCATAGCGCGAAAAACGCACGACAGCATTTTCACCTTCGCCATTAAGTGTGGTATACATATAACCCACTGCAACGGCATCATCCATCATTACACTATCATCTTTTGCCTCAGCCGTCACTGCGGAATCAGTTGAGCCTCCACAACCTGAAAGCGATATGCCAAAAGTGGCAATCATTATAAATAGTAATTTTTTTATCATCAGAAATCTCCTAAATTTCAATGTTAAGTATGCGTCTATGGCCAATCCAAGAACGCGTTAGTGATAGCATAAGTTACAAATCGTTGCAAGAGAATAATCAAGTTTTATTTCAAAATAATACAAAAATTTATTTGAGAATTACCAACCCAAATTACGCGCCCAAACCCCGTATGGTCTGCATTTTTTTCACTATCATTTCAGCACCACGGCTTGAGGCATAATCAATCATTTTACCATCTAGCACTGCCACCCCTTGCCCTTGCTGTTCGGCTTGTCTCATGGCTTCTAACACGCGCAATGCTTGGTCGTAATCCGTTTGGTTCGGCGTCATCACCTGATTGGCAGGCTCAATTTGACTGGGATGTATCGCCCATTTGCCCTCAAACCCCAATGAAAGCGACCTTCTTGCCGCCACCGTAAAGCCTTGCATATCGGCAAAATTCGCAAACGCGCCATCAATCGGGCGCAAACCATTGGCACGGGCGGCAATCACCATCCGCGAAAATTCGTAATGCAACATATCATTCGGGAATAAAAAGCGATTGCCGTTTGCATCTGGTTGCCCTAGCACCGCATAATCAGGATTTAACTCGCCAATCGCATCAATATGGGCGTGGATAGAAGCCGCATAATCACCCGGACCATAATGTAGCGATTCATTACGCTTGCTTGCTGCCGCAATCGCATCAATATTTTGCATCGCCTGCGGAGTTTCAATGATAATCTCAAAACCCACACGTTTTTTGCGTTGCTTGGCAGCCTCAATCTGGGTGATAAATAAATCCAGCGCGTAAATATCAGCGGCGCATGTAACTTTAGGAATCATGATTAAATCAAGCCGTTCGGGTGCTTGTTCCATCACATCAACAATATCGCGGTAACAATAGGGAGTATCGGGCGCGTTCACCCGCACTGATACAGTTTTCTTGCCCCAATTCACATCATGCAAAGCGGCGATAATGTTACGCCTTGCCAATGGTTTCTCGCTAGGCGCGACCGAATCTTCTAAATCCAAAAAAATCACATCAGCTTTTGACAATGCGGCTTTTTCAAAAAAACTCACCTTATTACCGGGCACCGCAAGTTCACTACGGTTCAGGCGCGTTTCTTGTGCTGATTGCGCTTGTTGTGCCGACTGAATAGGTTTCGCCACACCACCAATCACGCGCATATTTACAGGCTGAATATCGTTTTCACTCATCATTACACCAAATTAGGGCAAATCTCACCCACGCGGTGGGAGATATTTACCCAACGGTTTCACCGCTTGCGTATGGCTGAGAGGCTTCACATTGATCGGCTTTTTAATAGCACCACCGCTGATACCACTCGCCATTGTGGGGCTGATAAATTTTTTGCGGTCTCGCGGATTAACAGGCGTGGTTGTGTGATACAGATTTGGCTGATTATTAAATGAAAGAAATGTGCCAGACCATACGGGGCGTGGCTCGCGGTCGGGCCATGCTTTGCGGTAATGGCTTGGCTTTTTTTGATAATAGCGCCTGAATGCTTGCGAAAAATGTGATACCGAATTGAAGCCACTGGCAACCGAAATATCCAATATTGATAGGCTGGTGCTCACCAGCAAAGTTCGCGCATGTTCAAGCCGCAATATCTGGCTAAGTTGTACGATAGAACAGCCCATTAAATCTTTACATCTGCGCTCTAATTGCCGTTGCGAGATACCGATATGGGCGGCAATTTCAGGAATGGTAGGCGGTTCGGTAATGTTGCTTTGAATCAGCGCAATCACCTGCTTGATATCGGGGTGAATCTTGCCATCGCTGCTGCTTAATGCGTTGCGTTGCGGGGTTTGCGCGGGGCGTTTGCCGTGATACATCATCTGGTCGGTAATTTCTGAAACCAAATGCGCGCCATGATGTTTTTCAATCAGGCTAAGCACAAAATCCAGACTGGCAACGCCACCTGAACAACAGGCGATATTCTTATCTTGCGTGAAAAGCTGTTCGGATATATCAATATCAGGAAATTCTTCTTTTAAGCCCGCAATGTAAGACCAATGGGTGGTGGCTTGTTTGCCTGCTAGCAAGCCTGCTTTGGCAAGGCTATAAACGCCCAATTCAAACGAGCATAGCATCGCGCCATAACGCGCTTGTTTGCGTAAAAAACCTTCTATTTTTTGTGGCGTCTCGCGTTCGCACCCCCAACTGCCACACACAAATATAATATCGTAATATTTGCTTTCAAGGGCGGCTTGGCAATTAATCATCATGCCATTACTGGCGGTTACTTGCAGATTTTCAAAGCTGAGATATTCCCATTCATAAAAGGATTGTAGTAGCAGGAAATTGGCAATCCGCATCGGCTCTAGACTGGTGGTGAGGCTCATCATATTGAAACGATCAATCAAAACCACGCCTACCTTGATTTTAGAAATACCTGCTTTATTGGTATCGCCATTCTCTGCCAAGCTATCAGCATCACGCTGAACAGCATTATGCTGAACCATTTCTTCCCCTTTTGATTTTTCAATCATTCTTTAGTTGCTGACGCACGATAGCAAATTATTGCATCAGTTTCGAGTTAAAAAACAACAAATGTCAAAAAAAAATGAAATAGGTGAAAAATGATAGGATTTAGGCATGATAAAGGGGGTTGCTAGCGGTTTATATTGCATCTTCCGCGAAATTACCGTCGGTCTGGTGGTATTTATCATGGGCATAAGCCGAATCAAGACAAGCACCATCAGAGTATTACACACGAGGGGGGATTATCAAGGCTTGCATCATCTTTTGTGTTAAACACGAGGGGGGATTATCAAGGGTGAGGTTTGCCCGCCATCGGTAACAAGGGCAAACCGAACTAGAGCGAGCTGATTGGCGCACCGCCAGAATCAGCGAAGTGTATGTCGCACCCCCCTTGATACATAAAACCTAAACCGCAAAGCCCCCTACTAGCGGATTATTTCGCCCCGAAATAGCCTATATAGCCTGCTTCGTAATTGTTCAAGCTAAATGTGCCACCGAATTCGGTGGCGGCATCAGTGCCTCCTCCGTAAAAGCGGGCATTGGCTGTGCCGTGCATTTGCGGGGAATTCTTGTTACCATCGGTGGTGAGATTGTTAAATTCAACTGCGTTTACGCCTGCTGCATAGCTTGCATCACCGCTAAAATTATGTTCAGAATAGTCAGTAGCATCGCATTTATTGTCTGCATTGAGTGTTCCGTCACATGTTTCAGTGCTTTCTAATGCTGCTTGACGGTCAACAAAATCAACATTGGCAATGATGTTAAAATAAAAGAGTAAACTATCATCATCCACACTATAATATACCCCTTGCCCCTTGCCCTTAAATGTTGCATCGCCCGCGGTAGGAATATCGGCTTTATCAGTTTCAAAACCAGTGATACCATAGCCAAAATATTGATCTGCATATATCAGTCCCACTTCCACTTCCCAATAAAGAGCTGCCAAATAATTTGGCGTAAAACCGAATCTAGTCATATCTTTATAAAGTTCAAATTCATCAGGCACGTCAGTAGAGCCACCGCCAACAGTTGCTGAAGTATCCGTGATTTTATCTGCTGTGCCTGTGCCACCAGTAGTTTCATATTTTTTATCGTCAAAAAACAATGTTAAGCCATCACTCTTAAAATTACCAGAACCATCAAAGTCAAATTCTGCCACGCCACCACTGATTTTTGCATTGGTAACGGTAAAATTCTTATAGGTGAGTTGCACGATGGAATCAACGGCAAGTGCGTTATTTGATGTGTTATTGCGACTGGTATCATTAAAGCCTGTTAGGCTAGAGCTGGTCTTCTCAAGTGATGGCAAACCAACAATCGTTGTTCCTCTTGCGGTTTCAATAAATCTCAAATTAACCTCGCCTTCACTACCAAACACACCATAATATTGATTGTTATTATCGTCAGTCATGGCGAATGAGCCTGCCAATTCATCACCATAGTCACCATAGAATCGCGCATCGGCAATGCCCTTATAGCTAGAATCAGCATCACTACCGATAATCGCCCCGCTGATATTATTGCCATCATAGATGATTGGATTTTTGGTTGCAAAATTATAGAAGCTATTTGATGTTGTGCAACCCGTAAATGCGATATTACTGCATGATTTGCTTGCGGTGCTAGCCAGTTTGATGCTTTTATTGCTAAAATCAATATTGGCATTGAGGGTAAAGGTAACGCCAATGCGGTCGCCTGCATTATCCGTATGATAACCACGCCCTTTGCCTGTGAAAATGGTTTTGCCTTCGGTGATGAGTTCGCCTGTTTTGCTTTCTACCCCTGCAACCATCATGCCTGCAATGTCGTAATCAGCATCAATCAAATTTGTGTTGGTGGCAGTTAAATCTGTGCCGCTTTTGCTAATCGCCCAATCAATATAAGCGATGTAAGTAGAAAAATAGCCGAAAACCTGTTTTGCGTTAATATTCCAATATAAATTAACTGTGGTATCACTATCGGCAGGCGCGCCTGCGATAGAGACATTATTAACATGAAACGGATTTCCAGTGGCAGTCGCGCTATAGGTTTTATTTGCGCTACCATCATTGATATAAAGATTAATTCCCGCAATATTACCACCAATCTCAAAATCAATTTTAGCGGCAGCACCCGAAAGCCGTGTGACATTATTGCTTGAGGTAATATCGCCATCTGCTAGGTTGGCAATCGCATCGGTGCGGACATAATCTGTGCGGATATCGCCATAAACGGCAAGCGCATTCATATTAATAGTTGACGCTTTGTTGTTTGCCTGGGCTTGGTTGTAAGCATCATAAATCGACTCATAGGGTTCGGTTTCATCTGTATCAATATTCGGCACAGTGAGGCTATGCGTTACCTCAATCGCCTCATCAATATGGCTGATATAGACGCGCGAGTTTTTTAAATCAATACGGGTATTGGAGGCGGTAACATCCGTGCCATTGCTATCTGCGCCAGAACAAGCAATAAGGGTGAGAGATAGTAAGAGCGGTAAAGCTAAATTCTTCAGAGGGTTTTTCATGGCGCGTCTCCTTATGCGTGATGTATGAAGTTGAGTATAGCAGTTTAGGTTTTATTTATCAAGGGGGGTGCGGACTCATTATTTATGGGGGGCTTTGCGACATGCGCTTTGCTGATTTTGGCGGTGCGCCAATCAGCTCGCGATGACGCCCCCCATACCCCCCCACCGCTCATTAATATATGGGGGCTTTGCGAGGTCGTTATATATATCAAGGGGGGTGCGGCGCAACTTCTCGGTGGGCAGGACGGAGCCGCCCACCTTGTTTTAATTCGGTTTGCCCTTGTTACCAATGGCGGGCAACCCTCACCCTTAATAATCCCCCCGCTTGCGTCTCACACAAACATCATGCTTGCCTTAATAATCCCCCCGCTATACTCAACACTGGCATCGAGGATAGCATACCCCCCACCGCTGTGCTAAATACTATCGATGGCGTGTTTCTCGGTTACTCAATCCGATGCTTATGTTACTTCTTGCAGTGGGTCATCGCCAAAGCGGTTCGCGCCAAGCGTGCCTTTTTTGAATATCAAAAACAACAGGAATACAATATTAATAATTGGAATTAAAAGAAACAAACAAAACCAGCCACTATTATCAATATCATGAAATCTGCGGACTTTAACAGCGATATTTACTATCGCAAACATTAAAGTTGCTACCATCAAAATTATTCCAAAAATTAGTGCAAAAATTATATTAGCATCATTATTATCAGAAGTACTAGTTATTACATTAGAAATATTAGTTATTATTATAAATAAAAATGAGTAGAGTATAGGCGACAATAAAACAGTCCAAATATATTCTTTTCTGGTTGCGCGTCCACTAAATTGCGCGTATTTTTTTAAGGCTTCAAACATTTTATTATCCCTTGCAATGAATGTGTATCACGCGAACATTAGCATATAAATGATGCAGTTGTAAAGTGGCACATAGGGCGGTGCCTTTTGCGATACATTATATATGGGGGGCTTTGCGGAGTTGGTTTATGATTTAAGGGGGGCGCGATGTGGCTTCTCGATGCGCGCTTGTCAAATTTTTGTCCGTAGGACAATTTGCCAAGCAGACGCCTCTTGCCACTTGCCCCCCTTAACAACCCCCCGCTGTGTTTAACACTCATACCTAGCTTGCCTTAATAATCCCCCGCTTGTGTTTCATATAAGCATTGTGCAAGCCTTACCC
>CBDBHZ010000010.1:0-275000 GCA_965205905.1 Alphaproteobacteria bacterium | reverse complement strand
GATTTTAAGGGTGAGGTTTGCCCGCCATTGGTAACAAGGGCAAACCGAAAGCGCAAGGGAGCGGGCTTCTGCCTCGCGACCGATAAAGCGCGTTTCGCACCCCCCTTGATATTATAATGCGGTAAAGACACGCACCGCCCTATGTGTTGAGTAACAGCGGTGGGGGGTATGGGGGCGTCATCGCGTGCTGATTGGCGCACCGCCAGAATCAGCAAAGCGTATGTCGCAAAGCCCCCCCATATATAATGTGAGGCAACACTCACCCCCGCTAGTGTTGAGTATAGCGGGGGGATTTTAAGGGTGAGGTTTGCCCGCCATTGGTAACAAGGGCAAACCGAAAGCGCAAGGGAGCGGGCTTCTGCCTCGCGACCGATAAAGCGCGTTCGCACCCCCCTTGATACAATAAACCGACCTCCGCAAAGCCTCCGCATAAATTAATGCATCATAAAAAAGAACATTTTTACAAAAAACGAACAAATTATAAATTTACTCTTGACATATACTTTTTTGTTACCCATATTAAGAGTATGGGTTGTTAGCAACTCATTTTTTACCCCTAATATTAGAATAAAAGGAAAATAATATGTCTTATGCTCACCATCTTACCACGCTTTCTGGCAATGATAAAAATAACCTACAGTCTTGTTTGGATAAGCTTGATAAACGGCAGAATCCATCAAGCAGTGAGGCGAAAAATTGTTCCCTCGCCATTAGCAAGCTCAATAAAGTCATTACGGATAAACCTCTGATTGACCATTTTGTTAAGCTGTTAAGCACCGCGTTTCAGCTGAACTCTCAAGAAACTGATGTGCTGAAACGGCTGATACAATCATCGCGCACGATGAGCGCGCTCACAAACGACACGGAATATCTGACCATCATCAAGATTGCCAAAAATCTACAGAATTACCATCAACGATTTCGCCCGATGCCCAACCTTAATAGTTTTTTCAATCTGCTTCATTCCGATAAGGCGTTCGAAAGCATTATCGGCATTATCAAAGCTGCGAATCTGTCTGATGCACTGGCAATCGAGCTTCTGAAGGCGCAATATAAGTCGAGTTACACTGTATCATTCCGCACTGCCGAGCTAACGACGCAGATTAATAAAGCAGGCAAGTTATCGGCACTGCCCGATAAAGCTTTTGACCGCTTGGCAGAACGGTTTATCGAGAATATAAATAAGGAAATCAGCAATCAGCAAGATAAAATTGCTGATGCAGGCAAAAAGGATATTTTCAAAAAAATTCTTAAAAATCAGAATGTTGCTGATAGTGAGGCAAAAAAACTTATCACCATCTATCAGCTATTATCTGCGGTTAATAAAACATCTATCTTGCCGAATCAGGTGGCTGATAAGCTACAACAGCTTGATAAGAATCGCATCAGCAAGCAAAAATCATCAACCCCTTTTAATGTGCAAGAATTGCTTAAAAAGCTTAATAAGCCAGCAATGTTAACATCATCAAATCCGTTAACGCCCTTTCAGGCACTTTATCTGCATGGCTATGTTACCAAAAGTAATTTGGAGATTCCACCAAGCGAGCGCATTAGGCTTGATAAGGCATTGCAAAAAATTCCCTCTAATTTGCTGGCGCGTGCGAAAGATTATCGCGATGAATTTATCGATTCCAAAACCATCAAAACCATTGCAGAAGTGGTTGAGCAAATTAGGCGAGAAGAAAAACGGCTATCAGATGACGGAATCTATGTGCCAGAGCTAGGCATAACATTGAAACTGGCATCTAATTTTTTAGAAATTCGCCCTACCAAAAATGCACAAGCAATCTTTGCCCCCATCATTAACCAGCTGCTTAAAAATCCATCAGCAGATGTTAAAAATATAGGATTTGAAACTGAAATTTTACGCTATCATGAGGGGGTGGATTTTACCGCCAGAGGTAATAATTCGGGCATTCTTTCTTATAAATATGGGTTCAAAATCAAACCCACCATTGCGAAACTTTGGAAAGATGTGCTTGATACATCTACTGATAGTTTAAAAGCGCGTAATTCAAGAAATATCACCATTTTAGAATATCACCCCGAACATGGTATCTTACAAACAACATTTCGACATGTGCAGAAAGTTTTTGTAAAGGTTGGTGATGATTTAACAAATCATCTTGATAAGCCGATTGGCAGTTATGCTTTTCAACCAGAGTTTCTATCCGATGAAATAACGGATGGCGAAACGGAATCACCCCGAACCAAGCAAAAAAATCTCATTAATAATGGCGGTGATTATACGAAACTGATTAAAGAACATGTCCATATTGAGCGTCAATTTGCTGATAAAAGCAAACTCAACGCGCTAACCGAACAAGAATGGAATAAGCAATTAAAATCAATTTCTAGGGCAAACACTCAAAATGAAGCGACTGCGGCTGTTACAAAACAAGCCAAGATTGTGCAACCCATGATTGATGGTGATGACTATCACGCCATTGCTTTACTTACCCCCGGGGATCCTTTGAACACTCAGTTTTTGAATGATATGCAACGAAATTGGGTGAGTAATGTTGCTGATTTAATCAAAGGAGGTAAAATAAAAACAGATGATAGAGAAGCAGCAATAAAGCAAATATATGCTTATCTTGCTACCAGCCATGTGCGTGACCATTTGATGTTGGAAACCATTATTCAACTCCTCAATAAGGTTAAATTTTTATTGGCGCAAATTGGTAAAACCAATTCCGAATTAGAAAATCTGATTACCACAACCACGCAAGTTGCGAAAAAATTAAAATTATTACAGAAATTTCCTGATAAATTTAAACTTAAAAACTAAAGCCACTTGACAGATATAAATGACTAACTTAAACTAGAAAGATGTTTAAACACCATCTTTCTAGGCTTTTTTTAGCACCCTTATTCTTTATGCTATCACTGAATGCTTTTGCTGATGAAGTCTCATGGAGTCGAAAATTATATGACTATATCATATTTGTTGAAGAGGAATATGCTTATTATTTTCATATTTATGATGATGGCACTCATTTCCCGAAAAGCCGTGAGCGCGATATTTTACAATATATAGAAACTGAGTTTTTACAACCCCATGGTGATGAAATTATAGAGAAAAACGGAAGAGCATTTTTATATTACAGCCACAGCATTGATATGGCAAAATTATTCATGCGCTATGGTTCTATCGCCTTTGCACCAACAAAATCTCATGAGGTTCAGCCAATTACTGGCGTTGCAGAACAACTTATCAGACAAACAAATATTAATAAAAACCTTACCCATGATGACATCATTGCCATCAATGAGAGTTCCAATAAAAATGAAAATGAAAAATGGGTATATAATTTGCCGAGCAATAATAGTATTGCCCTGATTAAGCTTTATCTCAGTTTAGGTGCCAATATTTATGACAAAGAATCCTATGACGCAAATGGTGCCTTATATGAATCTTTATACGACTATGATTATAGTTTTGCGGAAGAAGAGGGAGTAAAACTTGATGAAAAACATAAAGTTACCAATATTCAAAAATATATTAGTTCTGAAACTGAAATCAACTATTATGGTGAGGGAATTTTTTACCGCTCGCCTGTTACCTATTGGATAGAAGATTTTATTGCGGCAGACCAATCCGTTACCCTGCTTGAGACGCATCCGTTGCTCTATTCTGCCTTTATTGAAGCCGCAGATGTGGCAGATGTGGCAGATATATTAAACAATCCTAAGGCGCATAAAATCGCTATCAATAGTAACTGCCCCTATATTAAAGCCGATAAAAAAGGCAATAAAAATAAGGCGGAGGTGAAAAAAATATGCCCGCTAACGCCCCACATTAATATGCGTGATGCGATGGGGCGCACCCCTTTACATATCGCCAAAGTAACTGGCAATGATGCGGTTTATGATTATTTAATCGCGCAAAACGCGGATACGACTATCAAAGATTTTCGTGGCAATCTTGCCGCTTCTATGACCAAAACATATTTCACTTCTTATGAAGAAAGAATAGAGTTTATGGTAGAAGAAATTTTTGAAAATCTTGCCAATATCCCTTTTTCACCCTTTATCAAAGCATTATTTCCTGAATTAAAGCAAACAATCATAAAAATAGAATTTAGAGGTGATATTTTAGATGCAGAGTGGGACAGATTAGATTTATTCTATGATGCATTGAAAAAACATAACAAACTAAATATCTTGCCCGAATACACGCTTAATAATATGGAATATAAACGAAACCCCCTATATTGATAAACCTTACGGGGCTTTGCGAAGTCGGTTTACAGTATCAAGGGGGGTGCGACATTTCCTAGGCGATGAGGCAGAAGCCCATCGCCAAAAATGACCCCCCATACCCCCCGCTGTGTTTAACACTCATACCGCGCTTGCCTTGATAATCCCCCCGCTGTGTTTAATATTAGCATCGAGGACTCCTCAACACTACCGCTCGTGTTTAACACTAGCGATGATGCAAGCCTTAATAATCCCATCGAGACACGCAATTAAAATCAATTTCTAGCGCAAAGTCGCAAAATGAAGCGACTGCCGAAGTCAAGAAGCAAACCAAGATTGTGCAACCCATGATTGATGGCGATGATTATCACGCCATTGCTTTGCTCACGCCCGGGGATCCTTTGAACACTCAGTTTTTGAACGATATGCAAAGAAATTGGGTGAGTAATGTTGCTGATTTAATCAAAGGAGGTAAAATAAAAACAGATGATAGAGAAGCAGCAATAAAGCAAATATATGCTTATCTTGCTACCAGCCATGTGCGTGACCATCTGATGCTACAAACCATTATTCAAATCCTGAATAAGGTTAAATTGCTATTGGCGCAAATTGGTAAAACCAATTCAGAATTAGAAAATCTGATCACCACAACCACGCAAGTTGCGAAAAAATTAAAGCAAATTCCCGTTAACCTTACAATCAAAAAACAATCCACTTGACAGATATAAATTACTAACTTAAACTAGAAAGATGTTTAAACACCATCTTTCTAGGCTTTTTTTAGCACCCTTATTCTTTATGCTATCGCTGAATGCTTTTGCTGATGAAGTCTCATGGAGTCAAAACTTATATGACTATATCATATTTGTTGAAGAGGAATATGCTTATTATTTTCATATTTATGATGATGGCACTTATTTCCCCAAAAGCCGTGAGCGCGATATTTTACAGCATATAGAGACTGAGTTTTTGCAACCCCATGGTGATGAAATTATAGAGAGCAATAAAATCGCATTTTTATATCACAGCCACAGTATTGATATGGCAAAATTATTCATGCACTATGGTGCTATCGCCTTTGCGCCAACCAAATCTAATGAGTTTCACCCAATTACTGGTATTGTAGAACAAATTCCCAGACAAAAAAATATCAATAAAAACCTCATCCATGATGACATCATTGCCATTAATGGAAGTTCCGATAGAAATGAAGGTGAAAACTGGATAAAGAGTTTGCCGAGCAATAATAGCATCGCCCTGATTAAGCTTTATCTCAGTTTAGGTGCCAATATTTATGACCAAACATCCCGTTTCCACAATGGTGTATTATATGAATCTTTATATAAGTATAATTATTGGTATAAGAAAAAAGATAGTATAACGCTTGATGAAAAACACAAAGTTACCAATATTCAAAAATATATTGGTGCTGAAACTGAAAATCACTCTTTTGCTGATGGCGATTTTTACCGCTCGCCTGTTACCTATTGGATAGAAGATTTTATTGCCGCAGACCAATCCGTTACCCTGCTTGAGACCCATCCGTTACTCTATTCTGCATTTATTGAAGCCGCAGATGTGGCAGATATAGCGGATATATTAAACAACCCTAAGGCGCATAAAATCGCTATCAATAGCAACTGCCCCTATATTAAAGCCAATAAAAAGGGTAATAAAAATAAGGCGGAGGTGAAAAAAATATGCCCGCTAACGCCCCACATTAATATGCGTGATGCGATGGGGCGCACCCCTTTACATATCGCCAAAGTAACTGGCAACAAGGCGGTTTATGATTATTTGATAGCGCAAGGCGCAGATACCAGCATCAAAGATTTTCGGGGCAATCTTGCCGCTTCTATGACCAAAACATATTTCACATCTTATGAAGAAAGAATAGAGTTTATGGTAGAAGAAATTTTTGAAAATCTTGCCAATATCCCTTTTTCACCCTTTATCAAAGCATTATTTCCTGAATTAAAGCAAACAATCATAAAAATAGAATTTAGAGGTGATATTTTAGATGCAGAGTGGGACAGATTAGATTTATTCTATGATGCATTGAAAAAACATAACAAACTAAATATCTTGCCCGAATACACGCTTAATAATATAGAATATAAACGAAACCCCCTATATTGATAAACCTTACGGGGCTTTGCGGATTCACATTATTATGCGGGGGCTTTGCGACATACGCTTTGGCGGTTATGTCCGTTGGACAACCGCCACGCGATGACGCCCCCGCACCCCCACCGCTGTGTGTAATACTAGCGGAGGAGTGAGTCTTAACAACCCCCGCTGTGTTTTAATACGGGCGATGGAGTGTGTCGCGCCATACTCAACACGAAAGGCGGTATTCTGGAGGCGGGTTTTACCCGCCCATATGGATTCCCTGTCTTATACACTATGCCTTACGGCACAGTGGCAGGGAATGACGGCGGAGAGGGCGGTGCTTCATACTGGCGATGGAGTGTGTCGCGCCATACTCAACACAATGGCGGAGTGTGTTGCGATTGCGTTTATGGTATCAAGGGGGGTGCGGTGCGACTTCTCGATGCGCGCTTGTCAAATTTATGTCCGTTGGACAATTTGCCAAGCAGACGCCTCTTGTCGCAACCCCCCTTGATAATCCCCCCGCTGTGTTTAATATTAGCATCGAGGACTCCTCAACACCACCGCTGTGTTTCAACATAAGGGCAGTGAGTGCCGCCTCAAACATCTAACGTATTCGCTCTCTCCCAGCTTGAGAGATGCGAGGCATAATCATTCCATTCCATGCGTTTCAATTTCAAAAATGCTTGCGAGAATTCATCACCTAACCGTGCCTTTAGCGTTGCATCTGCATCGAATTCGCGCAAGGCATCTAGCAAATTCAGAGGCAGGCGTGGTGCATCTTTGGCTTTGTCAGGTTCGGCATACATATCGTTATCGTAGCATTTGCCGGGGTCTGCCTTTTGCTTAATGCCATCAAGCCCTGCCGCCAATATCACCGCCTGCAACAGATACGGATTTGCCGCGCCATCAGGCAAGCGCAATTCAAACCTGCCACCATCTGGCACTCTCACCATATGGGTGCGGTTATTGCCCGCCCATGTGATGGTATTGGGCGCCCAGCTTGCCCCCGAAACCGTTGCGGGCGCATTGATGCGCTTATAGGAATTAACCGTCGGGTTGGTGAGTGCCACCATCGCTTTGGCGTGATTGATGATACCGCCCAAAAAATGCCGTCCCATTGCCGATAGACCCTGCTCGCCCTCATCATCAGCGAACAGATTCTTGCCCGCATCATCCCATGCCGAGATATGAGCATGACACCCATTGCCCGTTAAATTGATAAATGGTTTCGGCATAAAGGTAGCGCGCAAGCCATGTTTTTCAGCAACCGATTTCACCATGAATTTGAAAAATGAATGCCTATCAGCCGTTACCAGCACATCATCAAACGCCCAATTCATCTCAAACTGCCCATTGGCGTCTTCATGGTCGTTCTGATACGGCGCCCAACCCATCAAAATCATATAGTCGCAAATTTCGGCAATCACATCATAACGGCGCATCACCGCCTGCTGGTCATAGCATGGTTTGGTGGCGGTATCATAGCCATCTGAAATTGCATCGCCCGCCATATTCACCAGAAAATATTCGGCTTCTATGCCCGTTTTTACAGTGAAGCCCTGCTGTTTGGCTTCCGCAATCATGCGCTTGAGCACGTTGCGCGGGGCTTGTGCAACCTTGCTGCCTTCCATCACGCAATCGGCGGCAACCCATGCCACCTCGCGCCGCCATGGCAGTTGCACCACTGTATCGCTATCTGGCACTGCTAGCATATCGGGGTGCGCGGGCGTTAAATCTAGCCACGAGGCGAAACCTGCGAAACCTGCACCATTTTTTTGCATATCCTGAATGGCTTGCGATGGCACTAATTTTGTGCGCTGAGCACCGAATAAATCGGTGTAGGAAATCATGAAATATTTGATTGCGTTATCTTTGGCAAATTTGCTTAAATCTTTTGGCATTGCTTCTCTCCCCCTATGTTATAAGCATATATGGTCGCGCGGGTGTTATCGGCATGATATAGATTGCACGATAGGGTGAGATTAACATTAATGTTGCAAGAAAACAAATGCGAAAATAGGAAAGAATATCGTTTGCAGTGAGTCTTTGAGAGCGTGGCTACGCGCCATATTTATTCTTCATCATCGTCTGCTTTTTTCTTTTTCTTTTCGCTTTTTGATATTGAAAAACTAAATAATTTACTCTTTAATTCTAAATGGCGAATGTTTGAAAACTTAAACGCCAAACCTATTGCTATTACAGTCGCAACAATAGCAAGTCCTATTGGACCAAGGTTATTTCCTAATATTTCAATCACTGAAACTATCTCATCCATCGTAACAATCTCCTTATATTTAATTGATTTTGCAATGTAATACAAATAAGATATTAAATCAATAGTATTTCATATTATTTCAAAATTAAAACCCCTTGCCTCTTTTATCGCAATGCCTTAAAGTAACGCCTGATGATAACGGACAAGAGAGGCATATTATGGAATCTAAAGAGATGGGCTTATTGCTGGCGCAAAAATTATTGAAATTAGATGATTTACATTATGGCTATTGGGATGAGGGGCTAGAGGTGAATATTCAGAATTTATATCGGGCACAGGCGCGCTATTCTGATATTTTGTTCGGGCATATCGGCAAGCTAACCAAAAATAAAAGCGCAACCATTCTTGATGTGGGTTGCGGTGTAGGCGAGAATATCCGCAAGCTTACGGATATGGGCTATACGCCTGATGGGCTGGTGCCATCGGATTGGATGATTGAGCAATGTAAGCTGAAAACCGACCGTCCGATTTATCCTTGCATGTTTGAGGATTTTCCTGATGCCGATAAAAAATATGATTTGGTGTTTTTTAGCGAGAGTTTCCAATATGTGAATATGGATAAAAGCTTCGCCCTACTGCAAAAAATGCTGAATGCAGATGGCAAAGTTTTATTGCTAGATTTCTTTGCGCGTGATGATATTGAGGGGCGTTCGGCATTGGGTGGCGGGCATTCGATGGCAAAATTTTATCAGGCGGTGGAACGAAACGGCTTCCGAATCATTGAAGAGCAAGATATTACGCAATATGTGAGCCCTAATCTGAAGCTGGTGCATGAGATTTTGGGTGAGCGCGTTATCCCATCATTGCAGATATTAGATGAGTTTCTCTCCACGAAATCAAAGTTTTTCTATGGTGGAATTTTCAAAATGCTGTTCCGCAAGAAACTCGCAAAACTCCGCTTTAAATATGGCGCATCACGCAATGCCGAGAATTTTGAGAAATATAAGATTTATAAGATTATATCACTCACGCGTTAATGACGGCGGGCTGTATCTCGCTAAAACGGTAAAGTAATTCCTATTTTATTGCGCCAAACATGCCATGATAGGTAATGCTGGCATCATCATTTTGAAATGCAAATGTGCCACCAAATTCTTGTGCGGCGGGACCAAAAAACCGCGCCTGCACTGTGCCAGATAGCAGCCCATTAGCAGTGCGGGTATGGGCAAGCATCTCATTCTTATCATCATAGGTGAATATAGCTCCAAAATTAAGCGCATAGCCCCCTTGATAGCCACAATATGATTTGCCACTATCATAGCATTGCGTGTTGATATGTTTCAAATCTACTTCTTTTTTATCAAAATTAACATCTAGCTGTGTGGTTGCGTGAAGTTCAGAATTGCCAACACCATATTCAGTATAATAACCATACCCTGTGCCAGTTAATCTAACTGTGCCAGTTTTCTGTAATAATTCTGCATCTGTTGTTTGGAAGCCACCAAAGGCGATTCCATCTACAACATATTTATTATCTGCTAGGGCATTATCTGCCAACCATGATTTGCTCAATTCCCATTTAACAGCCGCCATATATTTTGAATTTTTGCCCTTTGTCCAACCAAAATAGACACCTCTATACACCTCAATTTCGCTGTAAATATCGGAGCTTGCCTCCTCGATACCGCGTGGCACATTCACTCTTTTTGACCGTGTCATTTTATCTGTGCCACCATCATACCATGTTTTTGAAGTGTAACGTGCTGTGCGATATGTTTTTTGATTCTCGGCATCAAAATAAACGCCTGCGGCATCCATATAACCCCTTTTGTTAAAAGCAATCTTAATCGCAGGCGCGGTTGTTTGTAGCAAAGTAGTTATTTTACCTTGCGACACCCATTCATCATTTTGATTGATATAATAGTTTCTTTCTGTTCTTTCCACCACCATTGCATTATAAGAGGTAACAATCAAATTCTTATTGATAGTATCTGCTTTATCTAACGCATGTTGAAATGAGTCAAAATCAATCACAGATTCGGTATTATCATGCGAGAAATATGGGAATATTGGCAAAAATGGGTCTGCACCTTCAGCAACATAGCCTTCAGCATTTAAAAAAGCAACGCCCCTTTTGGCGCCAAACGCACCAAAATAGTGATAAGTGCCATCGGCCTCCACACCATCAGCTGAAAATGTGCCACCAAATTCTTCAACATCAGGGCCATAGAAACGGGCATTGATTGTGCCAATCATGCCTTCAGTGCCACTCTGCTTCGTATCAATATCGCCAGTAATAACATTGATTGGAAAGCCAGCATCGTCTTTTTCATAGCTTAATGTGCTTTCAAAATTAAGATAAGATGCGTTAATATTACCACAATCAGCATCCGAACAAGAGGTATTTGTGGTTTTTAATTCGATTGTTGTTGCGGTGAAATTAACATTGGCTGTTACATCGAACTTGGTATAATAGCCACCATCAAGGTCGCTTGTGTTATTATTGACATATAAGCCACTGCCCTTGCCTGCAAAACCAATCGTGCCACCGCCACTATCAGCAAAAATATTAGCACCTGTGGTTTCAAATCCCGCAACCAAATTGCCATTTGATATTCTTATGGTTTCTTCGTTACTATCGGGCGATAATTTTTGTTTCATACCCCAACCAACATATACCATATAATTAGAGGTGAAATTAAAAGCGGCCTTTCTGCTGGCATAAATATAGCTTGCCACATTTTCATCAGCGCCCGCAATTTCGCCAAATAAATCAGTTTTGCTGATATAGGTTTCTTTATCAGCAGACTTAAATTCCTTATCATTATAGCCGATTGTGACGCTCTTGATTTTACCACCACCATCAAAGACTAGCGATACATCAGGCACAACCATCGCGATAATTGGTGTTGGTGTGCGTGCCACAACGGTTTGTTCAATCACCATCGGCGGCGGGGTATCATCATTCTGTGCGGGCGGGGTGTTCTCTGCAGGTGGGGTCTGCCAATCGGTATCGGTCGGTGTTTCTGCGGGGCGCGAAACCGTTATATCTATATCACTGCCAACAAATAATACTGGCGCAACAATTTTTTTAGGCAGTTTCGTATCAGCCGCTTCATCTGAAGCATCATCAAGGGATTCGGCATCACTAAGGGTGGGTTCGGGCTCGATTGCTGGGTCTGTTTTTGGGTCTTGTAGTGTAGGATTAGAACTAGGATTTGGTATATTGCTATTACCAGTACGTCCGCTACTAGAGTTACCACATGCCACCAAAAAAAATGATATTATCATCACTATCATTGAATTTTGTATTACTGTTTTGTTCATTGCTCTGTACCTTTTATATTTTGCCTTATCACTTATTGTTTCTATATAGTAATGAAAATAATATATGAAATCAATAGCCTTTAAATATTAAAACAGTTTTACCGAAATCACCTTTTGGTAAAAAACGCGCCATAATAGGTTTTGCTGCCATTGCTGTTTTTCATGCCAAACACACCGCCAAATTCTTCTGCTTGTGGTCCATAAAACCGCGCTTGCACTGTGCCTGATAGGCTTCTATCGTTGGTACGCGCATCATCACGCCTCATATCATTTGTGCCTTCATAATTGAGTGTGGTGGTAAAATTAAGCCCATTTGCATTGAGATTCACACATTCGGCATAATTTCTACAGCGCGTATCATGAAAATTTAGACTCACAGTTTTGGTGCTGAGATTGACGTTTGCCGTTACTTTTGAATGAAGTTCGCGCTTGCTGATGGTCGCACTTTGATAATAGCCATTGCTGATACCTGTAAATTGGGCTGTGCCTGTATTGGGCAGTGAGGCAGTATCAATCTGGGTTTGAAAGCCAGTAAACCCTATACCCTCTACATAATCTTGCCCTTTTTGCAATTTCCATTCAACAGCCACCATGTAATTTGGGTTAATTGTTACCGCATCATCAAGCGGCGAATTCCAATTTAGACTTCTGACAATTCGTATTTTTTGATTGCTGTAACTGCCATCATAGCCCGCAATATCGTTGGTTTCTAGCAATCTGCTTGTTGTCTGATGCGGATTTTGTGAAAGATATTTCTTGGTGTTAGTCTCATCAAAATAGACACCTGCAGCCCCGATTTTACCCTCATCATCAAATGCGACTCTGATGGCAGGAAGCGTGCGATTGTTGAAAAAGATAGCCTTACCACTACCATCGGTTACATATGATACCTCCCTTTCCACCATGAAAGCATCGGGCGTGGTAACCGTGATATTTTTATTGATTCTATTGGCTTCAACCGATGCATCGGTAAATGATGTTTTTACCTCAATAATATCACCAAATTCTGGCTCATTTTCGGGGTTGGTGAATAGAGGCGCATAATGATAAATATCGTTACCACTCACGCTACCATCAGCATATTGATATATCCAATCCCGTCTTGCGCCAAAATAGCCCGAATAATCATAAGTAACACCATTTTCTGTGCCACTGGCAGTGAATGCGCCACCAAATTCTTCTAGCCTATCGCCAAAAAAGCGGGCATTCAAATTGCCTGTCATCGATGTTACAGGCAGTGATATTTGACTGCTTACCTCATTATAATTTGCGCTATAACTTACTTTTTTTGTAAAATTAAGACCCGCCGCATCAGTCGTGCAATTCACATTTTGAATATTCCGCCTGCACGCTTTGGTATTTTCTATCTGTAAATTCACGTTGCGTTTGCCAAAATCAACAGCCGCCACCACATCAAATGATGTATCATAATCAAAGTAATCGGTTGTCGCTTGATTCACAACAAACAAGCCTTTACCTGTGCCGTTAAAATTAATTATGCTTTTACTTTTGGTGAAAATCTTATAATATGGGGTCTCATAACCCTCTATATTATTGCCACTGTAACGGTCTATCGCCTGCCTTACGCTATCATCGGGATGGGCAATGTTACCCGCCGCATTATATGAAAGTGTCTGTTGCATATCCCACCCAATATGCGCCATATATTTGGGCGTAAAGCTGAAAGCATTATTTCTGCTCACCGAAATATAGGCTGATAGGCTGTCATCATAATTTTTACCAGTAAATAAATCATCGGTTTCATAAATATCCTCATCAGGCGTGGAATAGAGATATGTGTTGCCATGTTCAAGAATAATTTGTTTATGCTTTTTTGTCTTATTATCAATAGAATTAATCGGGTGATAATAATAAATAGGCGCGTTGAAAACTGCCACAGCAGGCGGTGTTTTCGGTACAGGTGGAGGCGCAGGCGTGGGTTCGGGAGTTGGTTGAGGTTCAGGCGTGGGCGCAGGAGTTGGTTCAGGCGTGGGCGCTGGTTGAGGCGCAGGCGTGGGCGTTGGTTCAGGTGCAGGTGCAGGCGTTGGCGTTTCAGCAGGTGGCGTTTCATCGGTAACAGGTGCTATGATTATCGGGGTTGGCACAGTGATAGGGGTTGGTGGCGTGCCAAGTGGCGTCTCGGGTGATTCATCAATAGGCGATTCTGCTACCAAAGAGGGGAGTGGCTTTTTTTCTTCAGGCGGTGAATCTGGCGTATCGTCAGCAGGTGGTGATGTCGTTGGTTCTGGGGTTGGAGTTGGTTTTTCTTCTGCAAATATGTCATTGTCAGGAACGTTTGGATTGCCAATAGTGCCACTACCATTGCTACTACATGCGGTTAATACCCATGCCAGTATTATTGAAATAGCCAGTTTTCTCAATATTTTGCTCCACATTGATAGCAATTAATGGCGGAGGGACCGGGATTTGAACCCGGGGACCGCTTTAAGACGGTCACGGATTAGCAATCCGCTGCATTACCTCTCTGCCACCCCTCCAATCTGTCATCATCGCACATAGCGTAACGAAAACTTCACATTTGTGCAATATCACTACTTGCCTTATCGCAAAAAATGACGCATGATGCAAGCATTATTACCAATTAATGACAAAAAAATATAAGGAATGCTATGAAACTTTATACCGAAGCCAATTTAAGCTACAGAATCGTCTTAATGCGTGTTGATTTTAACGTGCCAATGAAAGATGGCGTGATTACCGATAGCACGCGCATTGATGAAACATTAGCGGGCATTCGCGATATTATCAGCAAAGATGGTAAACTGATTCTGCTCAGCCATTGGGGGCGCCCGAAAGGCAAGCGCAACCCTGATATGTCGCTGGCGCCGATTGCAGAATATCTTGCCACGCAATTAAATCTGGCTCAACCAATACCCCTGATTGATGATATGCAGAAAATGCTTTCTGTTGTCAATAATATGCAAGCAGGCGATGTGGTGATGGTTGAAAATTTGCGCTTCTGGGCGGGTGAAGAGAAAAACAATCCCTCATTTGCGAAGAAATTAGCGATGCATGGCGAAAAAAATAATGTTATCTATATCAATGATGCTTTTGCCACCGCGCATCGCGCCCATGCTTCTACTTATGCGTTGGCGCGTGTGTTGCCTGCCTATGCTGGCCCGTTACTGGCACGTGAGGTAAATATGTTGCAGTCAGTGTTACAGAATCCCAAACGTCCGTTAGCCGCCATTGTGGGTGGTGCGAAGATTTCAAGCAAGATTACTTTGCTGAATAATTTGGTGCAAAACGCTGATATAGTGGTGATAACGGGCGGTATGGCGAATATGTTTATCAAACATGCAGGGCATAAGATTGGCGCGTCTTTATGCGAATCTGATGCTGCTGCTGATGCGCTGGTTGCCGAGATTTTAGAAACCGCCAAAACCCATAACACCAAGCTAATCATACCACAAGATGCAGTCGTGGCGACTGAGATAACAGATGATGCCAAAACGCGACTCATCGATGATTTCAGCCAAATTGAAGATGATGAGATGATATTAGATGCTGGGGCGCAGACTCTCACCGCTATCAAAACCGCGCTTGATGAAGCGCAAACCATCATTATGAACGGCCCTTTGGGTGTGTTTGAATATAAGCCTTTCGCACAGGGCAGCCATGATTTATGCGCTTATTTGGCAGGGCGTGCGAAAGATGGAATCACGGTGGTTGCGGGCGGTGGCGATACAGTATCGGCAGTGAAAAAATCAGGCTATGCTGATGATTTCACCTATCTTTCCACAGCTGGCGGTGCATTTTTAGAATGGCTAGAGGGCAGAACCCTACCGGGCATTGATATTCTTAATAGTCGCTAGAATTATAATCTCCTCCGTCATTCCGTGCCACTGTCCCCGATAGGGGCAGTGTAAAAGACACGGAATCCAGAGTCGTTTTGCACAGGAGGGAGTGACAAAACGCGAAGTCGGTGTTTATTGATATGCTTGCCACTTTGTCAAGTCTGCACGAAACGCTGATGCTTGCGTTTTTTGCTCTCTATGTGCTTAATACTCTGGATTCCGACTTTCGTCGGAATGACGGAGGGAGGGGAGGTCGCAAAGCCCCCATTAATAACTTTAGGGCTAGCGAATTGCAACTTTGTTGTAATTCTAGCGGATATCATCTCTTCGCGCCGAAGCCACCTGCATAGCGTTTCGTGCCATCACTATTTTGCAAGCTAAATGCACCGCCAACCTCTTCAGCCGCTGGACCATAAGCCCGCATGGCAGCCTCACCAGTGCTAAGCGTTGACGTGCCTGTGGGTGCAATAGCACCCCGATACCATTTATAGTCAGCATCGTAAGTAAGCGTGCCAGTAAAATCAAGCGTGGTATCCGCAGTCGCACTGCCAAAGCTTTGTGAACCACTAGAACTACCAGCGTCAAAACCAAGTCCCGGTCTAGAAGGCGAGAGTCCTTTTACTGTGCTACTGGTGGTTATTGTTGCCGTGCGACTGCCAGCAGCAAAATTAACCGATAGATTAACATCAGCCCGCGTTAAATATTCACTGGTTGCATCTTTGTAATAACCATAGGCTCTGCCGGTAAAGGCAACATTATTATCTGATGGTAAAGCAACTTCATCTGTAACCATACCCATTGAAAAACCACCTCTGGGTGAGTTACCACCTGAATCTGCAGCTGAAGAATTATCCATAATGCCGACTGTTTGATATTTCCAATCCCATGGGCTTTGATTAGGTTCATGCACCACTGCCACCCATCGCCGTCCACTATTAGTCTCCTTATAACTAAAGCGTAAAGAGCCTGCTGCCGTGCCATTATTTACACTCTGATAGGAATTGCCATCATTGATATGGGGCGTTGTTCCTGCACTAAAATATGGATTTGTAAAATCTTGCATATTGCTTTCAGCACCCAAAGCATCTAATTTTTTTACAGTAACTTCTGTGATTCCTTGTCTGCTACCCGTCCCATTATATTTCACCTCAAAAGTTTGACGCAATGGCGCATCGCTATTATGGTAAAAACCAATGCCATTTAATTTGTGGGTTGGTGTGCCATTGGTTGTTACAATATCGTTCCAAATACCATCAGCCAGTTGGGCAGTGGTCAATGCCTCTATAGCGGGTGAATTTTCTACAACAAAAACTCCTTGTTTCTCAGCCCCGAACACGCCATAATATTGATTATTATCATCATCATTCATCGCGAACGACCCCGCAAATTCAGTGCTAGCATTCGTGTCTGTGCCATAGAAACGCGCATCTGCCTGACCTGCAAAGCTAGAGCTTGACGTGCTCGCCTTAATCGCACCGCTGATATTATTGCCCATGCCTGCATAGCTAATTGCGCCATCACTTTCAAAATTATAGGTATCATTTCCTGCATTGCAACTGCTAAATGTAGCATTCGTGCATTGCATGCTATTGGTGCTAGCAAGTGTTAGGCTGGTGTTGGCAAAATTAACATTAACAGTAATATCAAATACAATGCCCTTACGGCTTGGCGTGCTACCATTAAGATTGACATAGCCGCGCCCTTTGCCTGCAAAATACCCTATGCCAGAATTTGTGATATTAGCATCAGCGGTTTGCACCCCTGTTACCATCAAGCCACTAATATCGTAACCATCTGCTGACGTGCCTGTATTGCTAGTGGTTACATCCGCATCTTTCTTAATATGCCACTCAATATAAGCGATATTGCTAGACGTAAAGTCAAATATACTATTTGCCTCAGCACCACGATAGAGATTAACTGTCGCAGTCTCACTATCACTCGGCGCGCCAGTGGTGATATTTGCACCCACCAAAGAGTTACCAAGCGTCGCTGTGCCATCAGTGGTGGTATAGGTTTTTTCACTGCCATCATTCAGATAGAGACTAATGGTTGAAATATTAGTCGTGAATGTAACAGATGCAGCCGCACCTGCAAGCCGTGCTACTTTAACCGTGCGGTCAGAATTATAATGCTCCATATCACCCCATGCCTTATCAGCCAACAATGTGTAATCAGCATTATCATTCGCATAAACCCCTAAAGCATTCATGGTAATGGTTGCCAAACTATTATTAGCAGCATCAATCGTTGCGTGAGTCGCAATCGGGCTGATGGTTTGCGTATGCGCCGATATAAGTGCGGTGGTAATGTTAGCGTTATCAACCACTACATCATGGTTGCCAAGCATTTCAGCACCGAACCAACCCACATAGCCTGCATCATCATTGATGAGGTTGAATGTGCCACCCAATTCACCTGCGCCTGTTGCGCCGTAGAATCTGGCACTGGCTGTGCCGCTCATGCTTGCATTGTCACCATCGCCTGTGGTGGTGAAAGCAACGCCTCCATTAGCAGAATCTGTGGTAAGCGCATTGGTGCTTAAAGCATAGCCTAATGTGCCAGTGAAGTTAAGGTAAGCGTGACCAGTGCTGGTATGCGTTCCCGTTACTGCCACTGTGCGCGCCGCAAAATCAGCATTGGCGATCATATCAAATTCAGTATCAATATCATCATCAATATCGCTATAACGCCCTTTTCCTTTGCCCTTGAACATAGCGTTATCGCTAGCACTTACAGGGATAAGATTGCCCGCAGTTTCAAAACCTGCAATGCCAAAGCCAGCAGTACCATAGTCAGTGCCAGCAAACTTCCAGTCAAGTCTTGCCATATAATTGGCAGTAAAGCCGAAGCCTGTTCTATCAAGATTAAGCGAGACAGGAGCCTGACCCGTATTTGTTGTAACCGTTGTGCCAGCGATTGAGGTTGAACCATCATTCGTGCCGCCAGTTACATCATATTTTTTATCAGCAAGATAGAGGGTTAGACTCGTCGCAGCAAAGCTTGTGCCATTATAATAATAGTCGATAGCACCACCGCTGATATTATCATTGATAATGGTTTCATTAGTGGAATTTTTGGTGATTTGCACGATAGAAGCGGCTTGTAAACTGGTAACAGCTGCTTCTGAAGTGATAGTGCTAAAGCTTGTTAGACCACTAAGACTTTGGTTTGGCACTGTAACGCTTGTGCCAGTATTCACCATGCTAGCCGTGTAAGATGGTTCTTCCTGTTGCATACCGAAAATACCGATATAAGACCTATCACCATCACGGAACGAGAACGCTCCACCAAATTCTTTGGCAGCATTTTGATTGCCCTCACCAACGCGATTTTGTCCATAGAAGCGGGCATCAACTGTGCCACTCATGGCAGCAATACCACCAACTGCACCAACTGTGGAAACTGAATCTACGAGGATTTTATTCCCACCTTTGGTATAAGTAAGCATAGCATTGCTTATATTAAGCCCTGCCAATAAGCCATTATCACCTGTGGTAATATCAACACAATTGCCTAAGCCAGTAACACATTTTGTGCCAGTAAGGTTAAGACCAACTGTGGCAAGTGCAAAATCAACTGTGGCAGTTGAATCAAAGCGGGTTCTATAGCCCTTGCCTGATTCGGTATGATATGTGCCCATACCCGCACCAACAAATTCAGCAGTGCCAATTTCAGGCATATCATCGCGCCTATCACCATCAGTAGCACCTGCAACGCTATTATGTTCAGTTTCAAAACCACTCACCATATAGCCATCAATCGTATAGGCCTCACCAGAATTTGAATCTTTCCAAATATCACTCTCTTCTTTGGTAACAGACCATCTGATATATGCCATATATTGAGCAACAAAACCAAATGTAGTTGGCTTTTCTACCGTTAAATTGCTTTCAACATTGCTTCCATAAGGCTTTGGCACCTCATTTGATGGTTTGTAATATTCAATCGGGTTACCACCTGAAAAATAGTGATAATTATCACCATGTGATGTGCTTTCTATCTCAGTATGAGAATGGTAACTGTTAGTGCCATTAGCATTTTCTAACTCATAGCCGACTTTATTTCCATAAGCTATTACGTTATAAATACCACCATTTTGCGCGCCTGCACCATAGGCAATATACGAAGAAGCACCATGAATTGTGCCTGCATAAGATGTGTCAGCAATGATATCGTCAGCAGCCCAAGCGTCCCCTTGTGCCGTTGTGATACGTTGATATCTACTGGTATCTTCACGGAATGCTGCCACTGCTGGTGTGTGAACTTTCTGATTAGGAATACCATTATGCTTGACCTGATTCTTGGCATCTTGCTGTGCACTTTTGAATGAATCATATCTTTGGTAAGTCTGGGTATCAGTCGCTTCTAATGCGCCACTTCCTGCACCAACCCTTACCACTTCTGTTTCACTTAAAGCAGAATAAGCATTGTTAAATACTGATGACTGTAATTTCGTTCCAAATATGCCATAATGAGCATTATAATTTTCGTCAATCATCGCAAATCCACCACCAAATTCTTTGGCTTCAAGACCATAAAAACTGGCATCAACCGTGCCTGTAAAATTACCCACAGTAAGCGAGCTATCACTGTATGTTCTGCTAATAACTGCCCCGCTAATACTATTCCCATCGCCACCATTCACATCAGCTGCATAGCTGAGTGGTTCTGCCGTCATAAAATTCAGTGTGGTATTGCTGACACAATTAGTGTAGCTGATAGTGCATGTTTTCATAAAGCCAGTCGATAGCCCAACAGTTTTATTATGAAGATCAGCATTGACGGTTATATCAAATATAGTGCCTTTTTGATCAGGTGCAGCACCATTATAATAGCCGCGCCCTTTGCCTTTGAATGAGACCAAACTATCAGGAACATCGGCATGATGACGCACATCTGCTATAGTGGTTTCACTGCCAACAAGTATCATGCCACGTTTGTTATATGTGGTATCAGTTAAGATATTCTCATCATTTGATAATGCCGTTTTACTAACCGACCAACGGACTTGATACATATCTTTTGCCACGAAACCAAAAACATTGCTCCTTCTATCAATGGCAATATAACCCTCGCCATCATCTGTATCGAAGCCTTTCGCAAAATTTACTGTAGAAATAGTAGAGGATGTGTTTGCTATTTTATAGCTTTCAGTGCCATTATCACCATCCAAATGAAGTGTTACTTCACCGATGCGCCCTAGACTATCAGGTTTAACTGTAACAGCAGCACCATTTAGCTTTGTTGCAGAAGATGTGATATAGGCGTCATTTTTTTGCCAACTATCCTGCCCTGTATCACGATTATATGTTGTTATGCTGGTGCCATAAGCCGCAGGCCCTTGCACAGTGATTGTGTTACCAGCATCTAGCACAAGTGAAAGCCATGGCGCTGTGCCATGAGAAATATTAACCGCTTTTGGTGAAGCGATGGTTGCAGTTTTGAAACCAGTCTGCTCGCGTCCATTATCTACGATTGCGCCACCCTGAAAAGCACCAAATGCGCCATAATAATAGCTTTGATAAGTATTATTAATCAGTGCGAATGTGCCGCCCAATTCACGAGCCGAATCAGCACCAACACCATAGAAACGGGCATCAACATTGCCTGTTAAACCACCTTCAAGAGTCTGGACAGCAGTCATACTGCTGCTATCCGCCGTATAAGCTAATGCTGTGCTGAAGTTAAACAAATTGAGAGTGCTGCTAGCCACACCGCAATCAGCATCCACGCAAGCCGTATCACTGAATGCCAGTGCCACCGTGCGAGCCACGAAATTCACATCAGCATTTGCCGTGAAAGCGAGCGCATGGTTACTATTTTTATTGCCATAATTGCCAACACCTGCGCCGATAAAGGGAACATCAACAATGTAATCGGTTGGCATGGTTAACGTTTCAATACCCGCAACCATCATGCCATTAATATTATAAATATCATCAACAATCACTGAGTTTGTGTCATCAAGCGTTGCTTTATCAAATTCCCAACCCACATAAACCATAGAATCCGCATTAAAACCAAACGCATTTCTGGCAACTGTTATATTGCTATTTTCGGCATCAGCATAATTGGTATTTTCAAGTTCAATCGCGCCACTTCCATCACCATCAAGCGTCGTTGCTTTGTAACTGTTAAAGCCGAAATAGGCTTCTGCACCTGATATTTTACCATTGGCATCAAAAGAAAGCGCAACTGCTGGTGTTTCAGAGTTAACAAAGTTGATTTCACGAATTTTGCCGACATTACCTGCACTATCCCAAGCGGTGCTTTTACCATCACGGATATAATTTGCAACATCATGCCGTTGCACAGCCACGCCACCACGCAATATAAAGCGAGAGGCTTCATTAGCATCTGCCGCAACCGCAAGTGATTGGTAAGGAATATTCACTGCTTGTGGGTAATTGTAATAATCTTCAAACGATTTTTCATCTGGAACAACATTCAATGAAAAAGCATTTGTTGAGCCGTTAAAATTCAAGCTACTGCTCGCAAATGTGCCATAATAATAGATATTATTATCGCCTATGCCGTTCATGGTAAATGCACCACCAATTTCTTGCACGGCATTGCCATAAAATTTGGCATCAAGCGTGCCTGCCAATAAACCATTATCAGTGGTAACTTCCTTGCTCATCTGATTCACAGCCACGCCATTATCATCAAAGCTGATACTGGCATCAAAATCTAAACCTGTGCGCTTGATGGTGCAAGTGCTGTGAAAGCACGTATTATAGATGCTAAAATCCACATTATGACTGCCAAAATCTACATTTGCCGCAACATTGAAATTGAGTGTCTCTCTTTTACTGATAGAGGTTGAGGTGGTGGTGGGTCTATTGTAACCATAGAAAGCCTGCCCTTTGCCTCTGAATGTGGCATTATTCGCGACATCTGTTGGAATCGCGCCATAGGTTGTGCCACTAAAAGTTTCGCCTGTTTCAAAACCCGTAATCATCTGCGCATAAGCAACTTCAGCGTAGGCATCATTCTCGCCAGCGGCATCAGCAGCATCCCGAAAGCCTGTTTTCGCATATCTTAACCAAGTGATGCCCATCATATATTTTGGTGTAAAGCCAAAAAGCTTGTCAGTGCTACGTTCACCACCATCATTTCTATGGGTATAAACAACAGATGGATATTCAGGGTGAACATTGATCACCTCACCCCTAAAATATGTTCTGGTTTCGGCACCCGTATTGCCTGCATATTGTACAGTGATTTCTTGATCAATTCCATTTTCATCTTTTTCAAATCTGCTGGTATAGACTGTTACGGTCTCATCTTTGCTACTATTGGTGCTACCACCATCATAAAAAATGCGGTTATTGCCATCTCTTGTTCCCACCTTTAAATTAAGCGATACCACAGAATCAAGGTTTCTGACGATTGTTACGTCATTGGTGAGAGTAGAATCCGCCCAAGCGATTGAGGTATCATTGCGTTCATAAGTCTCTTGATAATATCTGTGATGCCCGAATGCGGGTAATGTCAAATTTTTCACATCCCCAACAGTCAAATCAGGACCAGCCCTGAATAATTCATCAATCGATTCGTATTGCGTGGTGCCATCAGCCTTTGTGGCAATCGCCAAAGTGGGAACGGCAATATCGGTAGGATTATTCACATCAGCTTTATAATCTAACGCTGTTGCACCTGCGGTAGTTGTGGTAATGCCTTCAGCCCGATTATAATTATGCACTGCCGCATTTTGCCCGCCAAACGCGCCTGTATAATAGCTATTTGTGTTATAAAGCGCGAATGTGCCACCAAATTCCAACGCTTGCGCCCCATAAAAGCGCGCATCTGCCTTACCTGATAAACCACCACCGCCAGCAATATCACCGCTGGCGTTATTCATATTCTCGCCATAATTCAACGTGCCAGTAAAATCGAGGTGATTCGCATTCACCCCGCAATCATATTCGAAGCAGACAGTATTATTGGCAGCAAGCGTTATTTCGCGCGCGCTTGCATTCACATCGGCTCTTATATCAAACACAGTATCGCGCTTGCCATACACGCCATCATAAACGCCCTTGCCTTTACCTTCAAATGCGAAATTAACAGTGTTAGGAATATCCGCACCCGCAGTTTCAACACCCGCAATCATCACAGCGCTTGCTTCGGTGAATGTTCGTTTTGTTGCGTCAGTCGCATCGGGGGTTACCACCTTATCATCACTCCAACTCAGATACGTCATATAGGTCGAATCGGTTGCAAAGCCGAAAATATCTTTTCTATCGGCGGTTAGATTCAGGTTTTCATAGGCAACATCACCATAGATATTTGTTGCGGTAACAGTGCCATCAGCATTAAATGTGAGGTCAACAGCCGTTGAGGTAAGGCGTGATAATGTGGTGGTTTGCTCTATCTTCACATCATTTTTGCTATCCCAATCCACTGTATCTGGGCGCAGAGTTTCAGTGCCAATACCTGCGGTGGTTACTGATAGCCCCTGCAATGTTATACCCGTTATGGCAGTGCCACCATTAGCGGCAGTAACAATCTCACCTAGCGTATTATATGTGAGTAGTTCGGTTGCAGGCACATTTTCAGTTGCCAGCGGGTCAAGATTATTATTCGCGATAACGGTGATTGCGCTACGCCCGAATGGGTCGGGTGGCGTGATGGGCGCGGTAGGCGTGGTGGTAGGCGGCGTAGTGGTAGGAGGCGTAGTGGTAGGCTGTGCACCGCCACCGCCATCAGCACTACCGCCACCGCTGCTGCCACTGTTACATGCAGTAAGGGTAACCGAAAAAATTAATAATGTAATTGTTGAAACTAATAGCTGTCTCATAAACTTATCTCCTGTGCGTATTATATCATTTAATGATAGTTGTTGTCAGACTAACATATTGAGGGCGTGAGAGTCAAATAGTTTTTTTGCGTGGGTTAGCGCGGGGTTTTTAGGTCTCGGTAGAAATTTTGATGAGAGCCCATTGAAAGTAAGAAAATTGTATCAGCATTATAGCTATAGGCAAGCAATGTTGTTTGCTTCAGCATTAAGAATTTATGGACATATAAATACCCTAAATCGCCTTGTTTTTTTACCCCTATTTCGGGGTTATTGATAATCGCCTTTATCGCCTGATTAACTTGCGCTTTTTGGTTGGTATGAAGTTTTTTATAGATGCGTTGAAATGCTGGTTTTTTTTCTAACTGCAACAATTATTCCTCATCAAATTCGAAAGGCGTAGATTCTTCTTGCGATGCAATTAGAATATCTTTGATAAAATCGAGGGGTAAGTCGGGATTATCTTTGGCGGCTCTTTCAAGTAAGGCGGGGTCGATTTGGTAGGTTTCCGTGCTGGTATTATCGGCGATTGGTTGTTGAAGCTTGCCCATGATTTTTGTCCTTTTGTTGTTGGGTTATGGGGTTAGGCTAGCAGAATGAGACGGTTTTGTCAAGGTGTTCTTGATGTGGGTTAGGTATCCTCGATGCCAGTATGAGGTACAGCGGGGGGGGGTTATCAAGGCGTTCTCGATGCGAGTATGAGGTATGGCGGGGGGATTATCAAGGGGGGCATCACGAGCTGATTGGCGCACCGCCAGAATCAGCGAAGTGTATGTCGCACCCCCCTTGATACATAAACCGACTCCTATGCAGGTGATTGAGCTTGCCGAAATCCCGTATGTTGCACTCCGCCCCCCCGTCTTCACGGGGGCAAGCCCCATATATTAATGGGGTGATGCCTGATTGTATTAATCGCAGGTTACGACTTTATCATTAAATGCATATTCTACGCCTTTACAAATACCTGTAAAATAGCCGATATAAGCGGCATCAGCATTTTGCATTTTGAATGTGCCACCAACATCTAAATTATCGCTAATTTGTTTGTCAGTGCCAGAAGTAACACCCGGTCCATAAAATCTGGCTTCGGCATTGCCTAATAATGCTGTGCCATCGCTGTTATCCGTAAAACTTCCATCAGTGCCTTTGGTGGTGAATGTGCCAGTGGCATGGCTGGTGGGTTTATTTGTTGCTTCATCAACCCCATAGCTTAATGTGCCTTTAAAATCAAGGTGATAACGTTGGTTGCTTGGGTCACTTGGCGTGCCTGCGGAACAATTATTTTCACGCACGATGCATGTCTTGATAGAGGTTACTGTGATTGTTTTATTGGCAAAATCAATTTCGCTACTTACATTAAAGAAACGTTCACCACTATCAACACCATTGGTTGTATTATATTGCCCGCGCCCGACACCTAAAAATGTTACGTTACCAGTTATAGGGATAACACCACCAGTAGAAGCATCACTAGTTTCAATGCCCCAAATGCCATAGCCATGAGTATCAACTGCTTTGCCATCAACAGGTTCATTGATTTCCCATTGCGTTACAAAGAGATATTTGCTAGTCACACCTACATCAAAAGTATCTCGTGAGAATAGCACAAATGCAGAATTGCTGAATGCCACATCATTAACGAAATCGATAATGGCATCCCCCCTACGGTTATTAGTGCCAATGCCAGTATGACTACCACTAAGGTCTTCACCAAGTTTGGTGCCTAAATCATATTTTTTATCACCAAAATACATCACTGGTGTATTTATTGGTTTAGGAACGTTAGTATTAGTATTGTTATAATGATATACAATATGTGCATTTATATTATTAACATGGCTTATTTCAAATTTACCATCATTCACTCTCACGCTGGTGAGGGTGGCGTTGTGTGTATCATTTATTAATTGCACTGTTTGCATGTTAAAAAGGTTGTTCATTTTTCCTTTACGATTACTAGCACTACCCAAATCATATACAGGATTAGGATTATTAATTTCTAGACTGTTACCGACTGTGGTAGATGTGTTCACCGCCTGTTCAAAGACAAGATTGCCACGTCCCGCACCGAACCAACCTGCATAGCCTGCACTGTTATTTTGCAAGGCGAATGTGCCACCAAATTCCTGTGCGCCTATTCCGTAAAAGCGGGCATCTGCCGTGCCTGATAATGCGGTTTTATCGGCATTATTTTCAAAATCCAAGTCAGCGCCTTTGCTGGTGAGCGAGCCAAAGACATTATTTTGATTTTCGGCATAATTTAATGTGCCAGTGAAATCAAGATGTGCGATTGGCGTGTCACCGCAAGCATATATATTGGTGCAACTGTTATTACTGGTGATGATGATTGCTTTATTGGCAAAATCAACATTGGCAGTCATATCAAAGGAAACAGCAACATCGTTATCAGTGGTATTAATTTCAGTATAATAGCCACCACCTTTGCCATTAAATTCAGTGCTATCAGCTTGACCGCCACTGCCAAGATTGGTGAGGATAGTGCCATCAGTTTCAAAGCCAACCACAGCATAGCCGTAACTAGTATCAGCATTTTCTTCCCAAGCAATGCTTGCCATATATTCTGCATCATCACCATTTGCCAAGCCAAATTCATTTCTGGCAAGGCTGAGAGCCGCTGCCCCCGTAACTTGAACGCCATTACCGCTAACCGCAGATGCACCATCACTACCCGCATTAAGAATATATTTGTTATCAGCAATATATAATATAAAATTCTTACTGTTACCAAAATCAATATTAAACGCACCTAAATTATCATAATCAAGCACTGCTAACCCACCTGATATTTTTTCGGTGATGATGGTATCTTTGGTAAATTCACCATTATTGCCTTTGGTGATTCGGACTGCGGTTGCGATTTGTAGCGCATCATTTTGTTTATCAATCCGATTCGGGTCGGTAAAGCTTGTTAATGTGCTGTCGTTAAATGGTAGCGTTTGCAAGTCGAAATCAGCATGGCTGGTGGTTTGCGTTGTGGTGGCAATAATGTAATCTGTTCGATTCGCACCAAACGCACCATGATAAAAGCTATTGCCAGTTTCAGTGCTAGATGTTAGCGCAAATGTGCCGCCAAATTCACGGGCTTCCGCACTATAGAATCGGGTATCAAGCTTGCCTGTTAAATCACCAAGCGTTACATCATTCACCAGATTATTGGTAATTGAATGGTTAGCAATTTCAGGAATGGCGATGGCGATTGTGCCAAAATCAAGCGCAGTGAGGGGGGTGGCGCAGGTTGCGTCATCTGCCCTACATGTGCCATCAATGGTTAAAGCCATTGTTTTACCCGCAAAATTCACAGCCAGCGCCACATCAAAAATTGTGGCATAGCTTGTATCAATCGCATAGTCTTTTCTAACACTATCATTTTCATCGTAATAGCCACTGCCTTTACCTGTGAAACTGGTATCGCCAGCAAGATTGATTAAGTCAGCATTTTCTATGCCCGCAAGCATGATGCCATCGCGGTTGTAGGTTGTTTGGGTAAGGTGGCTATCATTTTCAGTTGCAAAATCGCCCGCACTTGTGGCTTGCCAATCAGCATATGCCATATATTGCGAATCGAAACCGAATCGGCTGTTAAGCCCTGCGCCTAACTCAAGATTTAGAGTAACGCCATCAGTGTTAGTAGCAGTGAAACTGGTGGCCGATATGGGCGAATCGATGGTTGCGGTATAGGCTTTATCAGCATAGGCGGTAACGCCCGATATATTGCCTTGTGCATCAAAACTGATTGAGAGTGCCGAATCGGTTATGCGCGCGCTGGTGATGCTACGTTGGTTATCAGATTGATCGTTGGTGGCAGTCCATTCCATATTTTGCGTGCGTTGATAATGGCTGGTATCATCAAGTGCGGCGGCGAGGGCGTTCATTGATAATGTGGTATCAGGCGTGGGCGAGATTGTGGCAAGCGAATCAGCATTGATTGTGAAGCCTGTGGCGGCGGCAATGGGTGTATTAATGCCAGTATTATTGAAGGCAAGCGCATCGCTAACACCGTTGCGTTGTGCGCCGAATGCACCATAATAATAGCGGTTATCACCATCAGGCTCGCCATATAATGCGAATGTGCCGCCAAATTCCCAACCATATTCACCGTAAAGGCGGGCATAGATATTGCCTTTTAAGCCACCATGATTGGTAGCAGTTAAAGTGCCGCCATATTTATAATTATCAAGAGCAAGCATATAAGTAGTGCCTCTTGCCAAATCAAGAGCCGGTAATTTTTGGGTTTCATCATCGGCTTTGCGTGTGTTTTCTGTGTTGATTAGCGTATTATTACGATTTTCAGAAGCACCAAAATCAACAGTAACAAGCACATCAAAAACGGTGGCGTAACGGGAAGCATCATCACCATAAATGCCCCTGCCCTTGCCGATAAATGTGGCATTGCCATTGGTGCGGATATTATCGGTATTGCTCGCTGGGGGGCTATCAAGGTCGCCATTCATCCGCATCCCTGCAACCATCATGCCTTCAATATTGTAGGTGTTGGCAGTGGTTGCCGCACCAAGACTGTCTTGATTGATAGTCCAGTTGAGATAGACCATATAGTTGGATTCAAAGCCAAAGAAATCCGAACCGCGAGAGGCAGAGATAGAGGTGGTGGTTGATGTGCCGATTGGCGCGTTGAAATTGGTGGCGGTGGGTGTGCCGATGGCAATGCCACTGTCGTGTTGGGTATCAACTGTGCCATATTTCAGATAGGCGGTAACGCCCGATATTGTGCCATCAGCTATGAAATTGAGCGATAAAGCCGCATTTTCTTTGATGGTGTTGCCTGTCGCCGTTTGGCTGTAATCAACTGTGTCCCATGGGGTTGCGATATCAGCACGCGTGTAGTTGTTGTCAATCCGACCATAGACTGCCAAACCGCTGAGGGTGTAAGATTTGTTGATAGCGTTGCTGGTATCGGCAGATGCCGCGCTGAGCGAGATATAATCAACAGGAGTGGCGGCGGTATTTTGGACAAGCACATCTGGTTTATCGGCTGCGGTAAGTTCAGGGAAGCTGGCAAGCGCGGTGTAGTCGGTAACAATGCCCTGCCGATTCGTGCCAAACGCGCCGTAATAATAGCTGTTGGTGGTGCTGTTGGTAAGCGCGAATGTGCCACCCAATTCTGCGCCAATAGCACCGTAAAAACGGACATCGGCTGTGCCTGATAAGCCATTGCCTGCGGTAACATTACCGCTGGCAGTGTTGCTGATAAGTTTGTTATCAAGCGCATCGGCAAAGCTTAAAGCGGCAGTTGTGACATTAAGCGAATCATCTCTATCAGCACCTATAGGGGTGCTCGTGCCTAAATCCGCATCATTGCAAACGGCAGTGGCGGCGGCTTTACAGGTTTTATGACTGGTAACAACAAGGCTGTTACTGCCAAAATTAACCGCAACATTCACATCAAAAATCGTGGCGTAATTGCCAGTGTCATCACCCTTGATGCCGCGCCCTTTGCCAGTGAAATCAACGACGCCAAAAAGTTGGGTGAAATCGCTGGTTTTGGTTTCGATGCCCGCAAGCAAGATGGTATCATAATCAAAATTATATTCTTTGGTTGACTGATTCGCAGTGGTGTAGTCGCCCGCCCTATCGGCAGTGGCGGTAACATAGACCATATAGTTTGAATCAAAGCCAAAAATGCTTCTATCAACGGTTAGTTTGGTAGAATCGGCATCATCAAACAGGCTAAAATTATTGGGGTTGTCGGGGTTGTCGGTGTTGTTGGTGGTTTTGGTTGCCGATAAATCTGTGGTGGTATCAAATTCAGTTACCATAAAATTATCAAGAGTGAAATTGATTTCTATTTCCGAAATGGCGCCATCGCCAGTATTAGCAAAGCTAATCGATGTGCTGGCACCAAGCAATCTTGTGAGGCTGATCGTGTGTTGACTATCGCCATAATGGTTCGCGTTATCAGCCGCAGTCCAACCGCGATTGGGGGAACGCTGATATTTCTGCACATGAGAGCCAGCAACTGCCAGAGCATTCATGGTTGCTTTGCCACCCGCCATACTCAATGTTGAAAGTGATTCGCCCGAATTGCTGGTAGCAGTGGTATCTGTTGCCCATTCTGTTGGTGGCGTTACCGTTAGCGAATCTTCGCTAAATGCCAGTGGCGTGGTGATGCCCTGCCGATTCGCAGCAAACGCGCCGTAATAATAGCGGTTATTGGCTTCAGCAAGCGCAAATGTGCCGCCCAGCTCCCAGCCATTAGGGCCGTAAAATCTTGCATCAAGCGTGCCAGTTAGGGTGTTATCAAGCGTTACATCAGTTTTGCTGATGCTGTTGTTGCCCGTAGCAAAGCTTAATGATAGTTCCGTGAAATTAAGTGCTGAGGCAGTGATACCATCACAACTGGTATCCGTGCAGGTGGTATCAGTGCTGAGCAAGATATTCTTTGCCGTGAAGTCAACAGTGGCGGTTGCTGTAAAAGCGGTATTATATTCCGTCATTCCAACGCCGTAAATACCCTTGCCTGAGCCGTTAAACATAATGTTACTTTGCTTGGTAGGAAATAAGAGATAAGCAAAATGGCTTTCAACGCCCGCAACCATGAGCCCGTTAATATTATAGCCTGTGTCGATAAGTTCAGTTTCTAAAGTCGCCGCTTTTTCGGATTTCCAGTCGATATAAGCCGTATATTCTGACCTTCCTGATGAGGCAAAATCAAATCTTTCAGCATTGATTGTGAGATTAGCTAGCATGTCAGCATCTAATTCATCTAAATATGCCGTTACGGTTGAAATCTCGCCAGTGCTATCAAATGTGAGGTTAATAGCAGGTGCAGTGATTCGCGATAATGTAATCTTGCTATCAATTCTAAGATTATCGTTATCATCCCATGCGGTTGCAGCGGTTTCGCGCGTGTAAGTGTTGTGCTGACTGCCGAAAGCTGCCAAGCCTTTTAGGGTTAAGATGTCGCCATCAGCCCTATCAGAGAAGTCTGAATCAAACGCGCTATATTTCGTTGCTTTTGGCACTGTTGATGGTGTGGTGTTAAACACATCAATCTGCGTTGTTTTGCTTGTATCAAAAGGCGTAGGTGTAGGCGCAGGCGTATTTTGTGTGTTACCATCATCAGATGATCCACCACCACCACCACTACCGCCATTGCAAGCCGTAAGCATAGCTGTTATTAATAAAGTGATAAGTAAAAAATTTGACTTACGCATTGTTAAAATCCCCATATATAATGTATTCAATATCAGTATAAGACTTATTGGCATGTTTTGCAAGAAAAAACGACAATCACGGGTTGCACATTATCTAAATGGCGTATCTGTGTAAAGTGATGTCGTCTTTTAAAAATCCGATTGACAAATCATGCGCTTTGTAATATTACCCAATATAAGAGGATGAGTGATGCTATATAACCGAGAACAAAAATTATTATTACCCTTTGCTATCGGGGCTATCATCGCATGGGTGTTGCGTGGCTATAAAAAGCCACAACAGCCAAAACAATCCAAAAACCAGTTTTCAGGAGATATGATAATGAAAAAACCCCTATTGCTTATCGCATCAATTTTCACTTCTTTATTCGTGGCAGGCCCTGCATTAGCGCATCACCCGCTAGATGGCGCAACCCCTTAACATTATGGCAAGGCATTGTTTCTGGCTTTGCTCACCCGATATTGGGGCTTGACCATCTCGCTTTTATCGTGGCAATCGGCTTGTTGGCATTGTTTCAAAAGAATCGCCTGTTATTGCCCGCAAGTTTCGTGGGGCTAGCCTGTTAGGTTGCTCTCTATTTTTGAGCAATATCATCATTCCTTTTAACGAAATGCTGATTGCGTTTTCGGTTATCTGTATCGGTGTGGCACTGGCTTATGGCAGAAAATTGGCATCGCATTATGTGGTTTTGCTGGCGGTTATGGCAGGATTATCGCATGGCACTGCCTATGGTGAGGGCATTATTGGTGCTGAAGCAACGCCTTTGATTGCTTATTTGACAAGCTTTACGATTGGGCAGTTTTTGATTGCCATTATGGTTGGTTATGTTGCTGAAAAATTACTGACGATTCGGCTTGCGAATCATATTGTGGCACGGTTAAGCGGTGCGGTTACATTGGGCATTGGCATCACTTTCATGGTTGAAAATGTAGAGATGCTTGCATTCGGGGCGATATAATTATTGCGATGTAGTTATTGCGGCGGTGGCGCACCATTATGGTGGCGGTCTTTTGCCACGTCTTTTACCCTTACGTTCATGTTGCGCCATATTATTCAGCAACTCTGCCATTTCTTGCCGTTCTTCATAAGTGCCAGTTTCGACGATTCGCAATATTTCCAATGTTAGCCAATCATAGCGCACCACGTGAATTTGCTTAAAATCTTCAATCAATTCTTCTAGTGATAGCGCGTCATATTCTGGTTGCGCTAGCACGTCGCTCATCTGTGTTAAGAATTTTGATATATCGTTACGATGTTGCTTAAATTCTTTGCGCGCTTTATCCAGCAACCGCCTTACATCTGGCTTGTCATGAAAGCGCGCTGCCGTGAACAGTTTATATTCGCGCAACTCATGCGTTGCAATTCCTATCCCTATCCCGACAATCAGAATATTGAAAACAATCGATATGATAAAGATGATTTTAACTGATTTACTCATCACGAGACTCCTACTAATAATTCTAGCATTTGTGTGTATGATAATGTTTCTGCGCCACCATAAAAATTTGATGTCAGTTGCGTGCCTGCAAAGACTGCAACCAAAAACATCAATGATAGGCTAACGCCACCATACGGAATGGCTTGCATTAATTCGCGCCATAATGTTTTGAGATTAAGCGGTGCTTCTTGCGCTTGTTGTTGCGCCGCATATTGTAACGTATTGCGCCATAATTTTTCAGATAAATCTTGTGGCACATTTATATTCAGCGCGTGTTTCGCCATCTTATCGAATTGATTATTGGCAAATTCACTATTGTCAAATTTATTATCAGGCATTAGCTGTCTCCTTGCTGACATAATTTTTCATATTTTGTTTGCCCCGCATCACCAAAGATTGCAAAGCTTTTAGTTTCAGCCCCATAATATCGGCCGCCTCTTGATTAGAGTGGTTTTCAAAAAAGCATAAATTCACTGCGCTTTGTTGCTTTTGGGGCAGGGCTTGAAACGCCTTGATAAATATTTGATAGCGCGTTTCTTCATCATTATCGCTTGATTTATTATCTGCGACCATGCTAAAATCATCAGTGATGATTTCCGCCCTTCTGCCAATTTTGCGCTGATAATCAATCGTTAAATTCATCACCACCCGCGTGAACCAGCTGATAAACTGATATTTACTGTTAAATTTTTCGGGTGCTAGCCATAATTTGATAAAGGCATCTTGCAGAACATCTTCTGCGGTTTCGCTATTAACGCCCATGCGCTTAACGATACGGTATAATCTAGGGGTGTGGCGTTCAGTTAGAATTTTTAATGCGTTGCGCCTTGATTCTTCTTGTTCGAATTTATCGCCATTATCAGCTTTGCTAACAAGCATTTGCATCAAAGCATTATCATCATATCTTTCAAGCATCAACACACCTGCAAGGTGAGGAGCAACTGCCCCCCACCCCTCGCTATAAGGAGATTGATTAAGATGCGTTATTGAGCTTAAAGAGTTCATTATTAATCACACCATCTTGATTGACATCCATGCGCGTGAAGACTGCCATAAATTCATCTTTGCTGATTTTACCATCTTCATCACTATCAAGCATGAATTGACCTTTTTTGCCTTTGCCATTCTTGCCATATTTGCCTTTGCGTTTTTTATCATCGTCATCGTCGTCATGCCCTTTTTCTGCCATGCGTTCTGCCCGCATTTGCTCTTTTTGAGCTTTGCGTGCCTGCATGGTTTCTGATTCTAGCACACCGTCACCGTTGCTATCTAAACGCGCAAATAATGCTTCAAACTCTTGTTCGGTAATCAGAAAATCGCCATCACTATCGGCTTGCATGATAAGTTTTTTCGTCATGCCGTTTTTCTGCTGCATACCATCACGCATCATATTGCCGTGCATTTTGCGGTGCATTTTACCGTATTTGCCGTGTTTACCGCCCTGCCATTCGCCATGATGACCGCCATCATGCCTGTCATGATGCGATGCTACTTTACCGATGATGATGCCTAAAATTAGCACCGCTAGTAAAACACCAGCCACTCCTAATTTTGTGCAATACCATTTTCGTTGTGTTGTTTCTTCTGCCATTTTGATTTCCTTTCATAAAATAACAATAATGAAACCGATTTTGTTTCATCTTACCCTTATTACGCCACGATAATAAAAAACCTTCGTGACGATTTGATTTTTTACAATAATTTTTGCAATATATATTTTTAGGGGCGTTCTGCGCCAAACGCGCCCAGATAATAGCTGCTATTATCATCGTTTTTCATGATAAAAGTGCCACCAAGCTCGATGGCATTTTTGCCATAAAACCGTGCATCAAACCTACCTTGCATCGTGGCATCAGCATTTTCAATAGTGCCGCCAATCACATTGGCCTCTTTACGATATTTTGAGGATATATTATTGCTGGTATCAAATTCAAGATTAAGCAAAGCATTTGCGGTTAAGCCACAAGCAGCAACACAGCTGGTATTTGTACCGCTTACCGCCACTGTTTGATTGGTAAAATTCACTTTTGCGCGCGCATCAAATTTAACCGCCGCATGGGTGGTGCCACTGCTTGATTTATAAGTACCAATACCTTTGCCTTGAAATATTGTTATCCCCTCAGTAGGAATAGAATCTATCCCAGTGCTTGCGGTTTCAATGCCTGCCACCATATAGCCATCACTATCGACACCAAGATTATTCTCCAATTGCCACGTAACATATGCCATATATTTCGGGGTGAAAGAGCCAAGCCGAGCGCTATCGGCGCGTATCACCCGCATATTATTGGTGGTAGCAGTAACATTGGTTGCGCCCGATAGGATTGCACTACTGGCAGGCATACCACCTGTTAGCGTATATGGTGTATTTTCAAATGACGCAGTTGCTGCCGCAATAAAACCACTGCCATCAAAACTGAGTGATAAGAAAGGCGATTCATTGCTAGGCTTGGTAAATCTTTGCAAATTTGGCGATGTGCCAGTGTGTCTTTGCACTGCCAACGCAGGCAGGGTAAGGGTGTTAGCGGTAAGTGCCGCTGATGCTTCATCAAGCGAATCATAGCCATCATAATCTATGGTTGCGTTAAGTGTTGTCGCTATCGGAGGCAGACCGTTATCATCATTGCCATCTTCATCAGCATCATTAACATCATAATCCTTATCATCAACAATACCCGTATTCTCACCTCCAAATGTGCCGAAATAATAGCGTTCATTTTTTTCTGTTAGCGCAAATGTGCCGCCCAATTCATCAGCATTCGGACCATAAAAGCGCGCACTAATATTGCCTGTTAAAGAAGTATCACCTATCAAGAATAAAACACCGTTGATGGCATTGACGGCAAGGTTATTTTTAGAGAAACTTAAATTTGTCGCGCGAAAATCAAGATTACCTGCCCCTATTTTGCAATCATTATCAGTACATTGCATGGTTTTGCTGCTATAAATGGTGGCAAGATTCGTGGTAAAATTAATATGCGCTATCACATCAAAAACTGTTTGATATTTTTTTTCTTCCTCGCCATATTCGCCTTGCCCTTCCCCCTGAAATGCGATGATGTCACTGCTAGGAAGCGCGCTAGCGTCGGTTTCAATGCCTGCAACCATCACACCAACAGTATCATAAATATTATCTTCTGGATTAGTGGCAGTAAGCACACGTTCATCCCGCGACAATGTCCATTCAATACGCGCCATATATTGTGTGGTAAAGCCAAAGGCATCATCTCTTTTATCAACTTGTATGTATTTGCTATCGGCACCATCAGACGCGCCATCAGAAATAGAATTACTAAATCCCTGTTGCGATAAATTCTCGCTAAGCGCAAAATAGCTGTTATCAGCAAAATAGGCAATCACTGTTTCTATATTACCACTGCCATCAAGTTCAAGTGATAAAACAGGCGATATGATATCAGTAACAGTGATTGTTCTAATAATATTAATATCTTGCCAATCTGTTGCGCCGATAGCACGCTGATATTCGGTAATATCATGTCTTTCTATCGCCAAAGCAGGCAGAGTGATTGTTTGATTAAGACTATTAAAAGATGGATTAGATGTAAGACTGGCGGCGGCATTGGTTGCAACTGCACTAACTGTGTTAAGGCTGAAATAGCGCTCACCACCATAAATAACATCATCATCAACAACATTGCTACTGGGTTGGATAATGCCATAATCGGTATAGTCAACACTATTATCATCACCAGCTGGTGCGCTAGCAAAGCAACCCGTTAGCAATAATAATAGCAAGCAAACAAATGATTGCTTTGCCATCAATACGCCACTCTTAACGCCATGAATGGTGATATTGCGGTGCATTTTATTATGTTTATTTATCAATTTTTTCATTGCTCTGTTGATTATCTTTTTGTGATAAAAGCACCCCTATAAAATTTATCCTCATCAGCCGATTGCATGATAAATGTGCCACCTAGCTCTGCGGCATTCTTGCCATAAAAACGGGCATCAAACTTGCCCTTCAATCTGCTTGCGACATCAGTGCCTGTTGTGATAATAGCGCCGCTTATATTATTTGTGCCAGCATCATATTTTGGTGCGATGGCATCGGCTGTGTTAAAATCTAGGTCTGACATCGTTATAGAGGCGGCGACAGCGGCATTGCAAATCGTAGCAGTATCATTACATTGCGTGGTATCACTGGTTACACCAACGATACGCTTGGTAAAATCAACATTGACTGTGATGTTGGATTTCGTCAGAAAATTGTTACTCGCTGAATGATAAAACCCGCTACTATTGCCTGTAAAGTTAGCATTGCCTTCCGTTAAAATACTATCTATTCCTGTGCCAGCTGTTTCAAACCCAACAACCATGCTGCCACTATTGCTATTGCTACCATTTGTTGTTTCCCACCAACCTATCATCATATATTCTGGCGAAAAACTAAATGTTGTATCGGCGATTCTGGTGAATTCTAAGTTTGATGTATCTGCACCAACCATCACCATCCCTTTCACCTTTTCTGAATCAAGTGGTGTTGTGGGCATTATAATATCAATGCTTTGACTGGCAACATAGGTTGTGGCAGCTGAAATATCTCCATTCATATCAAAGGTAAGTTTAATCGCGGGCGATGTATCGCCAGTTTCTGCAAATCTGCTAGGGTCTGTGGTTGTGCCATCTGTTGCGTAACTGACTGCCACCGCAGGCAAGATGATTGTTTTATCAGCGTTAGCTGTGTCCGCCGCATCTGACGCATCATCAAATGATTGGTAGCCGCCTAAATCATCATTCGTCGTGCGCGAAATTGCAATATTCGGAAAACCAAAATTATAACCACCAAACGCACCATAATAATAACTATTGCTGTTTGTTAATGTGAATGTGCCACCAAATTCTTCAAAATCTCCACCATAGAAACGAGCATCAATAGTGCCTGTTAGATTATTTGTTGCGACCATATTGTCTGTAATCACATTGATGGCTGTGCCACTACCATTATCAAAACTTAAATCATTTGCGCTAAAATCAAGCGCACTGGCAGGAACGGTGCAAGTACTGATATTTTCGCTTGTGCAACTCACCGTGCTTAATGTTTGCAGGTCAATAGTCGCTGTTACAAAGTCAACATTGGCTATCATGTTGAATATGGTAGCATAAATATTATTTAAATCGCCATAAAACCCGCGCCCCTTGCCTTCAAAAACAAGCGTGCCAGTTGTAGGAATCACCGCATTTGTTTCCATACCCGCAATCATAACACCATGATTGCGAAAGCTGCTTTGCGTTAGCCCCTCATCCACAAGCGTTTTTTCGACAACCCAATCCACATATAGCATATAATTTGCCGTTAAATTATAGCCAAAAATATCTTTGCTTCTATCCGCCATCAATTTGGTGGTGGCGTCAGCAGGCACTTCTGCGCTCGTGCTGCCGATAACACCGCTTAAAGCAAATGCAGATGATGTGCCACCGCTTATATCAGCAATATAGGTTTTATCAGCAAAATAGGCTGTAAGTGTCTCTATGTTTTTAGTCGCGTTGAAACTGAGCGATAAAAGAGGCGAGCTAGCGCGTGTAAGCGAGACTTGCTGGTTAATATTAGCATTGTCCCAAGCTGTTCCCATATTAACACGGTTATGCGTTTTACTATCATCTTTATGTATCGCCAACCCTTTCAATGTTAGTTCTGTGCCACTGGCACCATCACTTGCAGCAGTCAGTGAACTATAACTAGCATTGTCAGCTGATTTTTGCGAATCAGTCACTCTATTTATTAAAGAGGCAATGGCAAACTGATTCGCCCCCGCAATAAATATATTACCACGTTTGCCACCAAATGCCCCGTAATAGTAGCGATCACCGCCGCTGCTCACCATCGCAAATGTACCACCTAATTCTTCAGCGGTAGGTCCGTAAAAGCGTGCATTAAATCCGCCGAATAAATCAGTGGCTTCTATACTTCCTCTCAACTCTCTGATAAGGTTGGTTGTTGCCCCGCTAAAATCAAGTGTGGCTTCGGGCATTTGCGTGCATTCACTAAATTGTGATGAATTATCCTCGCATCGCATTGTATTGCTACTGCTGATTGTGATAGAGCTGGCAAAATTAACTTTAGCACTTACATCAAAAATAGTTGTATAGCTTGTTCTTTTATCGCCATATTCACCTCTTCCTTTGCCGTTAAATGATGCCTCGCCAATAGGTGGAATATCGCTATTATCTGTTTCAATACCTGCAACCATAACGCCATCATCTTCAAAAATACTATCCTGTGTGCCAGTGCTTGCAAGGCTGTGAAATTCTTTTGCCATGTTCCAGCCAACATAAACCATATAATCAGAAGTAATGCTATTGCCATCACCATCAATAAGTCCAAAAATATTTTTTCTATCCGCCATAATCATGGTTGTGGTGGCATTAGCAGTCGCCCCTTCACCAATCGTGCCGATAAGAGCCGACTCAGATATAGGGCCGTTGGTGGTAACAGATTGATAGGTTTTATCCGCAAAATAGATTGTTGCTGCCGCTATATAGCCATCAGCATTCAAACTAAGCGATAAAACCGGTTCGGTTGCTTGGGCAAGCGTTACTACTTGTTTTATTTTTGCACTATTCCAATTTGAGGTGCCACTCCTACGCTCATAATCAGAAACATCATTTTTTTGTACAGCCAATGCCTGCAAGGTAAATATTTTATCGTTGGTATTCGTTTTATCAGCACTTGCCGCCGTGAATGATGGGTATTCTTCGTCGTTATTATCTTCAGCGATAGACACATCCGGAGCCTCGCTTGTATTAATACTCTCAAGCGTGTTGACTTTAAATTGTTTATTACTATTGGCCGCTGCCAGCGAATCCACTGTAACTTCACTGCTACAAGCGGTTAGCAAGCACAAACATAAAGGCAGTAATAAAATTGTTTTTTTTATGAACATGATAGCATGTTTTTCTGGAAATTTTTAATGGCCGATTGGTAATATTACAAGAGTAACTTTAGCAAAAAATACGCCAGATGTCAATTTTTCTATTCATATCAGGTTTCTTGATTCGGGTTAAAGCAATTAAGCAGAGGCGATAATGGGCGCGTGAAACAGTGTATGTGAAAAGGAGTGCGAAATCCCATCATAAAAAAGGCGCAGGATTTACCTACGCCTTTCATATTCAGTTTTTTCTATTTCTTACGATAAATGTAAGAACCTATTTTTTTTCTGCACCAAAATAACCCATATAGTATTTGGTAGTGCCACTTGAAACATTAAATGTGCCACCAAACTCTTCAACATCAGGACCATAAAATCTTGCTTCAATATTACCACTCATACCATCTACAGTAAGGTCAGTCTTGCTGATACTATTTGTAGTATAAGATATATCACCAGTCGTAATATTAAGATTGTTTAAAGGTGTTCTGATTGCAGAATCGCATCGCGTTTCAAGCAAGTTACAAGAATAACCTTTTGTTTCTGTGGTTGTTATTGCAACTGAGCTACTAACAAAATCAGCAGTAACAGCAACATCAAATTCAGTCAGCTGTAATGCATCATTTAATGTGCCAACACCATTCGCATAGTAACCAACACCTTTGCCTGCAAACATCGCAGTGCCTGTTATTGGTAAATCACCAATAGTGATTGCCGAACCATCTATTGTAAGTTCCTTACCAGTTTCAAAGCCAGAAACTGACAAGCCGTTGGTAACTGTGCCAGTCATTTCCCGTCTTTTATTTTGATAGGCTATACCTGTCTGATTATCCGTGGTATATAGAGTGCCGTCTGGCGCGTGAGTGGGCGCATCAAGCCACATAATATTAGAAATCATGCTCCAGCGCGCACCAACCATATATTTTGATGTAAAACCAAACGCTTCCACACCTCTGCTCACTTCTATATAGCCTGTTTCGTCACCAACAATTCCGCCACCATCTAGAAAAAATTCTGTTGATTTATCAGCACCAGCACTCGCAAGCGTATGGGTTACCGTATCTGATCCATCAGCAAACGTAATGACCGCTTTATCAAGAAGACCAGTGGTAACAGTGGCACTTGAATTATCAAGATAACTACCATTTTTATAAGTGATAGCGATTGTAGGATTGGTTATATTTGCGAATGAAGTATTGGCACTATTAACCGTTATATCAGCTGATGGCGTATTCCACCAAGAAACATCCTTATAAGATTTTTCATAGACATCATCAGCGGTAGTAGACGTGCCACCGCCTGCAGTCAAAACATATAATTCTAAATCTTGTGTTGTGCCAACTCGCGCCACATATTCATAGGCATCATCACTGGTCTCAGGAGTGTTAATGCCTTCTGACTTCACCTTATAGATAGTAGTTGAACCACTATGAGTTATCGCAACTCCGTCAGCTTGCACCACTGCATAAGCAGCGGTTACTGCATCTTCAACCTCAACAACACGCGTCAAATCAACATTTGAATTTGCTTCCACTGCCAAAGATTGGAATGTAACCACCCTATCAGTGCCATCTTCTGCAGCATCAGATATCGCATCAAACGAAACTTCGGGGACACCTATGACGCCACCACCAGTGCTGTCACTCATGACAACTTTTGCACCGAATGCACCCATGTAATATTCAGTCGCACTTGACATTCTAAATGTGCCACCCAATTCGTCAGCCATAGGACCGTAAAATCTTGCATTGGCTGAGCCACTCATGCCATCAGTTGCAACAGTGCCACTGATATTATTTGCGCCTGCGCTATAAGTTAATGCAGCAGTGAAATTAAGATTTGTTGTCATCACATCCGTGCAACCTGCCTCACCATAACAATAGTAACCAGTATTAGTGGTTGTCAATCCTACCGTGTAGGCAGTGAAATTAACAGTTGCGCTCACATCAAAATCAACACCAAAGAAATCATCACCATCTTCTTTCTTATAATTGCCAGAACCCGCACCTTTAAAGCTAACAGCTGTATCAGTGATAGTGGCAAGGGTAGTGCCCGCAGTTTCTATACCAGCAACCAAATAACCTTGTTCAAAAGTTGGAAGCGTCGCATCCGTGCCCGTTTCTGAAGCTAAATCAGTTGACATATCTTCTGCGCCTATCTGATTTATCCAATTAAGCAACATCATATATTGGCTTTCAACAATATCAGTATCAGTGCTACTGGCAATATCTTGAGATGCTACCACAACACTGGTTTTACCAGCAGATGCGACAGAATCTATTGCACCCACATAAAGGTTGCCAAAAGGAACTTCATTGCTAGTGCTTGCATAGGCATTAACACCCAAATATGGCGTTACACTCTTCACATTATTATTAGGCAACCCCGCAAGCGAACCCTCTTCTGCACCAAACACATCATATTGGTATGTGATTGAAATAATCGGAGAACCAAAGTTAGAAATAACTGTTTCTTCACCTGTCAAATCACCTTCAACCCAGTCTGTGCCAGCATCCGAACGCATATATTTAAAGCTACCTGCTGATTGCACCGCAAGCGCAGATAGATTAAGCGTTACATCAGTGCCAGCAACCGCCCCTGCCAATGCCGCATCAAGCGAATCATAGCCTGCATGTTCCATCGCTGGCGCACCATTTGTTGCGATATCATTGTTAGCGAGAGTAATCGTATTGACGATGGGGTCAGTGCCACCACCTGTGCCGGGGTCAGTGCCACCACCTGTGCCGGGGTCAGTGCCACCACCTGTACTGTCACTCGTTCCAACTCTTGCACCGAATGCACCCATATAATATTCTTGTGCGCTAACATTACCAGCATAGAATGTGCCACCGAGCTCTTCAGCCCCGCCACCATAAAAGCGTGCTTCCACCGAGCCTGTAAGGTTGCTGTTAATCACTAACGATTCGAATATATTATTTGCTGCATCTGGTCCTACACCATTTTCTAAAAATTTCAACCCTGATGCCATGAAGTTAAGGTAAGTTGGCACGGCAACATCAGTGCAATTATCACCAAGACAAGCTGTACCACTCGTGCTAACCTCCAATGTTTTCGCTGTGAAATCAGCAGTGGCTGTTGTTGCAAAACTTGTATTATATTTTACAGCACCATTACCATAAATACCCGTGCCTGCACCTTTAAACATAACCGAATCATTAGTAAGAGCGGTTAAAGCAGTGCCAACAGTTTCAATACCCGCTATCATCATACCACCAAGACTATTAACATTCTGTTTAAGTGCTTCGCTAGCATCATCTAAAGATGATTCTGAAGCCCAACTAACATAAACCATATATTCCGAATCGAAGCCGAAAGCAGTGCTTCTGTCAGCAGTTGCATTATCATAATCACCATCCGCATAAGCAGTTACAGCTGAGATAGACCCATCATCACCAAATGTAAGCTTAACGCCTGATGATGTGATGCGCGTTGCAACAACTGTTCTATCAATTTTTAGATTAGCAGAATCAGACCATAAAGTTGCAGTACTACCACGTTCATAATTGATGTCATCTTCTAACGATAACGTTAAACTTGGCAATGTTACACCTATAGCAGTTGGCTTACCAACAGCATCATCAGAAATAAGAGTGATAGAATCATAGCCAATAGCACCAATTGTCTGTGGCGTTTTTGCTGTCTCACTGGTAAATACGTCTAAAACATCTGTTTTGGCAGGGTCAAAAACATCACCCACAATCGGTTCTGGTGTAGTTTCAGTTGTAGCATCAGTACTAGTGCAAGCCGTTGCCAACATTGCAACCGATACCAAAATAAATATTTTTCTTAACATAATAACTTCTCCTTCAAAGTTTTTAGCAGTTATCTTATAAACCAATCTGACAATAGGCATCTTATATATTGCGTGTCAAGCCTAACTTTGGGTTTTTTATTGTTTTTTACACTGTTTTTTTATTTTTTATGATTTCAGTCTTGCTTTTCGCTAATATACTTATTATCATTGAACAAATATAGAATTAAAAAAGAGGGAATACCATGCATAACTCTACAAATAACGAACAAAAAATTGTAACAACCTTGATGAATCGTATCAATCAGCTAGAAGCGCGGCTTTATCATATTGAGCGCAAGACCAGTTTTCTTTCGCCCTATCCCGAACCTTTAACGCTACAACGAATTACCAAACAGGTGGCACAATATTATAATATCAGCACAATGGAGATGTTAGCACATAATCGCACCGAACATAGTCGTGTACCACGCAATATTGCGATTTATCTGTGCAAAACTTTACTTGAATGCAAACGCAACGAAATTGCACGCCATTTTATGCGCGACCCCGGCACGGTTAGCCATGCTATTAATGTGATAGAACGGCAGAAAAAGCTAGATAAATCATTGGCGAATCAGCTTCGAATCATTGCGTCAAGGTTGCGTTAGCGAAATACGCACCGCCTTTGTATTAAATACAGCGGTGGGGGTATGGGGGCGTCATCGCGTGGCGGTTGTCCTATGGACATAACCGTCAAAGCGTATGTCGCAAAGCCCCCATATATTAATGAGCGGTGGGGGTATGGGGGCGTCATCGCGTGGCAATGGGCTTGCCCTCATTGCCAAAGCGTATGTCGCAAAGCCCCCATATATTAATGAGCGGTGGGGGTGCGGGGGCGCCATCGCGTGGCGGTTGTCCTATGGACATAACCGTCAAAGCGTATGTCGCAAAGCCCCCGCATAATAATGTGAATCCGCACCCCCTTGATATATAAACCAACTCCGCAAAGCCCCTTATTAAAGAAATTGGGCTAGCGAATTGAACGTGTTGCAATTCTAGCGGATATTAATGCCCGCTATACTCAACATTAAAATCCAGTGCTTTGCTGATTCGCAAGATTCTAAAAAAACATCTCTAATTTATATCAATTTTTATAAATACAATCATAAATTGTAACAACTAAAAGAAAAAACAAGGAATAAGAAAACCTTTATTCTCGTTAAAAGTGTTGTCATTTATAAGAAATCTAGAACAAAAAATGAAAAAGCCTGTTGCAGTTCTTTTTATGTGCTAGATTGAACGGAGTGATGACGAAAACCCATCCGTTGCATATATTTTTTTATAAGATAATGCACAGGAAAAACAAGAGGAGCGCGAGATGAAAATATCAGAGACAGTAACAGAAAAGTTACCAGAAAAATTGTTAGGAAGGAACATGTATCTATCAGACCATTTCCATATAACCGAAGCCAGTAAAGATGCCCTTGCAACACGTTTGAGCATTGATAATCAACCAGTCAAAGCCTTACAAGAGAATCTCTATCTGGTTGCCCAGAATATATTAGAGCCAATTCGTGATGAATATGGTGAGCCCTTCAGCCCTAAAAGCTGGTATCGTTCGGCTGAACTGAACCGCATGGTTGGTGCTAAGCCTGATAGTCTGCATCGACAAGGATTGGCGGTAGATATTGAGCTATTAGGCTGGGATAATGATGATTTTGCCCATTGGTGCGCGGAATATTTAGAATATGACCGCATTATTTTGGAGTATTACAACCAAAAAGACCCTAACAGTGGCTGGGTGCATATCCAAATTATGCCCGATGCCCGTAACCATCGCCGTGAATTTATCCATTTTGATGGCACCAATACCAACTATTTAACGTGAGTCACCCATGCCCCAGATTCTTTCTTACCACAATATTTTTCAACAATTACTGCCACAAGGGTTGATTTGGCAAAGGCACGACCCATTATTGGAAGCATTTGCCAGCGCATTAGGTGACGAGCTTGATTTGCTTTACACAAAATTTGACGCGTTGAAAATAGACCTTAACCCACAACAAAGCGTGTCGTTACTAGATGAATGGGAACGCGATACTGCATTGCCCGATGATTGCCTTACCTATAGCACTCATGAAAGCAAGCGCCGCGAGCATATTATGATGAGACTTTACGAGCGCAGCCGCTTGAACCTTGCAGGGCTAAACCGTCTGCTTCGTAACGTTGATAGCGAGGCAAGAGCTGATGAATATGAGAAAAATCCTGCCACATTACGCATTACATATTCGGATGTGAAAATCGTTCATGCCCGCACAGGTGAAGCGCGTGCAGGTAACCGTTTATTAGCAACCATCAGCAACTCAACCTTGCTGTGCCATCTTCGGCGGCAATTATCGGCTGGTATTAAACTGACATTCCGTGCCACACCCAAAAACCAAACTTAAACCGAACCAAAATAAATGAAAAGGAGTAAATTATGATTGATGAATTTGACATTATTACCGAAACATCAGAATTCGAAGGCTGGAATAAACCGATGCCACGCGCACCGAAACAAGCATTAACATGCCCATCATGTGGTGGCGATGCCATATTTTGCAAAGGGCAAATTCACTGCGAAGACTTATGCCATCATTTTGATTGCCAACAACAATCTATCGCAACAGGAGAACAGAATCATGGATTTGCGTGACTTTTTAGCATTATGGCGTCCTGTTTGGTCAGTGATGACAATCCTTGCATTATGGGGATTATGGTCATTGAAAAAACTCACCGCCACCAAAGAAGATTTGCAACAACTGCAAAATCGCATCGTGCATAACGAAAAATTACTGGCATTGATTGAAGAAAAATGCGCCTCACGCAGTGATGTTCATAAATTGGCATTGCGGATTTCGGCACTGAAAGCCACGCAAAAAGCGCAAAACGAACAATTACGCACCATCAATGACGCCGTGAAACGCGTAGAAAACTATTTGCTGGAGAACAACCAATGAGTTTTCAACATTACCTTGCCACCGACCGCCGCCTATCGATGCTGAAGCTAATTGCTCGTGCCCCGCAAGGCAAACTGAACGAGGCTGTGCTAGAAACCGCACTTAAATCGCTGGGGCATATCATCGCCTATGATGAATTTTTAGCCGATTTGCATCTGCTAGAAAGCAAAAAATTGCTGAGTATCAGCCAAATGGAAGGCTTGCATATTATTCATATCAGCCGTAAAGGGCTTGATGCCGCCGATAACCTTATCAAAGATTTGCAATTATGAGCCGTCAACAATTCCATCACCAAAAGCGTGTAACGCCCGAAAACCATTTGGCTGTGCTGGATTCCAATATCAGCCTTGATATGTTATCGGAAAAATTGGCGCAATCGCAGAAGATTTCACAACTTGCCACGCAATATCCGCGCACCACCCCTGCCGCTACTGCCGATAAACTCATCATCAGCAGTGAGCTATTGCAAAATCTTATCCTGAAATTACTGCTTGCTGACGAGCAAGGTGAGGGTTTGAAACCCACAGATACCGTGCATTTGGCGCGCGCCCTCAAAGAAATCGCCGCCTTGCATGATAAATTACCAAATGCTGATAATGCTGGCAATGAAGAACAAACTGTGAAACAAGCAATGCGGATGCTGGGCTTGTTAGGTGCTGATACGTTGAAAAAAGCCAATAAAAAGACAAATGGCAAAAAGGCAATTAACAACAAAAATGCACCTAAAAGTAGCAAAAACACACCGATTGAGGTAACGCCATCATGACGCAACCACTTATCCATTTCCTCCCCTATCAGCGCGCATGGCTTGATGATGATAGCCGCTTTAAGATTGGTATGTTTGCACGGCAAACGGGCAAGACCCTCACCAATGCTGCCGAGATTCTGATTGATTGTCTGCGCGCTGAATTGGCAGGTTATCACACAAGGTGGGTGGTGCTTTCGCGTGGTGAACGCCAAGCAAGCGAGATGATGAATAATTATCTGAAACCGTTATGCCAAGCCTATTACGCGCTGCTGAATAAAAATAACAATGTGATTGGCACCATAAAATATGCCAAACATGACATCACGCTTGCAGGCGGCTCGCGCATTACGGCATTGCCCGCCAATGAAGATGCGGCGCGTGGCTTTTCCGCCAATCTATATTTAGATGAATTTGCTTTCCACCGTCATGATGAAAAAATCTGGCAGGCACTTTATCCTGTGATTTCTGCACCACAATTTAAAGTGCGGATTACCTCAACACCTGCTGGCAAGAACAATAAATTTTATCAGCTGATGAATCCTGAACAACATGAAAATGACCAATGGTCGCGCCATAAGGTCGATATTTACCAAGCGGTTCAACAAGGCTTGCCCCGCGATATTGAGATGCTACAACATGCCGCCAACGACCCGATTTTATGGCGTCAAGAATATGAATTAGACTGGCTAGATGATAAACATGCTTGGCTAGATTACGGGCTGATAATGTCATGCGAGACTGCTGATACGAGCCATGCCCCTGATGATGAATTATTGCATCGCGAGTTCTTTATCGGCATCGATATTGCCGTCAAACGTGATTTATTTGTGATTATATTGATTGAAAAAATAGGTGATATTTTATGGTGTCGCCAGATAGAAGCGCATCAGCAAATGAATTTTGCCGAACAAGAAGCCCTGCTTGATACAATGGTGCGCCGTTACCGCCCTCTGAAAATCGTGATTGATAGCACAGGCATTGGCGCGATGCCGTATGAACGGGCGCGCTCCAAATATGGCTTACTGGTGGAAGGGATTCATTTTACGGCACCGCGCAAATTGCATCTGGCAAGCAAGCTGAAACAGCATTTTCAAAACCGCACTATCAGGATACCGTCATGTAAAAAATTACGTGCCGATTTACACGCCCCGCAACTGATTACCAGCAATGGTGGCACTGCAAAAATCGCAGCTAGCCACAGTAAAGATGGTCATGCCGACCGTTTTTGGGCGATGGCGATGGCAATAGAAGCGGCTGAAACTCAAAATATCAGCGTCATTAATTATCAGGGCGTTCGCGCCTAACATCAGTAAAACTTTATCAAAGAGGACAAAACAATGAACAAGACAACAAGCAAACCGACAAATAACCCGAAACTCAGCAATCGCGAGATGATGGAGGCTGAAACCAGCCATCGCATTAATACGCAACAGCCGATTGAACGGCATGATGCAACTTTATTCTGGCAACGCGCCATGCAAAGCCGTAAAGATGCACAGGTGATGGCATGTATGCAACAAAGGATTTATCATGCAGTCGCCCTGCCCTATCGCATTATGCCCGCCGATGATAGCGCTGACGCTAAGCAAATTGCAGATTTTACCCGCAAAGTTTTGAACCGTTTGGATATGGATAAAATCACCGAACAAATGCTATGGTCGCGCTATTATGGCTATGCGGTGGCGGAAATTATCTGGCAACAGAAACATAATCAAATCACGATTCAGGCGATTAAACCGCGCCATCCGCAATATTTTGATTTTGACGCCCATGGCAAAATCCATATCAAAAATCAATTCGGCAAGCCCGTTGACTTACCCGAAAAGAAATTCTGGCATGTAACATCAGGTGGTATCTGTGCCGACCAGCCCCGCGGCGAAGCATTGGCAGAATGGCTATATGCGCCTGTAAAAGCCAAGAACGAGGCGATGGAACAATGGCAAATATTTTTAGAAAAATATGCCAGCCCAACCATTATTGGCAAATATCCTGCCGCCCGTATTCGTGAAAGCGAGAAAACCGCCTTGCTCGAAGCCGCCGCCAATTTACGGCGCGATACTGCCGCCGTGATTCCCGATTCCATGATGTTAGAATTGCTAGAAGCCAAACGCACAGGCAATGGTGAGTATCACCCGCTGATTGCCCATTGCAACGGTAGCATTGCCAAATTGATATTGGGGCAGACCATGACCACCGATGAAGGCGGCTCTTACGCGCAAGCGAATGTGCATGACCGCGTGAAAAACCGATTGATATTAGCTGATTGCGACCTGATTTGCGAAAGCTTCACACGGCAAGTGATCACATGGCTATGCGAATGGAATTTTGGCGATGATGATGTGCCTGTGCCTTATATAACGCGTCATTTTGACCATGCGCCTGATAGTGCGCCCGATAATCAGGCTGATAATTCAAAAGATACGAAAAATAATTCGGCTTGGCTAAAGGAGCAATCATCATGAGTCATAATGTTAAACGATTGGGTAAGCCAAGCGGGTAAATATCCGCTTCGTAATTTATGGCAGACTGTGAAAACTTTATGGCACGAACAAAGCCTAACATTGCCCGATGATTTCTTAAATGATTTGGTAAAGCAAGGCGATTTACTGCCCGCGCAAAAAACCGCTTATCTTGCATTGCTGAACCAATTTATCACTCAATTTAGCGAGGCGAAAAACCAGCAAAATCAATATGATGCTTTACAACACTTGCTCTATGCGCTGATTAAGCAAAATGCTGGCACGCATAATCAGAGCAAATCACCCGAATTTTCAGAAACCCCGATGCCCGCCCATGATTTTACACATCATGTCGCACATCAGGATGCACGGCTTATTGGCTATCAATTAGGCAACGAGGCGCGCAAATATTTGGCACGGAAACGTGTCAATGGTCAAGCCCCTTCCATTATGGAAGCGATTCAACATGCAAAAGAAACAATCAGGAGAGTTTCATGAGCGAACAACTACTCATCAAAGCCTTCAAAGCCTTTGAAGATTTGAAAAAACACCGCGCCATCGCCCTTACCAGCGACGGCATGGTGAAACTAGCAAGCACCGATAGCGATAAAGCCATTGGTATTGCACTCGCAGGCGGTAATAGCAGCAAAGATAATTTTGCCGATATTCTGCTAATAGGCATTTGCGATGCCATAGCTGGTGGCGCATTTGCCGTTGGTGATGCCTTAACATGGGATAGTGAATCCCGTCTTGTGAAAGCAACTGCCAACAAAAAAGTGATTGCCACTGCGTTAGAAGCATCGGCAGCTGCCGATAATATCACCCGCGTTTTATTACGTGGTTAATATCAACCCAAATGTTAAGGAAAACAATGAATGACTGATTCAACTCCCTTTCACATTGATTCTGAATTGACTGGTGTCGCCATTGCCTACCAAAATCCGGCAAGCGCATTGATTGCCGATAAGGTTTTACCTTCGGTAAGCGTTGGCACCAAGAAATTCGATCATATCGTCTATGATGACGAAATTTTTATGACCCTGCCCGATACAAAATTAGGGCGTTCTTCCTATGCCAACCGTATGCAGCTTGAATCAAACGTAAAAGTAGATTCTTGCCTTAGATTACGGTTTGGAAGATTCCATCCCGCTTGATGATATGATACAAGCCGAAAATAGCCCGCGTGGATTTAACCCCATGATGGCATCGGTAATGTATCTTACGGGCTTGCTACAGCTTGACCGCGAAAAGCGCGTGGCAGATTTGGTGAGTAATATCCATAATTACGACCCAAGCCTCCGCGCCGATATTGCGACGAGCAACCGTTGGCAAAATGATGCTTCTGACCCGATTAAGGTGATGCTAGAATCATTAGATAAACCATTGCTTCGCCCGAATAAAATTGTGTTCGGACAAGAGGTTTGGTCGCGTCTGCGCCATCACCCCAAAGTGATTAGCGCGCTTTATGGCAATAATGGCAGCGGTAAATTGGTAAGCCGCGAAGCATTGGCAGGCTTGCTAGAAGTAGATGAGGTGCTTGTTGGCTCATCTTACATCAATATAGCACGGCGTGGTGAAAATCCAAGCTTTATCCCAAGCTGGGGCAAAAATGTTGCCATGCTTTATATCGACCCCGCAGTCGGCACACGGCACGGTGTTTCATGGGGCTATACTGCTACTTACGAAGATATTGCTGTGAAGCGTGGGCGTGATGAACGCGCTGGGCTGAACGGTTCTGAAATCGTTAAAGTAACATTAAGCTGTCGTGAAGTCGCCGCCGCTAGCCGTGCGGGCTATTTTTTACAAAATGTGATGAGCTAAATTTAAGGAGAATCCCATGTCAGAATCGCAATTTTTTATCACTATCGATGGGCTGAAAACCCGCTTTGGCGAGCCGGAAATAATCAACTGTAACGACCCGTATGCGACGGGTAGCTTAGACAACGCTATGTTGAACACCCGCATTGCCGATACCCATGCCGAGATTGCTTTCTATCTTGGAATGCGGGGTTTAAGCTTTAAAGATATTAAAGATGATGCGCGTTTTGCATTATTGCAAAAAATTGCGGCTGATTTGGTGCGGGCGACATATTTTCAGCCCGAACCACCGCTTGCGGTGAAAGAAGCGGCATCGCGCGCGCGTGAAATGCTAAAACAACTTGCCCAAGGGCAATTAGATCCGCGTGCGCTACCGCAACTTGCCACAATCAAACAAGGGGGCAGAAAAGGAGGACAGCATGTTAGGTGAAATTGAACAAAAATTACTGGATAGGTTTGCACAAGCGCAACCCGCTTTGGGTTATGAATATGGCAGTTTGCTGATATTAAACGCGAGCTTTAACAGTGATTTAGCAAAGAAGCTAACCCGCAAAAACCCTGCTGTATGGCTGCATCATGATAGCCATGAAGCACCCCCCTTGCAAGACAGTGCTGGACTGCATTTTTATCCGAAAATAACCCTATGGTTTCAAACAGAATCATTGTTTAATCAGGGGTTACAACGGCAAAAATCAGTCCCAGGGCTGTATCAATTAATGTTAGATGCCGCTTCTTTACTAAGTGGTGAGACATTAAAATTACCGATTGCGCCATTGAAAATCAAACAATTTGAATTTCTGCCCAATGAATTTATCGAGGGCAAGGCATTATCGGTTGGTAAAATCGGTTTGCAAACAAGCTTTACGCTACAACCAACCGAGAGGTGTGACCAGCTTACAGGCATCGATTTAATGTGGCTCAATCACAAACCCGAATCTTTTACCAATGATTCACTCACATTCATAAAGGAAACCACATGAATATAACCATTAAACCCGCGAAAGACCGCATTGTTACCGATGAAAACGGCAACCCCATTACCGCGCAAATCACAGTTGATTTTAGCGAATACTGGGCAAGACGTATCACCGATGGCGATGTTATCATCATCAATCAAAAAGGAACACAGAAATGACCAATTTTTATACCATTCCTGTCAATTTCAAACTGCCCGGTGTGTTTGCCGAATTTAACGCAGAGCACGCGAGCAGTGGCGGCACAGCATTACCGCAGAAATTGTTGCTATTAGGGCATAAAACCAGCGCAGCCACTTTAGCAGAAAACGTGGCAATATCAACTGCCAATGCAAATCTCCCCGAAAGCGATAAAATATTAGTCATCAATGGCACTGCCAAAGAAAACGAGACAATATTAGTCGGTAATGGCACGCAAATGCAGTTATTTGGACAAAATGCAATGCTAACCGCTATGCTAGATGCCGTGTTTGCGATTAATCCCTATCAGGAAGTCTATGCACTGCCATTAACCGAACCTGTTGCAGGCGTACAAGCCGTATGGCAACTTGATTTTTCAAAGTCAAATGTTACATCACCTAAAACGGTTGTGCTTTATGTCTATGGCAAACAAGTAAGCATCGGTATTGAAGGCAAACCTGCCGATATTGCAGCTCAGGTGCAAACGGCACTTAAAGCAGACCGAACATTGCCAATCAGCGATGTAACGGTAACGGGCGATATTTGTCAATTTTCATTCACTTATAAGGGCGCAAGCTTTAATCAAGAAGCACCACATTTCAACCTTGCCTCTCACGAGCAAGACCCAGACGGCTTCGACTATATTGCTACCTTATCGCAATCGGGTGCTGGCGCAATCAACAGCATTACATTAGCAGCATCATTAGGCGATACATGGTGGAGCGAGATTATCAATCCGTTCAGCCGTGATATAACTTTGGTGAATGCGATTGATACTGTGCTAACCAACCGCAATGGTGGCACGATTCAAAAGCCGGGTATGCAATATCTGGCGCGCAAAGATATGTATGGCGAATTGGTGAAATTTGCCGAAAGCCGTAACAGCCGTTTTGAAACAATTTTAGGTTTGCGTGAAAGTGCAACGCCTGAATATGTGATTGCAGCGATTTACGCAGCACATATCGCCAAAGCAACCGCAACCGACCCTGCGCGCGCTTTGCAATATATTACGCTACAAGGCGTGATACCCGCAAAAGATAAGCACGGCTTCACCGACTCGGAACGTAATATACTGATTGGCAAAGGCATGAGCACACTCACCCAGAATGCTGGTGGTAAAGTGCGGTTAGAACGCGCCATCACCAGTTACAAAACCAACGATGCGGGTGCGATTGATAACAGCTATACCGATTTAGAGACTTTCTATATCTTAAATCTGTTGCGCTTTCAAATGAATAACCGTTTGCTAAGCCGCTATCCGCAAGTGAAAGTCGGCAATGATGGCGATATGTTACGGCAAGGTGTGGTGCGCCCAAAAGATGTGAAGGCAGAAATTCTTGCCCTTGCACAAGAATGGGTGAATGCAGGGCTTATCAATTCCATTGATGAGTTTCGCCAACATATTGTGGTGCAACGCTCGCAAAATGACCCTGGTCGCCTTGAGATTATTCTGCAACCCGAGCTTATCGGTCAGTTGCGGCAAATCTTTGTTTCAATTCAATTTTTACGTTAAAGGAACTAAATTATGGCTAATCCCCATCGTATCTTAAACGTCATTGATTTACAGATTAATGGCAAACCCATCCCTCATAAGGAAATATCAACACTAACACTTGGCGGTTTCGAACGCACAAGCGAAAATTCGGCAAGCGGTGTGTTTTTCAAACAATCATTGCGCCCTTTCAAACTCGCCTTTACCTTGCCTATTGGCGAGGATACCAAAATCGGTGATTTTGAAAAAATGGATAATATCACTTTGGTGCTAACGGCTGATACTGGTCAAAGCTATGCGGTCAGCAATGCATGGGTAGAAACTGCCGACGACATTAGCGGTAGCAACCTTGCAGTGAACATCGCTGGCAATCCTGCGATTGAGGTGAAGTAACCATGGCGCGTTTTATCCCACGCCGTGCGAAATTTGGTGACGTGTATCTGCACGTCACCAATATTAGTAATTTGCTTAATACTGAGACAGTAACGCAAATCGACCAAAAATCAAAAACAGAGATAGTCACTAGATTTGAATTAGAAAACTTCACCATTAATGGCTTTTTGCAGGGGCCACGCGCCGCCACTGATTTAGAAAAATTAAAGAGAATGCTTAATGGTAAAGAGCAAAACCTCTCATTACCGGGTTTGCGTAATGGTGATCAATACCTGCTTACGAACCTAAACATTACTTACCCACATATCTATCAGCATTTCTACAATGTTACCCTCACGGTGAAAAAAAAATATGAGGCACTTGACACAACAACAAATTCATTTCTAAAAAAATTAAGATTTCTGGGTGAGCTAACGAACAATATCAATAACCAAATCACCGAGCTTAATGAAGTGATGGATGATTTTTATCAAACAGTGCAGAACGAAATTGCGTTAAGCCCAATTTATAGCTTGCAACAAATCAGCGATAATCTTAATACTTCCCTCTCAATCACTCAAAATTTCAGCGAATTATTTGAAAATGATGTTGCGGGCGGCATTGATAATCTACGCGCCAATAGTAATGTTCTGAAACAACGCATCAACACTATCACCAAGCCGAAAGAAAATGTTTCTGCGGCGTTAATGGCATCAGCGGGCGAACAGCTGGCAGAACCCGATGATAATTCACAACAAGAACGGGCATCATCTGAACAGGAACAAAAGCTTTCTTCTAAATTACAAGATTACACCACCAGCATCTTTGCGCGTGAATTAATCAAACTGACACTTGAAGAAAAATGGCAAGGCGATGTTTCCGATAAGGAAGAATTACGCGCCATGTTAACGCGTTTATTAACCCGTTTACATAAAAATTTTGCAGGGCATAAAGATAGCCCGTTATCACGTAAAGCATCGGTGATTTTTGAAGAGCTTACCAATCAGGTTAATTTATTTTTGCATACTAGCAATCTTGGCGATTACCGCACCATTACTCCTCCAGAATCAATTCCGCTGATTTTATTTGCATGGCAACATTATGGCGATAATTATCGACCTGCCGCCGCGCAAATTACCGCGCTGAATCAGTTTCGTCAAGCAGGTGTGTTGGTAGCACAACAACAATTTCTTATCCCTAACGAAAATTATATTGCGGCAACATTATGAGCGCAACAATAACACTCACCCACAAAAAACAAGGCTTGCTTAATTTCGGAAAAATTTACCTGCAATTAGGGCTTGAACATGCCTATGGTTCGGCAGAAATTTACAATGATGCTCCAACTGAATTGGCTGATATTGCGGTGAATATCAACAGACAGCCCTTGCTGAAAAATGCTCCGATGATTGCCATTAACAACCACCCCCATCACACAATCATCGAATGGCGCAATCCACTTGCCATTTACCGCTGCGGACATATGATAAAGCCGCATCATTTGAGCAAGCTAACACTATCTGCTGCGCTCAATCAGGTTTTTAACGGTCATCCTGTGGAGATTGCCTCACTGCCCGCTACCCTTAAAATCAGCAATTTACAGCCCCATGCTGATGATACGATTGACGCATTACTAACGCAAATAGCAAGGCAAACGGGCGTGATTTGGCACAGCAAGATTGATGGTGCGCTTGGTGTTTGGCAACCCAAAATCAAAGGGGCGTCTTATGCAATACAAGAGGCTTTACAAAGACCGACATTGATTATCACTCAAAAATTTCTACCACCGCCTTACATTCATGCCATGTCGCGCAAAAATAGTGATGACGGGGCGCAAGTAAGCTGGCAACCCACATTGCCCACTTCATTGCATCAGGCAAAAAAACACGGCTTTCAACGCATTATCACCAATGGCGATAAGCCCCATAATGCTCGCAAAATCCAGCAGATACTTAATCCTGAACAGGTTTTTATCAGTGAATATGCTGATTTGATTCCTTTATTACCGGGTGATATTTGCGCGCCCTTGCTGGCAGGATTCCCTAAAGCCATGCTGGTATTAAATGCTGAATTTTATGATGGGCAGACAGTAAAAAGTCGCTTCACCATGATTGATGCCCAACCCCTAATCTCTTTTAATTTGTGAGGATAATATGCTTGCCACCATCATTCGTGCACCTTCAAACGATAACCCCAATATGCAATTACAAGCGCAACAAGTGATTTACGACCATGTAAAATTGTTACGTATCAATGGCTTATGCAATATGCCGATTGAAGGGCAAAAAGCATGGCTGTTATTGCCCTACCCGCGACAAGATGGCGTTATTTACGCCCTGCCGATTGATTATTTAAGCGAATGCACTGAAGCAGAGACAGAGGGTGCTTATCAGCTAACGTCACCATCAGGCGCAGCAATCATTTTGCAAAAAGACGGTTCTATTTTATTAAAGCCCAAGCAAGGGCAAAAAATATTAGCTGAAAACCCGATGGGCGAAGAAAAATCAATCTTGCTTGATGGCGATATTGTTTCTATTGCAAGTGCCGCCCACCCAATCGCAAGTCTTGCAATCACCAAAACTCCCACCCCATAATTTTTTAAGAAAGGCATTAAATATGTGGCATTTTACCCCCTATTTCAACATCAACAATCCCGATAAAATCTGGCATGCTGATGAATCACAAAAGCTAGTCTCATCACTGGCACTCACCGCGTTGCTCACCGAAAAGCACGAGGAGCATCATCAAAATTTTTGGGGCAACCCCAATATTGGCAGTGTGTTAGCGCGCTATCTCAAAAAACGTTATCTCGATAACCAACCCATTGCATCGGGTATTGAAACGCTTGATATTATCAAGCAAGAAATCACCGAGCGCTTGCAATTTTTAATCAATGAAAATCTGGCAAATGATATTAGCGTTGCGATAGAAGCGCGCGCCGAACATTATGCCATTAAGATTATCATTGACGATACCATTCTAACTGTGTAACGAAAGGAAAAAAACATGCCCATTACACGCTATTCTATTGATGAGATTCACAAGCGAATGCTCAATCAAATGGTTAATCATAGTGGCGAAAACCACATCAGGCTTGATGCCCACCCGCTGAATCTATTGGCAATGGCAAGCGCAGGCGCGATTGCAAGCCTGTACGATGCGCTAGATGATGCCGTTAAAAATAGTTTTGTTACAACAGCCACTGGCACCGATTTAGAAAGGCTAGGCGTGTTGTGGAATATCAAACGTGGCGCCGCTACTTTTGCCAAATGCAACATCACTATCGGTGGTAAGATAGCTGCTACCATTCCTGCCAATAGCTTATTAAGCAATGCCAATGGTTTATTATATCGGACTGATGATGAAACGATATTTACCGAAGCAAAGACCATCAGTATTAGCATAACTGCCACGCAAGCTGGTGATGCTTACAACCTTAAGGATGGCGACGAGCTTGCATTTGAAATCCCGATTGATAATGTGGATACATTCGGCATTGTGCAGGGCGATAATATCAGTAGCGCCGTTAATATAGAGGGCGATTCTCAATTTAGGCAACGGATATTGCTAGAATTACGCAACCCACGTAAATTAGGCACAGCAAATGATTATAAAAGCTGGAGCTTAATGCGTCAACATCATGGTGTGCCAGTTTCTAAAGCCTTTGTAATTGGTGCGGCAACACCCGGCAAGGTGGAAATATTTATTCTGGTAGAAAATGATGGTGATTTCTTAGCCATACCCAGTGCCGACCAAATACAAGCAGTGAAAGACTATATCGATACCCAGCGCCCCGTTGGCACACTTATCGATGTAACAACACCCACGCTTGAAGATGCTTTGATTGACATTAACAATTTAGTGATTGATGAAAATAGCAATCAGAGTCAAATTGAAACCCAAATAGAATATCAATTAAGTGCGTTATTTTTACGCAGTGCCGAATTGGGTGGTTCAGTCGGAATCAATTTACTCTATGAGGCGATTAGCAATGTGCAAGGGGTGGAAAATTTTGTCATCGACAAACCAACAGGTAGTCTTACGCCGTTCGCTAACCAATCAATTCTTAAACCAAAAATTAAATTCTTAACTTCGTAAAAAAAGGAAACCAAAACAATGAAATATGTACAACCCATAGGCGAGCATATCGATGCTCGCTACAGCAATGGCAACACACAAAATGGAACGCTCGGCTCTATCATTCCCGCACAGGCGATTGAACACCCGATGCGCGAGATTGTCAATGTGATTGAAGAAAGTGGCTTAACCCCCGATGCTGATGATAATGAACAGCTTTATAAAGCCTTAAGGCGCTTATGCGCGCCTGCCGGTGAAATTAGAATGTGGGGCGGCAACCACATACCTGATGGTTTTCTGCACTGCAACGGACAAGCGGTGAACCGTACCACTTATGCTGATTTATTTGCCGCCATTGGCACAACACATGGTAGTGGTAACGGTAGCACCACTTTTAATGTGCCAGATATCCGCGATAAATTTATTATCGGGAGTTCGAATACCCGTGAAGTTGGCGAAACTGGTGGTGCTTTCACCAAAACCCATACATCCGAAGGCACAGCAATAACAGAAGCGCAAATGCCAAGTCATCGCCATGCTTTGGCGCAAGACGCGGCGGGGACACAGTCTGTTGGCACTAATAGTCGAATAGCGCGGCTAACTAATGCTAATAATGATTTTTCATACTCTCTCTATAGGTCAAACAGCGGTAATGATGTTGGCGTAACGGGTAACAAGGGCGGTGGTGCAACCCATTGCCACACCATCACTGATATGGATGTTACCCCGCCATATATCGCGATGATTTATATTATTAAAACATAACATTAATATCCGCTAGAATAATGGCAAAGCCATTATTCGCTATTTAAGGGGGCGCGGGTGGCTTCTCGATGCGCGCTTGTCAAACTTTTGTCCGTAGGACAGTTTGAAAAGCAGACGCCTCTTGCCACTTGCCCCCTTAACAACCCCCGCATCTATTTATCCGCTAGAATAATGGCAAAGCCATTATTCTAGCGGATATTACGGTGGGGGTATAGGGGGCGTCTTGCCGATAAGGCAAGTCGTAAAGCCCCCTACTAGCGAATTGCAACTTGTTGCAATTCTAGCGGATAGTTAACGCACGGATACGGCTGGTTTCCAAAAAATCATTGCGGGTTTCGGACTGTATCACATGTTGTAATTGCCGTGCCATTTGCGCCATCTCATCACGCATCATCTGCCGTATTTGTCCATAATCTAACTGTGATGCTGTGGTTTCGGCTTTCGATTTGGCGTTATTGGTATGATTGGTATGATTTGCTTTCACTGCCGACTGCGATTGATGTGCCTGTTTTGCTTGTGTTGCCAGTGGCGTAATTTGCTGAATCAGCCGCTGCTTAACCGCCTTTATACCACCATCATGTGCGCTGATATTTTTAATCAGCTTTATCATATTTTTATTCATATGATGATGCATCACATTTTTATGTGTGATATTTTGTGAATTAATATCTGTTTGCGAATGATATTTTGAATGATGGAGTTTTGCATGATGTTGATGAATCGCCTGTAATGTTCTATGACTCGCATGATGATGCACAGAATGATGCTTATCTATTTTTGGATGGTTGATTATTTGCTGGTGGTTTGCTTGATGCACTATATTATGATGAGGCCTATATAATGCGTGATGCAACAAGTTTGTATGCAACAATTTTGTATGATGGGTGACCTTATCACGCCGCAATCGATGATGAGGCGTAAGGGCGTTAAGACCTCGCTTTTTATTAATGCGTGGTAATATAGCATTCAAGCGCGACAATTCTGGCGCGATAAGCCGTGAATGAGTCAATAATGGCAAAGACTTTAATATCAACTGCCCCCTGACTAAAAGCCGATACTGCGATATTCTTAACGCCTTAATCTTTTTCTTGCGTCTCATCATCCACACTCACTGCACACCATTTTTCAAATTCATTAAGCGGCATCAACAGAATGTCATTGATGCTGATGTGCCATGTTTTTGCCGCCCATAAAATCACCCGCCTGATATGATACTCATCATCACTCATGCTTCATTGGGCGCGTCAAGTTGATTTGCCGCCTCTACAATTTTTTCATAATCGCGTAAATTCAGCTTTTCAATCAGTGCCAAACCCGGATTTTCAATACCACCAATCCGCAACACACGGTTTGCCAATATATGCACCGCACGCGCTTCTTCATCTTTCACATTGCCTGCGCTCAACAAATCTTTGACAATCATCTCGCGCAACACCAATTCTTGATGCTTCACATCATCAGCATCTTTTAAGCCACGCTCTAATTCAACAGTTACAGTTTGGTATGACATAACATTACTCCTTGTTCTATTCATGCTCTTAAATTATCATAGAACATAAAATAATGAAATACTACAAAAAATGAACAAATCAACTATTATCCGCATCAAATAGTGCAAAACTACCACGATGTTTGACAAAACTACCAATTCCTAACCCTATCAGCCGATAAGATTGTTGATTTTTTTGCGAATCACTCGCAACATGATAGTAATATCGTCCCTGAATCATATTTCTCAGCAATGCAATCCCCGCCTCGCTAATTTGTTCTGGCTGCCAAATCGGCTCGGCAAGTGTGATATTGCGGGTGTTGGTTTCAAAATGGCGGTTACGTAATTTTACCACCACTTTCATACAAGCGCGCTTATGCAATTTACGCGCTAACTGATGGCTGAACTCGGTGATACATGTTTCTAACTGCTTGATATTGCTAACATCAACGCTAAAAGTATGTTCTAACGAGATTGTTTTTTCTACCCTTGTTTGCATCGTCATCGCTCTGTCTTGCGCCAGACTCATCGCTTTCAATGACGCACCGAATTTGCCGAATTGTTGCATCAGCATCATCTCATCAGCGGTTTGTAATTGCGATATACGGGTGATACCACGCTTTGCCAAACGGTTGGCAGTGGCAGGACCAACGCCTGCCAATAACGAGACTGGCTTATCTTTCATCCATTGCTTGATTTCCTGTGTATTCATCGCCACCAAGCCATTGGGTTTCTCGATATTGCAGATGATTTTTGCCATCGCCCGATTGGGCCCTAGCCCGAATGATAATGTTAATTGTAGTTTTTCGCGAATTTCTTGTTGTAACGCACGAAACAGAGCAATTTTATCGCCCTGATAGTGGCTAATATCCATATCGCCCTCATCTAGCATATCATATTTTAAGGGTAGTTGGGCAGTTTGCAAAATCTGTTTAATCGCCTGATGCGCTTGCTTATATTTACTGAAATTATGCGGCACAATCACCAGATGCGGGCATAGTTCTTTCGCTTTCACCATCGGCATGGCTGAGCGCACCCCATAAATACGCGCCACATAGCAAGCGGTTGCAACCACCGCACGTGGGGTATCACTGCCGACCGCAATCGGCTTATCATGCAAGCTAGGATTATCGCGTTTTTCAACCGCCGCAAAAAAACAATCGCAATCAAAATGGGCAATGTTTAAGTCTGATTGTGTTTGCATTTGCCCGTTATCACGCCTAAAATCACGCCTGAAATCACGCCTGAAATCACGGTTGGTGAAACCACTCATCGCGAAACTTTATTGCCGCTTCAACATTATAATAATCCGTCATATATGATTGCGCCAATGCCTCACCTCGCTTGATTTCCGCCGCGCTTAATTCTTTTTTCAAGGCTTCCAAACCGATTTTAGCAGAATTATATAATTTGCCAGAAATTGCCAGCCAGCCATAGGCGGCGATTTTATCTTGTTTCGTGCCTAACCCATGCTGATACATATAGCCTAATCTGCGTTGCGCGTGCATATGCCCTTGCCGACTGGCAGGCAGCAATAACGCCACTGTTTTTTCATAATCTTGTTCGTAAATATCACCCTGATAATATGCCATTCCCAGCTGATATTGTGCCTCAGCATAGCCTTTCACCGCTGCGATTTGATAATATGTCATCGCTTTTGCTTCGTCTTTTTCTAGCAATTTGCCCTGAAAATAAATCTTGCCGAGCAAATTGGCACTGCCACCATGCTTTTTATCAAAAAGCCTATCAAGCGTTTTAACCATGCGGTTAATATTGGCACTGCCATTTTCAGAATCATAAAATTCTTGATAAACCGCCTGATAAGTTTCTTCGTTGGTTTTGTTGAAATAAAGTGGCACAATAACCGCCAATATAATCGCAACCAATATCATCAATGTGATGATTTTAGGCGGACGCTTATCTTTATTGCGAATAACCTCAAGCATCTCGCTAAACATATCAAGTTGAATGGTTGCGCCACCAATGATGATATGTTTTTTAGAGCCTTGTCTTAGTTTTTTTGTTGCTTGCTTCAATGTTGATTCTGGTTGCGCTGCTTCAGGCGATGGCGATAATGATGGCGTCACAGATGCAGATGATGCTTTGCTTGTTGCTCTTGCTTTTGCGGTTGTTTTTTTAGGGCTTGTCTTTACCTTGCCAGTTGTCTTTTTGGGGCTTGCCTTTGCCTTTTTAGGGCTTGTTTTGCTTATTTTTGAATCTTTTGCCATTTTTTTCACCATGATAAATTACTTTTATCATTACTTTATACTTGAAAATTAATGATTAATCACGCATAAAGTAACTCTATCTTTGTTTTATGGTGGTTGTAGCTCAGTTGGTTAGAGCGCCTGGTTGTGGTTCAGGAGGTCGTGGGTTCAAAACCCATCTACCACCCCATCAAAGAGAATAATGTTATTTGATTGCGTATACCCTCAATGTCTAGCTTACCCCATCTTGCCAAAATAGAAGTAAAATCAACCGATGAGTTACGAAAATGGTTGGCTGATAATCACACGCAAAATCAAAGCTATTGGCTGATAACTTACAAAAAACATAGTCCGCATTATGTTAGCTGGGCTGATACGGTTGATGAATTATTATGTGTCGGTTGGATTGATAGCACAACCAGCAAGCTAGATGCCGACCGCACCATGCGCGTGATGTGTAAGCGCAAACCCAAAAGCGTATGGTCAAAAGTCAATAAGGATAAAATCGCCCGCCTCACCCACGAAAACAGAATCCAAAAAACTGGCATGGAAGCGATATTAATTGCCCAACAAAATGGCATGTGGGAATTTTTAGATGAGGTGGAAGCCTGTATCATCCCTGATGATTTGCAACATGCGCTCAAACAAGCCCCACATGCTTTTGCCACTTTCACTGCCCGTGCACCATCGAAGCAAAAAGAATCGCTTTATTGGATAAAAACCGCCAAAAGAGAAGAAACCCGCGCCATCAGAATTGCCAAAACAGTTGAAAAAATGCAACAAATCACGCAATCATCATAGATGATTTGTTTTATCAGCCACTTTACGCTATATAAGAAGTAATATAATATATATTGACAGGATATGATGCAAAATTTACTGATTTTTATCCTTGCCGCTGGTAAGGGCTCACGCATGAAACGGGCGATGCCGAAAGTGTTGCACCCTATCGGTAATTTACCGATGGTTGGGCATGTGTTGAAACTGGCTAATGCACTGGCGTCAAGTAAATCCGCGCAAAATAGCCATATCGGGCTGGTGTTATCGCCTGATAATTGCGATGCGATTCAAGCGCGCTTTCCTCATATCGCCACCCATATTCAGCATCAGCAAACTGGCACAGGTGATGCGGTAAAATCCGCCCTTAAAGATTATCACGCCAACCATGCGGATAAAGGCGCAACCAATGGAGTCGCGTTAATACTCTATGGCGATACCCCGTTCATCAGTCAACAAACCGCGCAATCTTTGATAGAGGCCGCCGAAAAATCAGGCGCGCTGGCAGTGCTTGGCTTTAACACGAAAAATCCCGCCAATTACGGCAGACTCATTACTGATGCTGATGGTGGTGGCAAGCATATCAGCGCAATTATTGAAGCCAAAGAATTGACACCAGAACAGCGTAACATCACGCTTTGCAATGCGGGCGTGATGGCAATCAATCTTGCGAAGATTGGGCAATGGCTAGATGGGCTTAGCAATCAAAACGCATCGGGTGAGTATTATCTCACCGATTTGGTGGCGATTGCCCATGAAAGTAGCGCGAAAATTCCGCTGATTATTGCCGATGAAGCGGAGGTGATGGGCGTTAATTCTCTGGCTGAATTAGCGATAGGTGAGCAATATTGGCAACAACAAAAACGGGCAACTCTGATGGCGCAAGGCGTGATGATGCAAGCCCCCGATAGTGTATTTTTTAGCCATGATACCAAGATTGAGCCGATGTAAGGCTTGACCCAAACTGTATTTTGGCGAAAATGTCAGCATTGCATCAGGCGCGCATATTAAAAGTTTCTGCCATATTGAGGGGGCGATGATTGGCAAAAATGCCTCAGTCGGTCCTTACGCCCGTCTGCGCCCCAACACAAAGCTAGATGCTGATGTGAAAGTGGGCAATTTTGTTGAAATCAAAAACAGCCATCTGAAAAATGGCGTTAAAGCAGGGCATTTAAGCTATTTGGGCGATGCTGAAATCGGCAATGATAGCAATATCGGCGCAGGCACAATCACCTGCAATTATGATGGTTTTGGCAAGCATAAAACCATTTTGGGCGAGAATGTATTTATCGGGTCTAACAGCGCGTTGGTTGCCCCCATTACCATTGGTGATGATGCCTTGATTGGCGCGGGCAGTGTTATCGCGAAAAATGTTGATGCTGATTCCCTTGCCCTCACCCGTGCGCCCCAGCGAAATCTTGCCAAGCAAGGCATGAAAAGCAAATTAAACAAACAAAAGAAGGATTAACCATGTGCGGCATTATCGGCATTATCGGCAAAAATGATGACACAGTATCACATTTAATTGAAGGCTTGAGGCGGTTAGAATATCGCGGTTACGATTCCACTGGCATCGCCACTTTGGATAATGAAGCGATTGAAAGGCGACGCGCTGAAGGCAAATTACAGAATTTAGAAAAACTGATTAAAGCTGAACCCATTGCGGGCAAAATCGGCATTGGGCATACCAGATGGGCAACACATGGCGCACCGACGGTTAATAACGCGCATCCGCATGGCAATGGCAGAGTGGCATTGGTGCATAACGGCATTATTGAGAATTTTCACGATTTGCAAAAACAGCTGGGCGGGGTGCATTTAGAAAGCGAAACCGATACTGAAGTGGTGGTGCATCTTATCAGCCAATATTTAGATGAAGGGTTAGCACCCGAACAAGCGGTGCATGAAACATTGAAACGGCTGAAAGGCGCGTTTGCATTGGTGATTTTATTCCGCGATTTTCCCGATATGCTGATTGGCGCACGCAAAGGCAGTCCACTAGTGGTGGGCTATGGCGGAAGCGATACTGATGAGGAGTATTTTTTCGGTTCAGATGCGTTGGCTTTGGCAGGGCTTGCCACCCGTATCTGCTATTTGGAAGATGGCGATTGGGCAGTGTTAAAGCGCGAAAAGATAGTGATTTATGATGAATCGGGTGCTGAAATTGACCGCCCGATTGAGCTTTCCACCATTTCTAGCGCATTGATTGGCAAGGGCAATCACAAACATTATATGCTGAAAGAAATTTACGAACAGCCCACCGTGCTTGGCACTGTGTTAAGCGCGATGCTTGATGCCGCCCGTTATCATGTGCAACTGCCTGATTTACCGATACCGCCTAAAAATATAGAAAAAATCACCATCGTTGCCTGTGGCACGGCTTCGTATGCGGGCATGGTTGGCAAATATTGGATTGAGCAATGGGCGGGCATTCCCGTTGATGTGGATATTGCATCTGAATTTCGCTATCGCACCCCTGCATTGCCGAAGCAAAATGGTTTTTGCATTATTATCAGCCAATCGGGCGAGACAATGGATACGCTGGAAGCCCTGCGCTATGCCAAGCAACATGGGCAGAAAATATTGGCGATTGTAAATGTGGAAAAATCTACGATAGACCGCGAAGCCGACCAATCAATTTACACCCGCACTGGCCCTGAAATCAGCGTGGCTTCAACCAAAGCCTTTACCAGTCAGCTGATGGTGATTGCGTTATTGGCGCAATATTTGGCGCAATCTGTAGGGGCAAAGCAAACGCCTGAATTGATGCAGGCTTTTTCGGAATTGCCGAGTAAATTAATCGAGGGTTTCAATAGCGAAGAAAGTATCAAAACCATCGCCCGTGATTTGCAAGAAGCGCGTGATGTGATATTTTCTGGGGCGCGGTAAAATGTTCCCGATTGCGCTTGAAGGCGCGTTGAAGCTAAAGGAAATCTCTTATATCCATGCCGAAGGCTATGCGGCAGGCGAGTTGAAACATGGTCCTATCGCGCTGATTGATGAACATATTAAAGTGGTGGTGCTGGCACCTTATGATGAATTATTTGAAAAGATTCTCTCTAACATGCAAGAGGTGATTAGCCGTAATGGCAAGGTGATTCTCATCTCTGATAGGCAAGGGATTGAGGCTGCAAATCAGCAAATTAAATCAGGCAGAGACCGAGATTTATTATCGGTGATTGACGTGCCATCATGCCATGCTGATTTAGCCCCGATACTTTACAGCCTGCCCGTGCAACTGCTTGCTTACCATACCGCACTCATCAAAGGCGTGGATATTGACCAACCGCGAAACTTAGCTAAAAGCGTAACGGTGGAGTAATTATTATGGGTTTTTTAGGCACAGTATCATTTAACATTAACACCAATATCTAAGGAGACAAAAGATGAAAAATGATTTATATATGAAAGTAATTATGACCGTGATTGCGATAGCATTAACGAAAATTGCGCTGGTGGATGGACCGCTCATCAAGCCCGTTGTGGCATCAAGCGGGGTTCAAAAAGTCGCTATTTGCAGCACAGGTGGCTCTTGTGCTAGTGTATTCAGTGGCTCATTATACGTGCAAGAAAAATAATCTTCATCGGCAAAACATAATATCCCTGATATTTAATATCTGATATTAAATATTGGGGATATTTAATTTTGATATTGAGATATAGTCTCGGGTTTTGCAGTTAACCCTTGCTATAATAGGCAATGGTTTAAGGGGGTTCCGCGTTATGCTTAAAATAGGTGAATTATTTGCAGGTGTGGGGGGAATCACAACAGGCTTTCAAGCAGCAGGCTATCAAGTGGCATGGGCGAACGAGATTGATGCCAAAGCCTGCATCACTTATCGCGCCAATTTCAAGCATCAGCTGATTGAAGATGATATGCGCCATATTGACCCTCGCCAACTGCCAAAAGTGGATATGATTGCTGGGGGCTTCCCGTGTCAGGCTTTTTCAATCGCAGGCTATCAAAAAGGCTTTTCAGATAATCGGGGCAATCTATTTTTTGATATTCTCAGATTCATTGATAGCCATCAGCCACAAATTGTGTTTTTAGAAAATGTGAAGAATCTATTAGGGCATGATGATGGTAATACATTTGAAACCATTATTCGCGAATTAAAAAAACGCGAATATTTCACCAAATATCAGGTGCTTAACACATGCGATTATTCGGATATACCGCAAAATAGAGAACGAATTTACATTGTTTCATTTAAGGATAAGCAGACCCATGACAATTTCTCCTTCCCTAACAAAGTTGCAAACACCAAATCGATTCACGAATTTATCGATAAAACCACCTCTGATGAATTTTATTACAATCACACCAAATATTATCCGCAATTATGCGCTGAAATGAAAAACCCAAATACCATCTATCAATGGCGCAGACAATATGTAAGAGAAAATAAAAAAGGAATGTGCCCTACCCTCACCGCCAATATGGGTACAGGTGGGCATAATGTGCCACTGATTATTGACTCAAAAGATATAAGAAAATTAACACCGCGTGAATGTTTTCGATTTCAAGGTTTTGATGAAAGCTATATTCTGCCCAAAAGCCTACCACGTAGCGCATTATATAAGCAAGCGGGCAATAGCGTATCAGTGCCTATCATTAAAAATATCGCTATCAATATTAAAAAAGCATTAGGCAATAATATTAGAACGTCGCGTGTGGATAAATTGCAACAGCCAGTTTTAGAAAAATGTTTATAACCAAACAAAATGATGAAAATAGAAAGAAATATTTTCAATTGCTACAAGCCATAGGCGCGTTATCACAGCTTGCTTCTGATTCTGACTCACCCTATCTCTATTACAGAGTAGCCGAGAAAATTTTTGTGATGGCGTTTGATGCTAGCGACTTATCGCGCTCTGATGTTTCTATTGATGTCGAACGCGATAATATCGGTATAGGGCTGAAAACATTTTTATATAAAAATGGTAATTCTTTTGAAAAAATTGCCACATTACGAAATAAACGCATCACTTCCACAGGTGCGATACATGATATTGATGCGAATGATTTTATCTATCATTGCGTTACGCGCCGCCCCAATCAATTTATCATTCACGAAGCAAAAATGCGGCACATTGAGTGTGATAATATTACGAATATCAAAGCCAAAAATAATGTAATTACGTTTGATGATAATCATTACGAATATAGTTTTAATATTGCCAAAAGCACGTTATTTCAGAGATTTAATATTACGCCGCTTGCAGAAATTGCCATAGAGATATTAGATAATCCTTTTGATTTAATTCTTAAATTATTACAAGAAAAACAATATTCTGTTATCAGTGATGCACCCAAAGAAAAAATTATCTTGCCCCTATATTCACCAAGAAAAGATGAGGTTCATGAACGTTCAGGGCTTAATCAATGGAATGCAAAAGGTAGGGCTAGAAATGAAGATGAGGTTTATATACCAATCCCGATATGGATACATCAACAATTTCCTGATTTTTTTCCAAACCGCGACCATGATTTTAATTTGCACCTGCCCAACAAAAAAACCTTGCAAGCAAAAGTCTGTCAAGATGGTGGTAAAGCATTGATGAGCAGCCCGAATAAAGATTTAGGCAAATGGATATTACGCGATATTTTGAGGCTAAAGCCTGATACATTAGTAACTTATGATATGCTTCAGCAAATTAATATTGATAGTGTTGAGATTATCAAACATTCCAAACAGGATTACTCTATCAATTTCAAGCAACTTGGCACTTACCAACATTTCGCCACCCAATATCAATCCTAACCTATCAATCTTAACCCCCAGCACCCCATTATAACCCCCCTCACCCCATAATGGCATAAAGATTGCATCATTAAGCCATTATGAATTTATGATGATGTTGAACGATGGAAGTTTTAGTAATATTGATGATAGCCGTTTTTTCCTTACTCACCTCAAATGATGAGTTAGGCACTGAATGGGCGCGGATTGATGAAAATATCAATGGCAATGTCTATTATATTGATTATGAGAGCATCAGAAAGCGCGATAATGGCATCTATTTCTGGTATCTTGCCGATTATCTGAAACCCACTAGCTCTGGCTATTTTTCAGTAAAAATTTACAATATTGCCGATTGTTACGATTTTCGCTACAAGCATCTAGGGTTTTTAGCCTATAAAGAGCCGATGGGCGAGGGCTCGGCTGATAATTCGCAAACATCATCGCAATATACCGATTGGCAATATCCAGCACCTGAATCAATCTTCACCAAGATTTTACAAGAAATTTGCGATATTAACGGTCACTAGCGCCCGCCCGTTATATTTTATATCTGCATTTACCTTATTGCATTTGCCCTATTGCGTTTATTTGGGCAGCAAGCTAGAATGCTGGCATCAACATTACAAATAGGCGCGCTAAATTATGCAAATCAACAATAAAAGCTGGATTTTAATTGCCACATTAGGCATTGTATGGGGCAGTAGCTTCTATTTTGTTGAGGTGTTATTACAATTCTTAAACCCGTTTATGATTGTGTTTCTGAGGGTTTCCATCGCCAGCCTTGCCTTGATTGGCTTTTGCATTATCAAAAAAATTCGCTTCTCGTTCACCCGCCAAACCATCTTGCTGATATGCGTGATGGGGTTTATCAATAATGCCGTGCCATTTTCGCTGATAACATATGGGCAACAATCCACCACTGGCGGGCTGGCTGCCATTCTTAATTCTACCACCGCGTTTTTTGGCATTATCCTCACCCCCTTATTTTACCGAGAAGAGAAAATCACATGGAATCGGCTATTAGGCGTGATGATTGGCTTTTCTTGGGGTTGCTATTATTATCGGGATTGATAATTTACGGCAGTTTGATACGGAGGGTGCGGGCAAATATCTGATTATCGGTGCGTCGGTTTCTTATGCCTTTGCCAGCATGTTGGGCAAGCGTTTAACGCAAACCATGCCCCCCATTATGAGTGCCACCGCCATGCTGACCGCAAGCTCCATCATTTTATTATGCTATATTGTGGTAACGGGGCAAACTCAATTTTCGCTGTTAACGCCTCATATTCTTGCTTATGCCACCGCGTTTGCGCTGATTTGCTCGGTGCTTGCTTATCTTATCTATTTTGAAACCTTGCGCCATACGGGGGCGAGCAATCTCACCCTCTGCACGATTATATTGCCCGTTTCAGCGATTTTATTAGATGCCGCATTTTTAGGACAGTTCATTACCCGTCTTGAATTTTATGGCATGTTGGTGATTATGGCAGGGCTGATAACGCTAGATGGGCGTATCTTTAAGTTACGTCATTTTGTAACGCGAAATTAACCGCCATACCAACGTATCATGCCGATAATACCCGCTGTGGCGTAAAATATCTGTAGCAATAAAATACCCTTATGCTTGCCTAAAAACGACCAAATCGCAATCAGCACTGCCGAAATCAGCAATAAAGCAAAGCCTAAAAACTCCGCACCAATATTGAGTGCCACCAATAACGAATAAAAGATGGCGGTGATAACGCCCGCCCATTCATAGATTTTACCATTTTTAAACATATCTCATCACCCATACCAACGTATCATGCCTAGAATGCTTGCGCTAGCGCAAAAAAATTGTAATATTAAAATGGCTTTATGCTTATTCATAAATGCCCAAATGCCGAGCATCATTGCCGAAATCAGCAATAACGCAAAGCCGATAAATTCTGCGCCAATATTCATTGCCACCAATAATAAATAAATGGCGGCGGCAATAGAACCCACCCATTCATAGATTTTACCATTTTTAAACATTATCTTTCTTGCCTTTCGCGCTATTTGTTGAATCCGACGTTAGCCTTATTGCCAGCATCATCATGCCTAAAATATACCAAGATAATGCGCTGAAAGCTCATATCTTGCACCATCGAAAACGCGCCCCATACCAGCAAGCAATTCAACAAAATAAATTTTTGTTCCGATAATCTTATTCCCTTGCTTAAAAATATAAGTGAGCAATATGATAGGCAAGGGTAATATCAGTAACAGCCCGATAATGCCCATTTCGGTTAAAATCCATAATGGCACATTATGAATCACTTTTTCTTGATAATGATGCAAAAAACCACCAAGCCCACTGCCAAAAATCGGGGAAGCGGTGAATAATTCCCATGCTTGCGCCCAATTCTCACCCCGCAACACATCGGATTCATTATCGCCAATAATTTCTGATTCATAGGCACCGCCACGGTCGGGGGCATAGGCACCAAAGCGATAGGCGATAATCGGGAAGGCTTGCACGCCCGTGATAATTTTCATCAATGCAGGCAGTAATAATCCCCATAATATCATCGCCCCGCCCGTTACCATCACAGCAGGCAATAATTTACCGATATTGATAGTGCCCATCACATAATACCATATCAGCATTAATGGTAATAATAAAATCACCACCCTTGATTGCGTTAACACGCACGCCATGACCAAACCAGCCAGCAGTAAATTCTGCCATTCGAAGCCAATCTTTTACTTTTTTCTGCCGTGCCAATAAGAAACATAATAATAGCATCGCCATCAGGGCAAAAGCATTGCGATTCACCATAAAGCCAGAAATATCATACCACCATTGCAGAATATAGCGGACATCATAATGGATAAAATAAGCCAACAATAATTGCGCTAGCACGGTTAGCATCAGGGCAGACGCCAATAATGTGATGCTATACCAGACGCCCTTATCGCCTAATAATCTGCCAACGGCCGCCCCGCTCATCACATAGCCGAATAGAATGATAATGCCCGTCATGCGATTCACCCCTGCCCATTGGCTAGAGCCGAAATTAATAAAGCCAACCAGCCAGCCATATATCAGCATCACCACCGCTAAAATCAACGCCAAACCGAAGCCAGTTTGCGCCCATAGAGGCGGTGCGCTGTTTATCTAGCAACCAAAATACAAAAAAGGTGAAGCCCACTAAAAACGCAATCGGGTCAGCCATATTTAAGGTAACCTCGTTCACCGCTGTTGGCAAGCGAAGCTGAAACGGTAATAAAGCCGATAATAAAAACACCCCAAGCATTAATAAATTGGTTTGGTTGAAAACAGGTGCTTTATGTTTGGGTGATATCTGCTTTGCCAAAGAAACATCTGGCGTAACAATTTTAGATTGCTGTTTCCCATCAAGAAAAACACCAAGTCCGAAATGTAGGAATAACACCAAAAATAGCAATACACTCAACACCCCAGAAAGCACCAACGCGGTGGAAAGGCTTAACCCTAACTGGCTAAAAACTGCCACTGCCGATAATTCGCGTATGCCCAAACCTGAAAAACTTATCGGAATCGTGGTTGCCAATATCACCAATGTTAGCGATGATGCCAACGTACAAAATTGGCACATCGGGGAAGAAATACACCGCTAAAATCAGGAAACCCTATCAGGCTGCTGAGATGAATGGTGATGGTTAATAATGAGGTGCTTAAAAATCCAATTTGCCGAATCAATTTCATCGCCTCAAGCATTTTTGTGCGCTTCAGAATTTTTGATAACATATTTGAATAACAGCGTTACTATCGCCAATAGTGAGACACCAAACACGATGAAATAAATCAGTTGTATCTTATCAAACGAAAACGAGCCTTGCCTGCCCAAATTGGTGAGTATCACCAACCCCAACAATATCACTGACGAGATGATTTTTTCAAAAATGGTGATAGAAACATAAAGATGCCCTTTATCGGTCTTGCTTCTGCCGTGATTCACCCTGCCCGCAATCTGCGCCAATGATGGAATTAAGAAACATGCTATAAAGCAATGAGTAAATATTGATTTTATGGTTCTCCCAAAATGGCAGATTGATGCCAAATTTCGCGCTAACATCGTGAAACCGCCATGAAGAAAGCAGTAAATTACTGAATAAAAAAACAGAACTGAGTAAAATTGTGCCAATGCCCTCACGGCTGGTCAGCAATGATGATAAAGTTTCAATAAGTTCATCTGATAGCTTGCCAAATAATGCAAAACCAAGTAAGATAACTATCAATAAAAATGTTATCAGCAATCTAATTTGAAATGAATAACGCAAAATCAATTAACCTTGCGTTTTCGGCTTCTCACTCATATTATCTGCTAATTTCACTGCTAATATCAAGCCTAAAATATACCAAATAATGCGCTGAAAGCTCATATCTTGAAACATCGAAAACGCGCCCCATACCAGTAAACAGTTAAACAAAATAAATTTTTGTTCCGATAATCGTATCCCCTGCTTAAAAATATAGCGTAGCAATAAAATCGGTAAGGGTAATATAAGCAATAATCCGATGATGCCCATTTCGGTCGCAATCCATAATGGCACATTATGGATCACCAGCGCTTGATGATGATGCAAAAAGCCACCAAGCCCACTGCCAAAAATAGGATAGCTGGTAAACAACTCCCACGCATCATTCAAATTAACGCGTCGCGCAGTATCTGATACTGTTTCAGCATGGTCAGTATAAAACCGATACCTAAAATTATCGTACACGACCACCGTATCAACAGGCGGTGGTCGCAGTTCAGCATATGGTGGAACAAGAAGCTTTTCAGAGAATAATGGAATCTGTTTATGAAAAAAACGATATTATATTGCTTGCAAAATGCTGCATTTTCAAATTTAACACTCTCACTAATTGCCTGATAAAATGATAAGTCGCTGGCAAGATAAAAAAGATTCGTGTCAACAGAATTGATAATAAAAATGCAGGCAATAATTTACCGATATTGATAGTGCCCATCACATAATACCATATCAGCATTAATGGCAATAATAAAATCACCACCCTTGATTGGGTTAATATACACGCTACTATCAAACCAGCCACGAGTAAATTCTGCCATTCAAACCAATCTTTTACTTTTTTCTGCCGTGCCAATAAGAAACATAATAACAGCATCGCCATAAAGGCAAAAGCATTTCTATCTATCATAAAACCCTTAACATCATAATACCAATTAAATAACCAACGTGATTTTATTGGTATCCAATAAGCCAACACCAACTGCGCTAGCACGGTTAGCAGCAGCGCAGACGCCAATAATCTGATGCTATACCATACGCCCTTATCGCCTAATAATCTGGCAACCGCAGCCCCACTCATCACATAGCCGAATAGAATGATAACACCCGTCATCCGATTCACCCCTGCCCATTGGCTAGACCCGAAATTGATAAACCCAACCAGCCAGCCATATATCAGCATCACCACCGCTAAAATCAACGCCAAACCGAAGCCAGTTTGCGCCCATAGAGCGGTGCGCTTTTTATCTAGCAACCAAAATACAAAAAAGGTGAAGCCCACTAAAAACGCAATCGGGTCAGCCATATTTAAGGTAACCTCGTTCACCGCTGTCGGCAAGCGAAGCTGAAACGGTAATAAAGCCGATAATAAAAACACCCCAAGCATTAATAAATTGGTTTGGTTGAAAACAGGTGCTTTATGTTTGGGTGGTTTCTGCTTTGCCAAAGAAACATCTGGCGTAACAATTTTACGCTTACCCATCAAGAAAAACACCAGTCCAAAATGTAGGAATAACACCAAAAATAGCAATACACTCAACACCCCAGAAAGCACCAACGCGGTGGAAAGGCTTAACCCTAACTGACTAAAAACTGCCACTGCCGATAATTCACGTATGCCCAAGCCTGAAAAACTGATCGGAATCGTGGTTGCCAATATCACCAATGTCAGCGATGATGCCAACGTAAAAATTGGCACATCGGGGAAGAAATACACCGCTAAAATCAGGAAACCTATCAGGCTGCTCAGATGAATGGTGATGGTTAATAACGAGGTGCTTAAAAATCCGATTTGCCGAATCAACTTCATCGCCTCAATCATTTTTGTGCGTTCAGAATTTTTGATAAAATATTTGAATAACAGCGTTACTATCGCCAATAGTGACACACCAAACACGATGAAATAAATCAGTTGTATCTTATCAAACGAAAACGAGCCTTGCCTGCCCAAATTGGTGAGTATCACCAATCCCAACAATATCACTGACGAGATGATTTTTTCAAAAATGGTGATAGAAACATAAAGATGCCCTTTATCGGTCTTGCTTCTGCCGTGATTTACCCTGCCCGCAATCTGCGCCAATGATGGAATCAGAAACATGCTATAAAGCAATGAATAAATATTGATTTTATGGTTCTCCCAAAATGGCAGATTGATGCCAAACTTCGCGCTAACATCGTGAAACCGCCATGAAGAAAGCAGTAAGTTACTGAACAAAAAAACAGAACTGAATAAAATCGTGCCAATACCCTCACGGCTGGTCAGCAATGATGATAAAGTTTCAATAAGTTCATCTGATAGCTTGCCAAATAATGCAAAACCAAGTAAGATAACTATCAATAAAAATGTTATCAGCAATCTAATTTGAAATGAATAACGCAAAATCAATTAACCTTTTGTCTTAAAACCTTTTATTTTCTTAACTCATGTTTCAACTCATCACCAAATCCACCCATCAAACACATCGTCTTGCCCTGAAAACAACGGCAGATAAATATAATTCACAATATACTGGCGAAACAAATAAAAAAACAGTTTGCATTATAGTGAGTGTTAAAAACATAGTCAAATATTTTCCATTATTGATGTTAACAAAACAATCTTGTCTACTTTATTATACTGGACTTGGCAGACTTTACGAGTTAAATGGCTGGCTCGGGAAATTTTTGGTATTTAGCACAGCCTATTTGTTGGATCGCTTTTGTGCTGTTGGATTTATTGTTGAGAATCATCAAAACAAAAAATATTTTGAAAAATTTGTAAAAAACCCAATTTATATCGTTTCAGGTAGCGGTTTGTACCCTGATTATTTTAACCCTATGAAACTTGAAGAAAAACCTTATCCCAAAACACACAAAAGCGAACAACAAAACACAAAACTTGGTTATATTGCCCGTTTTGGACCCCTAAAACATAGTGAGTTGATTTTACAAATTGCCGAAAAACTCCCCCCAAAAACCGAACTTTTTATTGCTGGGCGCGATGTAAAAGGCGATTTTTATAGTCAAAGATTTCATACATTACAGCAAAAAAATCCGCATATTCATTTTATCAGCTATTTAGAAAATCATCACAAAGTCAGTGAGTTCTACAATCAAATTGATTTTTTACTGCACCCTTCAATGAGCGAGGGGTTGCCACTCACATTATTAGAATCAGTGCTTCACCATGTGCCCTTCATCACCACACCTGTTTGTGGCTGCGATGAAATGGCACAATCTTTTAACTGCTCCTTAATTGATGCCAAAAAATTTACTGATTTTATTCTATCAGGCGATTATCTCAAACATAACCCCGACCGTCAACAATGGCAGGAAAAATTGCAACCCTTTTATTACCATAATGTTCAAAAAGAGTTTGAAGAAATTTTGAAGCAAACGCTCAGCCACAAGCGTGTACAGAAAAACAGATAATGACCTTAAAAATTCCCATCACCATGATAAAACCTATTTCACGGCGGCGATTGCTACAAACAGGATTTGCCTCTGCCTCGCTTTATATTTTGGGGCGCAAGATAATGCCCGCATGGGCGCAAGATAGTAAACCATTCAATATCGGGCTTATCAGCCACAAAACAGGCACTTATGCTGATTACGGTCTATGGGCTGAGTTTATAGCCAAGCAAGCAATTGACATCATCAATCAAGATGGCGGCATCAATGGGCGTATGCTGAATCTTATCGTGGCTGATGATAAAAGCAGTGCCAACCAAGCCAGTCGCAATATGAATGTGCTTCATCAGCAAAAATGCGATGTGATTATTGGTGGGCTTATCACCAGCATCAGCGATATTTGTATTCCTATTGCCGCACAATTAAAAACACCCTATTTAAGCTGTTCTGGAACTGATTTAATCGCGCATGGTAAGGCAAACCGTTATGTGTTTCAGCCTGCTATTGCTGATTTAAGAAGCCATATCACCCATTCTGCCCATTGGCTTAACAAAAATTTAGGACGCAAAATCACAGTGATATTTCCTGATGAATCTCCCGAAAAATCTGCTCCTATCGCCCGTAATGTTGATCAGCTGAATAATGCTTTGGCAAGCAAGGGTGCGGAAATTTTGCAATATATCAAGATTCCAACGAGTGATGATGCTGAAAAACTTGCCACGCATTTTCATCAAATCCCGATTGATACCCAGATTATTTATTATTTCTTTGATGGTGATAATGCCGCCTCATTGCTTCAATCGCTTAGCGATTATTATGATAATAATCGACAATTAACCAAGCCTGTTTTCTTCGGCATGATGGAAGCTTGGGAGCATATTGATGTGGAAGATAAAAATATGCCGTTTTTAGATAATAGCTATTTTATAGAATATCACCCACGCTATGCCAATAATGCTATCGGCAAATATGAGGATGCTTTTCGCGCAGCGATTGGGCTTGATGAAAAGGCGCGAAAAATTATTCCTGAAACCGATGCCACAGTAACAGATGCCACAGCAACAAAAACTCCAAATAATATTATCGCACCCGATACCAACATCATGCCTTATGGCAGGCTTGCGGCAGTTTGGGAAACCATGTTTTTTATCCGCGATGCGCTTGCCAATGCTGATTATCAAAACCCAAGCCAGCGCAATAATTTAATTGAATCGATGGAGAATATTAAAGATATATCCTATTCGTTAAAAAACCCGCAAGGCAGAAAAATTTTCAATGGCAGAATGCACCAAACATTCGCGCAACATTATATTAGCAAGCGCGAAAGGGGGCGCGTAAAATTGATTGATACCACCGCAATCGATAATTTTTACCCCTATCGTTCGGTGGATTATACCAAACAAATATTATCATAGGGAGGCTCTGATGCCGCAGAATGTCGATATACAAGATTTAAAGAGGCAGGCACAAAAGCGCGTGCCAAAAATGTTTTTTGAATATGCCCAAAGCGGTTCGTGGCATGAAACAACGCTTAAAGCCAATCGCAGTGATTTGAATCAGTTGCATTTACGGCAACGGGTGGGGCGCGATGTATCGACATCGAACCTTGATAGCAATCTGTTCGGCACAAATTATAAAATGCCACTGGCATTAGCACCGATTGGCGCGCTTGGGATGCAACGGGCAAATGGCGAGATTTTAGCGGCAAAAGCGGCAAAAAATGCGGGTATCCCGTTCACGCTTTCCACCATGAGTGTGTGTTCGATGGAACAAGTGGCACAAGCAACCAACCATCACCCTTTTATCATGCAGCTCTATATGATACATGATAAAACCTTTGTCGAAAAATTTCTGGAACGCGCGAAACAAGCGAATTGTTCCGCGCTGATGGTTACGTTAGATTTACCGATTATGGCGCAACGTTATCAAGATATGCGTAACGGGCTTACCATACCACCACGCCTTAATCTGAAACATTTATGGCAAATGGCGATGCGTCCGCGCTGGCTGATGCAAATGGCAACTGCAAAAAATCGTCATTTTGGTAATTTATACGGGCATGTGCCAAACCAAAACAACCTATCGGATATAGCGATATGGGCGCATCAGCAAATGATAACAGGCGTTACATGGCAACAGATAAAATCGTTGAAAGATGAGTGGGGTGGCAAGCTGATTGTAAAAGGCATATTGGACGAGGAGGATGCGTTACTGGCAGTTGACGCAGGTGCTGATGCGATTGTGGTATCAAATCACGGTGGCAGGCAGTTAGATGGCGCGCCATCTGCCATTAGCGTTTTGCCTAAGATTGTGGCTAAAATCGGTGAAAAAACCAAACATAATTGCGAAATACATTTTGATAGCGGTATCAGGACGGGGCAAGATGTGCTAAAAGCGCGGTGTTTGGGTGCGGATTTTTGTTATATTGGGCGCTCTTATGTCTATGGGCTGGGTGCCAATGGTCAAAAAGGCGTAGAACAAGCGATTGACATCATACGCCAGCAACTGGAGATGAGCCTTACCCTATGTGGCGAGACTGATATTAACAAAGTGGGCAATCATACTCTGTGCCTATAAGATTACGTAGGGCTTATACATCTTAACTTTTATGCGCGGTGATTTCAATTTCAACTTTCATTTCTGGCTTTACCAATTCGGCGATAAACATGGTAGAAGCAGGGCGATGAGTCTTAAAATATGTGCCGAAAATCGGTTGCGCTTCGGCAACATATTTTTTATCGCTGATGATATAATTGGCGCGCACCACATCATCAAGGCTAAAGCCAGCTTCTTGCAAGGCGTTTTTAATAGTGCCAAAACAATGATGAATTTGTTCAGTTACCGTTTCAGGCATTTGCATCGTCTGGTAATCATAGCCCGTTGTGCCTGCCACAAAGCACCAATCGCCCGAAACCACCGCCCTAGAATAGCCGATAATCTTTTCAAATTCTGAACCGCTAGAAATCATTTTTTTCATCATAAACCCTCTCATCATACTTGCCTATATTACAAACGCATGATACAACATAACCAAATCTATTGAAAGCGATATTATGTTTGAATGTTTGAAAAAGCCATCAGTTTTGGTGCTGATATTATGCCAAATGCTTGGCATTTCGGTTGCCACCATCATCATATCATCAGGGGGTAAAATCGGGCTTGATTTATCGGGCGACCCACGCTGGTCAACCCTGCCAATTACCGCTTATGTGCTTGGCACATTCGTGATGCTATTCCCTGCATCACAATTAAGCGGTAAATTCGGACGCCGTTTCGCCTTTATGATAGGCTGTATCATCGGCATTTTAGGCGGGTTGGTTTTTTATTTGGGCATTGAAAACCGCTCGCTATTTTGGGTCTGTGCTGGCACATTAATGATAGGCTTTCAACGGTCATTCGTAGAATATTATCGTTTCGCTGTGGTGGAATTGGTATCGGATGGCGCACGCGCTTTTGGCATGTCGCTCGTGATTAGTGGTGGGGTGTTTGCGGCATTTTTTGGTCCTAATTTGGCGCGTATCAGTCACGATTTTCACGGCTTCGACTTTATCAATGTCGATTTTTCTGCCACCGCTTTGGCAGTGATGCTGATTTGCCTGCTACAATTTTCGCTATTCTTACTTGTCTATCGCCATCAAGCCGAAGCTGTAACGCCTGATGCGAAAGAAGAAAAACAGAAGATTGACGCCAATATCACTCAATCAAAAGGCAGTCTGTTGAGCAAATCGATGGGGCTGAATTTGCGCCATGATTACCGCTATTATATTTTAATGGCGATGATGATTGCCGCCGCAGGCTCCGCCATTATGACCTTTCTAATGAATGCCGCCCCCATCGCGATGCAACATGAGCATGGTTTAAGTTTTGATGCGGCAGCCCAAGCGGTGCAATGGCATGTGTTCGCCATGTATTTTCCATCATTCTTTACGGGTTTCTTGCTGAAAAAATTTCAATGCCTGCCATTGGCGTTTGGTGGCTTGCTGATATTAATCCTATCGGCAATCACTGGCATTATTGCTGATAATCATATTATGTTTGTTATCTCACTGATTTTGCTAGGATTAGGTTGGAATCTTTGCTATTTCACGGGGTCGTATCTATTGGTGCAGGTAACGCCAAAAAGCCGAAAATCCACCGTGCAAGGTGTGAATGATACTGGCGTGTTTGCCCTTAATTTTTCGGGCGCATTACTGGCAGGGGTGGCAGTCGGCAGTTGGGGCTGGAGCAATAGCGCGCAATTTGCGCTTGGGGTGATTCTTATAATCACCATCATTGCCATCGCACGAAATATTTATTTGCAACCGCAAAAGCTATAATATTGCTTTAACCAATTATTTTAGCCAATGACTTTTCGGGGCGTAACATCAGGCGGTTTCAGATATAAAGGCGTGCGCTGATTCTTACCCTCATCAGGATTGGCAAGATGATATGCCAATAATTGTTCGGCAGTGAATGTTTGTTGTATGGTTTGATGAGGTGTCTGGTAATCCGCCGCGAATCTATCCGCTGCCGTGCCATATAATAACATGTTATTTGCCTTACCCACTGCCTCAACAATCTCATCACCACTGGCGCAACATGCCTGATTCAGCGCAATACCCACCCTATCATAGCATTGAAAAAAATAATCTTTGCGTCTGGTCTCACCAATAATGCCGTAACACTCAAAATCAGCTTCTTCACAACGTGCCAACCATGCCAACACCGCCATATTGGATATGCCGAAAATTTGCATCTTCGGCAACACCAACCGATAGGCTTCTAGCACTGCAAGCCCTGCACGGATTCCCGTATAGCTACCCGGTCCTAGCGTTATCACCATGCGGGTGGTTTGTATGGGCGCAATATTCACCTCATCCCATAAGGCTATCAGCGCATCGGGCAGTGAGAAATGCCGTGCCTCGTCATAGTTAGCGGTTTTCAGCACTGTGCCACTCGCATCAGCTATCAACAGGCTCGCGCCTTTATTAGTGGTATCGTAACATAAAATCATGATGCGTAATGTAAAGATTTTAGGCGATGGAGGCAATCATTACTAAGTTTTTTATAAAAAAATATCATTTTTCCCTTGTAATTTTTACCGCCCTCACCCATATCAGATATAAGACCGATATGGTATTTAAGAATCCTCGCTTCATTGTGAGGGTTTTTTCGTAGTATTATCGGTTATTGTAACAATTTTGATTTAATTTTTTAAGGAGAAGGTATCATGGGATTACGTCCACTTCACGACCGCGTGCTTGTTCGCCGTTTAGAACAAGAAGAAAAAACCAGCGGTGGTATCATCATTCCCGACACGGCACAAGAAAAGCCGATGCAGGGTGAGGTGATTGCAGTCGGCACTGGCAATAAAGCTGATGACGGCAAAGTAACACCACTAGATGTGAAAAAAGGCGACACTATCGTGTTTGGCAAATGGTCAGGCAATGAAGTAAAAATCGATGGTGACGAATTATTAATCATGCGCGAAAGCGACATTATGGGCATTATAGAATAGGAGTAAATGATGGCTGCAAAAGATATTATATTTTCATCATCAGCACGGGAAAAAATGCTTTCGGGCGTTGATAAGCTGGCTGATGCTGTAAAAGTAACATTGGGTCCTAAAGGGCGTAATGTGATTATTGATAAATCTTTCGGCGCACCGCGCATCACCAAAGATGGTGTAACGGTTGCCAAAGAAATTGAATTTAGCGATAGATTCGAAAATATGGGCGCGCAAATGGTGCGCGAGGTTGCATCAAAAACCAATGATTTGGCAGGTGATGGCACCACAACCGCAACTGTGCTAGCACAAGCGATTGTGCGCGAAGGCGTAAAAGCGGTAACTGCGGGTATGAATCCGATGGATTTGAAACGCGGTATTGATTTAGCCGTTGATGCGGTGGTTGCCGATATTCAAAAACGTGCCAAGAAAATTTCTAGCACTGATGAAGTGGCGCAAGTTGGCACAATATCAGCCAATGGCGAGGCATCTATCGGTAAGAAAATTGCTGATGCGATGGAAAAAGTTGGCAATGAAGGCGTGATTACTGTTGAAGATGCCAAAGGCATTGAAACAGAAGTTGATGTGGTTGAAGGCATGCAGTTTGACCGCGGCTATCTTTCACCCTATTTCGCAACCAATGCTGAAAAAATGACCTGTGAGTTGGATAATCCGCTTGTGCTGATTTACGAAACCAAACTCACCAATCTACAGCCAATGTTGCCATTGCTAGAGCAAGTCGTGCAATCATCACGTCCGTTTTTGATTATTGCCGAAGATGTTGAGGGCGAAGCCCTTGCCGCTTTGGTGGTGAATAAATTGCGTGGTGGCTTAAAAGTTGCGGCTGTGAAAGCACCGGGCTTTGGCGACCGCAGGAAAGCAATGCTAGAAGATATTGCTATCTTAACGGGTGGCGAAATGGTATCTGAAGATTTGGGCATTAAGCTTGAAAATGTTACAATGGATATGCTTGGTAGCTGTAAGCGCGTTAGCATTGATAAAGATAACACCGTTATTGTTGACGGCAAAGGTGATAACACTGCCATCAAAGGGCGTTGCGACCAAATTCGCGCGCAAGTTGAAGATAGCACATCTGATTATGACCGCGAAAAACTACAAGAACGTTTGGCAAAACTTTCTGGTGGTGTGGCGATTATCCGTGTTGGTGGTGCAACCGAAGTGGAAGTGAAAGAGCGTAAAGACCGTGTGGAAGATGCGCTTAACGCAACCCGAGCTGCCGTGCAAGAAGGCGTGGTAGCAGGCGGTGGCGCTGCGCTGCTTTATGCAATCCCTGCGCTTGATAAGGTGAAAACCGCTAATGCTGACCAAACCGTTGGGCTAGATATTGTCCGCCGTTCATTGGTAGCACCGACCGCACAAATCGCTAAAAATGCTGGCGAAGAAGGCGCGGTTGTTGTTGGTAAAATGCTTGAAAGCACCGAAAAAGAATGGGGCTTTGATGCACAAACTGGCGAATATAAAGACCTCGTAAAAGCTGGTATTATCGACCCCGCTAAAGTGGTGAGGGCTGCATTGCAAGATGCTGCTTCTATCGCAAGCTTGTTGATTACCACCGAAACCATGATTGCCGATAAGCCTGAGCCAAAAGGCGCGGGTGGCGGCATGCCTGATATGGGTGGTATGGGCGGCATGGGTGGCATGGGCGGATTCTAATATCGGCACATGAAACTCACGCGGGCTTTACTAGCACGTAAAATGAAAAGGGCTTGATGTTATAACGCATCAGGCCCTTTTTTGATACGATAAACCCAATAGGGTAAATAATAATTCTTGACTGTTTTTGTTTATCAATATAAAGTAAATTCATTATTGTTTTATTATTGAGGATGTAAATCATGACTAAACTTCAAAAACCAGTTGCTGATGTTTCCCATCAGGAAACCTATGAAGAGCCTGATGAGTTTGATTTGGTTCTCATTAAACTTGCGGATGAAATTGTAGCAAGGAATGAAGAGCGAATTCCGCATAATGAAGTAATGAAGCGTTTAGGTCCTGAATATTACGAGAAGTATAAAATTTGAGTGATGACGGAGATTGTTTACTCAAAAGATGCTGATAAATCATTAGATAAAATACCACAAAATTACAGAGATAAAATTACTCGAATTATTCATGATGATTTGAAATCAAATCCATATCAAAATGATATTTTAAAAAATACTCGAGCTTATAGAAGACATAAAAAGAACATCGGAAACTATAGAATCATCTACATGATTCTAGATGATGAAAAAATTGATATTTTAGACATCTTACTCATTGGGCATCGCAAAAATATTTACCAGAAAATGAAACGTCTGCGTTAGTATGCGCTAAAATTGTGGTGAAACACAGCGGTGGGGGTGAGGTATCCTCGATGCCAGTATTGAGCAATAGCGGGGGGATTATCAAGGCTTGCACCCCATCAATATTGAGTAACAGCGACACGCTCCCCTCTTTCGTTTTGAAATACAGCGGTGGGGGGTGAGGCAAGCTAGGTATGAGTATTAAACACAAGCGGGGGGTATGGGGGGTCATTTTTGGCGATGGGCTCCGCCCTCATCGCCTACAAAATGTCGCACCCCCCATATATTAATGTGTGGAGGCACGGACGATTTTTGTGTTGACGAATCTAACAACACGCACCGCCCCCCGTATTCACGGGGGGCAGGCTGTCATTCCTGTGGATGTTTTTTAAAATTTAAACATTGACTCACGATTCCTAAAATGCTAATCTTGTTATCGGATTGAGCATTTCTCGATCGGATTCAGGGATTCCACACGGAGTCCCTTTATTTTTGTGGAAATATTTTATTATCATATTTTTCATGATATTTTTTTTCAATAATATTATAAACTTTATTGTCTTTATTGGGCTTTAAGTATTTTATCCCGATAGGACGCGCAAATAAATCTGCCATTTGCAATCCTGTAGAATTTTGTCTCTTTTTAGCAAAATCAACTTTAAAATCCATTTCTTTAAAATCTATTCTACGCGTTCCGAAACGATAAGAATTATTAACAATTCTATAAAATGTGAGTTCCAATTCTTTATCTTCTTTTTGCCCGCGCGCTTCAAACAGACAATGAATTATTTTATCTTTTTGTTTTTGTTGCCTTAAAATAGGAAATGCCCGTTCCATACAAAAATTGAGAGCAATATCATATGGGTTAAAATTATCCTCATAATCTTTTACCAACTCATTTTTATCAATAACCGCAGAAACCACATGAAAATCAGCATTTTCAATGATTTTTTCTAATCTTTGAAAAAATTCATCTCTTAATTTTTTGCTACTACGTAAAATAGCAAATTCGTTTTTTTGATTACGTATCTCTGCCTCATGCAAAATAGTTTTATCATGTCCCCAAAAATCAAATTTTAATTTTTGAATGGCAGGCACAATTTTATTGATATAATCTTCTTTTTTGATAATAACCAACACCAAACAAAATATGGGGTAGTCTTGATTGATTGTTTTGAGTGAATGGTCGCCTGATTCATCGGCATAAATAATGTAATCGCTAAAATTATTCTGCATGGGTTATTATCTAAAAAATGGTTTTTTGTTAGGCTATTGGTATGACTGACGTTAGTTGTTGAATAGCACTTAATATTGTATTTGCAGTTTCTGCTAGCGCACCTATAGATATTATAAAATTATATAATGCTTGCAAGCATTTTTCTTCGTCATCATCAAGGGCTATGATGAATTTCTGGAGCTTCTTTACCATCGTGTTGCTGTAATAATCGTATTTTGAAAATATTTCATGAGATTCAACGAGACAAAAAAGAAATGAGACTGATAAAAAATGAGCAAACCTAATTGCAATATCTATAACATTTTCTGTCAATATCGTTTCAATCTTAATGCCCAAAAAGCTTCTCTGGGATTTAATAGACGCATTTGATAATTTATAAAATAATGCAATTTCTAGAAACTATCAATAAATTTCTTTCTAATCCGTTGCACCTCATCAGAAAAATCTATCTGTCATGTTAAATTCTTTTTTTAACCATTACCATCTGCCTCTTGCCAAGTGCTTCATTGATTTAGTATCTAATTTTCTTTGTTGACGCTCTTTTTGATGTTGTAAATCGCACTGTTTCTCAAATCAAATTTACGTTTTTCTTCTATCTTGCTTTGTATCTGCTCTAGCACGCTTCTGTTCTTTTTCCCATAATCCCTATGCTTTTTTGCATCAGCTTCTCCACGCATCATTGGTAGGCATGATATGCATTTACCCAGTCATCGTTTTTGCTCATCATAAACTCTTTCAATCTATTGTTATATTTGATACTATAATAGCAATTATTAAATCACTTTTCAACTTGATAACCACTATTTTTAAGAAAATGGAACGGATGGTGAGAATCGAACCCACACAGCAACTTTGAGCCACCCCCATTAATGATATGGCAAAATCTATATTTGCGACATTATGTTGATACCAAAAAAAAGTTTCAGTTACAAGATTTTTATAAATATGTTATTTTTTAAATTTATAATGGCTGAAGTGAGGTTAGCACCTCCAATATATTAATATCTTGCATTCCTACTCCCTAACCCCATATAATCACCGCTATCGCTTGAGATTATTTTTCAGGCGTGGGGCTGTCGTAACCTCTTATAATTAAGCACGGTTGCATCAACCGTGATTTGGCGCGATTTATCCAATATTTTTGCGTCTCAAAATGATGCACCATTCCTCATGCTTCGGCTGGGAAGCGGCGCTACATGTCCAAGCGTTTCGATGCCAAAAAGCGTCGCGCCGTTTTTTATCGTAATCAACGGTTATAGAATTCCCAGCTACTAGGATTTTCCTAGTAGCTTTTTTTGTTATTGAAAAAGGGAATTTCGCTATGAGAAAAATCTTTATACTATTTATGATAAGTATAATATTGAATGGTTTTCACCCCGCCATCAGCCACGCCCATGAATCGCCCGTTAATGAGCAAGGCTGTCATGGCATATTGCTTGATACCGTCTATCTACCGATTGATAGAACCCACCTTAATATTTACGATACCCATTGCCACAATGATGATGAAGCACCCGATATTATCGAAGATATAAAGCCAAATGTTCGCCATAAATTTAATTTTTATGTTGGTGCTATTCTTGCATTCTCACCTATCTACAACAGCGTTGTGCAGGGTTTTGAATTTGAAGATACGCGGTCAGCAGGAATATTATTAGGTGTAGAATTAGATAAAAATATCAGCCTTGAATATTTAATTAAAAATACCGTTACAACAGCAACAACAGGGCATGATAACGCTTTACCAGTAACATCTAGCGGAACATGGGAAACAGATTCTCATTTTTTTAATATCGTTGTTCATAGCAATCCCTTATCTGATGGTCAGCAAATTTTTGTGAGTTACGGCAATGGTCGTGGTAAAGCAAGCTATGATGGGGCAATCAACAATGCGACAACACTGAATTTAGAATTAGATGATATTACAGTCAAACGTTCGGCAATCGGGATAAAGTTTAAGATAGAAGAAGCAAATCACCCACTTTATATGCGGTTGGGTGTGTTTAATGAAAATTATGGCGATAACGAAGTATCAGGCATCGAGCTTGGCATTTTCGGGTTTTGAGGGCAAGATTACTCAATATAAAAGCCTGCGCGTGCCTCATCACATTTTTATATGGGGGGCTTTGCGGTTTTGGTTTATAATATCAAGGGGGGTGCGGACTCATTAATATATGGGGGGTGCGACATTTTATAGGCGATGAGGGCAAGCCCATCGCCAAAAATGACCCCCCATGCCCCCCGCTGTGTTTCAATACTCGCATCGAGGACTCCCGCCCCATACCCAACAAAAACTCTTGACTATGTTTGTTCATCAATATACAATAAATCATTATGTTAACCATTAAGGATGCGAAACATGGGAAAGTTACAACAGCCGATTGCTGATAATACTGAACCAGGAAACCTATGAAGAGCCTGATGAAATTGATAAATTTCTTGCCGAAGAAGCACTTAAAATTCTTGAAACGAATGATGAGTGGATTCCGCATAATGACGTGATGAAGCGGTTAGGTCCTGAATATTATGAGAAATATAAAATTTAAGTTGCAAGAAGAGATTTGTTATGGGGAATATTTTGATACCGATATTGATAGTTTTGGGTGCTTTATTTATTAAGAACAAATTTGATGATGAAACACCTCATTCTAAGCGTCATCGCTCTTGCTATGGGGCTGATGATAAAAAGAAATCAGCTTACAAGACTGAAGATGACGCACTTGCTTGGGCTAGAAAACAAAAAATACCATTACGGTGCTATCTTTGTCCTGATTGTGACTATTATCATTTAACAAAAAAAACTCTAACATAATCTTTACCGCCATTAATAAATTTAGGGCTAGCGAATTGAACGTGTTGCAATTCTAGCGGATATTAATGCTAAAACCTCTGCACTTCGCGGCTTTTTGAAAGATTGGTGATAGCATCAGTCAACACATTCACTTGCCTATCTAAATCATCTATCTGGTTAATCACCCGTAGCGTTAGCACCTCATCGCCCTCACCCGACGCATATTCGGCAATATCTGCCAAAATAGAAAACTTCACATCATTCCAATCTTTGCCCAACCCGCTGGCAACATTAAAGGCTTGTTCGGGCAGGTTATTTTCCAAATAATAGCGCATGATGCGATTCATTAAATCGCCATATTGCGGATGTTGGGTATAGGGCCAAAGCGATGATAAAATCGCAGTAATTTCAGTTTCTGCCGCCATCGCTTTCAGCCTTGAGCGCTTGGCAAAATAATAAAAATACTCAACATTGGCAAGAATGCTATCAAACCCGCTGAGATATTCAGTAATTCTATTTTGCACCAAATCAAACACCGCATCATTTCTTGTGGGTTCGCCTTTTTCAACCTGCATCTGCAACACTGACGATAATATCAGTGGCGGATAACCCGAATTTGGCTGGATTAAAATTTGTGGGTGCCAAGCCTTCCAATAATAAATCGGTAACGGCATTTTTATCATCTTCTAACGAATCCACCAACCCTAAATGCAGGCTTAACCTAAAATTAGAATCATCGATTTTTGGCAATAAATCCCTTACCGCATCATAATCTTCTTGTTCGGCAAGCACCAACCCAATCAATGTGAGCGCACGCTGTTTCTGATAATCATCTTTGATACGTTCGGCGTCACGAATGGCATCACTCACCAACCCTGCCTGTGCTTTTTCAATCAACGCCCATGAGCGCGCATTTTCAATTTTTTGTTGCTGCAATTTTTTATCTATCTTCTCACCACCGCGTCGATTGCTTTCATCGCTTTTTATCAATAACAATGCGGTATCTGCCAACCCTAAAAGCGGGCCGCCATTTTCGATATTTTTGGTGAGTTGCGCTTGCACGCGCCCAGCGGTGGCATACAGCTTTGATTGTATGATGCGGTCATCAATCTGCGATGTTACCTGCAATGCCAAGCGGTTTTGTCCCGAAAAAATAAGATTACGTGCCAATTCTTCCAATAAAACATCGCGCAATTTATCGCGGCGCCCGCGTTCAACAGCAACAAGATAAGCATTGGCAAGCGAGGTGCGCTGCACTGTATCAATCTGTAAATCATTGCCTAATGTTGCCATATTAATGAACAGGCGAAAGCTTTCTTCGTCATCTTGCTTTTCAAAACGCAATGTTAAACGCGCCAATGCCGCAAGCACAATATCACGCTGTTCGCCCTGCAATAAAGGATAAATTTCACGCGCCATCGCAAGCAAATTTTCTTTGCCCATCACCAATTCAAAAAATTGTTGCAATGCATCAATATCACCCATATCGTAAATGGCTTTTGCCGCTTGCGCGAATATTTGAGGGGCTGTATCTTCTTCATGCACAGGACGCAATAAAATCAACGCGCTGTTGAGCATACGGTTTGATAGCGTATTAATGCCTTTTTTTCTCTGATTTTCAGCAATCAGCAACAAGGAATGAGCGCGCCACACTGGCACACGAATATTTTTGGCATATTCCCATGCCAACTGCCATGAATTATTTTCAATATAAATATTGACCAATGCTGCTTGCGGTTGTCCCGTATATTTTGGGTTGTCCAATGTCGCGATTTTATCGCGGATGGGCTTCCATACCAGATTGATTTGACGCTCGTAAGTCGGTAAATCAAGCGGGTCTAGCAATAACTCATCTGATGAGATGCCCTGTGCGTCGCTTGTGTTAATAGAAGAGAGTGTGAAAACGCTAATAATACATAAAGATTTTAGACAAGAATTCACGAAAGGAACAAGTGCAATATTGAGTTCCTTATTATTTTTCCTCAAACACGCGTGCAAAAATATGTTCCACATGTCTAAAATGATACCCTATATCGTTCAATTCAGCAAGCATATCTTTATCTAATTTTGATTTTATCACCTCATTTTCATTAAGCAGGCTGATAAAGTCGCTTTTTTCGTCCCATGCCCGCAAAGCTGCCGCTTGCACTAATTTATAGGCAGTCTCCCGCGCCATGCCACTTTGCGTGAGTGCCAGCATCACCCGTTGCGAGTGAAAAATCCCGTAAGATTTATCTAAATTCGCCTGCATATTATCACCATGCACCACTAATTTATCCATCATGCTTGCCATGCGGTTTAAGGCAAAATCTAGCGCAATGGTAACATCGGGGGCAATCACGCGTTCCACCGATGAATGCGAAATATCGCGCTCGTGCCATAATGCGACATTTTCTAACGCAGGCACAACCGCCATCCGCACAACCCGCGCTAACCCCGTTAAATTCTCGCTTAAAATCGGGTTGCGCTTATGTGGCATCGCGGAAGAACCTTTCTGCCCCTGTGCAAAATATTCCTGTGCTTCACGCACATCAGAACGTTGCAAATGCCGTATCTCTACCGCCACCCTTTCAACCGATGACGCAATCAATGCCAAACAATTAAACAAGGCGGCATGACGGTCACGCGGAATCACTTGCGTTGAGATTGTTTCTGCTTTTAGCCCCAGTTTTTCTGCTACCTTTGTCTCTATTTCAGGCGTGAGGTGAGCGTAAGTGCCAACCGCACCCGAAATCGCGCAGACCGCAATCTCTTCTCGCGCCTGCAAAAGCCGTTTTTTGTTACGCGCAAATTCGGCATAAAAGCCTGCCATTTTTAAGCCAAATGTAACGGGTTCGGCATAAATACCGTGCGACCGCCCGATGGTGGGCGTGAATTTATGGGCAAGGGCTTGTTTTTTAAAGGCTGCCAGCACCCTATCCAAATCTTGCAATAAAATATCCACCGCTTGGGTGAGTTGCACTGAAAGTGCGGTATCCAACACATCTGATGAGGTCATGCCCTGATGCAAAAACCGTGCATCTTCGCCAATAAATTCTTGCATACTGGTTAAGAATGCAATCACATCATGGTGCGTTTCAGCCTCAATCTCATTAATCCGCTTAATATCAAAATTGCCTTTTTCGCGGATAGTTTGCGCCGCTTGCACAGGGATAATATCGCATTGCGCCATTGCTTCAGCGGCACATGTTTCAATTTCTTGCCAGATGGTGAAGCGATTTTCATCCGCCCAAATAGCCGTCATCTCCTCTCTGGAATAGCGTGGAATCATGTGTGTTCCTTTGCAATCGCGACAATTTCTAAGAATTGCTCACTGTTTAAGGAAGCGCCGCCTACCAATAAGCCGTTGCAGCCTTCAATTTTCAACAAATCAGCGGCGTTTTCGTGAGTTACCGAACCGCCATAGCATAGTGCGAATTTAATATGCGGAAAATGTTTCGCCATATAGGCGATAATTCTTTCAAACATTTCGGTAATTTCTGCTTCATCAGCCGCTTTACCAGAGCCAATCGCCCATGCGGGCTCGTAAGCAATGATGATATTTTTTGCCTCTTTGGGAATGCTATGCTCAAGCTGTTGGGTCACCATTCCTTCGCCACGCCCGATGACACGCGCTTCCACATCTTCGCCGACACAAATAATCGGCACCATTTTTGCACGCACAACGGCAGTCACTTTTTCTTTAATCAGCTCATCAGTATCACCAGCAGCACGCCGTTCGGAATGCCCGATAATCGCCAAAGATGCCCCTGTATCACGCAACATTTCGGCGCTGATACTGCCCGTATAGGCACCAGATTGCAGAGGGTGGCAATCTTGCGCGCCCAATAGCAACATAGAATCTTCAGCGATGGTTTCAAGCGTTCCTAAAAATGGTGCAGGCGGGCAAATCACCACGCGATAATCTAAATTATGCATCGCCTTTTCTGTTGGTAATTGCTTGGTGATGGTAATCGCGCGTTCAACGGCATCAGCGCGTGACCCATTCATTTTCCAATTCCCTATAATCCATAATTTTGACATCTGTCTCTCCTTAAAAATTTATCTTAACAGTTTAATTGCTTCGCTATAATTATCGCTTTTATCACCATTGGCAAAGATTGACGACCCCGCCACCAAAATATCTGCGCCTGCTTGCACAGCTTGCGGTGCAGTATCTGCGGTAATGCCACCATCAACCTCAAGCAAAATATCGCGTTCCCCAATGATTTGACGCAAATCTTGCAATTTACGATTGGCGTTGCTGATATATTTCTGCCCACCAAAGCCCGGATTAACGCTCATCACCACCACCATATCAATTTTATCCAATATATCGGTAATCACGCTAACGGGCGTGGCAGGGTTAAGCGCAATCCCTGCTTTTTTACCTAAATCTCGGATTGATTGCAACAGGCGGTCGGCATGATGTGTTGCTTCCCAATGCACCGAGATAATATCAGCACCTGCTTCGGCATAATCTGCCACCCATCGTTCAGGGTTTTCTATCATCAAATGCACATCAAATGGCTTATCGCTTAACGGGCGCAAGGCGGCAATAACGGCAGTACCATAGCTGAGATTCGGCACGAAATGCCCATCCATCACATCAAGATGAATGTAATCGGCATGGGGCGATACCGCTTGAAGCGCGTTACCTAAATTTGCCATATCAGCTGCTAATAATGAGGGGGCGATTGCAACCACTGCTTAAACTATTCCTATATCTGATGCTTAATTGTTAAAATATCTACTTGCAATTATTACCACAAAAGCGCATAAATAGACAATCATTTATTGTAATTTATATAGGAGATATTTTGCAAAAAATTGCTGAACAAATTGCGCTATCATACGAAGATGTATTGTTGGTGCCTAGCTTTTCGGAAATTGTACCAACAGATGTGTCGGTAAAGACCAAGCTTTGCCCGCATATTCAGCTTTCTATTCCGCTGATTTCGTCAGCAATGGATACGGTTACTGAAAGCAAGCTGGCGATTGCGATGGCGCAAGCAGGCGGTATTGGCACGATTCACAAAAATATGAATATTGCCGAACAAGTGGAAGAAATTCGCAAAGTCAAACGGTTTGAATCAGGCATTGTAACTGACCCTATCACTATCGACCCGCAAGCATCATTGCAACAGGCAATGTCTATCATGCAAGAGCATCGCTTTTCTGGCATTCCAGTGATTGAACAAGATAGTCAAAAATTGGTGGGCATTATCACCAATCGCGATGTGCGTTTTGTGGAAGATGTAACCGCGCCTGTGGGCAGTTTGATGACCAAAAATTTGGTAACCATCGCGCCCCAATCTTCTTTGGAAGATGCCAAAAAATTATTGCATCAGCATCGTATTGAACGTTTATTGGTGGTTGATGATGCTATGCGTTGCAAGGGCATGATTACCGTGAAAGATATTGAACGTGCCGAATTATTTCCTGATGCCGCCAAAGATTCTGATGGCAGGCTGTTAGTGGCGGCGGCAATAGGCGTTGATGATGATGGTTATAGGCGCGCAAACGCATTGGTAGAAGCAGGCTGTGATATTATTGTGGTGGATACCGCGCATGGGCATTCAAAAGCTGTGTTAGGGCAGATAGCTAAAATACGCAAAGCATTCCCGAAAATCTGCATTATTGGCGGTAATGTTGCCACTGGCGATGGCGCCAAAGCATTGATTGATGCAGGCGTTGATTCGGTAAAAATCGGCATCGGTCCCGGTTCTATCTGCACCACACGCATCATTGCGGGCGTTGGTGTGCCACAATTTACCGCGATTATGGAAGCGGCACGGGTATGCCATGATAATAAGGTTACTGTGATTGCCGATGGCGGGGTCAAAAATTCAGGTGATATTGCCAAAGCCATTGCCGCAGGTGCGAATCTGGTCATGGTGGGGTCTTTATTTGCTGGCACTGATGAAACCCCCGGCGATGTGTTCTTGTTTCAGGGGCGTTCTTACAAAGCCTATCGCGGTATGGGCTCGTTAGGTGCGATGGCGCGTGGGTCGGCTGACCGCTATTTTCAGCAAGAAGTGGCAAAAGATAAATTAGTCCCCGAAGGCGTTGAAGGGCGCGTGCCTTATAAAGGTTCTATTGCCCAAGTGATTGAACAGCTGATTGGTGGGTTGCGCTCGGCAATGGGCTATACAGGCAACGAGACGATTGAGAAAATGCAGAAAAATTGTCAATTCGTGCATATCACCAATGCGGGTTTACGCGAAAGCCATGTGCATGATGTGATTGTTACCCGCGAGGCTCCGAATTACCGCGTAAATTCTTAATCTTATTGCCTATCGGTTTCTTCTAACAACCCTACCATACGCAAAATCTTAAAAGAATTTTCTAATGTGAGGCTGGTTTTGCCTTGTTCAAAGCTATTAAGCGTTGGCAGACTAACATCGGCAAGCACTGCCAGTTGTTTTTGCGTTAGCTTTAAGGTTTTACGGCGGTTTACCGCTTGCCTTACGAGCGCTTGCCAATTAAGGCGGGGATTGGTTTGAATGAATCGTTCCATCTTTTTTCCATAAATTTAATCAGTTGTTGTTTACGTTGTTTGCTACCATGTTTGGCGTTGGTGATAGCATCTTTGGCGGCGGTAATTCTGGCTTCAATTTCGGTAATGGTAAGCTGAATGACTTTATCCGATAATCCAAATTCATGCCCCAAACCAACAATATGTTTCGGCTGTAATTGCTTGATATTATGGTCACGGGCACCAAAAATTTCTAACGCAATATCATCAAAACCATACAAAACAGCTGAAACTTGGTCATAGCTTGGTGTGAGTGGTGCCAAGCCCATTTCATCATGAAACATTGCAAAATTCTTAAAATGCATATCACTATTGCCCAATAATAATCCTGTTAAAATCCGCTTGTAAAGCAAGTATTTTATTATTGGCGAATCAATTGAAAAATTTGCCATATCCTTATAGGCGCCATCATATTTTTGATGGGTGCGCTTGCCAAGCAACTGGTTAAATTCTTCAAAATGGATTCGTTGTAATTACCATCATCAGTCTAATTCACGGTCAAAACGCTGTAATAATCAAGGCTTGCCTATCAATGTCTTGCATCTCATCAATATGAATATCAGCAATGCTACTAAGCCCATTGAGTGCCTGAAAAGCTATCATCGTCAAATATTCAATATCGGTAATATCAGAATATTGTGTGGAATCAAATTTCGCAATATGAGTGCTGATTTCATCGGAACGCGTCGGGCGATAAATGCCATTTTCCTTAATGACTGCCAGTTTTTGCTGAATACCCGATAGCGAACTTCTGGATTGACGCACCGCTTTTTCATCATCGCTAATATCGCGCAACTGCTGATGAAACGCCACAGGCTCGGCATCAATAATCGATATCGCGCCAATGCAATCAACGCCAAAGGCAAGCAACCGCTCAAAACGCGATGCCTCGCGCTTGCCAAGTATTTTTGACTGCATACCCGCAAGCCAACCTTCGGCAACCAAATTATCAAAAAACGGATGTAAGCCATTCTCGCTGATATAAGGGGCTTCGCGCAATGGTAATGTATAGGCAATCGAAGGGTGCCCTGCACTCAAATAGCTTTCATCATAAGTGAAAATCATGCGATTGCCGGGGTCTTCGCGCAAATAACCCGCAAAAATATCATAATGATATACTTTGCCCCATAATAAATCTGCCATAACACCTCCAAAATTGCAGAATAATCAAATATAATTGATTATTTGAATAATTTTTATAAAATAATCAAATATATTTTATATTATAGCATAATCATTGTTAAAATTCAAATATAATTGATTTATTGTGATGATTAACATTTAATAATCAAATATAATTGATTATTCTGCAATTTTAACTATAAAAGTAAAATATATTTGATTATTTTCTGCCTATGCAAGAGAATAATAAAATATATTTGATTATTTATTGCGGTTTTGCTGTTAGCGTTACATCTGCGGTGGTGAATTTCAACTCTTCAAATGTGATGCCCTCATTATCAATCACGGCGCGCATCTGCCAATCAATATTATTTTGCTGAAACCGTAAATTCCGATAAATATCTGGCGTTACATTCTCAATCATAAAAGTTTGACTCGTCAATCCACTATTAAAGCGCATTACCATCATCAGATTTTTGGTGTTTTTATCATAAATGATTTCTTGCAAATCTGCATCTTTTACCATCAGCAATAACGCATCATAGAAAAATAACCCACGATAAAAAGTGAGATTATTCCCCCGATTGCCCTGTAATTTTCTTGTCTCTTCTGGCGTTAAAGAGGTGATAAATTTTACCAGCAAGGGCAATTCTTCATCGTTAAATTCGCCAAGCAATAGATTGTCACGCACCAGCCAATCATACAGATTACGAAAATAATCCATGCCCGTTTCGGCAGTTTCAGTCGCAAGCTTTACGATGTTACCCGTTGCAGGCACAGTTTTTATAGTTGGCACAAAGCCCGCTAATGGCGAGGGTTCAGGCATATTAAGGCGGTTGATAATCACCCGAAACGCAAAAGGCGTGTTGTCTTTAGATATAAGCCCACCGCGTCCATTTTCAATAAATTCTTCCGTAAAATCTTGATGAAGCTGTTTGCGGTAACGGCTTTTACCGCTGCTTAAATTTTCAACCCATAGGCGATTTTGCCGCAACTGCGCCCGTTGATAGCTATCATGCGCAATCAGTTTTTCAATAATCTGTTGCGCCCTTGCTTGTGTTGCTATAGCTTGCTCATCTTGATTATTAGCACCAGATAAATCAACATTGCCTATCGCATCACCCACTAGCACCTGTGCTCCCAACTGAATTTGAGGAGACTCATACGGCTTGCCCTGATATTCCGCCACCACCTGCTTCACTTCTTCTGGCGCATAGCGCAGAGGCGAATCACCCTTCTCATTCACAATATCAATATCACCGCCATTCTTCAACAATAATAGCACAATATCGGCATAACCAAAAAATGACGCACTATAAAGTGGGGTTTCGCCCGCAATATTGGGCAAATTCGGATTCGCGCCATATTTTAGCAATAATTGGACAGCCGCAATGTTATTGCTATAGCTAGCAGCATGAAGCGCGGTTTGCCGTCCGCGTGAGACTTCATTCACATCCGCCCCTTGTTGCAATAAATAAGAAACGATATATTCCTGCCTGTGTTCAACCGCAATCAGCAATAAAATGCGTCCCTTGTTGTCAGCACTATCAAGGGGGTAATTATCGCGCTCTAGCAATGTTTGCAACTCATCCATATTACCTTTTTTGATAATATCATACCAATTTGGGCTATTTTGAGTCGTATTATCTTGCGCCCAACTGTTTGTTATCAGATTGGTATGGCCGCCCAAACATAGCAGTAACACTAACATTATTGGCATAAGCAATAAGTTTTTCTTTGTTAAATTATTCAAAAACATTCTATTTTTCATCTTAATGATGGTATCCATTTGCATTTTTTGTGTTCATCTATTATGTTAGTTTATCGCTTTATACCCCATATCCGCAATGACTTTTAACCCTTATCGCCATATTTTTTATAAAATTTTGAATTACGTTACCAACATCCTGCTATTAATAGCACTTTTGGTGGCTATCACCGCTTGCCGTATCAATCTTGATATGCCTGCCAAACATAACCAAGTAACAACCGCCTATACCATTACCGCTAATGATATTAACACCATTAATTTTGATAATCCCCGCAAATTAACCACATCATTAGAGGCGATTTTCGGCTGGGTCCTAGGGGTTGAGAATATTCCACAAAATTTGACTGATGATTTGCGTAACCCTAATAGTCGATTCTTTACCCCCGCCATCATCAATGATTATAAAAAGAGACAAACAAAGCCAGATTTTGATATTTTTACCTTTCGCAAACAGCTACTGTTTGAATTAGGCAAGAAACATGATATTCATTTTGCCTTAACCATGCGTCAACTGCAATAAAATCAACAAAAAATTTGCAAAACCCTCATGCTATGTTATAATGAAAATAATGGGTTTTTGCGCCCAGTTTTTGGCTATTCGCATCGCCTGCCCACTATGTGTGTATCTCACATAATATATAGGTGGCAAGGCAATCAGAATAGAGGAAGGATAAAGATGTTTGTTGCATGGTATCAACACGCCATCAACCATAGAAAACCGATAATGCTATTGCAAATATTGGGGCTTATGGCATTGCCTATGCTTACCGCTTGTTCGCTCAGCCAAACAGGAGGTGATAAAAATAACCCCGATGCCACAACCACCGCCACAACCACCGACCGTGTCTTGGTTTCTGCAAGTGACAGTGAGAAAATACAAAATGACCATTTTAGTGATTATGCTTATTATGAACTAAGCGAGGCAGCGCTTGAAAATGAAAAAACCGAAGAATATAAGGATTCCGAGGGACTTGGTAAAATCAATGCAAGCCATGCCCATCGGCGTAACTTTACTGGCAAGGGGCAAATTATTTCAATCATCGATACCCCCATCCATATCCAACATAGTGATTTGCAAGGTTCTTTTATCAATGGTTATGATGCTTCAAACGGGCAATCTCACAGTAATGCTGCCAGCTGTTTTGATGGTTGTGATGTCTCGCATGGCACGTATATCGCGGGTATTATTAGCGGTAATAAAAACGGGAAAGGCATTATGGGTGTTGCCTATGATGCAAAGATTAAACCGATTGCGATTTTTGATAATGACGGCAATAAAGATGTTACTGCCGAACAATTTCATCAGGCAATTATTCAAGCGGCAGGTCCCCATATTGCCGCCACCACCAATAGCTGGAATTCAACTGCCTATTCAAAAATTGACCATAGTGGTAAAACCTATTATTACGCCCGTGCGCCCGGTAATAATTTCTTAAATCTTGATGACACTATCAGCAATCATCGTATGCCTCGTGATGAAAATCTGGCATGGCGTTATGCCATCGGGCAAGGCACAATTGCTGTATTTGCCAATGGCAATCACGGGTTCAATAGCGAAACTGGTATGATAGAATTATATGATAACCCTCATGTTGCGGGCAAGCCCACCCTCACCCTCAAAGCCAGTGATGTCTTTGGTGAAGAAAACGCCAATATCCCATCATTTCGTGGGTCTTATGCTACCGTTGATGATACCCTTAAAGGGCGGTGGTTGACTGTGGTTGCCCTTGATTATAACAATAAAATTGAAAGTTTCAGCAATGGCTGTGGTATTGCCAAAGAATTTTGCTTGGCTGCCCCCGGTTTTGAGCTTGAATCAACATTCGATGCTTATGGCTATGAATATCTATCTGGCACTTCAGTTGCCGCCCCCTATGTTAGCGGGTCGATTGCTGTGTTAAAACAAGCATTCCCTTCGCTCTCACCTGACGAAATTGTTGAGTTACTGCTCTATACTGCCACTGATTTAGGCGAAGAGGGAGTTGATGATGTCTATGGGCATGGTATTATCAATTTAGAAGAAGCCTTGCGCCCACAAGGTGTGTTGCACATTGTAGGGTTTGATAATAATCCGCTGGTACAAGAGGGTGAGTATAGCTTGTTAGAACAGAGCGGTATCACATTTGCTAGCCATTTTGGAGGTAGCAAGAAGCAGTTGCAAACAGGGGTGCGTGATGATTATAACCGCTCATTTGTGGCCACCCCCGCTCAGATATTGCGTGCTGATATTGAGTTTTATCTGGGCGATTATATGCAAAATTTTATCGCTTCCGATGCAACCGAGCAAGTAACATTAAGCAATCAAACGATACTTTCTTTTAATCAGCCTGAACAGCAACAATTTCAAGGGCAAACTTATCAATGGCTTTCATTACAGCATCAATTTTCGCCCAAACACAAAATCACCGCCCGTTTTCATAATGATTACAAGCAACAAGCGATAAAACAAATTGGCGTGGTGGCAGCAGGTACTTATTTTGACCCTAATAGCCCACCGCCGATTCAGCCACAATTTGCTTATATTCGTCCTACTGGTGACAATGTGATGCAATTTTCTAGCATTCATCATCTATCAACCAAAATATCGATACAGCCCTATATTTTCACTGGCGAATATGATATTGGCAACAAATTTGAAGAAATGGGTGTTCATATCAGTGCCTATCATCAGCACAGCAGTATTACATTAGGATATGGCAGGCTTGATGAGCATCAGCAATTTTTAGGCACGCAAAGCTTCGGTGCTTATGCCATTCGCGACCAAAGCCATACAGGCTTTACCGATATTAGCATCACCCATTCCCTGTTAAAGCCTAACTTGCTAAAGCCGAATTCTGTCAACAATAATCAGCGCAATCAAGATAGGGCAGGCAATATTATTTTGAAACATGATAGATGGCAAGGAAAATTCAAGCGTGAATTATTCTTGCATGTTAACTATACTGATTATCGCACCGATGTTTTGATGGCATATCAGGATTTTGTGTCAATCAATAATTTATCAGCAAACCGCTATCAGATTGGTTTAAGCGGCAATCACCTCATCCGTAATGATGATAGTTTTGCCATTGAATTGACCACAAAATTCGGTATCCGCACAGGCACCCTCACACAAAATAGTGTCAATGGTTACAAAACCGATGGCTCATTCTATAATGTAACGCAACATTATCCGCTTTCAAGCCAACATCGCCATCAGCAATTAAGCGTTACCTATCAAACCCCGCTCAATGACATGATGGATTTATTCACCACCCTTGCCTATGATGAAAATTATCAGCATCAGGGGGGCGTGCATCAAACCACTTTATTAAGCGGTATTAAAGCCGAATTTTAAACATTGATTAAAAGCTACGCATCAACCGATTGAAACTACGTTGTGATGCTTCGGGCATGATGATGGTTTTACCGCGCCAATTTGGCTGACAATCTTCGGTTAAAATACGATAGCCCGTTTTATCATCTAATTCTACCGATACCCAATAAGGCACAATTTCGTTATTAAGGTCATCTATTAATTGCATTGCCAAATGTTCCAGCGGTGCATCATATTCCTGATAATGCCCTAACCACTCATCAAGCGATTGATAGTCAATCAGTAATTTATGCGGAATATAGCTGATAATCAATTCTATTTTACCCTCTAATTGGCGGATAAAGCTGATACGGGTTGGCACGCGTGCCACGCGATGGGGCTTAAAGGGATTGGTGCGAATATCGTCACGCGGGAGCCATTCGCGCCTATTATCACTATTCATATTATCATTTGGCATTACAATATCTTCCCGCATAATATATTCGCACTTGCATCTAATGGCATTTCAATCAATGTTGTTGCTTGCTGAAATGCTAAAAAACCATCTAACCCCATTGATGCGGTAACATTTTCAATCAATGCCCGCATCATTTGCTGAATTTCTGCGTCAACTTTTTTAAGCGTGCGTAACACCATATAAATCCTTTTTTCTTGTTCCATATATAAATCAATTTCAATCATGCCCGTGCCTGAAAAATCAAAACTCAAAATAAAACGTTGGGTTTTCTTATCTTGTTTTTCCTTTTTTTCACGGCTTTCTTGTTTCTGCTTCTCATTTTGCTTGGGATTTTGCTTGGGTTTTTCTTGCCCATGATACGGCACATAAAAAGTGATAAATTGCATCTGCTTATCACTCAATAACGGCAAGAAGAGTCTTTGCCAAGCATCACCATCTTTATCGTTAAGAATTTGCCGCGATAATTGTTCCAAACGCCCGAATAATTGCTTTAATCGCTTATCCAGACTTTGATTCAGATGCAAACCTTCCAACAATGATTGATAATGCTCACCACCCTTGCCGATTTGGACAAGGTATTGCACTATCTTTTGAGCAAAATTTTGCTGGTTCAAATTCGGTATATTTTGCTGAAACTTCACTAATGATGCCGTATTATTCTGCACCAGTAAATCACTGATTTGGCTAAAAATCTGGCTGACTTCGGGCAGAATAGCTGACACTGAAACAGCGTTGCCGATAGGCGTTAGACTGATGGGATTGCGAATCGCATGTGATAATTGTGGCAGTATATTTTGTTGCGGTGTTGCCTGTGACGGCTTTCGGGGTAACAATTGCGTTTGCTGAAATGCCTGTTGTTGTGGTGTTTGTTGCTGTAAATTATTCTGAGCTTGTTGTTGCGCTTGATTTTTCACTGAGTGATTCTGCAATCCCCCACTTTTATGCAAAATATTACTATTAAGCAACGCTAGATGATTTGTTGGCAGATGATTGATGCCCGTCATGTTTTATCACACCTTATTCCATAAATTTTCGGCGATGCGCTGAATATCTTTGCTGATTTTTGCATTGGGTGCATGTTCAAACAGCAATTTCTGCGCTCGGATACTATCATGCACTGTTTTATCGCGTTTGACAATACCTAATAATTCTGGCTGCATCTGTAGGAAGTTTTTACAGGTCTGCCCCAATGTTTTATAGGTGCGCTCGCCCTGCCTGTCGTTTTCTGCCGAATTCACCAAAACTTTAATATTAAGGAAAGGCTTTTGCCGAATCATCACCTTAATAAAAGCATAGGCATCGGTGAGGGCGGTCGGCTCATCATTGGCAATCACCACCGTAATTTTGGCGCGCCCCGAAATATAACGGATATGCTCTTCAAGCCCTGCGCCCATATCGGCAAGCACAATATCGTAATGCGGACATATTTTTTCTTCCAATATGCGATAAATATTCTTGATTTTATGAAGCGGTAAATTGGTGAGTGATGATGCGCCCGACCTGCCCGCAATCACATCAAAAAATTTGGTTCTGGTGATGGCATCTTCTAGCTGAGCCTCGCCCTTAAAGACTTTCCCTAAATCGCATTTGGGGCGCAAGCCTATCTGAATATCAATATTGGCAAGCCCTAAATCACCATCAAATAGCAAGGTTTTATGCCCCGATTTGCCTAATGCCCCTGCAAGCGATGCTGCCATGAATGTTTTGCCGACCCCGCCTTTGCCCGATGCAATCACCACCAAATTATCGCATATATCGGGAGTCGCTTCAATTTTTTGCATTGCGGGTGTTGCAGGGGATTGTTCGGTTTCTTCCGCATCTTTTTTGCGCTTGGGCGCGTTCGGTATATCAGCCAGCAGTAATTCTGATAATTTCGGGGCTGAAAAATCAGCAAGCCCATCAACAATTTCAGCACGCGGGCTATAATGCGCCAGCCGTAATTGTTGTTGTTCGGCAATCGCCAATACCCGCCCTAATCGGCGGTCAATATCTTCGCCCGTTACAATCAGATGATGCGTTTCCACCCGCTTGCTTAAGGCTTCGGCAATATCAATCCCCGCTTGGGTATCAATCAGGGTTGAGAATACCAGCACTGTTAAGATATTTTGATTATCAATCAATTCTTTCAAAATTGATAAATCATCTTGCCGAAACGGGTTAATCCCCGGTGTATCAATAATCGCCACCTCATCTTCTGCCAGACTGCTTAAAATATAGCCTAATTTATCACTATGCAAACAGGGACGAAATGGCACATCTAGCTTTTCAGCATAGAGCTCTAATTGTTCCACACCGCCTGTGCGTATCATATCAGCGGCAATTAATGTTGGCGGTTTATCAAGCGTTTGGGCGTGAAGTGCCAATTTTGCTGCCGTAACCGTCTTGCCCATACCCGGCGGTCCAAACAATAAAATCGGTCGCCCTTGCACGATAAATTTATCTAAGGGTTCAAACTTAAAACCATGCCGTAACCCCATTGTGAGCGTATCGCCAATATTTTTTTTGCCCTTGTTTGATAGAATATCATCAATCAGACTATCGCTCATATCCAGTGGTAATTGATGCCATTGTAGCGCGTGATGTATTGCCTCAATCTGCCATGATGGCGCGGCATGTCCCTTTTGCACCTGCTTTTCAGATTCATCAGGGTCAACCACACATGTGATTTGATGGATACCATCATGTTCGCGAATATTGGAAATAATCGCATCATCACCTAAAGCATCGACTACTTTTTTTCTAACTTCTTGATAGCTTTTGGCTTCAAAGGTTTTTAGGCGCATCTTATCATATCATTAAATTTGCGCGACAGTTTGTATCATCACTTTAGGGTGAATCTCTGCCTGCGACATCACAATGGTTTGGGGGCGAAAACGTTCAATGATAGAACGCACATAAGGGCGCAACACAGGGCTAACGCATAACACTGCGGTAACGCCATGATCTGATGCCACCTGATTAAATTGTTCGCGAATCGCTTGCATAAATTCATGCAACTGGCTAGGTGGAATCGCTAATTGTTTCTCCTCACCATCACCACGCAAGGCTTCGGTAAAATTTTGCTCCCATCTGGGGGTGAGCGTTACCAGATATAATTTGCCATCACTATGCTGATTTTGGTGACAAATCTGTCTGCCTAATCTCTGCCTTACATGCTCTACCATTAGCATCACCGAACGGGTTGCCGCTTTGGCATCAGCCATCGCTTCCATAATCGTGCTTAAATCGCGGATACTAGAGCGTTCATTCAACAAAGCACGTAACACAGTGGTCAGCAAGCCAATATCAAATTTACCGGGTATCATTTCTTTCACGAAATCATCTTGGCTTTCTGATAGGGTGTTCAGCAATTTTTGAGTTTCAGAATAAGAAAGCAAATCACCCATATTATCTTTAATTAATTCGGTAAGGTGAGTCGTAATAATGGTGGTGTTATCGACCACTGTTAGCCCGCGAAATATCGCTTCATCACGGTTTTGTGTACTAATCCATTTGGCATCTAACCCAAAAATTGGGTCTTTGGCATCTTCACCACTCAGCGTAATCTTATCACCATTCGGGTCCATCGCCAAAATCATATTCGGGCGCAAATCAGCCCGTGCCACTTCAATTTCTTTCACCAAAATACCATAAGAATTGGCAGGCAATTGCAAATTATCATGGATTCGCACCGCTGGCATCACAAAGCCATAATCGCTTGCCAATGATTTGCGTAACGCCTTAATTTGCGCGGGCAGTTGCTGGTCGGTATCTTTATTAATCAACGATAGCAAGCCATAGCCAAGCTCTAGCCTGATATGGTCAATCTGCAATGTTTGGCTGATATTGCCCTCTTTGCTCTCTTCACTCTCTTCGGTGGCAGGTGCATCAGCCAATGCTTCGGCTTCTGCCGCTTGCTGTACTGCCAAACGCGCTTTACGCACGGCGATAAAGGCAAAACTGCCCGTGATAGTGGCAATCAATAAAAATGGAAAAGTTGGCATTTGTGGCACAAGCGCGCCTAGCACAAATAAAATGCCAGTCAATAGCCATAATGCTTTATAATTACCGCCTAATTGCTTGCCAATCACACTTTGTGAATTTTCAGTATCAGTATTGGCTTTGGTTACCAAGAAACCAGCGGCAATCGAAATCACCAAAGCGGGGATTTGACTCACCAAACCATCGCCGACTGTTAAGATGGTATAGGTTTCAGCCGCTTGCCCAAAACTTAAACCGCCTTGCGCCACACCAATGATAATGCCACCAATAATGTTGATGATGGTGATGAGCAAGCCTGCAATCGCATCGCCACGCACAAATTTTGACGCACCATCCATCGAGCCATAAAAATTACTCTCTTGTTCTAGCCCTTTACGGCGCGATTTGGCTTCGCCCTCATCAATCAAGCCTGCTGATAAATCGGCATCAATCGCTAATTGCTTGCCCGGCATCGCATCTAATGTGAATCTGGCGGCAACTTCAGCAATCCTGCCCGCACCTTTGGTAATCACAACGAAATTGATAATCACCAAAATGATGAAAATGATAATACCTGTTACATAATTGCCACCTGTTAAAAACTGCCCAAATGCTTGAATCACATCGCCCGCAGCCCCCGTGCCATTATGCCCTTCTGATAGAATCAGCCGTGTGGAGGCAACATTCAACCCCAGTCGCAACATGGTGGAAATCAGCAAAATTGTTGGAAAAGAATTAAGTTCAAGCGGGCTGGTAACAAGCATGACAGTTAGCAAAATCAAAAAGCCAAAGGCGATTGAAATCACCAGTGAAATATCTAGCACCCATGGTGCAAGCGGTAAAAGTAATAACACCAACACGCACATCACGCCAATCGGCATGGTGAGTTCTTTCAGCTGACCTGCGCGATTCATCAGGTCGACAGGTGAGAATCCGCCAATATTTGCGGCTGTCGTCGCCGTTGCGCCAGCAGGATTCGCACCTGCCCCCGCTGTTGCTGAATTATCGGCGGCTGGATTATTTTGCGCCGCTTGGTTACTCTCTGCCATTTATCGCCACTATCCTGCGGCGGCAACAGAAACCCCTTCATCCAGATATTGCTGCAATTTTTGCTGCAATGTTCGGATTGAAACGCCTAAAATAATGGCGGCATGGGTTTTATCGCCTTCGCAATGTTCTAAAGTTTGCAAAATTGCTTCACGCTCTACATCAGCTAAGGCTTGACCAACCATATTTTTAACCTCTGCATCATTATTGAGCGCATTTTTCCCCACGCCATTTCTATCCAACATAATTGCTGTTTCGCTAATCTTATCACCATCAGCCATCAAAACAGCGCGATGGGTAATATTTTCCAATTCGCGCACATTGCCTTGCCACTGATGTGATTGTAGCTTTTCTAATGCTTTATCTGAAAATTCTCGTAACGGATATTCATTTAATGTTGAAAATTTTTGATTAAAATGTTTTGCCAGTGCCACAATATCTTGGCCACGTTCCGATAATGATGGTATCTGCAAACTCACCACATTGAGGCGAAATAGTAAATCTTCGCGGAAATTACCTTTGGCAACTTCTTGTGATAAATTGCGATTCGATGTGGCTAAGATTCTGACATCCACTTGCACGGGGCGCGTGCCGCCCACCCTATCAATTTCGCGTTCTTGAATGGCGCGCAATAATTTCGCCTGCAACCGAACATCCATTTCCGATATTTCATCTAGCAATAATGTGCCGCCATTGGCTTCTTCAAACTTGCCGATACGGCGTGCCTGTGCACCAGTGAACGCGCCTTTTTCATGCCCAAATAATTCCGATTCGATAAGATTTTCAGGAATCGCCGCGCAATTCACTGCGATAAAGGCTTTCTCTTTGCGTTTGGAATTTTTATGGATGTAATGCGCCATCACCTCTTTACCCGTGCCTGATGCGCCCGTAATCAACACTGATGCTTGCGATGGTGCTATTTTTTTCGCCATTGCCAATAATTCTTGCATGATGGGGTCGGCAAAAATAAATTCCTTATCACTCTTACAGCTATTTTCTAGCACAGCGGCAATCAAATCGGCATCGGGTGGCATTGGCACATAATCCACTGCACCATCTTTCACACATTGCGCGGCTAATTGCGGGTCATCACCCAAACCACATGCCAAGACTGGCACAGCAATATGTTCGGCACGAATTTTCTTGATAAATTCATACACATCTAGCTTATCTTCAATCATCACCAGTTGAATCGCCCCGCCATTGCGTAAAACTTCAACGCCCTGATTGATAGACGTAACAGTGGAGACCTGCGCGCCTTTTTTCATGGCTATTTGGCTGGCTTCGGTAATATAACCTTCTAATTCACCTATAATAAGTAACTTCATTGTAAATTATCTATCCTAATCAAAATAAGTAATCTGCTCGCGTTCAGGCAGTAACGCATTAATCAACATTTCAAGACGACGCGGATTTTCTTGACGCTGAATCGATGCAGCCGATAAAATATACATGCGATTGAAAATATCCTCATCTCTGCCATTTCTATCCAATTTATTGGCGAAAGGAATAAACACCATATGCGCCAAAATCACCCCATAAAAAGTGGTGAGCAACGCCACCGCCATCGATGGTCCGATGGATGATGGGTCATCAAGCTGTGCCAACATTTGCACCAACCCCACCAATGTGCCAATCAACCCCATGGCGGGTGAGGATTCTGATGCTTTGCGTAAGAGTGAAATAGATTGTTCGCGCAATTCGGTGATATTCAACGCTTCGCCCGTCATAATTTCTTGAATTTCTTCATCACTGGCACCATCAATTGCCAATGATATGCCACGCACCAACATTGGCTTATCTTGAATGCTCGCCAAAGCCCCCTGCATTTGCAGCAATCCCTGTTGCCTGCCTGCCAATCCCAGCTCAATCAGCTGTAATGCCACCTCACCGATAATCAGTTGCTGACGGCTAAACGTGGTTATGATATATTTGGCTGCCCCAAGAAAATCACGAAACCGTGTGCCAGCAATCACCACACCGAATGTGCCACCCACCACGATTAACACCGAAGGAATATTAATAAAAGCTTGTGGTGTGCCACCTAAGAAAATTGCCATTATCACCAATGTAAACGCAACTAATAAGCCGATAATGGTGGCAATATCGATAATATGTTTTTTTTCAGTTGTTCTAATGCTTGAACTTGCCATGATAAATCCCCTATTCTTTCTCAATCTCAGTGATTGAAATACCTAATTTATTGCCAATCACAACCATTTCACCACGTGCGACCAGCTTGTCATTCACATAAATTTCTACCGCTTCGCCGATTTTTCTATCTAACGAAAGCACCGAGCCCGGTTGCATATGCACCAAATCATTCACCTTAACTTGGGCGCGTCCCAAAATAGCAGAGACTTGCACTGGCACATTTTGCAAATTGCCTAAATCGCGCCGCACCCCCACTTTCGCAATCGGTGCGCTTGCTTGGCTCATCAAATCTTTTTCTACCATCGCCTTGATTCCCTAATATCCATCCGACATTCGATTTTATCTATCCCTAACATAATCCTAAACCCATCAAGATACAAGCTTATCATCATTTTGTTGGTTATTTTCTTCAATAGCGTCATTTGCCATGTCATTTATTGGGTCATTTATTGGGTCATTTGTAACATGATTATATTCCTGTTCTAGCAATGCTCCCGCTTCAATAATGGGTTCTTCAATAATAGGTTCTTCTGGTAAAATCGCGTTCAACATATCATCAACATCAGTATCGCCAACATCACTATCATCGGCTTGCGCTGTTTCTTGCAATAAATCCGTCAAAAAATCTTGCTCTGTGTCTGCTTCTATGTTTGCTTCTGATGTATCATCGGCATGATTGATGAGACTATCTAATATATCGTCGCTGGAATCATCTGATGTGGCATCATCCGTTTCAGTATCGAGTGATTCGACACTATTTGCTTCGTCACTGATTGGGCTCTCTATTTCAGCAGATAAATCTGGTTCGATTGCTTCTTGTTCAATTACTTCTTGTTCAATTACTTCTTGTTCAATTTCTGGCGGAATCTCTAATATTCTATTATCAGATTCTAATGGTTCGCCATAATATTCTGATGTGGCATCATTGCTGATTTCTGCATCAGATTCTAATGTTTCAAGCATTTTATCGATGTCAAATTCATCGTCAACTTCTTTTGGTGTTTCTTGTTTCACTACTTCTGTCGCTTGTATCAGTGCAATATCCTGCGGGCTTTCCCCAATAAGAGTCTCTTCAGCCAGAGTTTCTTCAGCACGTGCCTGTTCAGCGATTTTTTCCTGCTCAGCCATGTTTTCTTGCTCAGCCTTTCTTAAAGCCGCTTCTTTTGCTTGGGCTTCAGCTTTGGCTTCAGCTTCAGCTTTTGCCTCCCTTAAATCAGCCGCGACGGCTTCAGCTTTTGCTTGGGCTTCGGCTTCCCTTAAATCAGCCGCGATGGCTTTGGCTTCTTGAACTTCGGTTGCCTCTGTTTGTTGGGTTTTGATATTTTCCTGCATCATTTCAGATGCGTCAAAATCATGCAACGCAAATTCCGGCAGTGCCAGCCACATATGACGCGATAAAATACGCTCGATATCGCCCCATAAATCATCAATATCACGCCTTGCCATACCACTTTGCCAACGCACAATACAATCAGATAGCCCTAAATTGGCATCTTCCCTAATTTTGACATATTGATTCATCTGTTCATCAGAATCAAACTTACCACGCAACATATAAAGCACCTGCTTGGTGAGTTCCGCATCAGGATATTTTGGCAATGTAATATCAAGCGGTTCATTATGGCGCGTTAAGCTAATAATTTCCTTCACAAAAGATTCAATTTCAGTACAGCCATTTTTGGCAAGTGTGCCCGGTAAAATTTTACGCAAAATTTCTAGCATTAAGGTCAGCAAATGCACATCGCGGTCGCGTTCGGCATTCAACAATAATTCAATATGTTGATAAATATTATGGCTTAATTTATAGAGCAAATCATTGGTATCTACCGCATATAATTCTTCGTAAATTTGCTGACGCATATCTATTTTTTCACGTTCAAATTCTTGCCGTGCCGCCTCGCGCCCTTCTTGAAAGCCATGCGTATACGCGCTATCATGCAATGATTGTAACATCTCTTCACTCAAGGGTAATTCTTGCGGTTCTGCTTGCGCTTGTTCTGCTGGTGCTTCTTGCCCTGCAACATTTTGCGGTTGTTGTGCCTGTTCATGCTGCTGATGTTGTTGCTCATTTTGTTGTCTTATCAGGGCTTCTTCTTGTTCTTTTGCCTGCCTTATCTCTTCATCTTGCGCGTGTAATTTATCAGCAAAGCTCACAAAACCCTCATCATTATGATGGATGGTTTGACGCCGATTGCTGATACTAACGCTTGGCATCTCAAATGTGCGGAATTCATCGTCAATCGCATGTTCATCTTGATATTTTTGTTCCTCCATCTCCCATGCCGTTGCCCCCATATAACGTGGATTCACACTGCGCGCAACCCCACGACGATAATTCATATCCGCTTGCGATGGTTGAGACACAGCGGTTTGGGAGTTTTCTTGCTGTGGCGCAACAGCTGGCACGGCTTCCTCAACAATAGGAGCAGTGTTGGGGGTGGGTGGGGCAGTTACCACATTGGTGATATTATCTTTATCCGCCACTTGCTGTTGGTCTTGTTCAGCCATCAAACTATCTCACCAGCCTGTTTTTGTCGTGTTGATTGCGTTGCAAGATTTCAATCTCGCCCCTATCTGACATTTCTTTGGCTGTTTGCACCAACTGTTGTTGTGCCTCTTCAATTTTACGCAAACGCACCGCACCCAATGCCCCCATATCTTCTTGCAACACTTTTTGGGCGCGTTCCGACATGTTGGTTAAGAACAAATCTTGCAAATGTTTCGATGCCCCTTTCAATGCCACAGCCAATGCTGCTTTATTGAGAGAGCGTAATAATTGTTGAATACCAGAAGGTTCGATTCTTACGAAATCTTCGAAAGTGAACATCAGTGATTTCACATGGGCGGCTGATTCATAATCTTGCGATTCTAATAATTCCATCAATCTTGTTTCGGTTGTTCTATCGAATGCGTTAAATACTTCTGCCAGTAATTCGAAAGAATCGCGTTTTTGAGCATGACCTAAATTGCTGATAAATTCACTATGCAATGTCCGTTCAATATCTTCTATCACATCGCGATGCACACTTTCCATTTTTAAGATACGCAACATCACTTGCAAATTAAGTTGGTCGGGCAGGTGAGTCATCACGGCTGAGGCATGGGCAGGGTCGATACGGCTTAAAATTAATGCGATGGTTTGCGGATATTCATTTTTGAGATAATTCGCAAGCAATTCTTCATTCACTTGCGATAAGCGTTCCCACATAGAGACCCCGGGCGAGCCTATTGCCGACCCTGTTACTTCTTCTAATATCGCATCAGCGCGTTCGGTGGGTAACACCGCCCGCAATAATTTTTCGGCTGCCGAAAAATTGCCCGTTAAATCTGATGAATACGAAACCCGTTCAACAAATTGTTTTAAAACATCTTCCACAACCACAGAATCAACGCGCCCAACAGTTGACATTGAGCGTGACAAAACTTTTAATTCTTCATCATCTAATTGTGCAATCATTTCTTCCGCATGATGGCGGTCTAGCGACAAGAGTAAAATCGCAGCTTTATCAGGACCTGATAAATGTGAACTGAGTGCTTTGGGACCGGGAGGTGGCATCGCTTCTTTCTCCGTTTCTATTTAGGTTTATTATCCGATAGCCAGTGACGAATAATATCACTCGTCTTTTCTGGCTGTTCCGCAATAACTTTGTTGACTTGCTCGCCCATTTTTTGGCGCAATTGTCGATGCTGCTTAATCACTTGCGCAATCTGCGATTGCTTTTTTTTATCATCTTTCATGTTTTAGCCTTCCAACAACCAACCTTTAATCACATTGCCCGTTTCATTTGGAAACTCGGCAACAACATCATTAAGCTGCTTGCTTAATGATTGTTTGATTTTGGCATCTACATTCACCAAATCAATCATTTGTTCACCACCGCCTTGCGCTAAAAGAGAGCCGAAGCCATCAGCGCCTGCCATACCAAAGCCACCTTGCATCATTGCACCAGCAGGTGCTGGCCCAACAGTTTCACCTGTTGTTCTATCCACCATCGTGCCATCAGCAAGAATCTCAACATCACGCGTTTCGCGGTTTCGAATCGCGCGAAGCACTAAGGGGCGTAACACCAATAAGAATATCACCAATGCCACGATTGATAATATCACAAGTTCAACAATTCTTTCGATTCTTCCTACTTCAACGCCTAAAATTTTATCGTCTGCGACTAAATTATAGAGTTCTTCTTGGGCAAATTGTAAATTAACCACCTCAACATTATCTTGGCGCACAATACCATCATAACCAATTGCGGAGCGCACCAAACGTTGGATTTGCTCTAATTCTTCAGCAGCACGCGGTGAGTATTCCCGATTAGCATCCTCGCCAGTATAAGTGCCATCTACCAGCACCGCGACTGAAAGCCTTTCAACTTGCCCCGGATGAATGGTACGCACCACTTTTTGCCTGCTAATTTCATAATTATTAATGATTTCCGAACGCGAGCTAACCGAACGCACCGTTGAGCCACCATCTTGTTCTGGCAGATTACCACCCGGTAGATTATTTTCAACCGTGATTCTACCCTGATTGCGATTATCAGTATTTTCAGAATTTTCGTTAATTTCTTGTGATGATTTTAACACCTGCCCATCAGGGTCATAAATTTCTTCATCAATCACCGTTTGGCTAAAATCCATTTCAGCGCGCACTTCAACCCGCGCATTTCCGAACCCAACCACGCTTTCCACTAGCTCCTGCAATTCCTGCGCTAATTTTGCTTCATAGGCTGAGCGCAATTCATCGGGCGCGCTGCCACCAATCAAATAATTATCGCCGCCACCGCCGCCATCATCGCCACGTGCCAATAATTGTCCTTTATTATCAATCACTGAAATATTACCAATTTGCAATTCGGGCACGGCTGATGCCACCAACGAGCGCACCGCATCAATTTTTTCTTTCGGTGGGCGGTTGCGGCTTAAATCAAGCACAACCGATGCGCTAGGTTTGCGCTGGTTACGGCTGAATAATTCACGTTTGGGCAATACCAAATGCACCCTTGCTTTGCTGATACCATCAATCGAGGCGATGGTGCGCCCTAACTCACCTTCTAAAGCGCGTAAATGCGTGATTTCTTGAACAAAATTAGATGTGCCAAAGCCTTGGTCTTCATCAAAAAGCTCGTAGCCTGCCAATGTGCCAGCACTGGGTAAATTTCGCTCGGCAAGGTTAATCCTTAATCGTGGCACATTTTGCGGTGCCACCAAAATAGAGCCATTCTCACCAATTTCATAGTTTTCGCCCAAACCTTCTAACACTTGGATAATTTCCGCAGAATCTTCCGCGCTTAAATTACCATATAACAGTGAATAACGCTCGCCACCTAATAAGAGCAAGCTGGCAATAACGCCGATAATCAGCAATGCACTACCACCGCCAAGTATCGCTAATTGCTGTTTTGACATATTTTTTAATGTTTCTAATAATGACGCCATAACATCACCTCATTTCAATTTTGTTGCATCAGACGCAACATATATTCCAGTTAACCAATTCTTATGATGATATAAGAAACGATTTTCCGCCCCGAAATATTGTCCCCGAAATGTTTATGTGTGCATCAGCAAGTGATGGTTCATTCGCTATTGTTATTTTCCACCACGCTTAAATTTTGTTATAAATACATAACAAATTATATATGAAAGAAAACAATATAACTATTTTGATAATTTTTCAAGACACAGTTTTGTATTTATTGATTTTTTTTGCAAAAAACTGTTTTTTGTGCGAAAATAGCATCAATTTTATAAAATTTTGCTTTAATCATCCGCAATATAGGCTTGATAAAGCAGCTCTTCTAGCATTTTCTTAAATTGATCAGCACTATAAGGTTTAGAAATGAATGCGACATGCGGTAATTGAGCAATTTTAGAGAAAGTTTCGTCACGCACAAAGCCTGATATGCAAATAATCGGTAAATTTTGATTTAACTTCTTGATTTCAGTGATTAATTGCGCACCATCCATGCGTGGCATCCGCATATCAGTTACCAACAAATCTGGCATTTCGGCTTGGGCGATTTTCATTGCCGATAGCCCATCTTCTACCTCTATCACCTCATAACCATATTTACGCAATAATTTTGCGGTAAAATAGCGTACCGCTGGCTCGTCATCAGCCAGTATGATTTTATTTTTTTCTTTCAAAATCTGTTGGTTAGAAGAGGTCATCACATTTGCCTCTTGTTTTTTCGCCATCAAAAAATAAAGCGCAAATCTAGCCCCGCCTTTATCATTATTCTCAAGTGTAATGCCGCCACCCATCTGTTGAATGATACTATTCACCATGCCAAGCCCTAACCCTGTGCCTTTGCCAACATCTTTGGTGGTGAAAAAGGGTTCAAAAATACGGTCGATAATATCAGGCGCAACCCCCGGACCGCTATCAGACATGGTAACGCGTAAATAATCGCCTGCCACAATTTGCCCATGCGGCATACGCATTTTTTCGGTTATGGTTACATTGCTGGTATGAATCGAAAAAGAATGTTTTTTATCGGGCATTATGTGCATGGCATCACGCGCATTAATGGCGATATTCACAATAATCTGCTCAACTTGCAATTCATTCGCCATCATATCGGTATTGGCGGCATCATGGTAAATATCAATCAGTATATCGCGCGGGAATAGGCGCAATAACAGTGGCTCGATTGCCTCAAGCAGCTGCGAAAAATTGATAGGGTGGCATTCGGTTTTAATATCACGCGATAGACCCGTAATTTGCTTGATAAATTGCGAGGCATGAATACAGCTTTGTTGTATCCTCTGTAAATCAGCATAGCCATTGGCACGCGGCGGAATAACCTCTAGCAGAGATTCGATACTGCCTTTGGTCATGCTAATCATATTATTAAAATCGTGGGCAATCCCGCCCACCAACTGCCCGATGGCATCGCGGGTTGCCATGTTAGATAATTTACGCCTTAATTTATGCTCCATGCTATTATCTTGAAACATCGCCGCAACGGTGGGGATATTTTTCATTTTTTTAACATTTTTTGAGTAGATAATCCTAAAAAATGATGCATGATATGTGCCATCAGTTTCGTTACAGCGTACTGCAATTTCTATCACATCGCGCTGTCTTGTCAATAATGGTTGTAAAATTTTATTCAAATCAAGAAGCTCACCCTCGTAAAATATGAGGTCAATTTCTTCTTGGGTTTTCTCGGTATCGGGCGAGGCATCATCATATTGTGACATCATGCTTTGGTCAATTTCAAAAAATTGAAACCATTTCTTTTTCACTTTTTTATTGTAAACAATCGGTTCAAATATTTTATGGAATTTACGATTCATCCGAATGATTGTGCCGTAATCATCAATCAGGCAAACGGGTATGGGGGCGGATGAAAAGATTAAATCATCAGCACCCTTTTGGGCAATCGCTTTGGCAGTTTTTTCTTGGGCTGAATCTTGTTGGGCTGAATCTTGTTGCCTCACAGCGGGTGGTATTGCTTGCTTATTGGTTTTTCTTTGGGGGCGCAGGTAAGAAAAATATTGAGTGAAGAGTGACATAGTTTGCGTATTCTAGCAGAAAAAGAGGGGGGTTGCATTAATTTATTGCAGATTGCTCTATTGTTAGTTTTGAGTATGGCGGGGCTTGCCCCCGTGAAGACGGGGGGCAGGCTCCCATATATTAATGTATCGCAAAACTCACCGCCCTTGTATTACACCCCCCTAAAAACAAACATCACCTTTGCACTATTGATAAATATGTTATATAAGATAGCTATCTATCAATAGTGTTGAAACCATGCCTTATTCTGAATATTTAAAAGCCGTCCAAGAAAAAATGCACACGCAACAAGCAAGCGAGCATAGCTATCGTGGGTTATTAGAAAGCTTGCTTGTGGCGCATGTGCCTGATATTGCAAAAGACCGCTATAAAATCATCAATGAGCCGAGCAGAATCGCTTGTGGTGCGCCCGATTTAGCGATTTTGCAAAGCAGTGATGATGATATGCTGGCGGTGGGTTATGTGGAAGCCAAAGATATTGGCATGAGCCTTGATAAAGAAGAAAAATCTGAGCAGTTGCAACGCTATAGAAATGGTTTGGAAAATTTAATCCTTACCGACTATTTGGAATTTAGGCTGTTTGCCAATGGTGAGAAAGTCTTAACCGTTTTGATTGCTGAAAATATTAATGGCGTCATCAAGCCTTTACCCGAAAGTTTTGAAAAATTACAGAATTTATTCAGTGAGTTTTTTACCAATGAAAGGATTGCTATTAAATCCACAGAAGATTTGGCAAAAATCATGGCGAACAAAACCAAATTAATGCAGGATGTATTTAACGCAACCTTAACACATGACGCCAATAGCGTTATCAGTCAGCAACATAAAGCATTTAAGACAATGCTGATTAGCGATTTAACGCCAACTCAATTTGCTGATATTTACGCCCAAACCATTACCTATGGATTGTTCACGGCAAAGTTGCAACAATTTAAGCAAAATCAATATGCGAGCTTTACCAAAAAAGACGCTGCCGATTTCATCCCTGCCAATAATGAGTTTTTGCAAGAATTATTTTCGCATATTGCTGATAGCAAACTTGATGCTTCAACCCTATGGGTGATTGATAATTTATGCGAATTATTTACCTATGTTGAGTGGAAAAATATTATCAAAACATTCAGCTATGAAAATGAAAGCGACCCTATCATTCATTTTTATGAAAATTTTCTAACCACCTATAACCCTGAATTACGCAAAGCGAGGGGGGTGTGGTATACGCCACAATCTGTGGTGCAATTTATTGTGCGGGCGGTAGATGATTGCTTACAAACGCATTTTAACTTACCCAAAGGCTTAGCCGATAGTAGTATGGTGGATATTGCAACCAGTAACGATGAAACCAAAGCCGTACATAAGGTGCAATTATTAGATGTTGCCACTGGCACAGGCACTTTTCTTGCCGAAACCATTCAGCGCATTTATCGCAATCATTTCAGCACGCAATCGGCACGTTGGAGCAATTATGTGGAGCAAAATCTATTGCCACGCTTGCACGGGTTTGAAATTTTAATGGCGCCTTATGCGATATGTCATCTCAATATTCAGCTATTATTAGAAGAGTTGGGTTATAAATCTGAAAATCAAAAAAGATTAGGCGTGTATCTCACTAATACGCTAGAAGAATACCATGATGAGGTGGATTTACCCTTTGCCAACTGGCTGGCAGAAGAATCTAATCAAGCATCACGCATTAAACGTGAAATGCCGGTGATGGTGGCATTTGGCAATCCGCCATATAGTGGTGAATCTCAGAATAAAAGCGATTTCATTATGAATTTGATGCAAGATTATAAAAAAGAGCCAAGCGGCGGTAAATTAAAAGAAAAAAATCCGAAATGGATTAATGATGATTATGTAAAATTCATTCGGATGGGTGAACATTATATCAATAAAAATAATGAAGGAATTTTAGCCTATATCAGCAATCATAGTTATATTGATAATCCTACTTTTCGCGGTGTCAGATTCCATTTATTAAACACATTTGATGAAATTTATATTCTTGATTTACATGGCAATGCCAAAAAAAAAGAAAAAGCCCCTGATGGCAAGCCCGATAAGAATGTCTTCAACATCGAACAAGGTGCGGCGATTATTATCGCCATTAAATTGAAACATGAAAAGAAAGAATTGGCCCAAAATAAATTAGCGCAGGTGTTTCATGCTGATTTATGGGGGAGTGACCGCAAAGAAAAATATGATTGGCTGAAGCAACATTCATTGCATGATACTGATTGGCAAACAGTCAATTATCAAGCGCCTTATTATTTTTTCTGCCCAAAAGATTTTAAGGCAGAAAAAAAATATCAAAAAGGCTTTCAGATAAAAGAATTGTTCCCTGTTAATTCTGTTGGGATTGTAACTGCAAGAGACAGCCTTACCATTGATAAGAATAGAACAGCGCTCACCGATAGATTGGAAGATTTTTTGACACTATCAGATGAGCAAGCCCGCATGAAATTTAATCTGGGTAAAGATACACGAGACTGGACAGTAAGTGGTGCCCGCCAAGATTTAAAGAAATTAGATTTAAGAAAAACAAAAATTACTCCTATCAATTATCGCCCCTTTGATAGTCATTTCACCTATTATACAGGTAAGAGCAAAGGGTTTTATAGCTATCCTAGAAATGATGTGATGCAACATATGTTGGTAGGTGATAATATTGGCTTAACGATAGGCAGGCAAGGGCAAGTTGTCGGTTCTATGCAATGGAGTCTTGCTTTTATCAGTAACTCTATTATCGACTTAAATTTATATTATCGCGGTGGTGCTAATCTCTTCCCCCTCTATCTTTACGATACGGATTCAATGAATTTCGGTAAGGCGATGCGTCGCCCGAATCTTAATCAAACGATGATTGATGCGATTGCAAAAATTCTTAAAATAACTTTTATTCCCGACCATGAAGATGATGATAATGCTGATGATAAAACAACATTCAATCCGCTTGATATATTAGATTATATTTATGCTGTGCTTCACAGCCCTGCCTATCGCGCAACCTATCAAGAGTTTTTGAAAATTGATTTTCCGCATATTCCTTACCCGCAAGATGCTGAACAATTCTGGCAGTTGGTTGCGTTGGGTGAGCAAATCCGTAAATTGCATCTGTTACAACATCCGCTTGTGCATCAACCCATCACCAAATGGGAGGTTACGGGCAGTGATATTGTAGAAAAACCCATCTATAAAGATGGCAGAATCTATATCAACGCCATGCAATATTTTGACGATGCGCCTGAAATTGCATGGCAATTTTATATTGGCGGTTATCAACCCGCGCAAAAATGGTTAAAAGATAGAAAAGGCAAAAAGCTTGACGATAATGATATTGAGCATTACCAGCAAATCATCATCGCCCTTGCTGAAACCCACAGGCTAATGCAAGAAATTGACAAAATACATTAATATATGGGGGGCATTAATTATCCGCTCACAATGGCAAAGCCATTGTTTCGCTTTATGGGGGGTGCGACTTTGCTTACGCAAAGACCCCCAAACCCCCGCTGTGCATTAATGTATGTGGGGGCTTTGCGGTTTCACCGCAATTCTAGCGGATATTAATGCCTTAAAATTTATTATTGATACTCAACATGATGCCTGAAATTTTTACACTATCATTCACTTGCACAAGGTCATCATTTTTACCATCAGCATCTTGCCCATCAACAAAATCAAGAGTTTGGGCATGGTAGCCGATACGCATTGTTAAATTTTCAGCCACATCAAACGCTATCCCAATTTGGTATGGCGTTACAATATCGCTATAGCTCGCTTTCTCTATTATCGGTATACCACTACCACCTGCAAAAGCTTTCTCTAAACCAAATGTTACTGATGCCAAGCCAACACGCCCATAAAAGCGGGTATTGGTATTAAATAATGGCTTATAAAACAAAAATGAAAAACCATAAGCAGTATAATCAAGAGAGGTCTCCACTGTCACAGGCTTGCCGTTACTCACCCAAACCAAATCTTCGTTTTCAGCTTCACGCGACCCATCAAAGCGACTGTAAAAAAATTCAAATGCTTTATTTTCTGAAAAATTATTGCCGTAAACAATCTCAATCATATTGCTAGATGTTACGTAATAATCATTATCATCTATGGCGATAGTGCTTCCATCACTTAACTCAAAATCATATGCCGCACCATGTTCAATAGAGATAGGTGATAACCCAACGCCAACGTAACTTTTAGTTTCTGGGGTGGATGCTGGTGGAGGGGGTGATGGGGGCGGTGGAGTGGTTTCTAGTGTTGTTTCATTTTCTTGCGCTTTGATAGGCAAGGCAAGCATTATCGTCAATAAAACAAATAAAAATATTTTCATGTATTTGATTACTCTTATGTCTATCTTAAATCACAAAAAATTCGAAAAGACTGCTTCTTTAATTTCATAATTTCCTGCAATATATCTGTGATATTGCTTTGGTTTTTTTCTAACTCACCTATTTTTAATGCAAGCATTGTAAGTGATAGCTCTGTGATGCTTTTATCTAACCAACTGATATAGTTATTTCTGCCAATAACAATTTTTTGATACAAGCCGTCATTCTGTGGGTCTTGTTCTAATGCTTCTAAAGCTTGCCAAAATTTTTCTAAAAATTGTAATGCTAAATCACGTTGTTTCAAGCGCGAGGTTTGTGAATATATCTTGTATGAAAGTGTCGCAAAAACTACCAATGTGAACAGTTGAATGAGTGCACTTACAGCAGGCGCGTATGGTATAAACAATCCTATTGATTGAACCCTAACGCTTCGTTTATATAGTGAATAGAAACTTCCCTATATTCTGGGACAGTTTCCGAAATAATTTCAATTTTTTTTGCCCATTCTTTATCTAAATATTTTTTTCGGACTGAGCCACCAAACACTTCTTCAAGAAATCTTGGGCTAATACCATGCGTGCCATCAAGATTAATCTTTAATTTTTCGCCTTTTTGCAACTTATCTAATTGAGGAAACACATATTCATCACGAAACTCTTCTGCGCTAAAATCGCCTTGTTCTTTATATCTCACGGCAGGGTCGCGAGAAAAATCAGTGATATAAATTAGTTTATCTGTTCGTTGCATCATATTGCTAATCTCTCTATTTTCCATTGATTATTCATCATAATATAAACTATTTTTCATTGCAAGTGATTAGTGTATTACAATTTCTTCCCCTTCAGCTCCCAAACATATTTGATAACTGCCGCTACTGCTTCATAATAATCGGGGTCAACTTCTTGATTGATTTCCCCCGTTTCATACAATGCCCGTGCCAATGGCGCATTTTCAACAATCGGCACATTATGCTCCTGCGCTACTTCGCGCATTTTCAGCGCGAATTTATCCGCGCCCTTGCCTGTTACCATCGGCGCGTTCATTTCCTCTGGGGTATATTTTAAGGCAACCGCATAATGGGTAGGGTTGGTTACCACCACATCAGCTTCTGGGATATTCTGCAATACCGCTTGCTTCGCCCGTTCATTGCGGATTTGGGCAATTCTTTGCTTGATTTCGGGCGAACCATCGCTTTGCTTGCGCTCATCTTTCACTTCTTGACGCGACATTCGCAGGCTTTTGGTATGGCTATAATTTTGCCACACCACATCAAACAAAACCAAGAAGAACAGAGTGATTAAAATGCCTGACATCACTTTCAGGAATAGAATGATAAAAGCGGGTAAGGCTTCAAAAACTTCTAAATGCACACTATTGATAATGGTATCAACATTGCCATATAGCATGAAGATACCGATTGCCCCCACCAGTGCAATTTTGACAATTCCTTTGCCAAATTCAACCAATGATTTGGCAGAAAATAGCCGCTTATAGCCTTTGACTATCGACAAATGACTCAGTTTGGGTTGCAATTTCTTCGATGCAAATAACAGCCCGAATTGCGACACATTGCCGACAATGCCGATAAACATAAAGGCAAATAAAATCGGTAGCAGATAAAAGGCCGTCTCTATCATGGTTTGACGCACAAAACGAAACATTTCAGCTTGATTAAGATTTTGCGAAATTACCGTCAGGCTTTGGGTCAGCACTTCTGCCAAATGCGATAATGTGAATGGGAACACAATCACCGCTAACATGGTGAACATCACCAATATCAACCAACTCACCAAATCGCGTGAATTGGCAACATTGCCTTCGCCACGCGCTTTATCTATTTTTTTCTGGGTGGGTTCTTCGGTTTTCTGGGAATCATCTTCTGCCATTATATCACTCCATCACGTCTATATTGGCAAAAACGGCTCAAACAAGCCTTTATAATATTCCAAAAATGCCAGCATCACCGTTGGCAAAATCACAATCAACAGCCCCCACCCTAACAAGATTTGCAATGGCAGCACCACCAAAAACGCCTGAAATTGTGGCATGAGACGCCCTGCAACCCCCATCATCACATAAATAATCAGCGACATAAAATAAAATGGTAAGGCAAATCTAAAGCCCAATGTGAAGCTGCTAACAAATGTATTGACAATCACTTGCGCGAAATCGCCAATGGCGTGCCATTGCCCGGGTGCGAAAATATAATAGCTTTCAACCAGCACCACAAATAGTAAATGATGGAAATTGACGGCGAACATCATATTGGTGCCCATCATCACCAAAAACACGGCAGGCAATATGCTTTGCGAGGCTTGCAAGGGGTTGAAGACGGCAGCGTTTGAAAGCCCCATCTGAAACGCAATCAATGTGCCAGCATAGGTGAGGCTATCAAGCGCAAGCCGTGCCATTGTGCCGATGAGCGCACCCACCAAAAATTCTGATAGCACCACCAGCAAAACATCTATAATGGAATTCGGTATGGGTGGCACTTGTTCCACAATGATGGGGGTGATAACGAATGTCAGCAATAGCGCAAATAATAGCCTTATTTGTGCGGGTACGAATGTGCGCCCCACTTGTGGAAACAGCATCAATAGGATTGATAGGCGCATGAACACAACAAAAAACACCCATATTTCTTGAGGGAAAACCTGCGTTAGCATGGTTGGCTATCAGCCTATATTGATGATGGCGTTGGCAACAAAATCCATAAAAGCACCTAATTTTTCTGCCATATAGGGCATCAGCAAAAATACCGAAATAAAAATCACGATGATTTTCGGCACGAAGGTAATTGTCATCTCTTGAATTTGCGTTAAGGTTTGTATCAAGGAAATCGCCAAACCCACGCCTAGACTAATCATCAGCAAGGGTAGCGAAAGCGCTAACAGCGTTATGATTGCGTAACGCCCAAACTCTAAAACTTCTTGTTGTTCCATATCAAATACCTCTGACAAAAAAATTGTGAGTTTCCTGCCCATAGATACAATATTGCGATTAAAACAAACTGTTTATAATTGTCTAACAGATAATGGTTTGGTTTGTCAAGGGCATTAATTATGGGGGGGCAGGCTCCCATATAATAATGTGATGAGACACGCGTAGGCTTTTACGGTTTATTTTGCCTCGTCCGCTAGGGCTTGTTCGATGATGCGGACGACTTCTTCGGCTTTAGCGATGCGGGCGCGTGCCTCTTTAAGCCATTCAGGCTCATCAGAGTTATAGCGACCACCCATGTCATTATAGTCTTTGTATGAATATCCAACTTGATCTTTTGCTGTATCAAGTGCAGTGCCAAATAAAGGATCTTTTGCATGTAAATCCACCCCGATATCAATGAGGAATTTTATCAATTCATTGGAACGTTCCCAAAAAATCGCATATATTAAGGGAGTAGCGCCCTTATTTGATACAATGGTTGGGTCAGCACCATTGGCTAATAAAAGTTGTGCGATTTCTAATGTGCCAACAGAGCTGAAAATTGTAGTGCCCCACTTTTGATTTTTTATATTAACATCAATACCCTCGTCTAAAAAAAATTGAATTAATGGAATAATGTTATTGTTGGCTGTAGAACCTAAAAACGTAAATAAGGGTCCACTATTATAAAAATTACCGGTAAAAAGATTATTATTTGATTCTTCTGTTCTGAACCTTAACCAAACCTGCTCAATGGTTGGTGAAAATGAAATTTTATATTTTGTATCACCATATTTATAATTGAGATGATATCTCGTAGAATCTGATTTTGGTGGTAATTGTTTTTCTGATATGTTTGTTTCAATCGCTTGAAATGTTTCTGCATCATGATGTAATAATTTATTCAGAGTTTCTGGTTGAAATTGTTTTAATTCACTAATGATAGTCGCAATCTCTGTTTCGGTTAGAAGGTCAAGAATTTTATATTCGCTAAGAAATATATAATAATAGAGAAGTTTTATGTCATCCGTTACCAAATGTTCGGGCAATGGTTCAATCTCTGCTGATGCTGGTTTACTGATAGTTAATGTGAGTAAACATATCACCAAGCCCAATATGATAGGCTTGGTGATTGAAAGAATGGGGGTTTTTATGAACATATCATTTCCTATGTTTTGGGTTTTGCAAATTTCTTTGTTTCTAACAAAGTTTTTGCTTCGGTAATTTGCCTCTGTAATTCAGATAGGTTGCAATTATCTTTGCCGCCAGAGTAATTTTGAAACTGACAAGCAAGTTTAACAATATTTTCAAACATTAGCAAGGCAGTATAATCACGAATCACAGCATCGGTTGTAGCGACGATTAGTTTTGTCATTTCGCCAACTTCTACTTTACCATAATTCTTCTCAGTATATTTTGTGTAAGGGTCTGTACCACGCAAATCTACCAATTCTTTTAAGAGAAATTTACTCTCTGCGCTGCCCGTATCCAACAATGCTGATGCAGGAATTAAATCACCAAAAGAAGAATTGAGTGCCACTGTTTTAAGATTATCGTGGTTGCTATAATGTTTCGTGAAATTTTGCGATAAATTAATATTGCCAAGTGGCAAAGTATCTTCTTTGCCAAATTGATCTGTAACATAAGTCGCCTTATCCATAAAACGTCTCTCAATATGAAAATGCTCATTCCTGAATTTTAATTTCATATTTGCAATATCCTTTTCTTGGATTTTTTCAGTGCCAGCCGTTTCTAGCATGTAAAAAACATTGCCCGGTTTTTTTATAAAATAAGGCAAATCACCTCCATTGGTGAAATGATAAATTGGAAAATCACCCTTAACTGGCGCACCACCAGTAGCTGGAGGTGATGAATGTGATGGAAAATCATTGCGCTTGGGTGAACGATAATCAAGCGAGACACCCGTATAGTGATTGAGTTTGTTGGTGGGTTTGGCATAGCCAATCAGTTTCGCATGGCTTGTGCTGGGATTCTTTTTATATTTCCAATAATTACCCAATTTATCACCCGCTTTGATTTTATCTCCCTCTCTAACATAGATTTCATGAATATGCCGATAGGTGTTGAAAATAATTCCTTTTTCATGATTAACCATCACAAGGGTGAGGTGATTATTGTCTGGGTCAGCACTGCCACCCTTAACATCTAGCACAAAAGTTTCATCAGCTTCCAACATGGCACCATCTTTGGTTGGGAATTTTGATGGGCAGTATAAAATGCCCTCATGCTCCCAACCAGAAAAATCAGCGCCTTGATGGAAATAAGGGTCTTTTATGCCATTCCTATGGGTGCGGAACTCTATTACAGAATGATTGATTCTTACCTTTGCCTTAAACGCTTCAATATAATGCATTTTTCCACTTGCCTCTTCTTTAATGCGCTTAACCTGATGCGCGATGGTAGAAAAAACGCCTTCATTAAGCAATTTCTTGCTTTTCTCGGTATGGTCGGCATTATAGGTTGATAATTGTTGTTTTAACCTTGTGCGCTCTGCGATAAAATTCTTGCGCTTATCAGCAGGAAAATCTTGAAGGTTCTCAACCATCTTATCAACCAATAATATTTGAAAAGTTGTGGCATTGTTATTATTGGTATCCACCATCTTTTTCAATGCTTCTTTCAATGTGTCTGTTAACCCATTCAATGTTTTGTTGTAAGCAGCCACAGCTTTGACATGTTTTTCAAATGCCGTGCGGGTTTGCGAATTGAGTTGGTTAAGATATTGATTGCTTTTCAGATAGGCGTGTAGCTTATCAACATCTTCGCTTTTAACCGATGAATTATCTTTTTCAAATTTTTTAAGCGTGAGGTCATGTTTGTTTGATGTTTCAAATTTTGCTTTAAGATTGCCAAAATCCAAGCCCTTACTTTTGGTGGCATTATAAAACTCTACAACCGCTTTTGTTTTTGAATAATCTGACTTGCGATTGCTTTTCAAATCATCAAGTGCCTGCAATATTTTACTCCAATTCGCTTTGATGGCACTCAGCAGTGAAAAATCACTATCTTGCATTAATATATGGGGGGCTTTGCGACTTGGCATTGCGGTCGCGAGACTTACGTCCGCTCCCTTGCCAAGACGCCCCCCATGCCCCCCACCGCTGTGTCTCAATATTGAGTATGGCGGGGGATTATCAAGGGGGTTTCGCAAGGGCGTGGGCTCCGTCCTCACGCCCGAGAAGCGAAGTCGCACCCCCTTGATATTATGAATCGTTAACAACTTTATGGAGTTGCTCCATATCAGCGAATCGGCATTTTTGATTGCTTTTGAGTTTGTTATTAATGGCTAGGTTTTGGCTAGAAAGTGCTTGGCTGTTCATGTTTTTTCCTCTGAATAAACGGATATTTCATCAATATATACATTTTTTATCGTGTATATTCTTTATCATTATCGCATAAATATATGCTTGTCAATACTTATTTAGAACTTTTTTGCATTATAATTATTTTTTTTGGATATTTAGGAACATAAAAGAGGTGATAGTGTGTTTTTAGGGGGTGCAACACATAGGGCGGTGTGTTTTGCGATACATTATTATATGGGGGGGCTTTGCGGAGTTGGTTTATAGTATCAAGGGGGGTGCGGTCTGGCTTCTCGATGGGCAGGGCGGAGCCGCCCATCTTGCGAATGCCCCCTTAACAACCCCCGCTGTATTTCAAAATTAGCGGAGGAGTGAGCCTTGATAATCCCCCCCGCTGTGTTTCAAAACGGGCGGTAGTGAGAGTCTCGGTTACTCAACCCCTGTCTTCACGGGGGCAGGCACTAAAATCTACTGTGTCTCACCCTCCACCTCTTCCGCTTTGGGTATCAGCAGAATTTGACCCGGATAGATTTGGTCGGGGTCGTGGATTTCTTGCCGATTGGCATCATACAAAGTAGTATGTTGCGCGCCTTCACCAAACAGGCTACGCGCAATATACCACAAGGAATTTCCGGGCTGCACAATGAAAAAATCAGTTTCGGGTTGCACATTTTCATTCGGCAATTCTTCCCATTTAACGGGCAGAATACGGCGCAACACCACCCTATCGCCTTCCACCATATCCACGCGCAATTCATAATGACCGGGCGCGATTTTGCCCGCCACTTTCACATCCCAATTCACTGGCACTGCACCCTGCCCTTCAATTTTCTTACGCGCAATCGGCTTATTATCCAGATACAGCAATATTTCAATATCTTTCGCCTGCAAAATACCGCCGATAATCAGCAATCCCTGATTATTATAATCAATAGAATTCACCGTAAAATTCGCGCCTAATGGTGTTTTATCAGCCGAGAATTGATTCTTCAAAACCCGTGAGCCACTTTCAGCATCGCTTGGCAGTAGCACAACCAGCGGCTGCCCTGCATCGCCCTCCTCACCCTGAATCACCACCGATTTTTTCGGCACAATAATCACCAAAGATTGGTCGCCATAAATCTTGGTGGTTAAATCTTCGCTAATCGCTTCCAATGTGAGCCGATGGTAACCACTAGGCAATGGTTTAGGCGTTAGAAACACCCATTCGCCATGATGGTCGACCTGCGCCGTGCCAATGCTTGAGCCGTTTAATTCAACAATCACGCCTGAATTTTCGGGCGCATGGCCCGCAATCACCGCATCGCCACTATTATTCATCCGCACCAAATCAAAGCCCAACACGCTCTCACCCGCAATCTGATATTGCTGATAGCTGACTTGGCTGATGGTTTCATTATCTTCATTCGCGATATTGGCAATATTCACTTCGGTTTGCGATAATTGCTTTTGTTCGGGGGCGGCAATTAGAATTGAGATAAGGATTGATAATGCGACTGAGAAGCCACCAATAACGCCCAATGCCCACATCCAGTTCAGGCGGATTTTAGTCCATATTTTTTCCTGCTTCTTTTTATCCTGTCTCTTTTTACTTTTTGCTTTTTGTGCCATATCAAAATCTCACCAAAGGTAGCAGTGATGCCATAAAACACGCAAAGCCAAACTTACCATTATGCTTGAAAAATGTAAGGCAATGTTTCGGCTGTTCAATATCAAGCTGATGGAGCAGCGACAGCATCACTATGACAAATAGAGACGTTGCCCCCAACATACCATCAGTTACTAGCCCGCCCACCTGAAAAAACGCTAAACCATAGCAAAGCATAAAGATGATATAAAATAACCCGACCCATAATTTAACAGATTTGCCTAAAAATAAGGCGAATGATTTAACATTGATGTTTTTATCAAAATTTTTATCTTGGCAGGCGTAAATGGTATCGTAGCACAGAGTCCAAAAAATGCCCCCTACCCATAATAGCCACACAGCTTGATGCGGAAAATTACCCGTTATTGCGCTATAGCCGCATAAAATTCCCCAATTAAACACCAAGCCTAAAATCAATTGCGGGGCGACCATGATGCGCTTCATCAGCGGATATATCGCCACCACTGGCAAAATCGCCAATGCAGTAATTTGTGCCTGCAACGGTAAGAGTAAGAAAAATGCAAAAGCCAGCATCAGCCAAAATGACGCAAAAACCATCGCTTGTTGCACTGAAATTGCGCCAGAAGCAAGCGGACGATTTTGCGTGCGCGCCACCTTTTTATCAATATTCCTATCCAAAATATCATTCCAAATACAGCCTGCCGAACGCATAGCAACCGCGCCACATAGAAAGCCCAACAGCCAAAAAGCCAAACTTCCTTGCATAAATTTATTACCTAAATCAGCACCCACTTCATAAAGCCCTAACGCCACACCAAAACAGCAAGGCACATACAACATCTGCCAACCTGCTGGCCTGTCTAACCGCGCCAATAAATAATAGGCTTGCATTTTATGCGGTAAAAATCGCATAATACCATTCACATTAAAATCCTGATAATCTTTACTATCTTCTGCCAACTTATTTACCATGCAACATTACCGCCTTTACCATTCGCAATCCCTTGAACGCGACCAAAACATTACTCTCACCACGCCACAACAGCATTATCTTGTGAATGTGTTGCGCTTTAAGCCCCGCAATCACGATAAAACTCTCTCCCTTTTTAACGAAAATGATGGCGAATGGCAAGCAGAACTGACATTTGAGGGCAAGCAATATCATGCACGTTTAACGCAGAAGCTGAAATCCCCACTAAAAAATGAAGCTGAACCGCAATCGCAAGCCATGCCGATACTATGTTTCGCGCCCATCAGAAAAACGCGATTAGAAACATTGCTAGAAAAAACCACCGAATTAGGCGTGATGCAATTACAGCCCGTTCGCACGCAATATACGCAATTCAGCCTAAAAAATGATGAACGCGCCACAAAGATTGTGCGCGAAACCGCAGAACAATGCGAACGGTTGAGTGTGCCAACTATCTTGCCCGAACTATCTTTATCCGCTTTGTTGCAAGCAACTGATGAAACCGCACCTTTATTATGTTTTGTTGAAAGCGGTGATGCTGTGCCAGCGCCTTTATATTTGGCAGAATATTATCAGCAGGAAAAACCGCGACCATCACCGCTTCTTTTAATCGGACCTGAGGGTGGATTCTCACCAACCGAAATGACTGCCCTGCAAAATCACCCAAATGTGCAACCCTTATCAATCGGCACGCGCATCTTAAAAAGCGAGACGGCGGCGATGGTGGCACTCACATTATGGCAAGCAAATTGTGGCGATTTTATGACAATGCGCCAGTCATCAAATTCGCCCGAAATTTAATTTGACAAAAGCAAGCAAACCCACCATAATTTTAACAATAAAAACTTGAAAGTTGTATCATGACGCAAAGCCTCACTTATGATGATTTAATCCAATGGTTTCACAATAGCGAGAAACCTGACCAGTTGATTGGTTCGGAACATGAAAAATTTCTCTATCATCGCCAAGATTTAACGCCTGTTACCTATCAGGAAATCGGGCAGTTGCTGACCAGCCTGCACCAAACATTGGGCGGTGATGCTATCATGGAAGGCGCGAATATTATCGGGCTGAAAACCCCGCCATCTTTGGGTGATAGATCTGCCTCACTCACATTGGAGCCCGGTGGGCAGTTTGAATTATCGGGTGCACCCCTTGAAAATCTGCACCTTACCTGCCAAGAAATCACCAACCATATCACGCTGATGCAATCATTATGTGCTAGCCATGATTACGGCATGTTGGCATTGGGTTATTTGCCGCAATATCAGGTGGCGGATATTCCGAAAATGCCGAAAAAACGTTACGATATTATGCGCGAATGGATGCCGAAACAAGGTGCGCGTGGGCTGAATATGATGCATCTTACCACCACTGTGCAAGTGAATCTGGATTATAGAGATGAGGAAGATATGCGTCAAAAAATGCGAATTGGCGCGGTTTTACAGCCTTTTACGACCGCTTTATTTGCAAGCTCACCTTTGATGAATGGCGCGGCAAGCAAGTTTCAAAGTGCGCGTGCCAATGTGTGGTTAGATACTGATGCAAATCGTTGTGGTATGCCCGATATTATTTTTGATGATGGTTTCAGCTATCAAATGTGGCTGGATTATCTGCTTGATGTGCCTATCTATTTCTTGAACCGTGCAACTGATAATAATCCACATGATTATGTGGAGGTGGGCGGTGCAACGTTTCGCGAATTAATGCAAGATGGTGGGGCGGGCAAATATGCACCGATTACTATCGATGATTTTATTGGTCATGCCTCGACTGTGTTTCCTGATGTGCGGTTGAAAAACGTGATTGAGATGCGTGGCGCTGATTGCTCTAAATTCACTCTGTGCGCTCTGCCAGCTTTTTGGGTTGGTTTGCTGTATGATGATGAAAATCAGGCAAAACTTTATGATATGTTGGCAGGTTATCAGCATCAAGATATTCTAACATTACGCGAACAGGTGGTTACTGATGGTATGAATCTGCAATGGGATGGGAAATCAATGTATGAGTGGGCGGAATTGCTGTTGCCGATGGCGCAAGCAGGGTTGCAACGGCGCGGCTGTTTTAACGCCAACAACCAAGATGAGAGTATGTTTCTAAACGGGCTGTTTGATATGGTGCAAGCCCAAGAAACCATCAGCGACCGTATCCTTAAGGCTTACCAAAAAAATAATGGCGATATGCACAAAATTTATGATGAATTCGGGTTTTGATTGAATGAGATACCTCATTACACAAGAATATTAGGCAATTTTTTAAGGTAATTTGCGATTTGTGGTGCTAGTATTTTGATAATATAATCAATTTCTTTCTCTGTTTTAGGCAAAGTTCCGCTTAATATAACAGGCTCATAATGGGCGATACGATTTCTTACTTTATTGAGATGCCGTAATTGATGGTTGATGTCGCCTCGTTTTAGCTCTTGTGCTGACGCATCAAAAATATAGACCAAATGATGCTCCCATAATTGTTGATATTTTCCTTTAAATAATCCTGCCCAAAAGCCAAAACTTAATTTTGCCATAATATCATTATGTGATAAATCAGGGATAAAGTGATTTTTCTTTTGTTGTTCGCGATGCCGTTCTAATATTGTATCAAGTTGCTTTTGCTCTTCTTTTCTTATTATTTTTTGATACCAATCGTCGCCTATCTTTTGCGATAATCTTACATTGATAGCGTTACGCAAAATAATTTCAACCCAATGAATATTATAGTATAACGTTGCCGAAACTTCTAAATTATGCAAATATAGCTGATAGGCTTGATTCGCATCATTATCAGCATATTTCAAATAAGATGCAAAACGTGGTTCAGAAATAATTTCTTGCAATAATGTTATATCATTCATGCGTGATATTATGCACAAAATATGGCGATAAAAAAGAGTGTTTTTATCATTTCCAGTGTTTTTTTATCATTTCCAGTGTTTTTTCCTTGCATATGGCAATATTTTTGCTACAATAACATTGTGAGAGCTGGGAAAAGGCGGCGTCTGTGCGTTCATCGAACTGTCATATCCGCCCCCCAGCCATTGATTTCCCCTTTATATATTTTGTTGAGTAACCGAGAAACACGCCATCGCGAGTATTGAAATACAGCGGGGGGATTATTAAGGGTGAGGTTTGCCCGCCATTGGTACAAGGGCAAACCGAAACTGGCAAGAGGCGTCTGCTTGGCAAACTGTCCAACGGACAAAAGTTTGACAAGCGCGCATCGAGAAGTTGCATCGCACCCCCCTTGATACATAAAACCTAAACCGCAAAGCCCCCATTAGTAAATCTTGGGCTAGCGAATTTTAATGCTATATCCCTCAATATCCTTAATAATATCCTGCATATCCCCACGCACCCATTCATGCTTATTATCATATTTTGTGTGAATATGCTTTTCTATCGCGCGGAAATGTGGCGTTTGAAAAGAATATTCCAACTGATAAGCACGGTCGGGGTCAGCAGTTTGATAGGCACTCAATCGCGATGTAACATTAGACGCAATGCCCACCTTATATTCATCAGGGTATTTTTGGTGTGAGATGATATAGACGTATTTTTGTTCTTGTGCATCACTATCTGTGTCAGTTCGTTTTGGTGCGTCGGTTTGAAAGCTAACCAATTCTTCATGAAATAATGTGCCTTCATGCTCCACTTCTTTGGCGAGACGTTTTTTCACAAGGTCGTATGCTTTTACCGATACATCAATGCCTATCCATTTTCTATTCAGCTTTTCTGCCGCAACGCAAGTGGTGGCGCAACCGCAAAATGGGTCAAGCACAATATCCCCCTCTTCACTAGAAGTTTTGATGATGCGCTCCAATAATGTTAATGGCTTTTGAGTTGGGTAGCCTAATCCCTCTTTTTTGTTGTTTGTAAGTGAGGAAATTTCCCACATGGAATTCACCAACACTTCATCGCGGACGATATAGATGATTTTACCCTCTTCATCTCTCACCATATCGGCTTTTTTTGTAACGGGGTTAAATTTTCTTTTTGCCTGTTTAGATTGCCCATCTTTGCGTTTCTTATGAACGTGATTAAAGGTAAATTCAGCGTTAATATCTTTGACATAATACAGAATAACATCGGTAACTTGGTGAAATTTTTTTGATTTTGCTTTTAAGCCAGAATTGGGGTAATGCCATACAATTTCGTTCCTAAAATTAATCTCGCCAAAAATACAATCCATCACCATTTTAAGGTAATGGCTCATGGTTGAATCGCAATGCAAGTAAACACTACCCTCGCTTTTTAAGATGCGCTTTATCTCCATCAACCGAATAGCCATATAAGCAAGGTAACAAAAATTATAAGATTTTCTGCCCTCAATATTTTTGACAGCATTCAGTAATTCATGGATAGCGTAATAATCTTCTTTGATTGTTAACAGCCATTCATCTTTCACATCTTCCATTGTGAATATATCTAAAAAAGAGGCGCCATCTGCACTGCTACCGATAGGGGCGGTGAACATTTTCTTTTTATTAAAAGGTGGGTCAAGATAGATTAAATCAATGCTATTGCTATCAAGCCCATAAAAAATATGGATGTTATCACGGCAAAATATGGTGCGATTTTTTATATTTTCTTGCATATTATAAAACTTCTATATTGGTGAGATGGTTACTATTATAAAGATTTTTCAACAGTGAGACAAGACATTATAATATGGTGAATTTTGCGATGACGTTTATAGTATCAAGGCGGGGCGCGAACGCATCATTCTGCCACTCTTGCAAAATCCGCTAAAAAATCCAACAGCTTCTCGGTGAGGTCTACGAAATAATCCAGCTTTTCGCTCTCTAGATAATCTTGCCGATATTCAATCGTGAGCGCAGGGATATTGCGATTTGTGCCGTGCCTCTCCAACGTATAGCCAAACACTCCTTTTGATGAATAGGGTTCGTTATCGCCTACAATCAAGTCATCTTTGCCCAGCATTTTCAGCGCATCAGGAATAAAATTCTGATGCTGATGATATAACAGCGCGATATCCTGTTTGCGTTTCGCCTGCCCCTGTAATTGCGGCGTAAATGAATGAATGCTGATAAGAAATAGAGGCTTCTTATCAGCCTTAACCGCATCAATATGCGCTTCAATCGCATTGTGAAACGGGTTAAAATAATCTTTAATACGCTTCAATCGCACATCATCTGGCAGGGCATCATTGCCCCATATCGGGCGTTTATCGTAAATCGGACGAATGGTAGTCGGGTCATCAGGGTGGCGGTTTACATCTAGCACCAAGCGCGAATAGCGCGTTAATATTGCCGGGATTTTCAGTTTTTCACTGAGTTTGCGCGTTAATTCTTTCGTGCCAATATCGTAACAGCGATGCGATTTTAAGATTTCCTCTGCCTCAGCCTCTGATAAACCCAATCGATTCAAAGATGCAGGAATCTCGCACCCCGCATGGTCTGCCGTTAGCAAAAAACGGCTATCATCATAGTGCTTACCGCAAAAATCAATCGCCATGCCTAAACCATGCAATCGGTGAAATACACAAAATTACTCAGCCTTTTATTCATCTCGGCATCTTGTTCCCATATCAATTCAATGCGGTGACATTTGATATTTCTACGGAAGATACGTGGCAGGCGCATCCAATCTTTTTCGGTGGTTATCAGCGATAAATCGCGGCTTTTTGCCTCTGCCAGTAAGCCCATAATCTCCTTATAACTCATCATGTGATGGTTCGGGAATTTCTTGGTATGGGCAACATTATAACCCGTCAGGCTAAGGTGATAAAAAAACTTTTCGGGGAATCCGATACCCGCAAATGCCAGCCATTTCTTGTTTTCTTCAGTGATTTGCGATGGCACGGTGCGCGCCCGTAACACATCGATTTTATGTTTTTTCAGCAATGGAAAAATCTGATGCTTATCCTCACCCATCATCACCACCCATGATGCCCGTTGTAACGCCTTGATAGATTCACGCATGGGCCCTGATGGAAAACCAAGCCCATTGCCGAAACCAACCTGCCCATCAATCACCACAATCCGTAAATTTTGATAAAGACTAGGATTTTGAAAACCATCATCCATTAGCAGAATATCCGCGCCCGCCCGAATCGCTAATTTGGCAAGCTGCACCTTATCGCGCCCAATAAAGCAATCAACATAATTGGCTATCATAAGTGCCTCATCACCCACATCAAGCGCACTATGCACGGCGATATCCACCTTTGTTGCATCTGTCAACTGCCCGCGATAGCCTCTGCTGAGCACCCCTACTTTTAAACCTTGCGCCTCTAATTTATGGGCAATGCTGAGCACCAACGGGGTTTTGCCCGAACCGCCTAGCATTAAATTGCCGATGCAAATCACGGGGCGTGGCGCCACCCAAATATCAGTATGGTTAAATTTTATGTTGTGCAAGAAGCGGTAAAGCCATGCCAATGGCAATAATGCAAATGATAAAAATGTGCGCTTGCGCCAGAATGCAGGTATGGTTAAATCAGTCATGCTTTATATTTATGATAAATCGGCAATGAAATAAAGTAATTTATGTAAAATTATTGCTTATCGGCACGATTCTTCATCTTATCGCTTGATATACTTATCTAATTCTTGCGCAATAATTGATAGGGTTTGCGGACAATGCGCGATAAATTTCTTGGCTTTCATTTTAATGGCGGTGCGTTTTACGCTACTATTAAGCAGTTCAGCCACTGTATCTGCCAGTATTTCAGGGGTTTTCACCTCAAAACATAAGCCTGCTTCTTCCAATGCGCTTTGCATATCAGCAAAATTATACATTGATTCGCCATGCAGAGGAATCGCATCAAGCTGTAATGGTTCATAGATATTATGCCCGCCCAATGATTTGAAACTGCCTGCCACACAGGTGATTTCAGCCAGCGCATAAAATAATCCCGTTTCGCCCAATGTATCGGCAAGATAAATTTGAGTATCATTATTGGGCAAGTTAGTTTTTTGGTGGTCGTGCCGCCTGACATAATTCAGCTGATTTTTTTGCAGTAATGCGGCTATTTCTTTACCGCGTTCGGGGTGACGCGGAATGATAATGGTGAGAAAATCAGGATATTTTTGTGCCAATAATTCATGGGCGGCAATCGCGATTTTCTCTTCACCCTTATGCGTGCTTGCCATCACATAAAACGGACGATGCCCTATCTTTTTTTGCAGCAAAGCCAGTTTTTTGGCATCATAATCCAGTGGCGGGTTGAAGAGTTTAATATTGCCACTGACGATTATTTTTTGTGCGTTTTCTTTCGCGCCTAATTGCTGAAATGCCTCAGCATCGCGGGTTGATTGCGCGAATATCATCTTATAAAATTTCAGCAAATAGCTGACTGTGCGCGGATTTTTTTGCCAGCGTAATAAGGTGCGTGGCGAGATACGCCCTTGCAACAAAAACAGACGGGTTTCACAATGTTGATGGCTATAATAAAGCAAATTTGGCCAAATCTCTGATTCAAACATCAGCACCATATCAGGGTTAAAATGCCGTAAAAAACGCTTAATCGCAAACGGATAATCAAGCGGGGCAAATTGATAGGTAAAGTAGGTTTTTTTGCGCTTTGCTATCATTTTTGCCGATGTAACAGTGCTGCTGGTCAATAAAAAATGACGATTGGGGTAACGCCTGTGTAATTCATCAATCATGGTGAGGGCTGATAGGCTTTCACCAACAGAAACCGCGTGAAGCCATATTATCTTCTGCCCCTGTCCACCTGGCGATTCTGGCATTGTTGGCAATGCCTGATTGTATAAAGCGAATTTTTGGAATACCCCAAGCCATAATTCTTTACCGCGTAATACGCGTATCAGCAATAATAACAGTATCAGCGGAAAACAGAGCCATAATAGCCCGCGATAGGCGATGAGTAATGGTGGTTTTGCCTCCATTACTCTGCCTTTTTAAGATTGGCTTGGGCAAGATATTCTTCAGCCTGCGCGGTGCATCTATCCATCTCTTCTTGCGTCTGCTTGGTTAATTTTTGCAAGATAGCGGCGCGATTTTGCGGCGTAACAGTTTCGGTTACAAATATCGGCTTGCCCCATACCACATGCACATGATTGCTGAATGCGATGCGTGGCGCGCACATTTTATCCCATGTTTTATGAAACACTCTTTTCTTGGCAACCGCCATCCCTATCGGCACCAATGGCGCGCCCGTTTTTATGGCGATATACACCCCGCCCTCTTTTGCTTCACGGCGCGGGCCCTTTGGTCCATCAGGCGTTACCATTGCGCTATTGCCTTTTTTTATCAGATTAATCAATTCTAGCACCGCCGCACTGCCACCCCTGCGTGATGAGCCATAGACAGCATTATAGCCATAGCGTCGGTAAACGCCAACAATCAACCGACTATCAGGATGCGCCGACGATAGCCCGTAAAGCTCGCAGCCCCGTTCGGGCAAGCCTTGCCTTTTCACCTCTTCATACATTAATAAGGTGAGTATCGATATATTTTCATGCCAGCCCATATAAATGGCACCACCTTCGGGCAGGCTCTGTGAATCATGGTTAATCACGCGCATACTGCGCCACCAACTATAAAATAATACCCTTAAACCCAATGTCATCACCCACACGCCAAAACGGCTACGTGTAAATTTTTTTTTCATATCTTTAAGTTTCATTATCATATCTCATCTTATCATTTCTGGGCTTTATAAGGGGCAGGGTCGGGCGATTCTCTGCCTACCATTTTATCGACTTCTTGCAATAAGTGATTCATTCTATCTTCCAATAATTGTTGCGCCTGTTCTTGCGAATCTTTATCCGCTTTTTTATCAATAAATACCGGTTCGCCCCATAACACGATAATTTTGGTAAAAGGCATTGCCAATACGAATCTATCCCAACTTTTCACCATCACCCCTTTATAAGGCGCGGTAACAAACGGAATGATAGGCGCACCACTGATTTTGGCAAAGGCAATCACCCCGCGCTTCACCCTTTGGCGCGGTCCTTTTGGTCCATCAGGGGTTATCAGCAAATCACTTGGATGGTTTTTAACATGTTTCAGCAAATTCATCATACCGCGTTCAGGATTTTTATTAGGCGCGCCATAAATGGTTTTGATGCCCAGCCAGCGATGCAACCATGCAAGCATCTTGCCATCAAGATGTGGCGAATTAAACGCCACAAGCTTACCGCCTAATGTGCGCCGCACCACAATGCCAATATATAACAGCCTGCCATGCCATGTGCTGACCGCAAATAGTTGATTTTCTGTCCGAAATTTTCGTGGAATCTCGCCATTATGCTCTTCTATGCGTGTGCTGAACGCCACCAACAAATAATAGCAAGAAAACAGTAAAAACACAGCATAACGCAACAGCATTTCAAACGGACGCCCTGATTGCCTATCAATGCGCCGAATAAATTGTATCATAAAATTTTCCTAAAATAACTACTTAAACCGATAGGTTAATCTGCCTTTTGTTAAATCATAAGGCGTCATTTCCACTGTTACCCTATCACCGCTTAAAACACGGATTCGGTTTTTCCGCATTCTACCAGATGTATGTGCCAATATTTCATGTTCATTATCCAACACCACCTTAAATGTCGCATTGGGCAGAACTTCTTTTACAACCCCGTTAAATTGCATCAACTCTTCTTTGGGCAAACGCTTCTCCTTTTTATCACTCTAAAAATTATTACATTAAACAAAATATCACTCATTATATAGCATACAAGCAAGCGATATTCTATTACTATACACTTTATTAGATTTTTTCAAGATAAGTGTTTATTTTTTATGTAAAATACGCTATAGATGATGATTGTGTGAATTTATCACGATTAATTTATTTTGTGAAGGAGAACTTGCGTGCAAGTCACTGTAAGGGATAATAATGTAGAACAAGCCAGTCGCGTGCTAAAGAAAAAGCTACAACGCGAAGGAGTGTTCAGAGAAATGAAATTACGTCGCTTTTTTGAAAAGCCATCGGAACGAAAAGCGCGTGAAAAGGCTGAAGCCATTCGCAGGTCGCGCAAGACCATGCGTAAAAGACTGGAACGCGAAGGATTTTAGTTAGGTTTTTAGTCTGGGTTTATCATCAGGTTTTAACGCATGATTGCTTGAAATGTCGCTTTTGATAGTGAATAATGTCAAAAATCAGCTATCATCACCGCAAAAACAATGATAAAAATGGCTCTATAAAAAACAACTATATAAGCTAAAGATTATATCGCATCTATCAATTCAATAAAGTCGCGCTAATAAGAGGGGGTTGCTTTGTTAAAATATTCATTATCAGCATTGGCACGTAACGCCCGCACCTATCATCAGGATTGGTCGCGCATGTGGCGCGCCCCCACACCCAAAAATGAATATGATGTTGTGATTGTTGGCGGTGGCGGTCATGGTTTGGCAACTGCCTATTATCTGGCAAAGAATCACGGCATTACCAATGTGGCTGTGGTAGAAAAAGGCTGGATAGGTGGCGGTAATACAGGGCGTAACACCACGATTATCCGTTCTAACTATCTGTATGATGAAAGTGCCGCCATTTACGAGCTTGCTGTAAGGCTTTATGAAGGGCTTTCGCAAGATTTCAACTATAATATTATGTTCTCGCAACGGCATGTGATTAATGTGGCATTATCTATCCATGAAATGCAGGAACAACATAGGCGCGTGGCGGCGATTCGCGGTAACGGCATCGATTCTGAGCTTCTAACAGTCGCGCAACTGAAAAAATATTTGCCACATCTTAATATGAATGGGCGGTTTCCGATTTTTAGCGGGCTAATTCAAAAACGTGGCGGCACAGCACGGCATGATGCGGTGGCATGGGGCTATGCGCGTGGTGCTGATAATATGGGCGTTGATATTATCCAAAATTGCGAAGTAACAGGTTTTGACATAAAAAATAATAAGATGCAGGGCGTGCGTACCAGTCAAGGGGTTATCAAAGCTAAAAAAGTTGCAGTTGTGGTTGCAGGGCATTGTTCGGTATTGGCGAATATGGCGGGCTTTCGCTTGCCGATTGAATCTTTTCCGTTGCAAGCCTTTGTATCAGAGCCGATTAAGCCGATTTTTGACCATGTGCTGATGTGTGGGGGTGGCGCACATGGCTATATGAGTCAATCCGATAAGGGTGAGTTGGTGATTGGCGCAGGCACTGATATTTATCCATCTTATTCGCAACGGGGTGGGTTTGATATTATCGAAGAAACTGTCGCCTCGTTACAAGAATTATTCCCGTTCATTTCGCGTTTACGCATGTTACGGCAATGGGGCGGTGTGGTTGATGTAACCTACGACCGTAGCCCTATCATTTCTAAAACGCCTGTTGATAATCTGTTTTTTAACTGTGGGTGGGGCACAGGTGGCTTTAAGGCAACACCCGGTTCTGGGCATTGTTTCGCCGCTTCCATTGCCGCTGGCGAGCTAAATGATGTGGCGGCACCATTTTCGCTGAATCGTTTTTATAGCGGTGCATTGGTTGATGAAGGTGCGGCTTCTGCCGTCGCCCATTAAGGTTAAAGGCTAGCAAATGTTACATATCCCTTGTCCGCATTGTGGCACCCGCGACCAAAGTGAGTTTTCGCATCATGGCGAGGCTTATATCACCCGCCCCGAAAATCCGACACGGCTCAGCGATAAAGAATGGGGCGATTATGTGTTTTTCCGCAAAAACACCAAAGGTGACTATGCCGAATTATGGATGCACCGTCATGGCTGTCGCAAGTTTTTTCATCTGTTACGCAATAGCGTGAGTGATGAGATTTACGGTTCGTGCAAATTAGGCGATTCCACTGAGAAAACCATCTCTAAAATTTTGAAAGCAGAATCATGAAAAATCGTCTGCCATCAGGCGGTTTTCTTGACCGCAGTCAATTCATAGATTTCACCTATGATGGTAAGAAACTAAAAGGTTTTGTTGGCGATAGTTTGGCATCTGCCCTGCTTGCCAATAATGTTTGGCTGGTGAATCGTTCGTTCAAATATCACCGTCCGCGTGGCATTTTCAGCTGTGGCGAAGAAGAGCCAAATGCGTTGGTGCAGTTAGAAAAAGGCGCGTATGCCACCCCGAATAGCCCTGCCACCACTCAAAAATTATATGATAATCTCTATGCCACCAGCCAAAATTGTTACCCTTCGGCACGGTTTGATTTGGGAGCGATTAATTCATTATTCTCGCATTTATTGCCATCGGGTTTTTACTATAAAACTTTCATGTGGCCAGCATCAGCATGGAAATTTTACGAGCATTTCATTCGCAAAATGGCAGGATTGGGCAAAGCATCAGGCGTGGCTGACCCCGATATTTATGAAAGCGAATATGCCCACCCCGATATTCTAATCGTTGGTGGCGGTATTGCAGGGGTTGCGGCAGCATTAGGCGCGGTGGGCAGTGATGCCAAAGTAACATTGCTAGAACAAGATTATGAATTTGGTGGCGGTTTGATTGGCGTTAATCATCTGCAAATCAATGGCGAGCCGTTGAGTCTATGGTTGCGCCATGCGTTAGATATTCTAAAGCAAGCCCCTAATATTACTGTGTTACCACGCACCGTGTTATTCGGTTATTATAACCATAATTACCTGACTGCCACTGAAAAATTAAACCATCATTTGCCACCAGATGATAGCGCGCATCATGGTTTGTTGCGCGAACGTTTGTGGCATTTTCGCGCCCGTCATGTTATTTTGGCAAATGGCGCGATTGAACGCCCGTTTGTCTATGGCAATAATGATTTACCCGGCACAATGTTAGCAGGGGCATTGGGCGAATATATGCGCCGCTATGCCGTGTTGCCCGGTAAAAATATTCTGTTCGCGGTCAATAACGACCATGCCTATTATGATGCGATTGATGCCCAGAAAAATGGCGCAAATGTTACGATTTGCGATGCGCGCGATGTTGCCAATCACCCTTTGGCAAAATTGGCACGCGAAAAAGGAATTAGAACCTTTGATAAAACTGTTATCACCGAAGCGGTTGGTAAAAAACATGTGCAGGGGGCGTATCTTGCCTCAATCAATGATGCCTCAATCAATGATAAAGGCACGATGCTGACCAGCGATACTGCTTTGTATAAATTTGATATGATTGCGCTATCGGCGGGCTTCACCCCATCAGTGCATCTTCATGCACAGGCGCGTGGCACATTAAAATTCACGCCAGAAATCGGTGCATTTGTGCCAGATAAACCTGCGCCCATGCAAAGCCATAGCTCAATCGGCGCATGTAATGGCACATTTGATATGCAGAACATGCTTGATGAAGCCACCAAAACCATGCGCGAGACTTTACGGAAACTAGGCTTGCAACAGCCCAAGACCGAAAATTACAAAACCGACCTGCCATCATTATTGCCGATGCGTCCGCTTTACGAAACCCCGCATCAAAATCAGCATAAAATCAAGAGTTTTGTTGATTTCCAAAATGATAGCACCGCCAATGATATTCGGCTTGCGATGCGCGAAGGCATGGAATCGGTGGAACATGCCAAACGCTATACCACCACTGGCATGGCAACCGATCAAGGCAAAACATCTAATATCAATGCGATGGGCATCATTGCCGCCAATCAAAGCAAGACGATACCCGATATAGGCTATACCACCTATCGCCAACCTTATATCCCCGTTACATTCGGGGCGATTGCGGGCGCAAGGCGTAACAATTTATTTCTGCCTGCACGCTATACCCCGATGCACCGCGCCCATGAAAAATTAAATGCCGAATTTGAACCCGTTGGCGATTGGATGCGCGCTTGGTATTACAAAAACCGCAATTCCGATAATATGGAAACTGCCTTAAAGCGCGAAACGATGGCGGTAAGGCAATCGGTTGGAATGTTTGATGCCTCCACTTTGGGCAAGATTGATTTGCAAGGAAAAGATGCTTTATGGTTGCTGAACATGCTTTACACAAACGCATGGGATAAATTGGCTATCGGGCGGTGTCGCTATGGTGTGATGCTGAACGAGCATGGCATGATTTTTGATGATGGCGTTACCACCCGTTTGGGCGAGAATCACTATCACATGACCACCACCACTGGCGGCGCGGCAAGGGTGATGGATTGGATTGAATTATGGTTGCAAACCGAATGGCCTGAAAAACAAGTCTATGCCACTTCGGTTACCGAACAATGGGCAGTAGTAAGCATCGCAGGACCAAAAGCGCGTGATGTATTGGCAAAATTAATCAATCCGCTTGATGCAGATATTAATAATGACGCCTTTCCTTTTATGTCACTGCTAGAAACCAAAGTCGCGGGCATTGATGCCCGTATTTTCCGCATCACTTTTTCGGGCGAATTATGTTTTGAAATCAATGTGCCAGCCCGCTATGGTTTGGCATTATGGCAGGCCATCACCGAAGCAGGGCAGGAATTTGATATTACCCCTTACGGCACGGAAACCATGCATGTCTTGCGGGCGGAAAAAGGTTTTATCATTGTAGGGCAAGATACTGATGGTTCTTGTAACCCTTATGATATGAATCTGGGTTGGTTAATATCGAAGAAAAAGAAGCATGATTTTCTTGGCAAACGGTCGCTTAGCCGTGCCGATAGTGCCAAAGATGGGCGCAAGCAATTTGTGGGTTTGGTAGCCAAAAATAAAACCACTGTAATTCCAGAAGGCTTGCAAATCACCGCTAATAAAGTCAGCCGTCCGCCTTATAAGATGATTGGGCATGTTACCTCAAGCTATTATAGCCATGCGCTGAAGCAAGGGATTGCGCTGGCAATGGTGAAAGATGGGCTGAACCGTATCGGCGACCAAGTCTATCTGCCACAGAAAAGCGGCGGTATCATCACCGCGACGATTACTGATTCTGTTTTTTATGATAAGGATGGAAATAATGCGCGCACCTGAAGCCATGCAATCACTCAGCCATTTAGAACATTTTTCTAACGCAAATTACAGTTTTCGCGAATTACCGCATTGCCATCGGTTGCTGATACGGGGCAATCCGAATGAAGCACAATTTTTATCGGCAGTCAAAAAAGCAACGGGCATCAGCTTGCCAACCAATCCGTATCAGGCATTGGCGCATGACGAGGATACACTCATCTTTAATATGAGTCCTGATGAATGGTGGTTGCAATGCCAACAAACAGAAAGTTTTCATAAATTGCTTAAAAATCTGGGCGAAGCATTTGGCAATATCCACGCATCTATGGTTGATATTTCGGATTATTATAGCATGATTGCGCTTGAGGGTGATGATTTACCAAAATTGCTGCAAAAAAATTCCTGCTTTAATTTTCACCCCGATAATTTCCGTGAAAATGATGCCATCAGCACCCGTTATGCCAGCTGCAATATTCATGTCTATGCACAGGAACAAAATTTATTTCATCTGCAAACCAGATGGTCTCATGCTGAATATTTATGGGATATGCTGGTCTATTCTGCAACATTAAGCACACAAAACCATTAAATAAATACTTAACAATAAGGAGAAGTAACATGGCAAAAACCGATATTGATATTGCCCGTGAGGCAACATTAAAACCCATTCAACAGATTGCGGATAGGCTGAATATCCCCGATAGCGCCATCGAGCAATATGGCAAAGATAAGGCAAAAATCCAATTGGATTATATTGACTCTTTGCCTGAAAAAACCGACAGCAAGCTGATTTTGGTAACGGCTATTTCGCCAACCCCAGCAGGCGAGGGTAAAACCACCACCACAGTGGGTTTGGGCGATGGCTTAAATCGCATCGGCAAGAATACTATCATGTGTCTGCGCGAACCTTCATTAGGTCCGTGTTTTGGCGTAAAAGGTGGTGCAGCAGGCGGCGGCTACGCGCAAGTTGTACCGATGGAAGCTATCAATCTGCATTTTACCGGCGATTTTCATGCCATTGGTATCGCGCATAATCTGTTAAGCGCGCTGATTGATAATCATATTTATTGGGGCAATAAGCTAGATATTGACCAAAGGCGTGTTTCATGGCGGCGGGTGATGGATATGAATGACCGCGCTTTACGCCAAATCACTGCATCATTGGGTGGGGTTGCCAATGGCTTCCCGCGTGAAGCAGGCTTTGATATTACGGTTGCCTCTGAAGTGATGGCGATTTTCTGCCTTTCAAAATCATTGCAAGATTTAGAGACGCGATTGGGCAATATCATCATCGGGCAGAACCGCAAGCGCGAGCCTATTCGCGCCCACCAACTCAACGCCCATAAAGCGATGACGGTGGTGCTGAAAGATGCGCTGATGCCGAATTTGGTGCAAACGCTGGAGCATAACCCCGCTTTTATTCATGGCGGCCCATTTGCCAATATCGCGCATGGTTGTAATTCTATCATCGCCACCAAAACCGCGCTGAAACTTGCCGATTATGTGGTAACTGAAGCGGGCTTTGGTGCTGATTTGGGTGCTGAAAAATTCCTTGATATTAAATGCCGTAAAGCAGGCTTAAAGCCGAATGCCGTCGTATTGGTCGCCACCATTCGCGCCTTAAAAATGCATGGCGGTGTTGATAAAAAACAACTTCAAGGTGAGAATATCGACGCCGTGAAAAAAGGCACTGCCAATTTGCGCCGCCATATCGAAAATCTGCAAAAATATAATGTGCCGATTGTGGTTGCTATCAATCATTTTGTGCATGATACCGATGCCGAATTGGAAGTTGTTAAAGCATGTTGCAACGATATGAATGTGCCTGTTTCAAAAGCCAGCCATTGGGCTGAAGGCGGTGCTGGCACTGAAGAATTGGCACATAAAGTGGTGGCTTTAGCTGAAGCGGGTGTTAGCAAATATGCGCCATTATATGGTGATGATGTGCCATTATGGGATAAAATCAGCACCATCGCCAAAGAAATTTATCGCGCCAGCGAGGTAACTGCCCCTAGTAATGTGCGCGCGCAGATTAAGCAATATCAAGATGAAGGTTATGGGCATTACCCGATTTGCGTTGCCAAGACGCAATATAGTTTTTCAACCGACCCTGCGTTACTTGGCGCACCCGATAATCATTCGGTCAATGTGCGTGAGGTAAGGCTTGCGGCAGGTGCCGAATTTATCGTTGCGATTTGTGGCGATATTATGACGATGCCGGGCTTGCCAAGTGTGCCATCAGCTGAAAAAATCATGATTGATGATGATGGTTTGGTGCAAGGATTATTTTAATAGATTTATTTTAATAAAATTGATGCAATAAATAACGCCATTCTTTTAATAAAGAGTGGCGTTATTTTTTATCCTTATAGCTTTATCTGATGCGCGTTAATCTAGCGAATCTAAAAACTTCTTGATAGTGCTTTGTAATTTTGTCATCACCTGATTGGTTTCTTCAACTGATTTCTTCATCACTTCTGATTGGACTAACGTTAGCTTCGCATGTTCAGCAACTTCAGTGATTTTTTGATTGGCCGCCGTTGTTTTGGTTGATGCGCTATTACTTGCTTGATCAATTTCACGCGTGGTAACTGCTTGTTGCTCTACCGCCGCCGTTACCGTGCTGATAACGTCACTAATCGTATTGATTTCATCATTAACAACATTCATCGCCCGCACTGATTTATTGGCAATATCACGGATAGATTGAATTTGATTGGAAATATCTTCGGTTGCTTTTGTTGTTTGGCTGGCGAGATTCTTAACTTCGTTCGCAACCACCGCAAAGCCTTTGCCCGCTTCGCCCGCCCGTGCGGCTTCAATGGTGGCATTCAGTGCCAGTAAATTGGTTTGCCCTGCAATATCGTTAATCAGCGAGACAATATCACCAATAGAATCCGATAATTTTGACATATTCTGCACAACCGCATCAGTATCGTCGACCGCATCACTTGCCTTTTTCATGGTTGTGAGCGAACCCTGCATTTGCTGGCTAATTTCTTCGACCGATATTGCCATTTCAGAAGTGGCAGTTGCCACCATTTGAACATCATCAGTGGCATTTTGAGTGCTTTCAGCAATTTCATCACTATAATCAAAAGTGCTTTGCGCCTCAAATATCATTGATTTGATGGCTTCTTCCATATTATTAGAAACCTTATCAACATGCCCTAACATCTCTTGCAAATCTTGTTGGAAGGTTTCAATCGACCCTGTTAACCGTTGTGACCGTTCAGTTTCAGCATGTTGCGTATTATCGCGCTCTTGGCTCAAATCTTTATTCATCACCTGTTGCTGCTTAAATATATTGACGGCATCAATCATATCACCAATTTCATTCTCTTGTTTAAAATAAGCTAAATCAAAATCACCATCGCCTTTGGCAAGCTTATTCATATAAAAGGTAAGCTTAACAATCGGGCGCGAGATACTGCGCGAGATAATTAATGTCATAAAATAGAGAACAACCATCAATGGTAACACCACAGCAAGTGCGCCAAATAACGAGGCTTTAAGTCTATCAATAAATATTTGATGTGCCACTTGGCCCACAACCACAAAATTAACATCTTGATATTTAACAAGTTGATAGGCATGGGCAACGTTTTTACCCGTTCTATAATCACGTAATTTAGGAATATACCCCCCCCTTGCTTGCCCTGCCGCAACAGCATCTAATAAAGGATTTGATGAATATTGTTGTTTTAAAACCAGTGCATCTTGCACGCCATAATCATCACCAATAATAACAAAACGTCGCTGCGAATCCAATAAGAAACTATTAAACCCTTCAATAGCATTATCGCTTGGCGCAATAACATCCCGCCATGCTTCAAATGGTAATTGCACAATATAGCTACCTATCACATCGCCTGCTTCATCTAACACTGGGCGAGCGGTAAAAGCAGCGGGTGCATTATCACTAGGGGCGTATCTTACCCAACCAACAAATGTAACATCATCAATAACAGCATTTTCTAAAGCCTGTTTATGCACCTGTGCCAGTGCTGTATCGCGCCATTCATTGCTATTAAGATTGACCATAAAGTCAACTCCCTTATACACGCTATAGATAACATTGCCATCAATATCTACTAAAAATATATCGTAATAATTGCTTCTTTCATGAACCTTACGCAACCAAGGATGATATGTTTTGTGAACATAATTATAAAAATACGCATCGGTATCATCGCCAATCAAATCTGATGCATCAAGTAATGATTTTCTTCTATCCCCCTTATGTGGGTTATCTTCAAGAAAAACACGCCTTAATATTACGGCCATATTTTCGGACCTATCGAAAGCTGCTTTGAAATTCCTTATTGCTCTGAGCAACGTCGCATTATCGGCTGCCAATTGCACATCAGCAGTTAAAGAATCTAAATAAAGCTCTAATTGTTTCGCACGGTCTTTTGATAAGGAAACGGCTTGTTGCTCTAATGTTTCCACCGCTTCGGTATATTTAAGATAGCTAAAAACTCCTAATAATGACGCACTGGTAATCACCAATACCATCAATGCCAAAAGTTGGATTTTGGTATTGATGCCAACACGGCTCAACAGTCTTATTTTAAACATCTTAAAAAATCGATTCCTCTTAAAGTGATTCGTTATTGTGCGTTTATTATAACAAAAAAATCAGCAAATTTCCAGTAAAAAAGCTTTATTCTATCGGACGCACCTCACGCACATCAGGAATATAATGCCGTAGCATATTTTCAATCCCCATTTTCAATGTTGCGGTCGAGCTAGGGCAACCCGCACATGCCCCTTGCATCGCAAGATACACAATGCCTTTATCGAAGCCGTGAAAAATAATATCGCCACCATCAGCTGCCACTGCGGGGCGCACGCGTTCATCTAATAATTCTTTAATTTGAACCACAATTTCTTCATCAGCCTTATCATAATTTTCTGTTGGTTGCTGATTTTCGGACGCCATATCTTGATTTTTAAGCGGCGTGCCATCTAGCAAGCGTTCCATCAACATTCCTAAAACTTGCGGCTTTAACATATCCCACGATATAGCGTCAGATTTACGCACCGAAATAAAATCATAGCCAATAAAAACCGCTTCTACATTATTAATCTTAAATAATGACGCCGCCAATGGCGAGTGTGTTTGCGCGGTTTCAATATCTGGCACATCAAGCGTTTCACCCACCGCCAATAACGGTTTGCCCGCTAAAAACTTTAATGTTGAGGGATTAGGAGTTGTTTCAATTTCAATATACATAATGTTACCTTAACCATAAATTTCATCAATTTGCGCCAATGTGGCATCTTCTGGCACAATCATCACTGGCACTTGCCGTGCTGATTTCATTTTCTTTGCACCCGAAATATAATTTTGCAACCCGCTGGCAATATTACTAAACTGCCAGTTGGTTACCACCAAACCAGAGACAAACCGATTTTTGGTGATAAATTCAGCGATGGTTTCGCTCACCTCGCCCTCTCTGATATAACATGCCACTTCTTGCTTTTTGCCAAACCATTCACAGATTTGGTTTTCAACATTGGTGAGTTGCACAATACTTTCTTCTTTGCTTTCTTGCTTAATCACATCAGAAACCCCAAATAGCTGCATCCCCATCGGCTCTTTAATATACAATAATGCCATCCGTTGCTTACGGGCGCGGGCGTGAAGCCCCGCATAATAAACCGCCTTATGCACTATCTCAGAATCAGCGCGATGGTCAACCAATACCAACAAGACACGTTCGCCTGCTATAATTTTTTTACGGGCTGTTTTTACTTGCTTATCAGAATTACTCATATTTTATCAAAAATCTTGTTTGCGGGAGAATATGATGGTTTTTGTGATTAATTTTCAGCATCATTATCCCCTCTGTTTAAAATACTTACCATACTTAAATCGCATATTATTACCCTATGCATCAAAAATCAACCTTTTTAAAAATTAACTTTCAGCATGGTTCTTGCTAACATTATATATTGAATGATGAATGTGCTATGATTGATTTTTGATAATTCTTGGCAAAATATCTGGCATTATCATGCAAAAGATGATATAATCTACCCTTATTGAATGGAGTGTTAAGTGGTGAAACATATTATATATATATTAAAATTATTCTGGTTAAAACCGTTGGAATATTTATTTTTCCCGATTTTTTTGGTGTTGCATATTCTTACCCGTGTCGCAACTGTTGGGCTGGTGATAGGTTTGGTGATTAGCATTGCGCCGTTTTTTAATGAGTCTCTAGCCCAAGAAAAAGATGCACAAGAGGCAACTCACCCCGATGATTTGCCTGCGATTGTGCAGAACAGTTTTGCCAATTCACTGGAAATGCTGATTGCCAAAGAAGGTGAGATAAATGCCCGCGAGGCAAAAAAGCAAGCATTTTATAGGTTATTTCCGCAACTTTCACTAACAGCCGTGCAAAATACCTTTGACCGAACAAATAATAATGGCGAGACAATCACCAATAGTTCTGGGCAAGAATTCACATCACAAACATTAAAATTAAGCCAAACATTGCTAGGCAGTGGTGCGCCCTCTTATAGCTATGTGGCGGCAAAAGCCGACCATAAAATTGCCTTACAGCAATTACGCCTTGATGAACATAATATTTTACTGCAAATTATCAATAGCTATACCGCGCTTTATACCGCGCAGAAAATAAAAGAGATTGCCGATACCAATTTGGTGCGGTTAGGGCAGCATTATAATGCTACAGAGCAGCGACAAATGTTAGGCTCAGCCAGCCTAACGCAATTAAAACAAGCCGAAGCACAATTAGAAAATGCGCGCGCCAATACCATCAGTGCGGAAGGTAATGTGATTACCACCCAAGCATCTTTTGAAGCATTAACGGGCATTACAGTAACGGGTAGCTTAACCGCACCTTCAATTATTAACGAAGATTTACTGCCATCATCACTAGAAGATGCCCAAGCCCAAGCCGAAATTTTTAGCCCCAATATTAAAATCGCCTTACAGCAAGACATCAAAGCAAAAGCCCTGAAAAAACGTTCGGGACTGCCTTTAGTGCCAAATATCTCAGTTGAATATGGAATCAAAGAAGATATAATTCTCAATCCTCTCAATGGGCAAAACACCACCGAAGAAAGCTTTCTAACTTTTAATCTTTCTTATAATATCACTCCCGGGCAGGCGTTAAGTGCGCGCAGACAGGCATTATCAAACAACCGTGTACGTGAATCGGGTTTATTGCTTGCCCGCCGTAACACCCATAGTGGCACAATCATCACGTGGCAAAATTACGCTACGGCTAAAGCCGTGCTGAATGCGAGCAATTTAGCGCAAACAGCCAGCGAATCCGCGTTTGAAGGCACAAAAAAAGAATATGATTTAGGCAGACGCTCGCAATTAGAATTGCTAGATGCCCAAGAAACATGGCTGAATGCCGAACAATCTTATCATCAGGCATTTGGGCAATTCATCAATGCCCATTATCGGTTGCTTGCCAATAATGGACAATTAAGCTATTCTGACTTTGCAAATTGATAATATATGATACGCAAATGAAAGCGCGAAAATCCAAAAAAATTCAAACTCCTGAAAAACTACGGCTCACCCGTGTTTTATCGCTAGAAAGCATTTTTGACCGTAATTATGACCGTATTTGGGGCGGTGTTTTGTTGGAATTAAGCGTGGAAAATGATAAGAAAACAGGTAAAAAGCCTGCATGGAATAAAAAAATGTCAGCTGGGCTGGCTGAAAATAATGCTGAAATGATAAGCTATATTTCACCTGAAAATATTAGCAGCATGATACGCGAACGGTTAAACTATATTGATATTAGAAAGTCACATGGCAATCTTTTGGTATCGCAAACCTATTTTCTTGATGATAATATTGCAAATAATGGTGACAATGATTCAGATATTGACGAAATCTTTGGCACTACAAAATTTGGGGTTAGCCGTAAGGAAAGTGCTGAAAACTTACAAGAGCTCGCAGATTTAACAGATATTGATGAGGAGGAGGAAGAAGAAAAAATTGATATTATATCATCCTCTTTTTCGTTTTTAGGTGAAAAAAATGAACAACCCCCTACACAATCTCCAAAGCAAGCAGCGGGGCAAGCAACGGAGAAATTAGGCAAAAAACCAGTCCAAAAACCAATAATGTCGGCACCGCCAGCTGCTGACCCAAATGATGAATTATTAGATATGGCGGCATGGGGGCTAACAGACGAAGATGATGCACCAATGGCAGAAACGCCTGATATTAATATGGGTATGGATATTGCACCCGCACAGGAAATCTCAGAAACACATCATCAACCACCCGCACCAAGCAATAATAGCACACAAGATGCCACCTCGTCAGATATTGTGTCGGTTGATAATTTACTCAAAAATATCGGCTATCACAATAAACAGGCTGATACCCATCAGCAGGGTATGCCTGATAATAATAGTAATGAAAGTGAAAGTAACACTGTCAGCCACCATCAACCTGCCCCACAAACAGCCCCAAAAACAGCCCTACAAACAGCAATGCAATCAGCTCATCAGGCACAGCCAAACAAAGCCTTACAAAAGCAAGAATTAAAAGCATTAAAAGCTCAAAAACGCGCTGAAAAACAGGCTGAGAAGCAAATGAAGCAAGCGCAAAAACAGGCGCAAAAAGAAGCAATCAAAGCAGAGAAACAAGCCCAAAAAACACAAAAAACTATCAAAAAAACACGGTCTATCCGTGATATATTACGCGAAAATGCCGAAAAAAACACCCCGCTCACCGCTGATGAGATTGCGCTACAAGCCGAGTTTGGAAGTATGGCTTCAGCTGATAGCAACACCAAACATGCCGAAAATATTTTAGATAAAATCGGTCAAGCTCCTAACCAACCCTCTGTTGAGAGAAATAACGCCTCTGTTGAGAGAAATAACGCCTCTGTTGAGAGAAATAACGCACCTGCCACGCAAACGCCACATCATCAGCAAATTCAAAAAACATTTGATAATAACCCGCTTGCTGCGATGGATTTGCCAGCTGATACCACAACTTTACCGCAAACGCCTGAACATCAAAAAGCCGCGGTCAGTGAGCTTAAAAATCTGTTAGGTACTGCCAATAATACTAATAGCAAGACTGCTTCATCTGATAATATCTTGGAGAATTTTGCCAATCTTCAACAAAAAATGGCAGAAAAAATGAATAAAAAATAAAAATGCCATAGCGATGCACATCAATATTTTGCTACTTTATTTTTTCAACAATAACGATATGGATTTCACCCTTTAAATTATGCTAGATAAACATTACCAACCCGAAACAATTGAAGCAAAAATCTATCAGCAATGGGAGACCGAAAATTGTTTTGCGCCTGAAGAAAATAGTGATAAGCCTAGCTATAGTATCGTTATTCCACCGCCCAATGTTACGGGCAATCTGCATATTGGTCATGCGCTGAACAATACTTTGCAAGATATTTTGGTGCGCTATCATCGTATGGCGGGCTATAATTGCCTGTGGTTGCCCGGCACCGACCATGCTGGCATTGCCACGCAAAGCCTTGTTGAGCGACAATTAACCGCGGAAAATATCACCCGTCATCAGATGGGGCGCGAAAAATTTATCGACCGTGTTTGGCAGTGGAAAGCGCATTCAGGCGGTAATATTCTTAATCAAATCAGGCGGATTGGCGCATCGGTGGATTGGAACCGCGAGCGTTTCACGATGGATGAAGGCTTAAGCCATGCCGTTTTACAAGTATTTGTAACGCTTTACAATGATGGGCTGATTTACAAAGATACAAGATTGGTGAATTGGGACCCCGTGCTAGAAACTGCGATTTCCGATTTAGAAGTGCAACAGCAAGAAACCGAAGGGCATTTATGGCATATCCGCTATCCGATTGAAGATAGTGATGACTATATCACCATTGCCACCACCCGCCCCGAAACAATTTTTGGCGATGGTGCGGTTGCCGTGCATCCTGATGATACGCGCTATCAGCATCTGCATGGCAAATATGCGTTACTGCCTTATTGCGACCGACGTTTAGAGATTATTGCCGATATTATTGCCGACCCTGAAATGGGCAGTGGCGCAGTGAAAATTTCGGGCGCGCATGATTTTAACGATTTTGAATGCGCCAAACGCCATGATTTACCGATGCCGATTATGATGGATAAACGGGGCTATCTGATTGACCCTGCGCCCGAAGATTATATCGGGTTAGAACGGTTTGAAGCGCGTAAAAAAGTGGTAAAAGCGTTAGAAAAAGATGGATTTTTGGTGAAAACCGAAAAACATAAACATATGGTGCCGCATGGCGACCGTTCGGGCAAGCCCGTTGAGCCAATGCTGACCGAGCAATGGTTTGTTGATGCCAAAACATTAAGCAAGCCTGCGATTGATGCGGTAAAAAGCGGTAAAACCGTGTTTTATCCAAAAAATTGGGAGAAAACCTATTTTGAATGGCTCAATAATATTCAGCCTTGGTGCATTTCGCGTCAATTATGGTGGGGGCATCAAATCCCTGCATGGTATGGCACCGATGGCAAAATATTTGTGGCGATGGATGAGGCTGGAGCGCAAAGCCAAGCCGATAAGCATTACGGCAAACCAAGCATCATCACCCGCGATGAAGATGTGCTAGATACATGGTTTTCATCCGCCTTATGGGCGTTTTCACCATTAGGTTGGCCTGATGAAAATAGCAAAGATTTGCAGAGGTTTTTCCCCACTTCTTTATTGGTAACGGGCTTTGATATTATCTTTTTCTGGGTGGCGCGGATGATGATGATGAGCCTGTATTTCATGAAAGATATTCCGTTCCAAACTGTCTATGTTCATGCGTTGGTGCGCGATGCCAAAGGGCAGAAAATGTCAAAATCCAAAGGCAATGTGATTGACCCGATAGATTTGATTAACGAACATGGCTGTGATGCCATGCGTTTTGGACTATCATGGTTGGCAGTGCCGGGGCGCGATATTAAATTATCGACCGATAAGATTGTCTCTTGCCGTAATTTTGCCACCAAATTATGGAATGCCACCCGTTTCGCACAAATGCAAGAGGCCTATTACGACCCTGCCACATTTGATGCTAGCAACATTAAACACCCGCTTCATCGGTGGATTATTCATCAGATTAGCGACCTATCAGAATCGCTTGCGGGCGATATTACCAGCTATCGCTTCCATGATGCGTCGGCTAATTTATATCACTTTATCTGGGGTGTCTTTTGCGATTGGTATTTGGAATTTTCTAAGAATTTAGAGGGCGATACAAAAGCCGAAAATAAAATCGTTACTGCTTGGGCAATAGAAAATTTGCTGATATTGCTGCATCCTTTCATGCCATTCATCACCAGTGAACTTTACGCACAGGGTAAATTTTCGCCCAATCACGATAAAATCCTGATGCTACAATCATGGACGAAATCGGGTGATGAGATGCGTGATGATGATGCTTGCAATGAAATTGATTGGCTGATGCGGTTGATAACTCAAATTCGTTCGGTGCGTTCAAGCCTTAATTTACCACCCGCACAAATGTTACCGCTCACATTGGCCAAACTTAATCCGCAACATGGTGAATTTTTTAAGCGGCATCAGGTTCAAATTAGCAAATTGGCACGGGTTACAATAACGATTCACGAGACAGATGATGATTTCCCCAAAGGCTGTGTGCGGTTTTTACATGACGAGGCTTCGGCAGCCTTATTGGTAGCTGATGCGATTGATTTTACCGCCGAAATTGCACGGCTTGAAAAGAATATTGAAGCCCTCACTGCTAAAAATAAGGGCTTAAATGCGCGCTTGAATAATGCAGAATTTATCAAAAAAGCCCCCGCAAATGTGATAGAAATAGCCAAAGCTGAGCTTACTAGCAATGATGATGATACAAAACGCTTAAACGAAGCGCTGACTTTACTGAAAGAAATCAGTGAGGAATAAGTGGTTACTCAAACAGAAAATAATAGCCATAAGCAAGAATTAAGGCAGGCACGGCTGAATATAGCGTGGCAATAATCGCAGGTTTCTTTGCCAATGCCAATGCAGGAAATAACGCATCACCATCATTGCTAATGGCATTGCCCAACAAAGCTGATAGCGGAATAAAGCCGTTAAGATACAAAGTTGTTACCAAAATTTGCGGACCACAACCGGGGATAAAGCCCACCAATATTGCCATGATTGGCACAAAAATCGCAATCGTATCAAACAAAATCCGCAAATCAAAATCGGTGAGATAGATGCTAACATCAAATAGCAAAAACGCCATCAGCACCCATACCGTTACAAAATTGGTATCATCAATAAAATTCCGTAATGTCATCTGATACGGCACAGTTGCCTGCTGGCTATGCAACATCATCTGCATTTCTTCTTGTTGCCCCATCAAAATATACATTGCCCAGCATAATACACCTCCGAATCCGCCTATTATGAGCATGATATTTCCGATTAAACCTTCAGGCATATATTGGAACGCCAGTAAAATCGCGAAAATCACCCCCGGTATCATCCATAGTAACCAGATTTTATCAAGCCATGGTAATATTTTTAACAGGCTAGGTGATGGCGCATTATCATCTGAATCATTTTCTATCGCGCTTTTATTCGTTTCTTCGCCACGCATAAAATCAGCACCATGAATCGCATTAACTATCATGCCAAAACCGCAACCAACCACAAAACTTGTGATAATGATAAGGATTCCCGTTAGTGGCTCACGCGCCAATAATAAAAATGCCGCATCGCCCATCGTGGCAATCAAGACGGCGGTTAATGCGCCAAAACTCTGCTGACCCTTTACATATTGTGTAACCACAATAATCGCGCCCCCACAACCGGGTATACCACCCAAAAAAGCGGCGAATGGCACTTCCCATTTTTTATTCGCCAATAATTTAAGCGCATTGATATTGAATAATTTTTCTAGCGCGTAAAAAATATACAAAGCCGCAAATACAAAGGCACTCACCTGCAAATAAGCATCTGATATGGATTGCACAATTACGCCAAAAGCCGCATTATCGTAAATGATAATCACGCCTAATATCCCTATCATCACAAGAGAGTATTTTAGCCTTAATGAAATTGCCGATAGTCGGTTATAATGTATATTCAATAGTATGTCTTAACGAAAAAACCGTTACCCTGTTTAATTAACTTCGCTGATAATAATGCTAATGCCCAATTTTGTCAATCGGCATCGCTTAAGTTTTAATAATCATTATGCTATTTTCTACTGTCATTTTTGATAAATTATGTTATTCTATTGCACTATTTGATAAATAAGGGAGGCTGTTATCGCATTATTACATACTTCATATCCTAACGAAGCGCATATAAGATGAGCAAATTCGTTTCCATTCGCGGCGCACGTGAACATAATCTGCAGAATATAGATGTTGATTTACCACGTGATAAATTGGTGCTGATTACCGGGCTTTCGGGCAGTGGTAAATCGTCATTGGCATTTGATACCATCTATGCCGAAGGGCAAAGGCGTTATGTGGAAAGCCTTTCAGCCTATGCACGGCAATTTTTAGAAATGATGCAAAAGCCCGATTTAGATTCTATCGAAGGGCTTTCGCCTGCCATATCAATTGAACAAAAAACCACATCGCGTAATCCACGCTCAACAGTTGGCACTGTTACCGAAATTTACGACTATCTGCGTCTGCTATTTGCCCGAATCGGCATTGCCTATTCGCCTGCAACGGGCTTGCCGATTAAATCGCAATCAGTATCGCAAATGGTTGATGCGATTTTAGCGATGAAACAAGGCACGAAATTACTCTTGCTCTCACCGATTGTGCGCGGGCGCAAAGGTGAGTATCGCGCTGAATTTGCCTCGCTTGCCAAGCAAGGTTTCCAACGGGTGCGGATTGATGGCACAATCTACGAGATGGATGAATTGCCACAGCTGAATAAAAATATCAAGCATGATGTTGAAGTGGTGGTGGATAGAATCATCGTGAAAACTGATGATGATTTGCCCAACCGCCTTGCCGATTCCATTGAAACAATCTTAAAATTAAGCAATGGCTTATTGTTTGTTGACCATGTTGATGCTGATAAAGATGATGACAAAAAACATAAACGCCACGTATTTTCAGCCAATTTTTCTTGCCCTGTTTCAGGCTTTACCATCGAAGAAATCGAGCCACGCTTATTTTCATTCAACAGCCCGCATGGCGCATGTCCTAGTTGCGATGGGTTAGGGGTTGAAGTGTTGTTTGATAAGGATTTGGTCGTGCCAAACCCAGAATTATCGCTTGCCAAAGGTGCAATATTGCCATGGTCGAGTCAAGGCAATAAGCCCGCGCCTTATTATTGGCAAACATTGGAAGCGGTCGGCAAATATGCTGGTTTTGATATGAACACGCCCTTTGGCGAATTAACCGATGAACAGCAGAAAGCTATCTTATTCGGCACTGAAGAAAAAATTGATTTTCTCTATCAAAGTGAAGATGTGAAAACCTATCGCGTGGCGCGTAAATTTGAAGGGGTGATTAATTCGCTGATGCGCCGTTTTCGCGAAACTGATTCTGCCTCTATCCGCGAAGAATTAGGCAAATATCAATCATCAGCCAACTGCACGGCTTGCGGTGGCTACCGATTATGCGATGCCGCCCGCACCATCAAAATCGACCAGCACCATGTTGGGCAAGTCAGCGAAAAATCAATCAGCGATGCCTATCAATGGTTTACCGATTTACCCGCTGCTTTAACCCCTACCGAAAACGAAATCGCCACTCAAATTTTGAAAGAAATCCGCGAAAGATTGCAATTTTTAATGGATGTTGGCTTAAATTATCTTACCCTATCGCGTAAAGCAGGCACACTTTCAAGCGGTGAAAGCCAGCGGATTCGGCTTGCATCGCAAATCGGCTCTGGGCTTACGGGCGTGTTATATGTGCTAGATGAACCATCAATCGGCTTGCATCAGCGCGATAATGACCGCTTGCTGACCACCCTTGTTAAATTGCGCGATTTGGGCAATACTGTGATTGTGGTAGAGCATGATGAAGATGCGATGCGGATTGCCGATTATGTGCTAGATATTGGACCGGGCGCAGGCATTTATGGCGGGCATATTGTTGCACAAGGCACGTTGCAAGATATTCTGGATTGTAAAGAAAGCCTTACAGGGCAATATCTTTCGGGCGTTAAAAAAATTGAAGTGCCGAAAATAAGGCGCAAAGGCAAGAGCGGGCAGAAGCTGAAAATTGAAGGCGCGCGCCATAATAATTTGAATGATGTTAATATTGAAATCCCGTTAAGCACCCTTACTTGCGTAACGGGCGTTTCGGGCTCGGGCAAATCTAGCCTGATTATTGAAACCTTGCAACGCGCTTTGGCAAGCATGTTGATGGGTGCGCGTGACCGTTCTGGCGACTATGATAAAATTAGCGGCACGGCATTTTTAGATAAAATTATCGTGATTGACCAATCACCCATCGGGCGCACACCGCGTTCTAACCCTGCAACTTATACGGGATTATTTACCTATATTCGCGATTGGTTCGCCAGCCTGCCCGATGCCAAAATGCGCGGCTATAAAGCGAGTCGTTTTTCTTTCAATGTGAAAGGCGGAAGGTGCGAGACATGTCAGGGTGATGGGCTGTTGAAAATAGAAATGCACTTCTTACCCGATGTCTATATTGAATGCGATAATTGCAAGGGCAAACGCTATAATCGCGAGACGCTAGAAGTGAAATATCGCGATAAATCGATTGCCGATATTCTCAATATGAGCCTTGCCGAAGCCTTAGAATTTTTCCGTGCGATTCCGAATATCCATAATAAATTGCAAACCTTACATGCGGTGGGCTTGGATTATATCAAATTAGGGCAGCAGGCAACCACACTTTCGGGTGGCGAAGCCCAGCGCATTAAACTTGCCAAAGAATTATCGCGCCGTGCCACTGGGCGCACGATTTATGTGCTAGATGAACCCACAACGGGCTTGCATTTTGCCGATATTCAAAAATTACTAGATGTGTTGCAAAAGCTGGTTGATACGGGCAATACCGTGTTGGTGATTGAGCATAATTTAGATGTGATTAAGACTGCCGATTGGCTGATTGATGTGGGACCAGAAGGCGGCGATGCGGGCGGGCATATTATCGGCATGGGAACGCCTGAAGATATTGCCGAAATCAAGCACAGCCATACAGGGCGGTATTTGAAACCACTTCTTAACAAGTAACAGCAGAAAGAAAACGCATGACTGATTTTATCGCAAACCCTTATATTGGCAAGAATTTTCTTGATAATGTACCCAAGACTTGACCCCACAAAAATCGCGGCAGTCAAACGGTTATTGCAACTCTGCCCGATTGCCAAAGAGACAGATTTGCGTGAATCGCCTGAATTGGCTGATAGCATGAATATCGGCAGGATTTCATTCAAAGATGAGCGCAACCGCATGAATCTTGGCAGTTTCAAAGCGTTAGGTGCTGCCTATGTGATTGCCAAACGGGCGGCTGAAAAAATTGGCGATACGAACGTAGAAAATATCACCGAAGCACAATGGCGCAATGCCCTGAATGGCGAGGTTTTTATCACTGCCAGTGCCGGCAATCACGGTATTTCGGTGGCGGCAGGGGCGCGGATATTTGGCGCAAAAGCGGTGATTTATCTCTCTAAAACTGTGCCTGCTGATTTTGCGACACGGCTTAAAGGCTTTGGTGCAGAAGTGGTGATTGCAGGCGATGATTATGATGCCAGTTTGGCAGAAGCCATGCAAGCTGCCGAACAAAATGATTGGTATCTGTTGGCTGATGGCACATGGCAGGGCTATAATATTGGCACGGAGGTAATGGAAGGCTATTTGGTGATGGCGGATGAAGCCTATCACGCCATGCGCGATAATCCGCCCACTCATATTTTCTTGCAGGCGGGCGTTGGCGGTTTGGCGGCGGCGGCGGCGATTATGGCGCGTTATCATTTTAATACAAAACCACAGATTATCGTGGTAGAACCCGACCAAGCACCGTGCTTACAGCAATCAATCGTGGCAGGTGAGTTGATAGAAGTAACGGGCGATATTTCCAATATGGGCAGGCTAGATTGCAAAGTGCCATCGTTGGTGGCGTTAGATACATTGGCGCAGACCGCCAATCATTTTATGCTGGTGAGTGATGAAGAAGCCAGTGATGCCATACCATTATTGGCGGCGCATGATTTTGCCACCACGCCATCGGGCGGTGCGGGTTTTGTGGGGTTGCAAAAGGCAATCAAGCATCAGCAATTTGACCTTGATAAAGATAGCCATGTGCTGATTTATCTTTCCGAACAAGCATTATAATGACAGATTTTCCAACCGCTGAATTTCAGACAAGATTAGCAAACGCCCAAAAATTAATGGGTGAGGCGAATATTGATGCGTTATTTCTCACCCGCGAGGCAGAGATACAATATTTTAGCGGTTTTCGCACATTATTTTGGCAAAGCCCTACCCGTCCGTGGTTTTTGATAGTCCCGCAAAATGCTGAACCGATTGCGATTATCCCCACCATCGGCAAGCCATTAATGGCGCAAACATGGGTGAAAGATATTCGGGTTTGGGCATCGCCCCACCCCACTGATGATGGTATCACCCTGTTGACCGATGCGCTGAAACCCTATCAGACAATCGGTATCTTAAAGGGTAACGAAACCCATCTTCACATGCCGCTTAATGGTTTTGAGAGATTGACGCAGAATTTATCGGCACAAAACTCATCGACTCAATGGCAGGATTGCACCAAGATTATCCAAACATTGCGCGGGGTTAAATCGCCGCATGAGATTGCGATTATCCAAGAAATTTGCGAGATTGCCAGCAAAGCTTTTGCTGATGTTTCGCGTATTATCCATCAGGGGCAGAGTTTGAAACAGGCGTTTCATGCTTTCAAAATTTCATTGTTGCAACATGGTGCTGATGATGTGCCGTATCTGGTTGGCGGTGCTGATAATCCCTGCTATCACGATATTATTGCCCCGCCCAGTGATAAAATCTTGCAACAAGGCGATGTGCTAATGCTGGATACGGGCGCGACATTAAAGGGTTATTTTTGTGATTTTAACCGCAATTTTGCGATTGGCAAAGCTGATGATAGTGCCAAACGTGCCTATGAAACTTTATTTCATGCCACCGAAGCGGGCTTGAAAACGGCACGGGCTGGCATCACCGCCGCTGAATTATTTCACGCCATGAATGATGTGATTGCGGAAAAGACGGGCAATATCAGCACAGGCAATATCGATATGGGGGTTGGCAGATATGGGCATGGGTTGGGGATTGCCCTCACCGAATGGCCGTCATTTTATCCGCTAGATGAGACTATCTTGCAAGAAAATATGGTGATAACATTAGAACCGAGCATCGCACTGCCCGATGGCTCAATCATGGTAACGGAAGAAAATATCGTGATAACAAATGGCGCGCCGCAATTATTAAGCACCCGCGCATCAAGGGAATTGCCAGTGATTTAGTCCCCATATATTAATGTGTGGAGGCAGTCACCGCCCTTTGTGCTGACGAATCTTGAAACACGCACCGCCTTTGTGTTGAGTAACAGCAATTTACACCACCGTTAATGTTAAACACAGGCGGGGGCATGGGGGGCATTTTTGGCGATGGGCTTGCCCTCATCGCCTATAAAATGTCGCACCCCCCCCATATATTAATGCAACAAATTCCCACTTAACTTTTTCATGATGCTATGTTATAAAACAAATATAAATTGATAGGAGTTTTCCGATATGCCTGCCTTAGGTTGGAATGAAATTAGAAGCCGTGCCATCGCGTTTTCGCGCGAATATGAAGATGCAAACCGTGAAATTTCTGAAACGCAGAGTTTTTATAATGATTTTTTCAATATTTTCGGTGTGTCGCGACGACGTATTGCCACATTTGAAGAACCTGCCCGCAAGTTAGATGGCGGTTTAGGGCGCATTGATTTATTCTGGCGTGGCACATTATTGATTGAACAAAAATCGGCAGGTGGTAATTTAGAAATTGCCAAACAGCAAGCCAATGCCTATCTAGCAAAAATGAAAGATATTGATTTACCGCGCTATATTCTGGTATCGGATTTTCAGCAATTTGAACTCTATGATTTAGAAACTGAAAATCATGAAGAAAATGTGATTATTTTCTCACTGGCTGAATTGCATAAAAATATTGAACATTTTGGTTTTATCGCAGGCTATACCAAACGGATTTTCGCCGACCAAGCCCCTGTCAATATTCAAGCAAGCGAATTAATGGGCATGTTGCATGATAGGTTGGTAGAAAATGGCTATCAGGGCACTGAATTAGAACAATGGCTTATCCGCCTGTTATTTTGCCTATTTGCCGAAGATACGGGTATTTTTGAAAAGGATGGTTTTCGTTTTTATATTGAAGAATACACCAAAGATAATGGCAGTGATTTAGGCGCACAGATTGCCAGCCTATTTCAAATTCTAAATATTCCAGAAAAAAAACGACAAAGCAATTTGCGTGAGGCATTGCAAAACTTCCCCTACATCAATGGTGATTTATTCAAAAATAATTTACTCAATGCAGAATTCAACAGTAAAATGCGCGAACAATTATTGCAATGCTGCGCCTTTGATTGGAGTCAAATTTCTCCTGCTATTTTTGGGGCAATGTTTCAAGCGGCAACCAATCAAATCCATCGCCGTCATTTAGGCGCGCATTATACATCTGAAAAAAATATCTTAAAAATCGTTAAGCCATTATTTTTAGATGAGTTATGGGTAGAATTTGACAAAGCCAAAAACAATCCTAAAAAATTGGAAGCGTTTCATCATAAAATTGCCTCATTGACTTTTCTTGACCCTGCCTGCGGGTGCGGTAATTTCTTGATTGTTGCTTATCGCGAATTGCGGTTACTGGAAATAGAAGTGCTTAAAAAACGCATGGGCGATGTAACGGAATTAGACGCGCAAACCAATTTAGATGGTTTGATTAAAGTAAGCATCCATCAATTTTATGGCATCGAATTGGAAGAGTTGCCTGCCAAAATTGCCGAAGTGGCATTATGGCTGGTCGACCATCAGATGAATGTCATTTTAAGCGAAACATTTGGTAAATATTTCAACCGTATCCCGCTAACATCATTTCGCAATATTGTGCAGGGCAATGCGTTGCGGCTAGATTGGGAAAAAATTATTCCCAAAAAGAAGCTAAATTATATTTTAGGCAATCCGCCTTTTATTGGTAAGGATTATCAAGATATTCAACAAAAAAACGACATGCAAAGAATTTTTGATAATGTTAAAAGTAGAGGCGTGTTAGATTATGTCACAGCATGGTTTTTTAAGGCGGCAATTTTCATAAAAGATACCCCCATTAAAGTTGGTTTCGTTGCCACCAATTCGATTACGCAAGGTGAACAAACCGCTATTTTATGGCATCCTTTATTGCGTGAACATAAGATTCATATTCATTTTGCCCATCGCACCTTTGCATGGGGGAATGAGGCACGCAATAAGGCGGCAGTCCATTGCGTGATTATTGGTTTTGCCAATTTTAATGGTGGCAAAAAATATCTCTATGATTATGAGGATATTAAGGGCGAACCGCAAGAAAATCAAGTCGCTAATATCAATCCCTATCTCATTGCATTTGATGATATTATTGTTACCAAGCGTAGCAAACCAATTGATGAATCAATTCCTAAAATGAATATTGGAAGTAAGCCTGCTGATGATGGCAATTTTTTGTTCACCACATCAGAAAAAGAAATTTTTTTGACGCAACAGCCCGAAGCAAAAAATTTATTTCGTCCCTTTTTAGGCGCACGAGAATTTATCAATAATATCGAACGCCATTGCCTTTGGTTACAAGATATTAATCCAAATTCCCTACAAAAATTACCCCATGTGCGAGCGCGAACTAAAAATGTAATAAAATTTAGAGAAAAAAGCGAAAAATTAGCAACGCGCAAAGATGCGAACATACCAAACCTTTTCACAGAAATTCGTCAACCCAATAGCGATTATCTTCTTGTTCCTATCGTTTCTTCAGAAACCAGAAATTACATTCCTATTGGTTTTGTTGCCAAAAATGTCATCGCTTCTGATGCCTGTATGGTTGTGCCTGATGCCTCATTATATCATTTTGGCATCTTAACCTCTGCCATGCATCATTGCTGGATGTGCTATACGGCAGGCAGATTAGAAAGTCGTTATCGTTATTCTGCGGTGATGGTCTATAATAATTTTGTTTGGCCACAACATATAACGCCCGCACAAAGTAAAAGAATCTCTGAATTAGCGCAAGCAATTTTGGATGTGCGTAAAGCCTATCCTGAAAATAGTCTTGCTAATTTATACAATAGGCTCACCATGCCCAAACCGCTTTTTCAAGCCCACCAAAAATTAGACAAAGCCGTTGATAATGCTTATGGTAAAAAAAGCTTTAACAGTGAACGCGAAAGAATTGAATTTCTGTTCAAACTGTATCATAGGGTTGCAAATCCTCTAGGGTGAAAACGAAACTCATCTTTTATCAGTTGCATTCGTTACTCCCTCCCTCGCAAACCGACTCTGGATTCCCGCCCCCGTCTTCACGGGGGTGACGCGTCAGAATGACGGCGGGGGGTAGCATATAGGGTGGTGGTGTCTCAAGATTCGTCAGCATTAAGGGTGGTGCGTATTCTCAACAGCGTTTATAGTATCAAGGGGGGTGCGGACTCATTATCATATGGGGGGTGCAACATTTTATAGGCGATGAGGCATAAGCCCATCGCCAAAAATGACCCCCCATGCCCCCCGCTTGTGTTTAAAACTGAATAAGGTGCTCCCCTTGATAATCCCCCCGCCATACTCAAAACTCGCATCGAGAGCTCCTTAATAATCCACCATCTTGACATAAGACGCATTAACCTTTACCCTATCAGCATGAAAAACACACAAAAATTACGCTCGCAATTATGGTTTAACAACCCCGATAATATCGAGATGACCGCCTTATATCTGGAACGCTATCTCAATTACGGGCTAACGCGCAAAGAATTGCAATCAGGCAAGCCGATTATCGGCATCGCGCAAACGGGGTCGGATTTATCGCCTTGCAACCGTTATCATATAGAACTCACGAAACGGGTGCGTTCGGGCATCGAGGCTTCGGGCGGTATCCCGATGGAAATCCCCGTGCACCCCATTCAAGAAACGGGCAAACGCCCCACCGCCATGCTAGATAGAAACCTTGCTTATCTCAGTTTGGTTGAGACATTATTCGGCTACCCGATTGATGGTGTGGTGCTGAATATTGGGTGCGATAAAACCACTCCTGCTTTGCTGATGGCGGCGGCGACTGTGAATATCCCCGCGATTGCATTATCGGTTGGCCCGATGCTGAATGGCTGGTTTAATGGCGAACGGGCGGGCTCTGGCACTGTGATTTGGCAAGCGAGGCAACAACATGCGGCAGGCGAGATTGATGATGATGAATTTATGGAAATGGCGGCATCATCAGCGCCATCGGTGGGCTATTGCAACACGATGGGCACGGCATCAACCATGAATTCATTAGCCGAGATATTGGGAATGCAATTAACAGGGTCGGCTTCTATCCCTGCGCCCTATCGCGAACGTGGGCAAATCGCGTATCATACAGGGGAGCGGATTATCGATATGGTATGGCAAGATGTGAAGCCCAGCGATATTATGACACGAAAAGCCTTTGAAAATGCGATTGTGTTTAACGCGGCGATTGGCGGTTCTACCAACGCGCCGATTCATCTGAATGCGATTGCCAAACATTTGAATGTGCCACTGGATAATGATGATTGGCAGAAATTGGGCTATCATATTCCGCTGATTGTGAATATGATGCCAGCAGGTAAATATCTGAGTGAGGATTTTCATTTGGCAGGCGGTGTGCCGGCGGTGGTGAATTTATTGATTGCGCATAATTTATTGCCTCACCCTGATATACTCACGGCAAATGGCAAGAGCTTACGGGAGAATTGCGCTGATGCCAAAATCGTGAATGATGATGTGATTTTATCGCCTGCAAAACCACTGCAAGAAAAAGCGGGCTTTCTTAATTTAACGGGCAATTTATTCACATCGGCACTGATGAAAACCAGTGTGATTTCAGATGAATTTACCAAACGCTATTTGCAAAATGCTGATAGACCGAATTATTTTCAAGGCAAGGCTATCATCTTTGATGGCCCTGAAGATTTTCATGCCAATATTGATAATAAGTCGCTGAAAATTGACGCGCATAGCATCTTGGTGATGCGCGGTGTTGGTCCGATTGGTTATCCGGGTGGGGCGGAGGTGGTGAATATGCGCCCGCCTGATTATCTGATTAAGCAAGGCATTCGGGTGTTGCCCTGCATTGGCGATGGCAGGCAATCTGGCACGTCTGGTTCGCCGTCTATTCTTAATGCCAGCCCCGAAGCGGCTGATGGTGGCGGTTTGGCATTGCTGAAAAATGGCGATATGATTGAGATTGATTTGAATGAGTGCAAGGTGAATGTGTTGTTGAGCGATGAAGAATTGCAACAACGCGCAGAGGAATTGGCGAATAATGGTGGCTATGCCTATCCTGAACATCAAACGCCATGGCAGGAAATTTTTCGCGAGAAAACTGATAGTCTCAATCATGGTATGACTCTAAAAGGCACGAGCAATTACACCAATATCGCCAATAAATATACGCCACGTAATAATCATTGATTGATGGTTATCACCATCCTACTCTCATAAACCTCACCAACACCAGTAATAACACTCTCAAACTCTGCCTGATTAATAGCATTAGGAAAAGCTTCCGGTTCAATCGCCAAAAAGCGTCGTCCCATATGGCGCGCATCATAAATCTGCACGCCCTTTTGATTGGTGCGAACATGTAGACTAATACCATTATCGGCTGATAGTATCACCGCATCACGCATATCATTAGAGCGCGTATTCAGGCAAAAATTAGTGTCAATCTCGGCATTGCCAATGGAACGGCTTTTACGAAAATCAAATAATGTGTCAGCCACTTCTGCCCGCTCGCCGGTTGGAATCATGGTATCATCAACAGGCAAATAATGGTCGGCATCAATCCATAAATGATGGTTGTCAATCACCGCATCGCCATTCAGGTTAAAGTAAAAATGCGGTGCAAGATTAAAATAATGCTTGCGCGATGATACTGCCTGATAGCTGATATGCAACCTCTCATTATCTAATCGGTAACATGCCCGATAATGTGTATCGCCTGCAACTTCAAGCGTGAAAATAACACTATCATCGCTGATTTCTGCAACCTGCCAATTCTGTTCACTCAAGCCTAACCGCCCGCCATGCAGACAATGTTTGCCATCATTGGCATCTAGCATAACCACCTCACCATCAAGTTTGAATTTCGCCTGCGCGACACGGTTGGCGATAGGGCCTACAACCGTGCCAAGATAGTGATTAGGTGCGTAACGGTTAGCGCATTCGGGGGTGAGTATCAGGTTAAGCGGTTTATAGATTAATTGCGCCAATGCCGCGCCACGCGGATAAAATTGCGCTGATAGAATATCCGTTTCCAGCGTTATAAAACCGTTTTCGCGGTTAGGCAAATCAGGCAATTCGGGCTTCGGTTTTGGCATCAAACAGATAGAGATTTTTATTATCAAAACTCACCGAACATTTATCTTTCGGCTTTAGACCAATTTTTTCTCTGGTTTCTCCTCTGGCTTCAATAATCAGCTTTTCGCCATTTTTGGCAAGCGCATGGATAAAGGAAACACCGCCTAATTGTTCAACAATCTCGATGGTTAAATCCCCGTTTTTATTGTCAATCGTGATATGTTCTGGGCGAATGCCTACCGTTATATCACCATCAATTTTCGCACTTATTTTATAGTTTTTATCACCTAATATTGGCAATGTCAGCGTGCCACCCTTAACCGTGCCAGTGATAAAATTCATTGCAGGTGAGCCGATAAAGCCCGCCACGAATTTATTGCAAGGATTATTATAAAGTTCAAGCGGTGTGCCAGTCTGTTCAATAATGCCAGCGCGTAACACCACAATTTTATCAGCCAGAGTCATCGCTTCCACTTGGTCGTGGGTAACATAAACCATTGTAGTTCCAATTTTTTGATGCAACCGCGCAATTTCAATCCGCATCTCTACGCGCAATTCGGCATCTAAATTTGAAAGCGGCTCATCAAACAGAAATACATGCGGATTACGCACCAAAGCGCGCCCAATCGCCACCCTTTGCCGTTGCCCGCCCGAAAGTGCCTTTGGCTTCCTATCAATATAGGGTTGTAATTTCAGCGTATCGGCAACTTTATCGACTTTTTCTTTGATGGTGGCTTTATCAAATCCCGTCATTTTCAAGCCAAAGCCCATATTTTCAGCAACATTCATGTGCGGATATAAAGCGTAGGTTTGAAACACCATCGCAACCCCACGCATCGACGCATCTATGTTGGTAACATCGCGTTCGCCGATAAAAATCTGCCCGTCGCTGGTTTCTTCAAGCCCGGCAATCATGCGTAATAAAGTTGATTTACCACAACCTGAAGGGCCAACAAATACGCAAAATTCACCTGCTGCAATCTCAAGATTAACGCCATGAATCACCTGTTGCTTATCGTAACGTTTGGTTGCATTTTTTAGAACTATGCCCTTAGTTTTTTCTTGGGTTTTTTCTTGGGTATTCTCTGGCATTTGCATCTCCTATCCCTCATCAATGATTGTCAGTATCATTTTTTTATTTGACTTATAGCATGATAAATGCTTAACTGACAATGCTTAATGTTATATTGAGCGCAATTTATTACATTTTTAAGGAGAAAAGAAAAATGTCTTTAAGAACAACAATCATTGCCGTGATAACGTCGCTTGTATTTGCAAGCAATGCAATGGCAGCAGACTTGGTTATTAATTTTGATGACCCCAACCCTGCACCTAAAAAAGGGTTTGAAGCAGCAGTTGAAGCTTTTAAGAAAGCCCATCCTGATGTTAATGTTATCGTCAATATCAATGACCGCGAGGCACATAAAACCGCCATTCGTAACTTTTTATCAGCCGATGCACCCGATATTACCGCATGGTATCCGGGCAACCGTATGGCACCATTTGTAGATGCAGGGCAGTTCGAAGATATATCTGACCTTTGGAAATCTGACCCTAATCTTTCCAAAAATTTTGAAGCGATTAAGCCAACCATGACCCGTGATGGTAAGCAATGGGGTGTGCCTTATTCATATTATCAATGGGGTATTTATTACCGCGCTGATATTTTCAAAAAATACAAAATCAAAGCACCAAAAAATTGGAAACAGTTGCTATCTGCTTGTGATAAGTTGAAGAAAAATGGCGTAACACCCTTCACCATCGGCACTAAATTTTTATGGACGGCAGCAGGCGTGTTTGATTATTTGAATCTACGCACCAATGGCTATGATGTTCATAATCAATTAACAGCTGGGCAAATCAAATATACCGATAAGCGGATTCGTAAGACTTTCGCAAATTGGAAAACAATGATAGACCGTTGTTCGTTTGTTGATAACCATGCCACAATGTCTTGGCAAGATGCGCTCGCGCCCTTTGCCAAAGGCGAAGCTGCCATGTATGTGATGGGTAATTTTGCGGTTGCAGCCATGAAAGATGCTGGTTTGAAAGAAGACCAGATTGATTTTGTGCAATTCCCAGAAATCACCAAAGGTTTGGCACGTGCCGAAGAAGCACCTGCTGATGCGTTATTTATCCCATCAGGGGCGAAAAACAAAGCAGATGCACGTAAGTTTCTTGCATTTATCGCGCGTCCTGATGTTTTGGGTAACTGGAATAAAACCATTGGGCAATTACCGCCTAATTCAAAATCAGCGATTAATAAGAGTGATAAATTCATTGTTAAAGGCTTTCAGACAGTATCAACTGCCGCTGGCTTGGCGCAATTCTTTGACCGCGATGCGCCAGCTGAAATGGCAAAAGCAGGCATGGAAGGTTTCCAAGAATTTATGATTAAGCCTGAGCGTCTTGACGACATCTTAAAACGGCTTGATAAGGTGCAAGCCCGCGTTTATAAATAATTAAATTATCGTGCCACCTCTGTTGAAAAATAGGGGTGGCACTTTTTTTCAACAGATAAAATTAAGGGGTGAGAATGAGTGATGAGTAGCGTTGCAAAACATGGCTCTTCAAATTGGATAAAATCCAATCGGCAGAAAATGATGCCGTGGATTTTTTTAGCCCCCGCAATGCTATTCTTTCTCGTCTATGTGATTGCGCCAATCTTTCAATCAATGTTCTATTCTTTTTATGAATGGGATGGCATTGGCGAAAAACAATGGGTAGGGCTTGCCAATTATATCGAACTTTTTGATGATGATAGATTCCATACCTCGCTTAAAAACAATATCATCTGGCTTGTCATGTATATGTTTGCCGTGCCAGCGGGATTATTTATCGCGCTTTTTCTTAATCAAAATATTTGGGGGATGCGGTTTTATAAATCGATGTTCTTTTTTCCATTCGTGATATCACAAGTGGTTGTTGGCTTGATTTTTTCATGGTTTTACAATCCGAATTTTGGCATTATTGGTATCATATGGGATTTTTTTGATGCCGCACCACCATCGATATTAGGTGATGAGCGGTTTGTAACATACGGGATTATTTTTGCAGGGCTTTGGCCACAAATTGCCTATTGCATGATTTTATATTTAACGGGGCTGAATAATGTTGCCACCGACCAGATTGAAGCGGGCAGACTTGATGGCGCGCAAGGCTGGCGCATGTTGCGCTATGTGATTTTGCCGCAGCTTTGGCCAGCAACTTTTTTAGCGATTGTGGTAACGGTGATTGGCGCGTTGCGCTCGTTTGATATGATTGCGATTATGACGCAAGGCGGCCCTTATGGCTCATCAAATGTTTTATCTTACTTCATGTATGAAAGCGCATTATCGGAATATGGGTTCCGCATGGGCTATGGCTCGGCGATTGCGGTGATTTTATTTTTGATTATGCTGGTCTTTATCAGCTATTTTCTGTGGATGATGTATCAAGAGCAAAGAAGAGGATAAAGCATGTTTCCAACTCCGATTCACAAAACGTCAGATGCGTGGCAAAAATCTTATAAAATATTTGTGCCACTCGCGCTTGTGATTTGGCTATTGCCGCTGATTGCCATTTTCCTAACTTCTATCCGCTCGGCAGTTGATATTAATTCAGGCAATGTGTTTGGCTGGCCCAGTCAGTTTCAGATGGTTGAGAATTATATTGGTGTGTTTCAGCAATCAAAAGCCGGAATTTATTTTTTGAATTCGATTAAAATCACAGTGCCGACAGTGATTGTTTCAGTGTCGCTTGCGTGTCTTGCAGGTTACGCGCTTGCCATTTATCGCTTTCGTGCCGCCTTACCACTTTTTTTCATTTTCATCGCTGGTAATTTTGTGCCATTCCAAATTTTGATGGTGCCAGTGCGTGATTTATCGGTGAAGACTGGTCTCTATGATACCGTTACAGGGCTTGTGTTATTCCATGCCGCTTTTCAAACAGGTTTCTGCACTTTATTTATGCGGAATTTTATCAAAGCATTGCCGTTTGATTTGATTGAAAGCGCACGGATTGAGGGGGTGGGCGAATTTAAGATATTCTGGTATATTGTCGTGCCATTGGTGCGCCCCGCCATCGCCGCTTTAAGCGTGTTGATATTCACCTTTGTATGGAATGATTTTTTCTGGGCAACGGTGCTAACGCAAGGCGAGGCATCAAAACCGATTACCGCAGGGGTGCGCGCCTTAAACGGACAATTTGTATCGCAATGGCATCTGGTTTCTGCCGCATCGCTTTTAGCCGCCATGCCACCGGTGGCGATGTTTTTCTTAATGCAACGCCACTTCATTGCGGGGCTAACATTAGGCGCGGTTAAATAATGCAAACATGGCGTTTGGATAGTAGCACACAAAGTTTTGTGTTGGCGGAGGAACATAACGCACTGCCTTCGGTTATCTATTGGGGGGCGCGATTACCGATAAATGAGAATTTAGAGATGCTTCATCACGTCCATCAGCAAGATGTAACGGGCGGCATGTTAGATGAGAATCCTGCATTGTCTATCTGCCCCGAAGCAAGGCGTAGTTTTACAGGGCAAGCGGGGTTAACTCTGTATAGTGGGCAAGGCTTGCCGTTATTCCCAAAATTTGAATATGCCGATGATACATATCAAACCGATAAATTAAGCCTGCATTATCGTGATGAGGCACTTGGTATTGACTATCAGGCTGATTTTCAGATTTATGATGATAGTAATATGATTGTAACCACAGCAAAGCTAACAGCCGATAAGCCGATTTATGTGCATTGGTTGAGTGTGCCAGTGGTGCCAGCATCAGCATCTGTAGCTGAGATGATTGATTTTAGCGGACGGTGGTGTGGCGAGTTTCAAGAGGTTCGCACAAAATTTCAGATGGGCCTCCATAGCCGCGATAATCGGACAGGGCGCACAGGGCATGAGCATTTTCCAGCATTGATTTTGCCAATTAACGGCGCAAATAACACTAATGGTGAAGCCTATGCGTTGCATTATGGTTGGTCGGGCGGACATAAAATGATTGCCGAACAATTACCCGATGGGCGTAGGCAAATTCAGTTTGGCAATGCCCCGCATACCGAACAGAATCTCACTCAAAATTTTCAAACCGCGCCTTGCTATCTTACTTATTCGCATCAGGGTATCAATGGCTGTGCCAAGCATTTTCAGCATCATTTGCGCCAACATATTGTTAAGTTTCCTCAAATCTTGCGCCCTGTTACCTATAATTGTTGGGAGGCGATTTATCATAACCACGATGTTGCAACCTTAAAACAGATTGCTAGCATGGCGGCAAAATTGGGGGCGGAACGGTTTGTGTTAGATGATGGCTGGTTTGGCAAACGCGATGATGATACGCAAGCATTGGGCGATTGGCAGATTGATAAGCGCAAATATCCCGATGGCTTAACGCCGTTGATAGAGCATATCCATCACGAAAATATGAGTTTTGGGATATGGCTAGAGCCTGAAATGGTCAATCCTGAATCGGATTTATACAAAGCGCACCCTGATTGGGCGCTAGGTGATGACACGCAGATATTAGGGCGACAGCAAAAAGTGCTGAACCTTGCTTTGCCCGAAGTGAGTGATTTTCTGTTCGATAGCATTAGCGAACTTTTAAGCAATAATGCGATTGATTACATCAAATGGGACCATAACCGCGTCTTGCCCATGCCCGATGCCAATCAAACCAGAGGCATTTATGCCCTGCTTGATAAGTTGCGCGATGCTTTTCCACATGTTGAAATTGAAAGCTGTGCTTCTGGTGGCGGACGCATTGATTTTGGTATTTTGCAGCGCACCCATCGCGTGTGGCTATCCGATAGTAACGATGCGCTAGAACGCGCTTGCATTCAGCATGGTGCGGCGTTATTTTTACCAAGCTGCATCACAGGCAGTCATGTTGGTCCCCGCCATTGCCATACATCTGGACGTCATCATCACATTCATTTTCGGGCTTGGATTGCCGCCCAACGCCATCTGGGTTTTGAAATGGACCCGCGTGAATTAACCGATGAAGAGGCTACTATTCTCACCAATGTTACCAAATGGTGGAAGACCGAGCGCGATTGGCTGATGAATGCCACGATTTTACGGCTTGATAGTGATGATGAGGCGGTTTTGGCAGAACAGCATTTAAGTGATGATGAACAAAAATTCGTCGTCTTTGCCAATAAGATTGATACATCAAAACAGATTGCGCCCTACCCTCTGAAATTTTGCGCGTTACAAGCTGATGCTTTTTATGATATTGATTTGGTGAATCGTGATGAATTGCATCATTTATCACGCGGTAACATCAAGATTAAAACAGAGAATTTGCGCTTAAGTGGGCAATATTTAATGAATCATGGTATCAATCTGGCTTGGAGTTTCCCCTCGCAAGTTTGGGTGATAAAGGGGTGTATAGTTGATGAAGGATAGTGATTAATGAATACCATATTTCAAGACCTTAAAGATAAGCATGTCTTTATCACGGGCGGTGGTTCAGGCATTGGCGCGGCACTGACTGAAGGATTCTTAAAGCAAGGTTCAAAAGTGAGTTTTGTGCAACGTTCAGATGCAAGCGCGTTTATTGCCGAGATGCAACAAAAAACGGGCGCATCACCGCATTATCGGCAATGTGATTTGGCTGATATTGATGCGTTACAGCAGGCAATGACTGAGTTGCAGAATCAGCAAGGCGCGATTGATGTGTTGGTGAATAATGCAGGCAATGATGTGCGCCATCAGCTGGCTGACTATGACACCAAAGATTGGGATAAAAATATCAATGTTAATTTGCGCCCTTATTTTTTTACCGCGCAATTTGTTGCGCCTTTCATGAAAAAAAATGGTGGCGGCGCGATTATCAATTATTCTTCAATCAGCTATATGATGGGCAATGCGGGTTACCCTGCTTATCTAACCGCAAATGCAGGCATTACGGGCTTAACCCGTGCTTTGGCGCGTGAATTGGGTGGTGATAATATCCGCGTGAATGCGATTGCACCGGGTTGGGTTCTCACCCAAAAACAGCTTGATAAATGGGCAACGCCTGAAGATTTGCAAGCGCATCTTGATAAACAATGTTTGAAGCAACATCTATCACCTGAAGATATGATAGGTGGCACATTGTTTTTAGCATCGAATGCCAGTAAGATGATGACAGGGCAAGTGCTCGCCATTGATGGCGGTGTTGTGGTAACAGGATAGGAACAGATGAATAAGATAGATTGGATAGCTGTTGATTGGGGCACCAGCCATTTACGGATTTGGGGCATGAATGATGCAGGGGAAACAATCGCTGAAAAATTCTCCACGCAAGGCATGAAAAACCTTGAACCCAAGCAGTTTGAAACTGTGTTGCTAGAACATATTGGTGAATGGCTTGATGCCCGTGATACTGATTCCGCTATGCCCATTATCGCTTGCGGTATGGTAGGCGCAAAGCAAGGTTGGCTAGAAGCCCCTTACGATAAAGTGCCTTGTAGCCCTGCGCAAAAAACAATTACCATCCCCACGAATGATAGTCGGATTCAGGTGCATGTGATTGCGGGGCTTTGCCAAGATAATCCACCCGATGTGATGCGTGGTGAAGAGACGATGATTTCAGGTTATATTAGTCAGAATCCACAAGCAAATCATCTGTTATGCTTACCGGGAACGCATAGCAAATGGGCGATGATTGAGGGCGATAAGGTGGCATCATTCCAAACCAGTATGAGTGGTGAATTATTTGAATTGCTGACCAAGCAATCGGTGTTGCGCCATAGTTTAGGCGAATGGGACGATGATTGCTTTATCAAATCTATCAATGCCACACTTGCCAACCCCGAAAAAACAAATATTCGGCTGTTCAATATTCGTGCGGTTAATTTACTCTATGGTGATCATCACGGCATCGCTTATCTTTCGGGGGCAATTATCGGGTTAGAACTTGCAGGCATGAGGTCATTATGGCAGGAAAATTCTGTAAAAATCATCGGCGATAGTAAATTGGCAAAATGCTATAAGATGGCACTTGAAAGCCAAAATGCGACTGCGACTATGATTGATGGCAGTATGTTGGTGCGTGCGGGCTTGCATCAAATTTATCGGAGACTTTATTAAGATGCGGAATTTGATCGCCATTTTACGGGGTATCACAACAGCTGAGATTCAGAAGATTGCCGAGATTTTGCTGAATGCGGGCATTACAAAAATAGAAGTGCCGCTTAATTCACCCGATGCTTTTGCGACGATTGAGCTGTTGGTGAAGAAATTTTCAGGGCAGGGAATCTTTGGTGCGGGAACTGTCTTAACCACCGATGATGTCGACCGCCTTGCCGCTATTGGCGCGCAAATGGTGGTATCGCCTAATTGTAATGTGGCAGTGATACAGCAGACAAAAAAGAGGAAAATGTTAAGCTATCCGGGCGTGATGACCCCGACCGAATGCTTTACCGCATTAGAGAATGGCGCAGATGGCTTAAAGTTTTTTCCGAGCGATATTATCGGCGCAAATGGTATTAAAGCGATGCGGGCAGTGCTACCACCCGATACTAATTGCATGGTGGTTGGCGGTGCGGCGATTGCTAATTTTGCTGAATTTAAGAATGCGGGCGCGAATGGTTTTGGCATTGGTAGTGCGCTTTATAAGGCAGGTGATGATGCCGATATTGTTGCCACAAAAGCCAAAGCGATGATTGATGCTTATGATGAGGTGATGAAATGATTTTTGATGAAACAATTTGTTCATTAGGCGAAGGCGCGTTATGGCACCCTTTACGGCAATCATTATTTTGGTTTGATATTAATGCCCATCGGCTTTATGAAAAAAAAATCGGTGATGATACGCCCACAATGTGGCAATTTAACGAATTTGTCTCAGCCGCAGGTTGGATAGATGAGGATAGAATGTTCATCGCATCAGAAACAAGGCTGTTTCAATTCCATCTTTCAAGCCAAAAAATTGATACACTCACGCCATTGGAAGCCGATAATTCTCTCACCCGTTCTAATGATGGGCGCGCCGATAATCATGGTGGTTTTTGGATTGGCACAATGGGTAAAAATGCTGAGAAAGAAATGGGCGCAATTTATCGCTATTATCAGGGTGAGTTGCGATTGCTGTTTGCCAATATCACCATTCCCAATTCTATTTGCTTTACACCCAAAGGTGATGCCGCCTATTTTTGCGATACCGCTACTCAAAAAATCATGAAAGTGAAGCTTGATGATGATGGTTGGCTTGCCGCGGAACCCACATTGCATATCAATTTATCAGCCGATAATCTTAACCCCGATGGGTCGGTGGTTGATAGCACAGGCAATTTATGGAATGCCCAATGGGGCGCAAGCCGTATCGCTTGCTATAATCAGGCAGGTGATTTTATGAATGAGGTGAAATTTGAAGCATCACAAATATCATGCCCTGCTTTTGGTGGTGCGGATATGAAATTACTATTTGCCACCAGTGCCACGCAAAATATGCCAACCCCCGATAGCACCTATGATGGCATTACTTATGCAACGCCAACCGAGTTTAAAGGGCAAGCAGAGCATCAGGTAAAATTATGAAACCAACATTAGGCGTTTGTTACTATCCCGAACATTGGGGTGAAAATATATGGGCAGATGATGCCAAACGCATGGTAGAAACTGGCATTGCTTGGGTGCGGATTGGCGAATTTGCATGGTCGCGCTTAGAAGCGCAAGAAGGCAATTTCACATGGGAATGGCTGGATAAAGCGGTTAATATTTTAGGCACAGCAGGCTTAAAAATCATCATGGGTACGCCAAGCGCAACCCCACCACAATGGGTGCTTGCAAAATATCCTGATATGTTGGCGGTTGATGCGCAAGGAAAACCACGCAAATTTGGCTCGCGCCGCCATTATTGTTTTTCGCATTTAGGCTACCAAGCAGAAGCCGCAAGAATGGCACAGGATATGGCAAAACGCTATGGCAAGAATAAATATGTGCAGGCATGGCAGATTGATAATGAATATGGTTGCCACGATACAACTATCTCTTATTCGGAATCTGCACGGCAAGAATTTAGAATATTTCTATCGCAAAAATATCAATCGGTTGATAGGCTTAACAAAATATGGGGCAATGTGTTTTGGTCGATGGAATATGAAAGCATCGATCATATTGATTTACCCAATCAAACCGTTACCGAAGCCAACCCTGCCCATTGGCATGATTTCAGATTATTCGCATCACAACAGGTGGTAAAATTTAATCAGGCGCAGGTAAATGCCATCCGCCCTTATACCGATAAACCGCTCACCCATAATTATATGGGGCGATACACCGGTTTTGACCATTTTGCCGTTGGTGATGATTTGGATATTGCCAGTTGGGATAGCTATCCGCTTGGCTTTTTAGAACAAATGCTAGATGATGCGCCTGATGCCCATAAGAATAAATTTTATCAGCAAGGCGACCCCGATTTTCAAGCCTTTCACCATGATTTATATCGCAGCGTTGGGCATGGGCGTATGTGGGTGATGGAACAACAACCGGGACCTGTGAATTGGGCACCCTATAACCCTATCCCGCTTGATGGCATGGTAGCGCTATGGACGATGGAAGCATTCGCGCATGGTGCCGAAATGGTCAGCTATTTCCGTTGGCGGCAAGCACCTTTCGCGCAAGAACAAATGCACACGGGGCTATTGCGCGTTAATGGCGACAATGCGAGGGGGCAGATTGAAGCCAAGCAAGTGGCAGAGGAACTGAAAAACATGGCTGATATGACGCAAATCACGGCTGATGTGGCGATTATCTTTGATTATGAGAGCCAATGGGCATGGCAAATTCAACCGCAAGGCAAGAATTTTGATTATTTTAGATTGATTTTTGAACATTACCGCACTTTGCGTGGTTTAGGCTTAAATGTTGATATTCTGCCATCAAACATTAGTGATTTTGGTGATAGAAAAATGGTATTTATCCCTGCGCTTATGGCATGGAACGATAATTTACAGCAAGCCATTAAAAATTTCTCTGGCATTGTGGTGGCGGGACCGCGCACCGCTTCTAAAACCGCTGATGGTCAAATATCACCAAGCGCACCTGATTTTGCAGATTGCCAAACATTGAGGGTGGCAAGCCTGCGAGATGGCATTGAAATACCGCTTGCGAAAGACGGGGCTATCATTCGTTGGTTTGAAGAATTACAGAGTAATAAAGGCAATTCTGGTTTTGAGTTTACAGCGGATAATCAGATGGTGGCATCACGTCAACATAACCATATCTATATCGGTGCATGGCTGAATCAAACGGCATATCAGCGCATTTTTACCGCCCTGTGTGATGAGTTGAATATCACCACTAAATTACTGCCTGATGGTTTGCGTATCCGAACCATGAAAGAGTGGCAATTTATCGTTAATTATACAGCGCATGATATTACATTTGATGGCGTTACGATTCCCAAAGCCAGCTATGTATGGCATTAATAACGTGATGGATTTTGATATTTTTATCATTGGCGGCGGTGTAAATGGTGTGGCGATTGCGCGTGATGCCGCAGGGCGTGGCTTATCGGTTGGCTTGGCTGAAAAATCCGATATTGGTGGTGAAACATCAGCAAAATCAACCAAATTATTTCATGGCGGTTTGCGCTATTTAGACTATTTTGAGTTCCGATTGGTGCGCCATTCACTGATGGAACGCGAGATATTATACCGCAACATGCCCCATATTGCGTGGCCGTTGCGCTTTATCTTACCCTTTCATGCCGATATGCGGTTTTTTGTGAATACGCCCGCATCAAAATTACTGGCAAGTCTGATGCCATGGTTGCGTGGCAGGCGTTCAAAATGGGTGATACGATTTGGTTTGTTTTTGTATGATAATATTGGCGGGCGCAAAATCTTACCCAAAACTCAGAAGTTGAACTTAAAAAATAATATAGAGGGTGGTATATTGCATCAAAAATTTGAAACCGCTTACGAATATTCCGATATATGGGTTCAAGATTCAAAATTAGTCTCATTATTGGCGCGTGATGCGGTAGGAAAGGGAGCGCATATCAGCACCCGCAATAAAGTTTTATCGGTGAAACGCAATGTTGATAATTGGCAAATCACCAGTGAAAAAGGGATATTCACCGCTAAAATCTTAATCAATGCCACTGGTCCATGGGTAGAAAATGTGGCGACTGATATGATAGCTTCTCAAAAAAACGACACAAAAAACCATATCCGCCTTGTCAAAGGGTCGCATATTGTAGTGCCAAAACTTTACGCCCATGCCAAAGCCTATTTTTTTCAAGGCAGTGATAGCAGAATTATCTTTGCGATTCCTTACGAACAAGATTTCACACTGATTGGCACAACCGATGAAGCGCATGATGATGCTGATATTACGCCTGAATGTAGCGCGCAAGAAATTGACTATTTATGCGATTTTGCCAATCAATATTTTAAGAAACCCATCACCAAAAAAGATGTGGTTTGGCATTTTTCAGGTATCCGTCCGCTTTATCAAGATGGCACTCTATCAGCCACTGCCGCCACCCGCGACTATGTTTTAAGTTTGGATATAGGGGATAAAGGTGATAAGGGCGATAATGCCAATAATAATAACAGTGCCATATTACTGAATATTTATGGTGGCAAGCTGACCACCCATCGTAAAATGGCAGAGGATGCACTTGCAAAATTAAAGCCTTTTATCAAAATGCAACCAGCATGGACTGATAATGCGCCACTTGCAGGCGGTGATTTTGAAACCCACAAGCGTGATAGTCTTATCAGCAAATTAAAACAAGATTATCCGAATTTTGATGCCAAGCAAGCGAGGCGACTTTTTAATTGCTATGGGCTAGAGGTTTGGGATATTTTCACAATAGATGGTGCGCCCGATATTTGGGGCGACTATTTTGGTGCAGGGCTTTATGCGGCCGAGATTGAGCATCTTATCAGGCATGAATTTATCCAAACCACCGACGATATTATTTGGCGCAGAACGAAATTAGGCTTACAGCTGAACCATACTCAAATAAAAGCGATTGATAGATATTTAGGAGCGAGAAAATGACGCATATTTTAGCGATTGACCAAGGCACAACCTCTAGCCGTGCCATTATTTTTGATAGTGATATGAATCCTGTGCAGATTGCCCAGCAGGAATTCAGGCAAATTTATCCGCATTCGGGTTGGGTAGAACATGATGCCGAAGAAATCTGGCAAAGCGTGATGAAAGTCTGCCGCGAGGTTGATACCAGCTACGCTATTACCGCAATCGGCATCACCAATCAGCGCGAGACTGTGGTGGTGTGGGATAGGCAAAGCGGCAACCCCATCTATAATGCGATTGTATGGCAAGATAGGCGCACTGCGGATTTTTGCAAGAAACTCCGCGATGACGGGCATTTAGAGTTGGTAACCAAAACCACTGGCTTACTGCTAGACCCCTATTTTTCGGCAACAAAACTTTCATGGCTATTGGATAATGTGGAGGGCGCGCGCGCCAAAGCCGAAGCGGGCAAATTGGCGTTTGGCACGATTGATAGTTTTCTTATCTGGCGGTTGACCGAAGGAAAGATTCATGCCACCGATGCCACCAATGCCGCCCGCACCATGCTGTATGATATTCATCAGGGGCAATGGTCGGAAGATTTATGCAAATTGCTGAATATCCCGATGAATATGCTGCCCGAAGTCAAAGATTGCGCCGCCGATTTTGGCGTGGCAAGTGCGCTGAATAACAAGCCTATTCTTGGCGTTGCGGGCGATCAACAAGCCGCCACCATTGGGCAGGCATGTTTTACCGAAGGCATGATGAAATCTACCTATGGCACGGGCTGTTTTGCCTTGCTGAATACTGGCAAAAACCCGGTGCGGTCGCAAAATCAGTTGCTAACCACCATTGCCTATCAGCTTGATGGCACGCCTACCTATGCGCTTGAGGGTTCTATCTTTATCGCAGGTGCGGTCGTGCAATGGTTGCGTGATGGGTTGAAAATTATCGATGAGGCGGCCGCCACCCAGATGATGGCGGAACAGGCTGATGACACCCAAGATGTTATTATCGTGCCAGCATTTACAGGGCTTGGCGCACCCTATTGGCAACCTGATTGCAGGGGTGCGATATTTGGATTAACGCGTAATTCAGGGCGCAACGAATTTGCACGGGCTTCGTTGCAATCGGTAGGGTTTCAAACCCGTGATTTGCTTGATGCGATGTGCGCCGATTGGCAAGATGCCAAAACCAGTGGCTTGCGGGTTGATGGCGGTATGAGCGCATCTGATTACACCATGCAGTTTCTGGCTGATATTTGCGGGGTTACAGTGGAACGCCCAAAAGTTTTGGAAACAACGGCACTTGGCGCGGCGTGGCTTGCGGGCATGTATCTGGGCGTCTATCCATCAAAAGCGGAATTTGCCAAAAAATGGTTGGTGGATACATGCTTTTCTCCGAAAAAACTTGATGCGCAAAAATACAAAAACTGGCGAGCGGCGGTAAATGCGACATTATCGCACTAATGACACTTAATTATCTAACTTTGTTGTTATTTTATACATAAATATTGTTGCATATCGGTAAAATTAATTTATAATCATATCATGAATGAATGAAGATGGATAACAATGTTATATCGCGGTGAAATTAATGGATTAAGGGCAATCGCTGTGTTAGCAGTGATTTTTTATCATGCCGAATTCGATATATTCGGGCGCGATGATTGGTTCGATGCTGGCTTTATTGGCGTTGATATATTCTTTATTATCAGCGGTTATCTGATTACCCGCATCATTCTTAACGAATTAGCGGCATCAGGCAGATTCAATTTTTGGAGGTTTTACGAAAAGCGCGCGCGCCGTATCTTACCCATGCTATTTGTGGTGATGCTGGCAAGCTTTCCATTGGCATGGCAACGGTTATTTTCAATTGATTTCATAGAATATAGCCAGAGCATTATCGCCTCTTTGTTGTTTGTATCGAATTTTTTCTTTTATTTTTCTACCACCGATTATGGCGCGGCAGACTCGCTATTGAAGCCATTCTTACATACATGGAGTTTAGCGGTTGAGGAACAATTTTACATTATTCTGCCCATTATTTTATTGCTACTCTATAAATTTACACGCGGCTCTCTTTTATTTGTGCTATTGGCACTGTTTATATTAAGTCTATCTTCGGCATATCTGATGGGGCAGTTGAATCCCTCGTTTAATTTTTACTTTACATTCTCGCGCTTTTGGGAATTATTGGCGGGCGCATTGATTGCCTATCACGAATTAAAACATGAGGCGATAAAGCATAAGCTATTCAATCAGCTGATGCCTTTGCTTGGCCTCGCCATGATTATTTACGCCATATTCGCGCTAGATATTGGCGTTACCCATCCTAATTTTCTAACGCTGATACCCATTATTGGCACGATGCTTATTCTGTTGTTTGGCGGACAACATGATATTATCAGCAAAGCCTTACAACTCAAGCCGTTTACATTTATTGGGCTTATCAGCTATTCGGCTTATTTATGGCATTTCCCGATATTTGCGTTTGCGCGTATCAATGCGGTGGATTTCACCAATCACGATAAAATCATCTGCCTTGCGCTCACATTCTTGCTGTCGGTGCTATCCTATTTTGTGATTGAACAGCCTTTTAGAAAGAGTGATATTATCCCTCGCAAAATTTGTTTTTTGCTGTTAGGTATCGCGTTTATTGCCATCAGTGCACCCAATATTTACGCTATCAAATATCAAGGTTACCCCGAACGTTTTGCGGTTGCGACTCCGTCACCGCCTGATGTTGCGCCCGTGCCAATTCCCACGCCCGAACTTGATATAACGCCCGAACCCGCGCCCGAACCAGAAATTGAGTCTGCGCCTGCCCTACCCGCGCCTACCAGCATTTTGGCAAGTCTGAATATCACCGATGCACCTTTTAAGAATTTGCGCTCAACCAATGATGCCCGCTTCTGTTATCGTCAAACATTGGCGTTTCAAATCAAGCATTGCCGCTTTGTGTCGCAAGTAAATAATAACACACCGCCTGTGAAAATTGTGTTGCTAGGCGATAGCCAGATGGCAACCATATCCGATGGTTTGGTGAAATATTTATCACAATCGCCTATCAATTTAGAGGTAACAGTGATTGCCGAAGGGGCTTGCCCGTTTTATCTTGGGTTAACTTTGTATAAAGGGCGCGAGCTAAAATGCAAAGCTGAATGGCAAAATAATCGCTTGAAATTTTTACAAGAATATCAACCCGATATTTTGGTTTTGCATGGCTGGTATAGCCGTTATCATCACTCAAAATTATATGATAGCGAGGAGGAATTATTTAAAAACGCCCCGCGCAATTATGCGTTTTTGCGAGATGCGGATAGCCCTACCTCTTTACAAGATGCGTTTTTTAATGGGTTAAATGCCGCGCTTGCTATCGGCAATGATGTCGTGATGGTGTATGATATTCCCACGATGGATTTTCATGTTGTTCAAAAAATAAGAGCGTTGGCAACCAAATATCAGTTAGATGCGATGAGTATCGCGCAACAGCAAGAATTTTTTCGTAAAAACTGGCTGTCGGCAGATTGGCAAGTTTTTCTGGCACGAACGCGCAAGGTGGTGCGGCCTTTTGCCCGAACTGATATTGAAAATCTGCACCAACTCTATCCGCATCAGTTATTTTGCAATAGCTATCTTGTTGATGTCTGTGTTGCCCATGATTTGACGCATACATTTTATTCTGATACCGCGCATCTTAGCCCGCGCGGTGCGGAATTGGTAAATGGCATCATTATCGATAGGCTTAATGCATTAATGATACGCTAGAATTTTAGCAAAGCTAAAATTCGCTAGTAGGGGGCTTTACGACTTGCCTTATCGGCAAGACGCCCCCTATACCCCCACCGTTAATTATACGCTAGAATTGCAACACGTTCAATTCGCTAGCAAGCCCCGTTGATATGATCATGCTATTTTTCTGTGGGCTCTAATGCGCGGGTGGGGTCTCCAACGATGGTGGCGCGTTTTAACATATCCAGATATTCAGGTGTCATGATGCTTTGTGGCACATAATCATCTCGGTTCATATATTCATCGGTGCCTTCGATAAGTTCTCTTTCTTCTTCATCGCAATAGCCATCAATAAAGGGTTCAAACCATTCTTCTTTTTTCATTTTTTTTCCTTTCTTAAATAAATTTCTGTGTAACCCTCTCCGCCGACAGTATTACACACAGCGGTGGGTGTCAAGAAGTTCGTGATGCGAGTATTGAGTTAACCGAGAAGCACGCCATCGATAGTGTTACACACGGGCGTGGGGGGGTGGTGAGGTACGCACGGTAGGAGTATTGAAATACAGCGGGGGGGTTTGAGGAGCACTCGATGCCAGTATTGAGTATGGCGGGGGGGTTGTTAAGGGGGGGTTCTGGCAAGAGGCGTCTGCTTGGCAAATTGTCCAACGGACATAAATTTGACAAGCGCGCATCGAGAAGCCAGACCGCACCCCCCCTTAAATAATAGCCGACCTCGCAAAGCCCCCCATATATTAATGATTAAGGTGAGTGGGGAGGGGCCATGAAAAACCCTCAACGGAAAACCCCGCCCCACTCATAAAACTGTTATGGTTTCTCTGCGCCGAAAAAGCCTGTGAAGCTTTCGCTATCACTGATTACCGAGAATGTGCCGCCTAATTCTTCGGCTGCTGGTCCGTAAAATCTGGCATTGGCTGTGCCTGATAGTTCCGTGCCATCATTATCGACCGTGTCAAAATTTAAATCAGTGCCAGCGGTTTTCACATCACCAGTGATTTCGTTTGTGGTATAATATAATGTGCCTTGCATATTCAGGTGATAGTATTGATCAAAGCCTCCACAATTATCAATCTCGTCACTAGTGCATGTGTTGCTGGTGCTGAAAGCGATACCCGCTGTTGGATTGCTAAAATCAACTGTTGCTGTTGCTAAAAAATAACGCAACTGATAAGTAGTATTAGCATCACTATGTCTGCCATGACTTTGTCCGGTAAATGTTACTGCACCTGCATCAGTTGGAATATTAGTGGTTTCAAAACCAGTGGTAGCAAACCCTCTAGTGACACTATTATGTGTCCAACGAATACTTGCCATATATTTTGCATCAAAACTAAAAGCATTAACAGAGTCACGTCTATCTGCGCTCAGCGAGGTGACAACATCAGTATTGCTAGTGTCAATTGATGACGCGTAAAGACGCTCATCACCGTCATTTGATGTTTTTTCACCATCATATTTTTTATCATCAAAATAGGTGGCGATGCCTATGATATCACCGTCTTCATCATAGGTGATTTCAGCGACTGAACCTGTATAATGATGATTGGTAATGGCTTCAGCAGTGGCATCTCTGGTTGTCTGCACTGCGTTGCTCATGGGTAGGGCGATGATTTTGGTGGTGCCTGTAGCAATATTTTCAGCGTCCAAAGCAGTATTTTCAAAGCCATCGCTATAATTAGCAAATGTAGTTGGCACAGTGATTGTGTTGCTCATCGTATCAGTAATGGTGGTAAGCGGTTTCACTGTTGTGCTGATAAACCAACCAAGTTCGCCGCCAAAATAGCCTGCATAGCCTGCAAAATTATTGTTCAATTTGAATGTGCCACCCAATTCATCTATAGTTGGTCCGTAAAATTTAGCATCGGCTGTGCCTGTGAGCACATCATTTTCGGTAGCGATTGCGATTTCAAGTTCATTCGTGCCTGCATCATATGTTAAATTACCCATAAAATTGAGGTCGTTGCGTAAATCTGCACAATTTGTGCCAGTGCATGTGCCAGTGCTTTCAAGTGAAACCGTGCGTGTGCTAAAATTAGCAGTGGCAGTGATATTAAAGAAAGTGTTAACACCGCCTGTTGCATCTTGATAGCGACCCTGCCCTTTGCCTGCAAAATTAGCGGCGGCTGTAGCACCATCAGCAAAAAGCGCGTTTGTGGCGGCAGTTTCATAACCTGTAATGCCATAGCCGTAACTTGTGTAGCCCGCCAAATCATCTTCATACCAACTTATCAATGCCATATAATCACCGGTAAAGCCGAATATATCACCATCGACAGCACTGCCACGATTCAGAATGAAGTTATTGACATTGGCGTTGCCGTCAACAGAATTTGCAGTGAGTGTGTTCGGCGTGCCAACAGTGCCTGCTGAATTATAGTCTTTATCAGCAAATTTTAATTGTAATGTGCCAGTGCTAGCGTTCGGACTATTAGCAAAACCACTACTAGCATATCCAAAACCTACAATAGCACCTGTTACTGTATCAAGCGTGATGGCTTTATTGTTGCTATTATCGGTGATTCTCACCAAATTGATATTACGGCGTGGTTCGTTACCGCCAGAAAAGGTATTGAAACTTGTTAAACCGAATGTATTTTCTGCTAGTGGGCTATCGGTTGGCGTTGCATCAGCGGGGACATTGATTTCATATCTTTTACCCCCAAAATACCCCACATAGCCTGCGCTTGAATTGCTAAAGCTGAATGTGCCACCCAATTCATCGGTTTCTGAACCGTAGAATTTGGCAATGGCATTGCCTGAAAGCTCTGTGCCATCAGTGGTGGTGTAATTATCATCAGTGCCTTTGGTTTTAATATCAATAAAATTCAGCCCGTTTGTGCCTGCATCATATTGTGCGCTTGCCATGAAATCGAGATGCTTAAATGAATCATTGCCCGAACAAGCAGTGCCAGTTTTGCATGTTGTATCAGTTTCTAAATCGACCATCCGCATGCCAAAATTAACCGTGGCATTGATATTAAAATCTACGAGAGTCGGGGTAGCATCATCACTATAGTAACCCGCGCCTTCACCCGTGAATGTGGTTGTGCCAGCTGCACCAGCAACAAGAAGTGAGCCTGTGCTAGCCGTTTCAAAGCCGGCAATGCCATAGCCTTTGGTATCGCCTACAGTCAAATCAATCCGTGCCATGTGATTGGCGGTAAAGCCGAAAGAAGAATCTCGGTATAGATTGAGAGACGCGCCCGCAACAGCAGTGCCATCAAGGTTAACAGCAGAGCTAACCATGTTCAGTTCGCCATCAGTGCCATCAGTAACTGTATATATTTTATCAGCCAGATAGAGGTTAAAACTGTTAGCATTAAAATCATCGCCAGTATAATCATAGTTTATTGCGCCACCCACAATAACTTCATTGGTGATGGTTTCGGCAGTGCTATCGGTGGTGATAAGCACCATCGTGGCAACAGGTAGCCCTGTAACAACTTCTTCAGAAAGCCCTGTGGTAAAGTTTGTTACGTTGGCGGAGAAATTTGGTGCGTCAGGGGTTGGGACAGGCATTGCATCTTCAATCACATAACCGCGTTTACCACCAAACCAACCGACATAGCCCACCTTGCTGGTTGCATTGATGAAGTCGAATGTGCCGCCCAATTCTTCGCTATTGCCACCGTAAAATTTTGCATCGGCAGTGCCGTTAAGCTCTGTGCCGTCAAGCGCGATAAAGTCATTATCATTGCCTTTGGTTTCAATATCAGTTCCAAACAAAGTATTATCGCCTGCCACATAGTGTAAAACCCCCTTGAAATCGAGGTCGGTAAGTGGCTGACAAGTGCCAATTCTGCAAGTGTCTGTGCTTTCTAATGTTACCATATATGAGGCAAAATCAACTGTGGCATTGATGGTAAACTGAGTGTTAATATCGTCAGCGGCATTGCTATAGCGCCCTTGCCCCTCACCTGTAAAAACAGTTTTGCCAGCTGCTATCGGCGTATCGGTTTCAAAGCCCGTAATGCCAAAGCCGTAACTGTTAGCCACTTGCCAATCAATGCTTGCCATGTAATTGGCGGTAAAGCCGAAAGCAACTCTATCAAGATTAAGCGCGCTAGGGGCAGCGCCTATGTTTGCCGTAACCGTCGTGCCAGTGATTGAATCAGCACTCGCCACAGTGCCAGCGGTTACATCATATTTGTAATCGTCAAAATAGATTGCAAAACTATCAGCCGTGAAATTACCAGAGCCGTCATAAGTGAGTGTTGCCACGCCATCTGAAAAAATATCCCTGCTAACAAAGTTATCCCCAGAATTCTTAGTAATTTGCACCAAAGAGGCGATGGGGAGGGTGATGGTTTTGGTATTTCTGCCCGAATCGGCAAATTCGGTTAAGTCGTTAAGGTCTACGATTGGGCGTAATATGCCACGTTGACCGCCATAAAACGCGCCATAATAGTAGTTTGTTGCGCTTGAGAAGGCGAATGTGCCGCCAAATTCGTTGGCATCTGTGCCATAGAAACGGGCATCAAGACTGCCTGCCATGCCATCTAAATCAGTGAAACTGTGGTTGATAGCGTTTATATCCATATAATCAATATCGGTTACGGTGAAATCAAGGTTGTTTAACTCTTTTGTTCCCGCCTTTGTATTATCCGCGATGATGGTTATAATATCATCTGTGAAATTAACCCTAGTGGTGACGTCAAAGGTAACATCCTCATAACCATCAAGACTGCCATAGACACCCGCACCCGCACCCGTAAAGGTGGTTGCACCAATAAGCGCATTAAGGGGGGTATCTTCAGTGAGGATACCTGCTATCGCCATGCCATGAATAGTGTTAGATGAGCCTGTTTTTTCGCTATCCGCAAGGCTGGTTTCGTCATCGTTCCAGATGATATGCGCTACATAATCAGAGGCAAGCCCGAACAGAGTGTTTCTATCCACAGTGCCAGTTGCCGTATAGCCAGTATCGCCATAATTTATGGTTGCCGAATCAGCGGTAGCGTTAAATGTGATGTTAGCAGTCGCGCCTTCGATGCGCGTTAGGGTGATTTGCTGATTGATTTGTAATTTGCTTTTATCGTTAATATCCCAAGCAGCACCCGCATTCTCGCGAATATAGGCAGTGGCATCGTTTAGGCTAACCGCTAACGCTGGCAATGTTATAGGGGTAGCGTCAGCAACAGAAGTAAGCGTAGGATATGTGTCGCTATCAAAAACGGTAGCGTTCGGGGTTTCGGTTGTTACCATGTCAAGCGCGTTAATGGTTGTTTCATCACTTCCCGCAAAACCAGTGGGCGTGTCGTCGTTATTGCTGGTGGCAGGGGCACCGCTGGTCGCACTATCGCTACTACAAGCGGTAAGAGTGAATGATAGTAAGAGTAAGATGATTAAGTTACGCATGATTTTCTCCTGAAAATGGGTAATATACAGAGTTACTATAGCGTGTTGACGTGGTGTTGTAAAGGTTGAAAAAAGGGCGGTGATTTTGGATAAAACCACCGCCAGTTTGGAAGTAACACTTTTAAGATGCTTTGGCGATAAATTGCTCCTCTTCGGTAGAACCTTTCATCGCGGTGGTGCTAGCATCTGCGCCTTGCACAATATTGGTCAGCGCATCAAAATATTGCGCCCCCACCTCTTGCTGATGTTTGGCAAATGTATAGCCGCGTGATTGCGCCTCTAATTCGGGCGTTTGTATCCGCTCAACATAATGTTTCATGCCCTCACCACGACTATAATGATAGGCAAAATCAAACATGTGATACCACATATTATGAATGCCCGCCAAAGTGATGAATTGAAACACATAGCCCATCTCGCCCAACCTATCTTGAAATTCCGCGATGGTTTTATCATCAAGATATTTCTTCCAATTAAACGATGGCGAGCAATTATAAGCCAGCAACTGATTAGGATATTCCGCCTTAATGGCTTCTGCAAAAATCCGCGCTTCTTCCAGATTTGGCGTGGCGGTTTCGCACCAAATCAAATCAGCATAGGGAGCATAAGCCAGCCCACGACTAATCGCTTGGTCAAGCCCTGCTTTCACCTGATGAAAACCCTCTTCGGTGCGCTCACCCGTTAGAAACGGTCTATCATACGGGTCGGAATCCGATGTAATCAACGCCGCCGCATTGGCATCGGTGCGCGCGATAATCAATGTTGGCACATTCATAACATCAGCTGCCAAACGTGCGGAAACCAATTTTTCAACTGCCTCTCGCGTTGGCACAATCACCTTGCCACCCATATGACCGCATTTTTTCGCTGATGAAAGCTGGTCTTCAAAATGCACCCCGCCCGTGCCTGCCTCAATCATGTGTTTCGTCAGCTCATACGCGTTTAAGATACCGCCAAAGCCTGCTTCGGCATCGGCAATGATTGGCAGAAAATAGTCGATAAAGCCGTCATCTTTGGTTGTTAAACCCTGTTGCCACTGAATTTCATCAGCGCGTTTTAGGGTTTTGTTGATGCTACGGATAACTTTCGGCACGGAATCAACGGGGTATAAGGATTGGTCAGGATACATGCTGTTGGCGGTGTTTTGGTCTGCCGCCACTTGCCAGCCTGAAAGATATAAGGCTTTCATGCCCGCTTTTGCCTGTTGCATCGCCTGCCCACCAGTCAGTGTGCCCATCGTATTCACATATTTTTTTTCGGCACCGCCATTGAATAAATGCCATAATTTATCGGCAGCACGGCGCGCAAGGCTATGTTCAACCACAACCGAGCCACGCATTTTGATAACATCTTCTGCCGTGTAAGGGCGTTTGACATTCTGCCAACGTGGTGCGGTTTGCCATTCCAGCTTTAAATCCTTAATGGCTTGGCTTTTATCGTAATTTGAAAAATGACTCATGATATATACTCCTCATCATGGGGTTACTGCGTATGAGATGCCGTCTCCGAACAGGGGAGGCAAGTCACGCACAGTGATTTGGTTTAAACAGTAAAAATGATATGAAATGATGTATTTCATCTAGCAAAATCCTAATTGTAATGATTAAATGGGTAAGGATTGCTAGATAATAGCGACGACAACCACTGCCACTTTGACAGAGTTGTTCACAATCAATGAATGTTTTGATGCAGACATATCGATAGCATACGCGCTTTTACTGGCACAAATCTGTGTCAGCTGGCGATAGGCTAATATGTTGCAATCATGATTCATCAATCATTTCCTTCAAGATAATGGCAGTTATTTGCCATTAAAATCACTATAAATGACGCGATTTTTATTGTCAAGTCTTTTTTGTAAGATTCACTAATTTTTTTTGATTATTGTGAAAATACTCTCCTCCGCATAAATTATTGACGCCATCGCTAAAATCATATATCTTAATTCTCGTGAAAGAGATTATGAAGAAAGAAGCAATATGAAAAATATGATGAAATTACTCGCAGCTTGCATCACGATTGGTATCGTGTTTTCTAGCCATGTCCGCATCAGTTCCGCGCAATATATCAATACATCACAAGCAACAACCGAATTTAGCTATACCGCCATTTCATACAAAGATTTATCCTATGATAACCCTACTACTGCCAATTATTTTGCAGATGAGTTAAATGGGTCTTTATGGCAATATAAGCGCACCATCAATCCAAATAATAAATGGCGCTTTGCATATCTGAATGTTGCCTCGCCAGCAAAAGAATATGATACAGGACAATATTGGGCAATCAATGGGCAAAAGGCGATTTATGAAGGAACACGGCAACATGATTCTGCCGCACTTGGTTTTCAACATTTTCGCCCTTTGCAAGGTAATAATGCCGTTAAATTATATCTTGCGCCTGCCCTTATTAATAGCAACTATGTTATAACGCTAGAATATCTTAACAATTCTACTTTGTCGCCCACAGAAACCAAAGGTTCGGCAACAGATGCAGAGTTAGATATTGGTTTTGCCTTTTACCCAACGGAACTCATAGAAATCATCATCAGTTCTAATTATGAAAGCAACCTCTCTGATAGCGATATTGAAAATGACGAAGACCTTAAAGCAGGCTATGAGGGCTATCATGTCAATCTTGAATATACCATCAAAGCAAACACCAAAATAGCGTTGGGTGCGTATCATGATGATGAGAATCTTGATGCCTCATATACCAGTATCAGCTATATTGGTGCTGTTACGCCACGTTTTGGGCTTAATTTTGAATATGTATCTTATGGCGATGATAGCTATAATTTTGTGTTCGGGCCATCTTTCGCGTTTTAATTTTGGCTAATTTTTTAGCCTCTGTAATAAATTTATCGTGGAGTTATCTTTTGCGGTGGGGGCAGTATCGGCTAACATTGGCAGAATTATATTGGCGAGTTCCTTGCCCAATTCCACCCCCCATTGGTCGTATGAATTGATGTTCCAAATCATGCCTTCCACAAACACCCGATGTTCGTAAAGCGCGATAATCTGCCCCAGCACAAAGGGGGTTAATTTTGGATAGCAAAGCGTGATTGATGGGCGATTGCCGGCAAACACGCGATGCGCTGCTTGGATTTTTTGTGCCTCGCCCTCATAGCCCAACTTTGCGGCAATCTGCATCGCCTGCGCCATGTCTCTGCCAATCATTAAGGCTTCCGATTGTGCCAAACAATTCGCTTTCAGCAAATCATGGTGATGCTTTAAATCAGGCTCGTGCCCATTTTTGGCAATTAAAAATTCGGCAGGGATAATATCAGTGCCTTGATGCAATAATTGATAAAAAGCATGTTGCCCATTGGTGCCTGCCTCGCCCCATATAACTGCCCCAGATGCGCGTGTTACCTGCTTGCCATCTCTATCCACCGATTTGCCATTGCTTTCCATATCTAGCTGTTGCAAATAAGCGGGCAGACGCGCTAACCGTTGGTCGTAAGGCAAAATTGCACGGGTGGCATAACCACAAATATTGCGATGAAAGATGCCCGTTAATGCCAGCAATATTGGGAGGTTTTTATTGAAATCAGCATTGCAAAAATGCCTATCCATGCTCTGCCCACCTGTTAAAAAATCTTGGAAATTCTTAACGCCAACGGCAAGCATTATCGGCAAGCCAATCGGACCCCATAGCGAATAACGCCCGCCAACCCAATCACCAAAACCAAAGACGCGATTCGGTGCAATGTTAAATTCAGCAGTTTTATCAGGTGCGCTAGATATTGCCACCAAATGTTTCTCCGCCCCTTGTGTGATTGCCGATTTTAACCACGCAATCGCGGTTTTGGCATTGACCATCGTTTCGGTGGTGGTGAACGTTTTAGAGGCGATAATAATCAGAGTTGTTTGCGGATTTAAACCTGCCAGTAAATCGGTGATTGCCGCGCCATCAATGTTAGAAAGAAAATGACATTTCAAACCCTGATGATAGGGGGTAAGGGCTTGGGTTGCCATTAACGGCCCTAAATCCGAGCCACCAATACCGATATTGATGCAATCGGTGAATTTTTGCTGATTGGCAGTGGTAATTGTGCCATCATGGATTTTGCTAACAAATTCCTGCATCGCGGTAAGCGTTTTTTGATAGGGCTTGATGATATCCTCACCATCAAGTTTAAGCACCACATTTTTATTCGCCCGTAAAGCGGTGTGCAAAACCGCGCGATTTTCGGTGATATTAATCTTATCGCCCGCAAACATGGCATCGCGTTTTTCGGCAATGTTACAATGTTCAGCCAGTTTGATGAGCGATTGCAAGGCATCATTATCAATATTGGTTTTTGAAAAATCCAAATGCAAATCATCACTTTCAGCAGTGAAAGCTGTGAGGCGCGACTCATCATCAAACAAAGACACGATGGGGCGATGCTGATGCGTTTTTTGGTTTTGCTCCAAATCTTGCCAAATATCAGCCATCACTTTTGCCTAATTTTGATGCTTGTTGTGCCAATTCTGTGATTTTATCCCATTGCTTGTTTTCTATCAAATCATTTGGCGTTACCCAACTGCCACCAACACAAGCCACATTATTAAGCGCAAGATAATCAGGCGCATTTTTAATATTAACGCCACCAGTAGGGCAGAAACTTAAATCGGGCAACACCGCGCCAACAGATTTAAGAGTGCTGATACCTCCCGATGATTCAGCAGGGAAGAATTTCAGCATATCATAGCCTAAATTGAACAGTCGCATCATTTCGGTAACAGTGGCTGCGCCTGCTAAAAACGGCAAATCTGATGCCGCCGATGCTTCCAATAATTCATCGCTTGCGCCCGGTGAGACACCAAAAACCGCACCTGCATCTTTAACGCGCCTTACATGTTCAGCATTGATTAATGTGCCAGCCCCCACATATCCGCCTTTAATATCACGCATGATGCTGATGGCGTCAAGCGCGCATGGCGTGCGTAATGTAACTTCTAAGAGTGGCAATCCGCCGGCAATCAGGGCTTCAGCCAAAGGTTGGGCAGTGGCAATATCATTGATGGTCAGCACAGGAATCATCGGTGCTTTGGCACATAATTCACGCATTTGTTTGTTGTTGTCGGTAACAGATAAAGCCATTAAAAAATACCCTTGCTAAAGATACCATTGTTAAAAATACTCGCACCTTTGGTTACATCGCTGACATTATCACGGAAGATTTTGAATAATTCGCGTCCCGTGCCAGTCTGATTGTCATCTAAATTAACGCGAACCGCCTCGCGCTTAAGCACCCCATCAGTTACAATCTCAATCACACCATTGACGGCATCAATATTCAAAATATCACCATCTTGCAATTTGGAAATTGCGCCACCTTCTAACGCTTCTGGGCTAACATGAATTGCCGATAATACCTTGCCCGATGCCCCCGACATTCTACCATCTGTTACCAATGCCACCTTCTGCCCTGCCGATTGCATTGCCGATAAGAGTGGCGTTAGGCTGTGTAATTCGGGCATACCATTGGCTTTTGGCCCTTGAAACCGCACAACGATAATCACATCATCAACCAACTCACCTGCTTCAAACGCTTTTTTAACATCATGCTGATTGTTAAACACCCGCACGGGCGCTTGTATGTGGTGATATTGTGATGCAACTGCGGATTTCTTCACAATCGCCGTGCCAAGATTACCGCTTAATTTCTTTAAGCCACCATTGGCTTGAAACGGGTTGGCATAGTGGCGGATAATATCATGATTCAGGCTTGTTTGCGTGCCTGCCCGCCACGCTAATTTACCATCGATATAATAAGGCTCTTGCGTGTAATGTTCAAGCCCTTGCCCTGCCACCGTTTGCGTATCATCATGCAATAAGCCCGCCTGCAATAATTCACCAATCACAAAGCCTAAGCCGCCTGCGGCATGAAAATGATTCACATCGGCAATGCCATTGGGGTAAATACGGGTGAGTAACGGCGTTACATCGGAAATATCAGAAAAATCTTGTAAATCTAGCACAATACCACCTGCGGCCGCCATTGCAATCAGATGAATCAGCAAATTGGTAGAACCGCCAGTAGCATTCAGCCCAACCATGCCATTTACAAAAGCGCGCTCATCAAGAATATCGCACACAGGCGTGTAATCAGCGCCTAACGCGCTTAATTGTAAGGCACGTTTCGCCCCCTCTTTGGTGAGGGCATCGCGTAATTCAGTGTTAGGGGTAACAAAACTAGCCCCTGCCAGATGCAAGCCCATAAATTCCATCAGCATTTGATTTGTATTTGCCGTGCCGTAAAAAGTGCAAGTGCCGGGGGCGTGATAGGCTGCCATTTCGGCTTCTAATAATGCTGTCCTATCAATATCGCCAGTTGCGAATTTTTGCCTGATTTTGGCTTTCTCATCATTTGCCAAACCGCTGACCATAGGGCCTGCTGGCAAGAAAATTATCGGCAAATGTCCGAAAGTTTGGGCGGCAATCACTAATCCTGGTACGATTTTATCGCAGACGCCAAGAAACACCGCCGCATCAAAAGTTTGATGACTTAATGCCACAGCAGTCGCTAACGCAATCACATCACGCGAAAACAGACTTAATTCCATGCCTGCCTCGCCTTGCGTTACGCCATCACACATGGCAGGCACACCGCCGGCAAATTGGGCAGTGCCACCAATCTCACGCACCGCATCTTTGATTAAATCGGGGAAGCGCGCAAATGGTTGATGCGCCGAAAGCATATCATTATAGGCAGAAACGATTGCCAGATTGCCATTGTTGGTTTGCGCTAAATTTTCTTTATCATCACCCATTGCCGCGCAAGCATGTGCCAATCCGCTACATGAAAGTTGCCCACGCGCAACGCCTTTGCTTTTGGCCTTTTGCATATTTTTGAGATATGCTTGACGGGTTGGCTGACTGCGTTCGATGATGCGGTCGGTAACGCGTTTGATGGTGTCGTTCAGTTGGGGCATGATTAATCCGTATAGTGAATCTTAAAATTAGGGTGATTGCAGATAATTTTCACGGGCGCATCAAGCGCGGATTCTATCGTTTGGGCATTCATAAAAGCCTGTTTTTTATCAGCTCCTTTCATAAGCAAATGCAGATATGTCGCTTGGTTTAGAATATTTGCGGTAAATGTAAGGCGCGGTTCAGATAATGTGGGCAAATTCATTGGCATGATAATCGCCTCACTATCACTAGCAAGCGCGCTTTGTAAATTATCACCATTGGGAAACAGACTGGCAATGTGCATATCAGCCCCCATGCCTAACACGCAAATATCTAGTGGTAGCATCTTTTTGATTTGATGCGATAATGCGCTGGCAGTCTCTGCGATATTATCTTGCGCCTGCCATGCGACGATACTGGCACAAGCATCTCTATGATCAGCAAAGGCATTTCGTAGCATCAAACTGTTAGAACGCTCATCATCAGCGGCAACGAAACGCTCATCAGTGGGGGTGAGCGATATATTTTGCCAAAAGATATTTTGAGTGAGGAGCGATTGAAAAAACAGTTTCGGGGTTGTGCCACCTGCCACTGCCATATTGACTTGCGGTTTTTGTGATGCGACATTAGCTATCTGTTCAGCAATTATTTGCGCCAAGCTATCCGCCTGATTTTGTGCGTTACGATATTCAATAAAGTTTTGCATATTAAGGCTCAATTTCTTGCCATCTGCGCCCATCGCGGTGCATGAGCATCAAAGCATCTTCAGGTCCTGCACTGCCTGCCTCGTAAGGTATCGGGCGATGATTTTCCTTTTTCCAACCATCAATCAGCGGGTCAATCCACTCCCATGCTGCTTCCACTTCATCATCACGCATGAATAAGGTTTGCGAGCCACGTATCACATCCATTATCAGTCTTTCATAGGCATCTTGGGCATCAAGTGGGTTGGTAACGGTATCTTGAAAATTCATATTAAGCACAGCTTCAGTCAGGCGCATACCGCCCAATCCTGCTTCTTTCGCCATTGTGTGTAAATCAATTTTCTCGTTCGGTTGCAAGCGGATAATCAATGAATTGGCGCGCTGATGGCTTGATTTTGGAAAAATCATATGCGGCGGTTCGCGAAAAATAATCGCGATTTCAGAGCAACGGCTCTTCAATTTTTTACCCGTGCGAAGATAAAACGGCGTGCCAGCCCACCGCCAATTCCCGATAGTCACCTTCATTGCGATATAGCTTTCAGTCATGCTATCAGGATTATTAACATGGTCGTGATAGTTATCACCTTCATTGCCACCATCAGTGCCATTATATTGCCCACGCACAATATCGCTTTGTGCCACAGGCTCTAACGCCTGAATCACTTTCACTTTTTCGTTCCGCACCGCATCGGGGTGAAAGCGTGATGGTGGCTCCATCGCGGTAAGGCACAATAACTGCATCAAGTGATTCTGCACCATATCACGAATTGCGCCCGATTTATCGTAATATTCGCCCCGCCCCTCAACGCCAATATTTTCGGCAACGGTAATCTGCACATGGTCGATATGGGTGGCATTCCATAACGGTTCCCAAAGCGCATTGGCAAAGCGCAATACCATTAAATTCTGCACGGTTTCTTTGCCAAGATAATGGTCAATACGGTATATTTGTGTTTCGGAAAAATTCTGGCGTAACGCGGCATTAAGTGCTTTGGCAGAATCAGCATCAGTGCCGAATGGTTTTTCAATAATAATCCTGCTTTGCGTGTTGGCAATATGATGCTGTTTCAATTTTGCGGCAATGATGCCAAATAAAGAGGGATTCACCGAAAGATAAAATGCCTGCACAATATCGTTTTCTGGATTATCATCTTCGCGCATGGCTTGTTCTAACAACGCCCAGCCCTTATCGCCATGCACATCAATGCTGATATAGTGAATCGTGTTGAGGAAGTTTTGAAGATTATCATCTTGCTTCACTGATTTCGGGCAGAATTTTATCAGGTTATCTTGCACCGATTTAACAAATTCTTCTTGCGTAACATCAGAACGCGCAACCCCGATAATCCGAGCATCAGGTGGCATTTGCTGAGCAATGAAGCGGTGATATAGAGCGGGGAAAATTTTACGCATGGCAAGGTCGCCAGTCGCGCCAAAAATAACGAGGTCAAAAATATCAACAGGAATAATGCGAGAAACCATAATTTTAAAGTCTAGCAAATTCTTGATGCTATTACCACCTTAAAAAATATAGTATATTATTATGATAAAAAAATATTGGTTAGAGTGAAACTTTCTCGGCTTTAGTATTGAGTAACAGCGGTGGGGGGATTATTGAGGCAAACGCGATTTTTATATTGAGTAACCGAGAAACACGCCATCGATAGTATTTGGTACAGCGGGGGGATTATCAAGGGTGAGGTTTGCCCGCCATCGGTACAAGGGCAAACCGAAAGCGCAAGGGAGCGGACGTAAGTCCGCGACCGATAAAGCGCGTTCGCACCCCCCTTGATACATAAAACGACTCCGCAAAGCCCCCCATATAATAATGTGATGAGACACGCTAGATGTTAGTGTTGACGAATCTAACAAAACGCACCGCCCTTTTTATTAATCAACCAATATGCTACTATAGATAAGTGAGAAACTTTGATAAAGGACAATAAAATGAAATTAGATTACGATTTAATTAAAGAAATTTTGGAACACGTAGAACAAGAATGCGATGGTTTTAGTGAAAAATATATTTGTGGAGGCGAACGATTTGATGAAGAAGCATATCATTACCACTTATTAACTACAGATATTAATTTGATAAAGGGTGAAGTTACGACCACTTATCATAAAAAGAATAAAATAGCACAAGAGATTAAATATTCTGGTTTAACAGCAGAAGGGCATCGTGTGTTAGATGCTATGCGTAATGATACGAATAATTGGAAAAAGTTAAAAGATGGGGCATTGGGTGTTGGCAAAAGCGCTATTAAAAAGTTTATACAAATTGCAGTAATTGGCAGTCTAATCTCCTGATTTTCACATCGTGAAGATACCCCTTGCATTTCTCTCCCGCACCTTATATAATAACTCCATCGTTTGAAAAGTTTCGAGCGTGGGGCTTAGTAACCTCTTACCATATAGAACGGTTGCATCAACCGATATTTGACGCATTCTCTTAACATTTATGCGTTAAAGATGCACCCTTTTCAGCTTAGCTGGGAAGCGGTGCTATATGTCCAAGCGTTCCGATGCTAAAAAGTATCGCGCCGCTTTTTTCTATATGAGCGGTTACTAATTCCCAGCTACTAGAGTCTTTCTAGTAGCTTTTTTGTTGATGCCATAACGGTATTGATAAAACGCTTATTTGGTTCAAAACCGCTGATATAAAAAAACGGCGCGATGCACTCACCCCTTATCATTTCTGATCAGGGGTGTTTTTTTAGAGGTGTGTAGCACAAGAGCGGAGTGCGTTGCAAGATTCGTCAGCATTGGCGGAGGTGCGTTTTGCTTTGCATTATATATGGGGGGCTTTGCGACATACGCTTTGGCGGTTATGTCCGTAGGACAACCGCCACGCGATGTTCGTTTTGCCCTTGTACCAATGGCGGGCAACCCTCACCCATACCCCCCACCGCTGTGTTTAAATACGAGGGCAGTGCGTGTTTTAACAATCCCCGCTATACTCAACACTGGCATCGAGTGCTTCTTAACAACCCCCCGCTGTTGCTTAACACTGAAGGAGGTGTGAGTTTCGGTTACTAAATATTAACGGAGAAGAGAGATTTTAAAATAAAATCTATTTTTTATCTTTGACAAAAAATTTATATATTGATTTTGCGTTAAGTAATAAAACCCATCCAAAGCCTAATCCACCAAGTCCGCCTATCACAAATTTTAATGTAATATTATCAATATCTGTTCGTAATAACAAAACAGCAGTAAATGCAATAATTGTTATAATAGGAATTAAATTTCTATCAAGAAAAGTGTAATGAAAACCTAGCCTTTCGCTTGACCTTTCATGCTTGTTGCCTGCAATATAATCATCTATTATTTTTTCTGTAGAAACGGGATATAGTTCATGTAATTTATCGATGATTTCTACCGATGGTAATGATGAAGCCACGCGATTGCCATGAATTACCATTTGTTGATGCTCAAAAGAAACACTAACAAGCCTCTTTTTAGCATCTTCAGGTATATCAGGATTTTCTAATAATTCTTTAAGTTCTGGTGGAATTTGTTGCAAAAGCTCTTCTGGTATTTCACCAGCCATAATCTCTTGTTTTTCACTTGGTTTTACAGCAGGTTTCTTATGATCTTTATTCGCCATTATACCCTAATTGCTTCATATCATCTCTATCAATAAACCCTGATTTAATGCCATCGGCAATGAATGAATAATAGGCATCATCATCATCACAATCAGCAACGAAATTACCTACCGAAAACCATAGCGACATTGCGTTATTATAGGCATTACGTTCAGTATTAGAAAAACGTGGTGTGTTAGGAAAACTTTCCAAAGATTCGTGATAATATTGTGTCACATAATCACGACGCGCTTGATGATGCGCTGCTTTTTTATGTTTTAAGTAATTTTTAAGATGAAGCCGCATCACATCAGAGTTTGCCATATCCGTTCCTCATATAAAAGTTAATAATATTAATGCATTTCACTTATAGTAACAAATAAGATGCCATAAGTAAACAACTCACTGTATTTAATATTAGCGGAGGTGTGTGATTCTCGGTTTCTCAAAATGAGGGCGGTGCAAGTCTCTTTTCACAGCTAAACCTAAAAAAAGTATAATTGTTTGCATAAATAGTATGAGAAATCTTGCCATCATAATTGTTATCATGTTATGGCTATATATATAGCTTGAATCATTCATTTTTATAAGGGAGAGTGATATGAAACTATTTCGTTCAATAGCATGGGGAGTGTCTCTATGTGTGATGGGAGTATCGGTTGCATCGGCAGGTGAGCTTACTATCGCGACTGTTAATAACGGTCATATGATTGAAATGCAAAAACTAACATCTGAATTCGAAAAAGCCAATCGCGGTATTACCGTGAAATGGGTTACTTTGGAAGAAAATGTTTTGCGTCAACGCGTTACCAACGATATTGCAACCAAAGGTGGTCAATTTGATATTATGACAATCGGCATGTATGAAGCACCAATTTGGGGCAAGCGTGGTTGGTTAGAAGAGTTGAAATTTGGTCGTTCATATGATGTGAACGATATTTTACCTGCAATGCGTGGCGGTTTAAGCCATGACGGTAAATTATATGCAGCACCATTTTATGGTGAAAGCTCTATGATTATGTATCGTAAAGATTTGTTAGATGCAGCAGGCATCAAAATGCCTGATAATCCCACTTGGGGGCATGTTGCTGATGCGGCGGCCGCGATGACGGATAAATCTAAAGGCGTTTATGGTATTTGTTTGCGTGGTAAGCCCGGTTGGGGTGATAACATGGCGTTCATCACAACGATGGTGAATTCATTTGGCGGTCAATGGTTTGATGAAAACTGGCGTCCTGCACTTGATAGCCCAGCATGGAATCATGCCGTTAGCTTTTATGTTGATTTATTAACCAAATACGGACCTCCGGGCTCTAGTGGCAATTCATTCAACGAGATTTTGGCGTTAATCAACGAAGGCAAATGCGGCATGTGGATTGATGCCACAATCGCAGCTTCCTTTGTAACTGACCCAAAACAGAGTAAAGTGGCTGATAAGATTGCATTTGCACAATCACCAGTAGCAGTTACCAATCGTGGTGCAAACTGGTTATGGGCATGGGCGCTAGCGATTCCTGCTGGTAGCAAGCAATCTAAAGATGCTAAAAAGTTCATTGAATGGGCAACTTCTAAAAAATATATCGAATTGGTTGCGTCAAAAAATGGTTGGGGTTCTGTTCCTACTGGCACAAGGCAATCAACCTATGATAATTCTAAATTCAAAAAAGCAGCAGTTTTTGCTGATGCTGAATTGAAAGCGATTTTATCGGCTGACCCATCTAATTCAACTCAAAATCCATCACCTTATACGGGTGTGCAATTTGCAACAATTCCTGAATTTCAGACAATTGCTACTGCTGTTGGTCAACAAATGACGTCGGCATTGGCAGGTAATATTTCTGTTGAAAAAGCATTGGAAAATGCTCAAAAAGCTGCAGAACGCGAAATGAAAAAAGCGGGTTACTAAAATTGTTGTTGTTATAAAATGAAAAGGTAGTCATAATATTTATTGTGGCTGCCTTTCTTTTTATCAGCATATAGGGGAGAAAATATTATGAGTGAAAAACATCATTTTTTAGGTTATCATCATCATTGTGAGGCGTAACCATGAATAGAAGACTAGCCAACATATTACAAGCACCAAGCATTATTCTATTGCTGATATGGATGATTGTGCCATTAAGCACAACGATTTATTTTTCCACTATTCGGTTTCATTTGCTTTATCCAGAACGCACTGGATTTATTGGGCTTTCAAATTACGAATTTTTCTATACCGACCCTGCATTTTTCACCTCTTTATGGAATAGCTTATTATTGGTCGGGTCTATTTTATTTATATCAGTTACATTAGGTTTGGCGATTGCCTTATTGGTTAATCGTCCGTTTTTTGGGCGGGGCATTGTTAGAATCATGCTGATATCGCCCTTCTTCATCATGCCAACAGTCAATGCGTTACTATGGAAAAACATGCTGATGAACCCGATTTATGGCGTATTTGCCTTTATCGCCAATCTATTCGGCGCAACACCTGTGGATTGGTTGACGCAATATCCGTTATTATCCATCATTATTATGGTATCGTGGCAATGGACGCCATTTGCGATATTGATTCTCATCACCGCCTTGCAAAGCGAAGATAAGGAACAAAAAGAAGCTGCCACATTAGATGGTATCGGCTTTTGGGCGCAATTACGTTATTTAACATTGCCGCATCTTGCCCGTCCGATTGCAATTATTATATTGATTCAGATGATTTTTCACCTCTCTATTTTTGCAGAGATTTTTGTGACCACTGCGGGCGGACCGGGCACGCAATCCACCAATCTCACTTTTTTGATATTTAACCAAGCCTTGCAAGGTTTTGATATTGGTGTGGCATCGGCAGGCGGGGTGTTCGCGGTTATTTTAGCCAATATTGTGGCGTTTTTCTTGATTAAAATCATCGGTAAAAATTTAGTGGTATAGAGAGAAAATGATATGTTAAGCGATAAAAAAATAAAACAATGGCAAAGAATTGCAACGATTACCGCATCATGGCTGGTTGCGATTTTGTTTTTCTTCCCGATTTTTTGGCTGTTTTTAACCAGTTTCAAAACAGAATTGCAGGCGATTTCTGAAACGCCCTTATTGTTTTTTAAGCCAACATTAGATAATTTCTTTCTGATTCAGGAACGCACCAACTATCTTGATTATGCGTTTAATTCGGTGATTACCAGTTTTGGTGGCACATTATTGGCAATGGTGATTGCGATTCCTTGTGCCTATGCGATGGCATTCGCGCCCGGTAAATATAGCAAAGATATTTTGCTGTGGATGCTCTCTACCAAAATGTTGCCCGCAGTCGGGGTGTTGATGCCCATCTATCTGATTTGCCAAAAATTAGGCTTACTAGATACGCAAATCGCGCTGATTGTGATTTTTGCACTGATTAATTTGCCGATTATTATGATGTTGCTGTTCACCTTTTTTAAGGATATTCCAAAGGAAATTTTAGAAGCCGCCAGAATAGATGGCGCTACCACATTTTCGGAAATCACCACAATCGTGATGCCGTTGGCATGGGGCGGCATTGCCTCTACCGCGTTATTATCTATCGTGTTATTATGGAATGAAGCATTTTGGTCAATCAATCTCACCGCCGCTGATGCGGGAACATTGGTGGCATTGGTTGCCAGTTTTTCTAGCCCCGAAGGCTTGTTTTGGGCAAAACTTTCAGCCGTTTCAACATTGGCATGTGCGCCAATCATTGTGTTTGGCTGGTTCAGCCAGAAACAGTTGGTGCAAGGCTTAACATTCGGGGCGGTGAAGTGATGTCGTTGATTTCGCCCGAAATAGAATATGTTGTCAATTCTAGCGATACAATTCGTTATTTAGAGCATGGTTGGCCATCGGATTTGTGCCGTTGGCATGCCCATGAAGAATTTGAATTGCACCTGATTACCGATAGTCATGGGCGGTGCTTTATTGGCGATTATATCGGTGAGTTTCAGGCAGGGTCTTTATTTCTAACGGGTCCTAATGTGCCGCATAATTGGATTACTGATAAAAGCTATCACCAAACAATCTCGCTTCGCGATATGCTATTACAATTTAAGTTTCAAAATATCAATCATTTTTTGCAAGCCTTTCCAGAATTTCAAGAAATTCGCACAACTCTTAATATGGCGCGTTCTGGCATTGAATTTATCGGTTATGATTCAAAATTGGCGCGTGATTATTTGGAACGTGTGCGCGATACTCATGGCACGAAAAGGGTGTTTGCGTTTTTAAGTTTCTTAATGAGCGTCCATGACCATAAGGATAAAAAAATATTATCCACCAGCATGATTTCTTACCCTGAAGATGGCAGCAAATATATGCGGATTGCCAATATTATTGACTATATTTCTAAAAATTTTGCTGATGACCTTTCGCTTACCCACGCCGCTGATATGACGGGGATGAGCACGGCTTCGTTCGCGCGTAATTTTCAAAAAGTAACGGGCAAAAAATTTGTTGAGTTTGTGAATCGCATCCGAATAGGCGAGGCATGTTCACTTCTTTATCTGAGTGACAAGCAAATTTCAACAATTTGCTATGATGTTGGTTTCCAAAATCTGGCTAATTTTAACAGGCATTTTATCAAAATCAAAAAAATGACCCCCACCACATATCGTGATTTGGCACGCCATGAATTAGGCGAAAATAAAAAAGAAGAACATATATCATGAGCCAAATTGATTTATACCAAACAGATTACGATAAATCTGCTTGCACCATTGGCGTGGTGCATCTGGGTTATGGTGCGTTTCATCGCGCCCATCAGGCAGTCTATTTTGATGATTATATGCAAAAAACGGGCGACTTAAATTGGGGAATTGCGGCGGTTAATTTAAGTGCAAATGATAGTGCCGCCTTCACACAAATTCGCGATGATAATGATGCTGATGGCTATTTGTTAAAAACCATCGCGCCTGATGCAGGCATCAATTACCGCATGGTGCGTTCGCATATCAAATATTTGGATTGGGTATCGCAACAATCAGAAGCAGAAAATTTACTGGCGTTAAATAGCGTGCATCTGGCAACCATAACGGTAACCGAAAGCGGCTATTATACCGATGAATCTGGCAATCTTGATAGCAACCATCCGATTATTTCTAGTGATATTAAAACGGATAAGCCAGAGACAATTTATGGTTTTCTTGCCAATGCGCTTGCGAATAGAATGCGAACTAATAAATTGCCGTTATCGATATTATGTTGCGATAATATCCGCGATAATGGCGGTATGTTGCGCCGTAATTTTTTGGCATTTCTAACATTAGCAGGCAAAGATGATTTGGAGCAATGGGTGATGGATAATGTCAGCTTTCCAAGCTCGATGGTTGATAGAATAACGCCAAAAACCAATGGCAAACTTGTAGAAGAAGTGAAACAGAATCTATCCGATAAAAATTACTACCCGATTCATGCTGAAATTTTTAGCCAATGGGTGATTGAAAATAATTTTGAGTCAAAAATGCCAGACTTAAATCAAGTGGGAGTGCAGATTGTTGATAATATTTATCCGTATGAAGAAGCAAAAATCCGCATCTTAAATGGTGGGCATAGTGCAGTTGCTTATTTGGGAGTATTATCGGGGTTAAAAACATTTGATGAAGCGTTGCGCCACCCCGCCTTAAAAGAACATTTTGAAGGTTGGGAAAATGAAGAAGTATTGCCCAGCATCACCATCGATATGCCTTTTGATAAAGCGGCATATAAAGAGTTGGTAACGCAAAGATTTTTGAATGCGGCGATTGCAGATTCTTTGGAGCGCATTTGCACAGATGGCTTTACCAAGCTGAGTATTTTTATCAAGCCCACCATCGCCAGCTGTTTGGCATTGGGGATTGTGCCAAAATATGGCTATGATGTGATTGCCAGCTTTTATATATTTGCGCGCCATGTTGCGTGTCAGAAAATATCGGTTGCCTATCACGAGCCTCATTGGGATATTCTCGCGCCATTATTGGCAGATGGCGAGGCACAAGCTTTTGCTAATTTTGAGCAATTATGGGAAGATATTCCAACAAAATATCCTGACTTTAGCACAGGAGTTATTAATGCAATTAATAAAATGGAGAAACAATGGCCAGTGTAACAATCAATAATTTAGTGAAATCATTCGAGGAAACGTCGGTGATTCATGGCGTAAATCTACAAATTGATGATGGTGAATTTGTGGTTTTGGTAGGGCCTTCGGGTTGTGGCAAATCAACAATTTTACGAATGATTGCAGGGCTTGAGGATATTTCTGATGGCACAATATCTATCAGCGACACTATTGTTAATGATGTGAGGGCATCCAAAAGAGGGGTTGCGATGGTGTTCCAAACCTACGCGCTTTATCCACATCTTAATGTCTATGCCAATATGGCATTTAGCCTGAAACAAGCAAAAATGCCAAAAGCAGAAATTGATGAAAAAATCAAAAATGTTGCTGAGACCTTGCATATCACTGCTTACCTTGATAGGTTGCCACGCGCATTATCGGGCGGACAGCGGCAAAGGGTGGCGATTGGCAGAGCGATTGTGAGAGAGCCAGAAGTGTTTTTATTTGATGAACCGCTTTCCAACCTTGATGCCAGTTTGCGGGTGAAAACGCGGCTAGAAATTGCCCGTTTGCATAAGCGTTTAGGCACAACCATGATTTATGTAACCCATGACCAAGTGGAAGCGATGACACTGGCTGATAAAATTGTGGTGTTGCGTGATGGCAATATTGAGCAAGTTGGCAAACCGATTGAGCTTTACGAACAGCCAAATAATCTATTTGTGGCTTCCTTTATTGGTAGCCCGAAAATGAACTTTCTTACAAATGCTGATGTTAATGACGCCAAATTAAAAACATTGGCGGGCAAGGATATTGGTGCTGATATATTAGTGGGTATTAGACCCGAACATCTGAAAATCTGCACCAAAGCGCAAAGCTTGCTAACTGCAAAAATAGATGTGATAGAAGATTTAGGCGAATATGGTTTATTGCATCTTATCACCGATAGTGGCGCTGAATTTTCGGTAAAAATACCCGATATGGCACATGAAAATATCAATGATTTGATGTCTTTCACCGTTGATAAAAAATATCTGCATTTCTTTGATAAGCAAACAGAACAACGCATAAAAGCGTAAGGTTACCCGACTTCGGCGCGTGTTGGCGGATTTGCACCAGCGCGTGATACGGTGATAGCGGCGGTTTTAGTGGCATATTGCAATGCTTGTTGCGATATTTCTGGCTTCATATTGGCAATTTTTGCTTTATCAACCATTCCTAATTCTGATAATTTCGCCAAAAAGCCTGCATTAAAACTATCGCCTGCGCCAATGGTATCAACAACTTTGGCAGGCAATGTTGGCTCCATAATTATATCGCCCTCATGCGATAAGCATAATGTATCTTCTGTGCCACGCGTAATAATAATTATCTTCGCGCCTTTATTTAATAGTTTTCCCGCCTTTTCCTCAAGCGATAATTCACCTTTTATCAACCAATGCAAATCCTCATCCGAGGTTTTGATAATATCAGCCAGCGCAAAAAACTTTTCTAACCGATTGCGATAATGCACTTCGTCAGCAATAAAATTCGGGCGGATATTCGGGTCTAGCATAATCAGATATTGCTGATGATGCTTTTGCAATAATGCCAGATAGCTATCGGCGCAAGGTTCAAAAACCAAACTGATACCGCTAAAATAAAGTGCGTTGATATTATTCGATAATGCAGGCATATCAACCTGCTGAAGCATACGCCCTGCCGAATTTTCATCAAAAAAATGATAGCGCGCCTGCTCATCCACCAGCTCCACAAAGGCTAATGTTGTCGGGCGGTCTGCTGTTACCACATAATCTTGATTCACATTGCTTGCCTGCAATGCGCCGCGTAATTGCTTGCCAAACATATCAGCAGAAAGCCCCGTTAACATGCCAACTGGTGCTTCTAATCTGCCCAGCGCAATCGCGGTATTAAACACCGCACCGCCACAATGTGGCATAAAGCTACCATCTTGCGCTTGCACCATATCTATCAGGGCTTCACCACAACATAGAATCATTTTATTAATGCCGCGCCTTTGGAAAGGGACTCTAATTTTGCGTAAGCTATGGATGGGTCGACCGCACCATAACCTGCAAATGTGCCAAAGCCACAATCTGAGCCCGCATAGACGCGGTCAGCACCAACAATATCGATAAATCTCTGCAATCTTTGCGCCACCAATTTGGGATGTTCAATAAAATTAGTGGTGCTATCAATCACGCCCGGCACTAATATTTTATCATCAGGAATTGATGCTTTCATATCCTTAAACACTTCCCATTCATGGGCATGGCGCGGATTAGAGGTTTCAAATAAAAGATAGCATGATTTTGTCCGCAATAAAGTCGGCAACATTTTTGCCATATCAATATCACAGCAATGCGGCCCTTCATAATTACCCCAACAAATATGCACGCGCACCCTATCTTGTGGCACATCACGCAACGCATCATTCAAGGCTTCAACATGCAATTCGGCAATTTTGATAAATTCCTCATCCGATAAATCGCTAAATAACATATGGCGCGATAAGGCTAAATCGGGGCAGTCTAATTGCAAATCAAGCCCTGCATCAGTGATGGTTTTATATTCTTCACGCATCACTTGCGCCAATGCCTGCAAATAGGCTTCGCGGGTGGGGTAATAATCATTTTGCAAAAATAGTGAGATAACGCCGGGGCTTGCAGCATTCATAAAGCCGCGCTTGACGCCATGCTTGCTCATCGCATTTTTCAGATTAAGAATATCCTTATTCAACTCATCTTGTCCTTTGGATTTCACTTCGCCTACGCACATGGGGCGGGCATATTGCGGTGTGCCACCTTCATCAGCAAGCCGTTGCAAAAATGTAGGAAACATTTTTAAATCGGCAGGTGCGTTACGCGGACTATCGCCAGCAAAACCCGTATAGCGGTCTTTCACATAGGTGGCATAAGATATTTTTGACGTCTCGCCATCTGATACAATATCAACGCCCGCTTGCATTTGCTGTTCTACTGTTTTATCAACTGCCTCGCTCATCTGATTATCAAAGGCAGTTTGGTCATATTTTTCTTGATTTTCGCGCGCAAAAATAAAATCTACGGTTTCTTGCGTGCGGGGCAGTGAGCCCACATGTGTTACATTAATTTTTGTCATTATTGTCTCCTATACTCTTTGTTTTTCATATTCCGCCCATGCGGTGGTGAATTTTGTAAAGTCAAAATTATCTTGCTTGCTAGGCTCAATAATGATTGCTTCTAAAGTTTGCATTTTAGCAATCCATTTGTCAATATCGGGTAAAATATCAACAGGGATAATGCAAGCGCCATGATGGTCGGCATGAATAAAATCGCCTTCATTCACCGCCATGCCAAAAACAGTAATTTTTGTGCCAATATCGCGCACATGCACAAAGCGATGCGATACCGATATACCGCCTGCAATCACCTGATAATCATCAGGGCACACGCCAATATCGCGCATCATGCCATTGGTTAAAGTGCCGCTAATGCCAAACCCACGATGGATATTGGTATTCACCTCACCCCAAAACGCACCAACAGGCGCATCATCAATATCTTCAATCACGCATATTGCAGGACGCGCACCCTCACTCATATAGCGGTAATAATCCATGCGCCTCTGTTTGATAATATCATCAGCCTCAAAGGCAGGTTGTTCGGCTGAAATTTTAGCGGTGCGGGCAAAACCCGCCATCGCTAAAGGTGCTTTGTTATTGCTGACACCTAGCATGGTTTCTACTTTGCCCCGCGTAAATTGATTAAAACCGCGCTTGCCTTGCGCCAATTCAATCGAATTACAGATGGTTGGCGTATCGGTTTGTTGCAATAATGTTAGCAATTCATTGCTTATTGTGATGCTCATTTTTCCATTCCGTTAAAATTTTCCTGTTGGAATCCATGTTGGACCAGCGGGGTCATCATTAGAAAGCACGCGATAAAGCGATGCCTCGCCTGCCATGCTTGGCACTAATGAATGTTTGAAGTTAGGTGGCACAGCGCAACAATCGCCCGGATTTAGCACTGCCTCGCCAACCGCATCGCCCCCCATATCGCCATTGTGCCATTCAATTTTCCAATGCCCACGCATTGGCATTAAAATCTGATATTGTGCCAGCTGATAGGGCTGATGCAAAGCTGATTTCGATGTGATAAAATCCACATCAAAACCCGGTTTATCTTTGATTGCGCCATATTCGCCAATTACTTTTGTGGGCTCTTTATCAGCCAATGCCCATAAATCCCAATAGCGTGCCACATAGAATGGCACAACATCGTGCGTGCTAGGCTCTTTCATCAATGCCAATGCCTCATCATTCATCACCGCCATTGGCGTGATATTATCAGGCAGAATCTTGCCTTTTTTGGTATCATATAATTTGCCATTATTGCCAAGAATTAAGCCATGCGCTTTGGCGTCCTCAATCACTTGTGGCGCCCAAATCACGCCACCACCTGCATCATCACCGCCCAATATTGCCATAATCATGCCGTAATCTGTGCCGATATTTTCAAAGCCGCGAAACATGCCAGTCGGGATATTAAAAATATCGCCTTCTTGCAAAATCACCTCGCCTGCATCGCCCCAACGTCCCCAAAAAAATCGCCATTGCCCTTTAAGAACAAAAAACACTTCGGCGGTGCGATGGGTATGCAGTGAGTTTCGGCATTTTGGTGGTTGCCCCGCCGCCCCGATATTGAAGCCCGGTGTTTCTTTAATATGCACATGCTGGTCGGCACTTTCCGAAACCCCACCACCGATAATGGTGAAATTTTCTTTCATGTCACTGCCGGGTGTATGGGCATCAATGAAAGCGGTTTTGCATGGTTTCAAATCGCCATAGCGGACAATCTGTTTTTCAAATTCTGTTGCGTTCATTATATATCGCCCCTAAATATTACCATTGCCAAGCAATATTTGTTTCCAAATCGCAGTCTCATCAAACAGAGTATATTCCCGCCTGATACTGGCGTTATTGCCATAACCCTCATCAGTAAAAGCACCAAATTCAACATGAGTAATGCCCATAATATGCACCCGTTGCCCCGTAGGTTTGCCAAAATAGCCATGCCCATCATGCTTGCCATCAAGCGACCAGCGCACAGCGGCACGCGGTGGCATTAGCGCATCATCACGCCCCATCTGGTGATGAATTTTGAATGCGGCATTCGGAAAACTGGCGCGCACCCCAAGCCAAAACCTATCCGCACCATCAGCACTATAGGTGGTCCTACCGCTAGGGTAAAACAGATTGGCGGCACGGTCGTAATGTTTGGGTATCGCGCTAAATTCAGCTTGCATGATGGTGGTCAGAATATCGCCTAACCGCGCACCCCACTCATTATCGTTGCCGTTACTTTGATAAGGTCCTGCAATATCATTTTCGGGTAAATAAGGCATCATCGCTTTTTCTAACCCGCCCTCGCTGATAATCATATCACGCGCATAGGCTTCAGGCGTTAACCCCAACTGCCGAACAATCGCGGCTTGGTCGCGGATAAGCCATTCATCATCAATTTGATTATTTTTAGCATGGCAATCGGCAATGATGCGGTAGCAAAGCTGTTTGCCCGTTGCCTTGCCATACACGCCATCATTTGTATGGGTGGCGGTGCTTAAAATACGGTGAGACGATAGCATTCCCGTTTCGGGCGTGCCACAATAAATCACATCTTCGCCCAATAAGCGGCGGTCGGGGAATTCATTTAAGGTTGCCATCGTGGCAGCTATCACCCCTTGATTGCCTTTCACAATCGATGCAGGGGCGCGGACAATAATGTTAGGCGCGTAATAATGATTGAGAGTTGCAAGCCCTCTATCTTCCCAAATTTCTTTGGTGATTCCGATAATATAATCGGTAAAATTTTTGAATTTTTTGTCAAAACCTTGCATGTTATGCTCTCCTTTATTCTGCCGTCCAGCCACCATCAACCAAAAGCGATGTGCCTGTTACCATTGAACTGGCATCTGATGCCAGATAAATCACCGCGCCCATAATATCTTGCAACTCACCCACGCGCCCTAATTTGATTTTATCAGTGATGCGTTGCATCCATTCTGGGTTATCAAATGTTTTTTGCGTTAAAGCGGTGCGAATAAAAGTAGGCGCGATATTATTGATTCTGATGTTATGCTTGCCCCATTCAATCGCCATCGCTTTTACCATACCCTCAACCGCATGTTTGCTAGCGCAATAGACACTTCGTTCAAGCCCGCCCACATGCGCCATCTGTGATGAGATATTAATCAATGAGCCAGATTTTTTGGCAGTAATCAATTTTTGTGCCAGCATTTGATTCAGGAAATAAGCCGCTTTAATATTCACATCAAACACCGCATCAAAATCTTCTTCTGTAATATCTAGCGCAGGCTTATGCCGTCCTAACCCAGCGGCATTCAGTAAAATATCAAACGGAGCTTGCGCCGCTATTAATGTTCGTAACTTGGCAATATCGCTTACATCGCATGGTAAAATTGTGCATTTTACATTATAAGGCTCAATCAATTTGCAAGTCTCTTTCAACCCATCTTCGCGCCGTGCCATTAAGGTAACATCTGCGCCATATTCTGCCAATGCCACCGCCGCCGCTTGCCCGATGCCAGAGCTTGCGCCCGTTACCAGCGCGTTTTTGCCATCAAGCCTGAATGAAAATGTCTGCATTATTGATAATCCTTTTCTATGTTTATCGCACCCATATTACGCGCTTTGTTAAATTCACGCAACCGCGCAAATACATCAACCCCAATTTGTTGATACATATCTAGCAAATCAACCAACACCCAATTCTCGCGGATTTTACCATTTTCTAACCGCCAAAAATCCAAGCTCCGCATGGTAATTTTTTTGCCCGTTGGCGCAATGCCTAGCCAACCATCATGGCTGATAGTCTGTGCCATATCAGGCCAACCCGTAACGCCTGCAATCTCGCCCTCCGCCAGAAAATGATAGGTAACTTCGTCTAAATATTGTCCGCGGTCGGGCATGGCGTTTAAGAATGGGATTTGATGCCAATGCCGAAAGCCTGCAATTCCCCTCGCAGAGCCTATACCAGCTGGTCCATACCACATCATTTTTTCATGCCAATAATGTTCTAATTGCATGGATTCTGGTGGTTGTTTAGGGTGGTTTTTCATGGCAGTGAGCATATCAATGATATGTTGCCGTGTGCTTAATGATTTTTCTTGGAATTTTTCAGGGGTAACGCTCGCCGTTAAGTTTTTAGCAGGCGATGGCACATGCCATTCACGCCCTAATGATGGCGCCATCACCCACGCATTGGCTTGCATCATCACTTCTGGAATATCCCACAAAGCTTGCATCTCGACCACTTTATTATTCGCAACGCGGTAAAATTCGTGAAAGCGCATATGGGTGATATGCCCTGTCGGCGGTATATCAAGCCATGCTGATGAGAATGTGCCAACATAATAGCCCGCACAACCAACCCAAACATTGCCTTGCTGGTCTTCACCTGCTATCACAATATTATCGCGCCGTTCTAAATCACGCCATGCATGGCTGAGTGGTGCAAACACAGCATCGTAAAAATCGCCTGCATTGTTGAAATCACCGAAAGGGTGGCAGATATGAAACACAGCATCGGGCGCGATATTTTGTAAAACCGCGCTGGCTTTTTCATCATTCTCAAAATCATAAAGCGCATCACGCCATGATTGCAAGAGTTGTTTTTCAGCTGTAAAATCCATCACGATAATCTATTCAGCCGCTTTGCCATAAGGGATATTGCGTCCGCCATAGCGCCGCACCCTAACATTACATTGTTCGGCATGACCAACAAAACCTTCTAACATACAAAGCCGCGAGCCATATTCGCCAATCATGGCAGCCGCCTCGTCAGTGAGGATTTTTTGATAGCTATGGGTTTTCAGAAATTTACCAACCCATAAACCGCCAGTATACCGCCCTGCCCGTTTGGTAGGCAAAGTATGATTGGTGCCAATCACCTTATCGCCATTGGCAACATTGGTGCGCGCACCTAAAAATAATGCGCCATAAGAGTGCATATGTTGCAAAAACCAATCATCGCATGTGGTGATAACCTGCACATGTTCCGATGCAATTTCGTTGGCTTTGGCAAGCATCTCATCATAGCTATCGCATAGAATCACATCACCATAATCGCGCCACGAAACGCCAGCCGTGTCGCTAGTAGGCAAGATTTTCAGCAAACGTTCAATTTCTGCCATCGTTGCTTCGGCAAGTTTTCGTGAGTTGGTGAGCAACACAGCCGGCGAATTATAGCCATGCTCGGCTTGCCCTAATAAATCGGTGGCGCATAATTCGGCATCGGCAGTATCGTCGGCAATCACCATCGTTTCAGTTGGTCCTGCGAATAAATCAATGCCGACGATGCCGTAAAGTTGCCTTTTTGCCTCTGCCACAAAGGCGTTGCCGGGCCCAACAAGCATATCAACAGGCGTAATCGTCTCGCTACCAATCGCCATTGCGCCAATGGCTTGGATACCGCCCAAAACATAGATTTCATGCGCCCCTGCCATCTGCATGGCGGCAATCACCGCAGGATTTGGCGAACCCTGAAACGGTGCAGTGGCGGCGATAATGCGCGGCACACCTGCAACATTTGCCGTTAGCACCGACATATGCGCCGACGCTACCATCGGGAATTTACCCGCTGGCACATAGCAGCCCACCGATTGCACGGGGATATGTTTATGCCCTAATATAACGCCTTTCAAGGTTTCAACCTCAATATCTTGCATAGAATCCCGTTGCTTTTGCGCGAAATTCCGAACTTGTTCTTGCGCGAATTTTATATCCTCAATATCGCGTTTCGGCACTTGTGCGATGAGTGCATCAATCTCGCTTTGCGACAACCGAAAACTTGACGGACTATAATTATCATATTGTTCTGACATCGCCCGAATCGCATCATCACCTTTTTTACGAATATCGGCGAGCGCATTTTCAACAATCTGCCTGACTTTGGCATCGCTGATATTATTATCATCGCTTTGTGTTTGCAACCCTTGTTTGAGATATGTGATTGCCATGACTTTATTCTTTCACTTGCGGAGGAGAGGGCGGTGTTTTTGTGCCATTATCATAACGTTCCCAGCCCTTTTCGTTAAAAACATCTGTGCCAAGCTGTGCCAACACATAGGCAAAATCAACCATCACCCAATTATCAATGATTTTGCCATCTTTCACCTGCCAAAAATCCATATAGCGAATCTCAACCTTTTTACCAGTGGCGGGGATACCCATAAATTCGCCATGATGCACGGCTTCTTGCCTGCCAAAAGCGGCCGCCCATTCACCCATATACAGCCTTGCTTCATCAATGCAGACTTTGTCGCCAAACGCCGCCTGAAACGGTTTCTGCCAATTTTCTTGAAAATCGCGCAGATTTTGTTTTGTGCCACAACCATAATTGCCCATCCAACGGAAATTTTCAGTAAAAAACTCACCAATATCGCTGATGCGATGGTCGTTCAACCCATCAACCATGCTTTCAATCACTTGACGGGTTTCTTCGGTTTTGCTTAAATCAGTATCGCGCGATAAGATTGCCTGTTCTGGGCGTGTGTTACTCATATTCTCAATTACCCTTTCACTGCGCCTGCGGTTAAACCGCTCACCAGTTTGCGTTGGAAAAACATGATTAACACGAAGAGTGGCATGGTAACTGAAACCACCGCCGCCACTGCAAACATCACATTGCCTTTGGTTTGGGTTGTGCCTAAAAAGCCAGCGATTTTTGGCACCATCGTTTGGTTTTCTTTTGATAGTAACAATGCCGTTACCGTAAAATCATTATAGGCAAGCAATAATGAGAATAATGCGGTTGTTACCACGCCCGGCCACATAACGGGGATAATCACATGCCAAAAGGCTTGGAATCTGGTGCAACCATCTACCATCGCGCTTTCATCTAATTCTTGCGGGATATTGCGGAAGAACGAGGTGAGCATCCACAAAGTGAAAGGCTGGTTAATTGCCACCAATACGATGATGCTTGTGCCTAAATGTCCCCATAAATTCCATTGATAGAATGGCAATAAATAGCCAGAAACAAGCGTAATATGCGGCATTGCCCGAAATACCAAAGCGGCAAATAACAGCCAAAACGCATAATTTTCGCTTGAGCGCGATAGGGCATACGCCCCCAATGTGCCGATGGTGAGCGAAATGGTTACCACACAGACACAGACGATGATTGTGTTTAGGGCGGCACGCCAAAATTCTTCTTGCACCCATGCGCCGTGATAGCCATCTAAGGTGAAAAACCCGCCTGTTTCAAAGATGGTGCGAACGCCTGTTAACGCATAGTGCCAGCTTGCTTTAGAGAAGAAATCGCCCTCTACCTTAAACGACCCCCATACTGTCCAGATGAAAGGAAAGGCGGAAATCATCAGCCATACCAACACAAATAAGCTGCCACTCACCCACCATAATGAGCGTTTTGATAGGAATTTATTTTTTCTTGCCATAATTTTTCCAACTGCTCATTAATACAGGGGTTAGTAAAATCACCACGCCAATAATGGTTAACACGGAAGTTGCCGCCGCTGATGATAAAAGCCGCGTCTCGCCATTAATGTCGCTATAAATAAACGACGAGAGCGATTGTGCATGCGCTTCAGCATTAAAGCTAACAATCGGTTCAAACACCCTGAAATTATCCATGATTTTAATCAGCGCCATAAAAATAGTAAGCGGTAACAGATGCGGTAAAATCACATGCCGAATTTTATCCCATGTATTCGCGCCATCAATCATCGCACTTTCTAGCACATCTTCAGGCACGGTTTGCAAGCCTGCATAATAGATGATGAAAGCAAGCGGCGTGCTTTGCCAAACGCCATAGACCATCAGCATCATCCATGTAAGCCCCGTTGAGGCTTTGAGTGATAGGTTTGGGTCAGCCGTTACATATTGAATGAAATGCCCAATAATACCGCGTGAATCAATCATCCAAAATAATATTAATGCCCCGATAAGTGGGGTAACAATCATCGGCAGAAGCGAGAAAAAAATGATCGGGCTACGAAACATTTTAGGAATCGAATTAACCCCAAATGCCACAAAAAACCCTAAAATCAGCGCAAGCGGGGTTACCACTGCGGTATAGGTAAGGGTAAATGCAAGCGCGCCATAAAATGGTAAATTCATCACCTTACCAAAAAAATCACCGATTCCATCACTGGTTTTCCAATATTCAACAATTTCAGAAAATGCCAGATGGTTGCGATTGGTGTAAATTTCGGTGCCAACAAATTTTCCTAATGGTTTGCCTTTGTTGAGTTCACTGGTATTTTTTTGCGAAACAATCGCTTGGGTGGTACAACCGAAGGGACCACAATTTTCAACCTCGATAATCTCACGGTCATGTGGCGCGAACATGGATTGAATCACCACCGAGACAATGGGAGCGGCGATAAAGAGAGTCATCGCCAGCATTGTTGGCAAGACAAACCATAAAAAATCCTTATGCCTCATTATAATGTGCTTTCATAAAGTGATAGTGAGCGGTAGGGGGTATGGGGGGCGTCATCGCGTGGCAATGGGCGTAAGCCTTCATTGCCAAAGCGTATGTCGCAAAGCCCCCCAATATATTAATGCTCATAATCAATCACCGCCCTTGTTTCTCTAATTTTTGCAACCTTTGCCAATAAATATTCCATTGGTTTATTGCTTTTTGTGCGGTTGCAGTGGGCGCATAGTAACTGATAATTTTCGTAATAGTCGCCACCTCCCTTAGACTTCGGTATCACATGGTCAATCTCAAAATCTTTGATGAGATATTCATGCCCGCACCCGTTGCAACACCCATCTTGCGCCTCATAAAGCCGTTTCTTAATAGGTAATGTCGGCTCAATTCGCTCAACATCGGTGCGCTGTGGCGGAATGGTGGTATGCACAAAATCCTTAAATAACCCCGCATCATCTGATAGACGTTCTACCAATATATCGGCGGCTTTTTCTTCAATATCGCAGCCAATCCATTTGCGATTTAACTGTTGCGAAGCCACGCAAGCAGTGGCACAGCCACAGAATGGGTCGAATACAATATCACCCTCGTTGCTTGATGCTTTGATGATGCGATGCAACAAAGCAAGCGGTTTTTGCGTGGGGTAGCCTGTATGCTCTTTTGATGAATTATTTAACTTATCTAAATCCCATACATCATCAACAGGTTTACCATATTGCATGGCTTCATCGATATATCTCTTTATTCTATTTCCATCGCCAGAATCCGATAAAACATATTTTCTATTATTTTCATCAGCATGCACTTTTTGTCTGCGCTGTTTAATATATTCTTCTTCACTTTCCCAATCTATCGCATAGGAATTGAACGCATTATCGCTATGATTCGCATAGAATAAAATAATATCGTGTCTTTTATTAAAATTACTTTTCAATCGTGCATTCCAGCCAGAATAATGCCATATAATCTCGTTCCTAAAATTACCCTTGCCAAAAATACCGTCCATAATGATTTTTAGATAATGGCTCGCCGTTGGGTCAATATGCAGATAAATACTGCCTGTTTGTTTTAAGATGCGGTGCATCTCAAACAAGCGTTGCGTCATGTAAGCAATATAAGAAGCCATCGCTTTTGAGTGGAGGCGATAGATGCTATCAATCAGGTCGGTAATATCGGAGTGGGTTTCATATAACCGTTCAAGATAAGCGATATTCACATCGTCCCAATTCCACATATCCTTAAAACTTGCCCCCGCTGATTTGCTTTCCACAGGAGCAGCATAAGTGCGCTTGCTATTAAAAGGCGGGTCAAGATAGATGAGGTCGACGCTTTCGCTATCCATGCCATTCAGCAAAAAAAGATTATCTAATGTATAAAGGGTGTTGCTGTTCATTACTATTCATCATTCCATAAAAAAGATGAGCAAGAGAGATTCCTGCCCATCTTTATTAAGTCTCTTAATTCAAGAAGCCTTTTTCTTCGGCAGCAGCCGTATAAGCATCTTCAATATCTTGCAATGTTTGTTCTGCACTCTCATTGCCTTGCAAGAAATCAGCAATATTATCGCCTAATGCCGTATGCAATAAACCATGATGCGGTAACATCGGATAAGGTTTTGCACCTGAATTAATGGTTTTAAACACGCCTTCATTCACAGGTGCAGGCTCGTAACCATCAATAATCCACACCGCTTGCCCCGTGGTTTCTTCATTCAATAAAGCGGGCGAGATACCATGTTTCATGGCTAAGAACGTGGCTTCAGCATCTGCATCTGAAACATTCTTTGCCACAGTCCAGCCATCCCACCAAAGGGTGGTTGCTGGCACACCGCTATCACCAACCGTGAGCGGACCAGAAACAGCGGTATTTTCATAGACCTGTGCTTCCGCGCCTTCATCATCCATCAACACGCCTGTGCGTGAACCCCAGAAATTCATCAATGCCACATTGCCCGCTTCCCATTCGGCAGCGGCGGCATTGGAATCATGCGTAAGATAATCAGGATTCATATATTCGGTGAGGGCTTTAAGCATGTTCAAGGTTGCAACGCCTTGTTCGTTATTGATTGCGACTTCAGCAGTGCCTGATTTATAAAATTCAGCACCATGCCCAATATACATATTCACGAATTCTTGCGCCAAATTCCAACCTGCTTGATAAGCGCCAGAAATCGGATATTCTAAAATACCAGCGGCACGAACTTTTTCAGCCACTTCTAGCATTTCTTCATAAGAAGTTGGCACATCAGCACCGACTTGCTCAAGAATATCAGCACGATAAATCAGATGCTGGGCATTCGCCATAAAGGCAATCGCCATAATATCACCATCGATGGTGATTTTTTGATTATCATTAATGCCACCATGTTTTGCCACCAAATCATTCATTGGGCGCACAACATCTTCGTTCATCAATGCCACCAATGAAGAATTGGCAATAATCGCAGTGGTATATTCGGCAGGATTGCCTTGCATACCATCAACATTGATTTTTTGGTGGTCGGCAGTAAGATTGGCTTTCACCTCAATCGTACCATCACCATAGGTTTGGGCTTTATTAGCAACCGAGTGAATTGCTGGAAATTCATTACCAACAATGCTAACCCTACCAGCAGGGCCTTCATCGCCACCTTGTTGCATCACGATAATGATGACAGCAACGGCAGCCACAGCCCCGATGATAAGTTTTATTTTGTTACTCATTATTTATCTCCTTTAATAGATAATACAATATGATATGATTATGAGACTCATATCACGATTTTTGCCCCTGTTTGCCTATCAAACAAATGACAAATTTTGTTAGGCACAGATATTTTTACCTGTTCGCCTATTTTAACTTTAACATCTTTTGCGGTTTTTACCGATACCAGCGCACCGCCTACTTTTAGCGTTAACATAATCGCATCGCCTAATTGCTCTACTGTGTAAATCGGCGCGATAATATCCGCATCTTTATCACCCCCTTTGTTACTTTTGGCGAACATCGCATCTTCGGCACGAAAGCCCAATGTAACCAAGCCATCTTTCGCTTTCAAGCCTTTGATAGTGATATTATCAGCTGTAAATACGCCATTATTTATCTCGCCTTCTACCAAATTCATCGCGGGTGCGCCAACAAAACTTGCCACAAACGTATTTTGAGGATTATCATAAATATCGGTGGGCGTGCCAATTTGTTGAATCACTCCCTGATTCATCACCACAACCCTATCGGCAAGAGTCATCGCTTCCACTTGGTCATGGGTAACATAGATAGTGGTGGTGGCAAGTTCATATTGCAGATTCTTAATCTGTGCGCGGGTGGAAACCCTTAATTTCGCATCTAAATTTGAGAGTGGCTCATCCATTAAAAACACAGTTGGCTCGCGCACAATGGCACGGGCAAGCGCAACCCTTTGCCGTTGCCCACCAGAAAGGTCGGCTGGTTTGCGTTTAAGGAACGGTTCAAGCTCCACCATATCAATCGCGCGCATCACGCGGGCATGATGGGTGCTTTCATCAATCTTCCGCACTTTCAGGGGGAAGCGGACATTTTCATACACCGTCATATTCGGATAAAGCCCATAGCTTTGAAACACCATCGCGACATCGCGGTCTTTGGGGGCAATGTTATTCACCAACCTATCGCCAATCCAGATTTCACCACTGCTTGGGGTTTCAAGCCCTGCCACCATCCGCATGGTGGTGGTTTTACCGCAACCCGAAGGCCCTAATAGCACCAAAAATTCCTTATCTTTGATGTCTAAATGAAAATCATCAACGCCAACAAAATCATTCCATTTTTTGCCAACATGATTTAATCTAATCTCTGCCATATCCCTCTTGCATTCCATATGATTCATTTGCAAATCACCCCTAATATAGTATAAGATGCGTTAAAAGTAAAGTTTTGTAAAAAGGATAATGTGAAGAGAATGATAATGCGTGATAAAATATACCCAAAAATCCACTCTCTGCTTGAGGGTGATTATAGCGTATTGGCGAAAGATGCCATCTATGATTGTTGTGCACCGTTCGATAGGCTTTCGGGCAAAGATGCGATTATAGAAAAATTTTATCAGCCCTTGCTTCATGCCTTTCCTAACTGCTACAGGCGTGATGTGTTGTTTATTGGTGGTGATAATATCCGCGATAATGGTGGCTATTGGGTGGCATCGGTAACGCATTATGTTGGTAATTTTGTGAATAATTTTATCAATATCGATGCACATAATAATCATGTCATGTTTTTGCGTTCGGGCGAATTTTACCGTATTGAGAATGATAAAATCGTGGAGGCAAAAATTTTACTGGATTTGCCGAATCTATTGGCGCAATGTGGTAAGAATCCGTTTCCTGTGCAAGGCAGCGAGATTATGTTCCCTGCCCCTGCCACGCAAGATGGCATTCTGCCTCAAGAAAGTGATGGTAAAAATAGTGGCAAAAACTCTATCGCGATTATGGAGAGAATGTTCTCTAATTTGGGCGCGTTTAACCCGAAAGATTTCTCATCTGTGGGGCAAACGGGCGATGATGGTGTATGGCATGAAAAAATGATGTGGTATGGGGTAACGGGCATTGGTAGCAATCATCGCTGGGAAGGCTTTGTGCAAGACCACCGAAGCAGTTTTTTAATGGCGTTTCCTGATAGAAAAGGTGGCAATCATTATTGCCGTATTGGCGATAAAAATTATGCCGCCGCTTCGGGTTGGCCTAGCATGAATATGACATTTCAGCATGATTATTTGGGCATTAAAGCAGATGGAGAGCTTGCTGGTCGTGCGCTTACCTTGCGGGTGATGGATTTTTACCGCTGTGATACACGGCAGTTATGCGAAAATTGGGTGCATCTTGATTTGGTAGATTTGGCACGGCAGTTGGGTAAAGATGTTCTTGCTTATTACAACTGATGATGCTAGATTATAATCTGCTTCAAGGAGAGAAAATTGCCTCACAATCACCAATCATCAATCGCTTTTATCAAAAATATCGCAGTTAAAGTTATATTTTTAATCGCATTAACGGCTTGCGGGCTTGAAAGTCATGATAACGCTAACGCGCCATTTGACCCTGCCAATTTCGCTTTGTCAAACTGTCCCATATCTTCTTCATCAGTGTCGCGCACCGCTGAATATCAAAACTCCAGCGGATTAGATGCGATTTGTGCCTCTTATGCCTATGATGCAGGCTATAGTGGCGAGGGGCAGACTGTATCATTATTGGATACACCTGTTTTTAACGACCATGCTGAATTTATTGATGATAACAACCAATCGGCTTTTATCAATGTTGGTAGTGCTTCTTGCTCGCAAACCTGTAGTGATAACGAAACATATCACGGCACACATGTTGCGGGCATTATTGGGGCGCGTAAAAACACACTTACGGGTAGCGATGCCTATAAAAATACGCATGGTGTTGCTTATAATGCCAACATAAAACCTGTTGCAATTTTTGATGAGGAGGGTGTAGATAATACTAATACGCAATCATTAGCCATTGCGATTAGACAAGGCAGTGGCGCGACTATTATTGCGATGAATAATAGTTGGGGGCAAGAAGCCATAGCATGTGTTAATTATGCGGGCAGGGATTATTATTATCCGAGTCCTGTGAGGCAAAATTTTATTGACGATAGATGCGAATCTATTAACATCCCAATATCAAATTCTGAATTAAACGCTTGGAGAAATGCTATTGATAGCGGCACGATTATCGTCTTTGCCAATGGTAATCATGGCTTAAATAGTGCCAATGGTAGGGTAGGGCTTTATAATAGTGCAGAGTTTGAAAGGACAGCTGCCCCTGACTATGTTGTTAATGCCTCAAGCCTGTTTGGTGCTAGCAATGCCGATATTCCCAGTTATGAAGCAAGCTATCCCGAATATGATAGCGCATTAAAAGGCAAATGGATTAGCGTTATCGCCGTTGATAGCAGTAACAATATCACATCTTTTAGTAATGGTTGTGGCGCAACCAAAGATTACTGTATCGCCGCCCCCGGTTATTCTATTTACGGACCTCTTGAGGCTCCGAATGAATGGGGGTATTATAGTGGCACATCGCAAGCAGCACCCCATGTTTCAGGCGCGATTGCCCTGTTAAAAGAAGCATATCCTTCCATGAGTAGCGAGGAAATTGTTTCATTAATTTTAGATAGCGCCACCGATTTAGGCGCCAAAGGCACCGATAATGTCTATGGGCGTGGCATGTTAAATTTACGGGCGGCGATTCAGCCCATCGGCGAATTAAATGCCGTAACCACCAATAATCAAAGTTTAGACGTGTTGATGGATGATACCTCACTCACCCTTGCGGGACATTTTGGCACGCAGATTCATGAGGTTGAAATCGGGATGCGCGATAATTATAACCGTACTTTTATCGCAAGCCCCACCAAATTTGACCGCGTGCCTATCACTTCATCGCTTGATGATTATATGCAGAATTTCACTAATAGTGACCAAACTGAAACTTACGCATTAACCCCGCAGACGAGTTTGAATTATCAGAGCGATGAGAATCAAACATGGATGCATCTGGTTTACGATTATGGCAATGCCACCGCTTCCATCGCGTTTTACGATAATCTACAACCAAAACTATTGCCACAAATATTAATAGGCGATGAGAGTTACGCGCCGATTTTACGCGCTTTTGCAATTCGCCCTGCTGGCGAGGATATTGCCCAGATGAATGTAAGCCATCAATTGAATTCGCGCGTCACTTTAAGCAGCTATGCCGCCAAAGGCATTTATGATACAGGGCATGATTTTAACGAATTAGGCACGGATATTAATTATAAAACCGACCGCCTCACCCTCAATATCGGCATGGGACATTTGCGCGAATATCAGCAATTTTTAGGCACTGAAAGCACGGGTGCATATGCGCTTGATGGTGCGAGTCTCTCGCAATTTTCCGATATTCATATCAGCCACAAGCTACATAAAAACAGCCGATTCTCACTGTTCGCGCATTATGCGCTTTACGAAACCAAAGTCGATATGCGCTATCAGCAATTTGCAGAAATCCAAGATTTACAAGCCGACCATTCGGCAATCGGCATCACAGGTGCGGATATTATCAGCGAAGATGATAATATCACCATCAGTTTTAACACAGCATTAGGCGTTACCGATGGCGCATTGGTACAACATACTGTATTGGGTTACACTGATGATGGTGAGTATAATAATGTCAGCAATCGCTACGATTTAGCGGTGGAAAATCGCCATCAGCAGTTTGTTATGACTTATCAAGGCAAGCTTCAAAATCGTGGTGAGCGCAATATTCCTCTGTTTTCGCAAAACCGCTTCTTTACAAGCATCACTTACGATAATCACTATCAGCATCAGCAAGGGTTGACGCAAATCAGCATCATTAGCGGTATCAGTGCTGAATTTTAATGGTAGGAGAATCAATTGTTTGACCCTCAAAACATTTTCATCAAAAAACTTGCTTTTTTTACCTTATCACTCATCATGCTAACCGCTTGTAGCACCCGTGATAATTTTGGTGATGGTTTTAGCAATAATAATAGTAGCAATGATAGTAACGTCAATGATAATGGTATCATTTATGCTAGCAACATCGATGATAGCGATAATGATAGCCAAACTTATGATGATTTCCCTTGCGTTACCGATGAAGATTCTCCATCACGCACTGATGAATATAAAAGAACGCGTGGGCTAGATGCGATTTGCGCCTCTTATGCCTATGATGCAGGCTATAGTGGCAAAGGGCAGACGGTAGCGGTGCTTGAATTTGAAAAAGTCTATGACCATGCTGAATTTACTGATGATGATGGTAATTCTGCTTTCATTACTGGTGATGGTGCACGCTCACCTTGTAACATAAACGGATGCGGTGGCGGACATATCACGGTGGTTACCGCCACTGCCGCTGCTCGTAAAAATACAATCAATGATGGCGATGGTGAACCTCATCCCAACAATATGCATGGCGTTGCCTATGATTCAGATATTGTCATTTTATCTTCGGTGGGCTCATTAATAAATGGCGTTTTTGATAATGTGATTTCAATGAATAATAGTTGGACTGACGGTGTGAAGGCAACATGCTTTAGTTATAAAAAGCCTGATGGCACATTCGAAAATGTTTATTTGAAACGTAATCCCGGTGTAAGATTTGGCAATAAAGATTGCTCTAGTACAGGTGATAGCACACCATCTGCTCTCACTTTAAGTCGGTGGAAACAAATAACTGACCGAGGGACAATCGTGGTATTTGCCAATGGTAATGATAGTTTAAACAGTGAAAATGGGCGTATCAGAATTTATAGAAATGCTGACTTCTCAGATGAAGGCGAAGTCTTGAAAGCCAGCGATTTATTTGGTGCCGACCATGCCGATATGCCTAATTACACGGCTATGTATCCTGAATATGAATCAGCATTGCGTGGCAAATGGCTTACTGTTATTGCAGTTGGTAGTGATAAAAAAATCACATCCTACAGCAATGGCTGTGGCGCTGCCAAAGATTATTGTATCGCCGCCCCCGGTTATGTCTATGCAGCTGGTCGCTCTTTTGGTGATACTAATCTTTGGAGCAATGTAAACGGCACATCGCAAGCCGCCCCTTATGTTACGGGTGCGATTGCGGTTGTTAAAAGCGCGTATCCATCGCTTAGCAGTGAAGAAATTACCGATATTATTCTCACCAGTGCCGATGATTTAGGCGCCAAAGGCACCGATAATGTCTATGGGCGTGGCATGTTAAATTTACGGGCGGCGATTCAGCCCATCGGCGAATTAAATGCCGTAACCACCAATAATCAAAGTTTAGACGTGTTGATGGATGATACCTCACTCACCCTTGCAAGCCATTTTGGCACGCAGATTCATGAGGTTGAAATCGGGATGCGCGATAATTATAACCGTACTTTTATCGCAAGCCCCACCAAATTTGACCGCGTGCCTATCACTTCATCGCTTGATGATTATATGCAAAATTTTACCAGCAATAGCCAAACTGAAACTTACGCATTAACCCCGCAGACGAGTTTGAATTATCAGAGCGATGAGAATCAAACATGGATGCATCTGGTTTACGATTATGGCAATGCCACCGCTTCCATCGCGTTTTACGATAATCTACAACCAAAACTATTGCCACAAATATTAATAGGCGATGAGAGTTACGCGCCGATTTTACGCGCTTTTGCAATTCGCCCTGCTGGCGAGGATATTGCCCAGATGAATGTAAGCCATCAATTGAATTCGCGCGTCACTTTAAGCAGCTATGCCGCCAAAGGCAATTATGATACAGGGCATGATTTTAACGAATTGGGCACTGATATTAATTATAAAACCGACCGCCTCACCCTCAATATCGGCATGGGACATTTGCGCGAATATCAGCAATTTTTAGGCACTGAAGGCACGGGTGCTTATGCGCTTGATGGCGCAAGTCTCTCGCAATTTTCTGATATTCATATCAGCCACAAGCTACATAAAAACAGCCGATTCTCACTGTTCGCGCATTATGCGCTTTACGAAACCAAAGTCGATATGCGCTATCAGCAATTTGCAGAAATCCAAGATTTACAAGCCGACCATTCGGCAATCGGCATCACAGGTGCGGATATTATCAGCGAGGGTGATAACCTTACCATCAGTTTTAACACAGCATTAGGCGTTACTGATGGCGCATTGGTGCAACATACTGTATTAGGCTATAATGATGATGGTGAGTATAATAATGTCAGCAATCGCTACGATTTAGCGGTGGAAAATCGCCATCAGCAAATTGCTATGGTTTATCAGGGCAGGCTTGAAAATCAAGGTGAGCGCAATATGCCTTTATTTTCGCATAACCGTTTCTTTACAACCATCAGTTACGATAACCATTATCAGCATCAGCAAGGGTTGACGCAAATCAGCATCATTAGCGGTATCAGTGCTGAATTTTAAGCAAGAAACGCCATAGCAAATCCCATAGAAAAATTATTGATTTTTACTTGATTTTTACGCGTAATATGTTAAAAACAAGTCATTAATTACTTGTTTTATATTAATGGTGAGTTATGCCGTCTTTATCTTCTTTTATTATCTCTCTTTCATTTTGCTTGTTGTTAACCGCATGTATTAGTGGTGAAACACGCACGGATATTGAAGAAGAACCTGTTCTTGAAGAACCGAAAAACGAAGAGCCGAAGGACGAAGAGCCGAAGGACGAAGAAGAACCAGTTGTTACTGACCCACCTGATGAAGAAGAACCTGTTATTGTCATTCCTAAGCCCATTGATTTTGAAACGACTGAATATAACAAAAATTATTCGCTAGGCAGTATCAAAGCTTCTGCAATTTATGCGCGTGGTGGCACGGGTAAGGGGGTAACAGTATCTGTATTGGATACGCCTTTCAATACCGCCCATGCTGATTTGCAAAATGTGTTTGTAACGGGGTATGACCCCGCAAACGGTCTCACAGAAATAAGTTGCAATACCAGCGCTTGCCCTAATCATGGCAATTATGTGGTTGGTGTTATTGCTGCCAATAAAAATAATATTGGCATGCACGGTGTGGCATATGAAGCCAAGATTAAGCCCGTTACCATTTTCAACAATGCAGGTGTGGTTTATAGCACCATCCAGATTGCTGATGCCATTTATAATGGCAGCGGTGATGGTATTATTGCCATGAATAATAGCTGGGGGTTAGAATCAGAAGCACGCACAACGATTGGTAGCACTCATTATTATTATCGGCGACCGAACGGCACGAATTTTACTGATGAAAATGGCGGTATGCAAAACGATAACCTGCCGAGCCATTTGCTCACCGCATTGAAAAGCGCGGTTAATAATGACACAATCGTGGTATTCGCCAATGGCAATCATGGCTTAAATAGTGAAACGGGTAAGATACCAACCTATGATAATGCCAGTTTTAGCGGCACTCCCACCGATATGGCGGCCTCTACTTTATTGGGTGCTGATGCCAATCTACCCGCCAATATACCGGGCTTTGAAGCCAATTATGCCAGTATTGATGCTGAGCTTTTAGGCAAATGGATTGCCGTGGTTGCGGTTGATAGTGATAATAAAATCGTATATTTCAGCAATGGTTGTGGCACAGCCAAAGACTTTTGTTTGGCTGCCCCCGGCTGGGCTGTCTATACCACCTCCAATGGCGCTACGGAACCTGAAAAAGCCTATGGCACTTCTATCGCTGCCCCGCATGTAACGGCTTCTTTGGCGGCATTAAAAAGCATGTTTCCTTCTATGAGTTCCGAAGAATTGGTAAGTTTGGTGCTAGAAACCGCTGATGATTTGGGCGATGCAGGCACTGATGAGGTGTATGGGCGTGGCATGTTGAATTTAGATGAAGCATCAAAACCACAAGGCGAGATAATGGCTGTTGGTTACAATAATCAAGTATTAGCAGGTGCGGTGCTGTTAAGTGAGAGCAATATCAGCCTATCGCATCATTTTGGCGGTGTGATTAATAATTTAAGCATCGGCATCAGAGATAATTATAACCGCACTTTTAACGCAACCCCCGCCCAAGCAATGATTAACCCGCTGGCATTTGGTTTAGATAGCACTATGGACAATTTTACGCGTGATGAGGACGACATCGTTACTCAAAATTTTAACGCCCAAACGCAAATGAATTTCAGCACGCAAAGTGATGATGCTTGGATGAATGCTTCTTATCAATATGGTGAATCATCGGCGAAAATCGGCTATCATGCTACCTATTATAAAGATGCTTCGGAAATTTTGAATCCTGATGCAGAAAACAACCAGCTGGGTCATTTGCGCTTTACTGATATTAACCCTGCTGGCACTGATATTGCCCATATTCGCACCATTCATCGGCTGAATGACGCCATTAGCATCACTCCTTATGCCGCCAGAGGTACGTTTACCAATGGCGACAATGATATTGGCAATAAATTTAGTGAATTGGGTGCTGATATAAATTTAGCGACTGGCAACACATATATCAGTATCGGCATGGGGAATTTACGCGAATATCAGCAATTTTTAGGCGCGCAAACCACAGGTGCTTACGCGCTGAACAATGCCTCGCTCTCGCGCTTTACTGATATGCGTATTGAGCGTGTGCTAACCCCTATTGATGCCAAAATGAGGCTTGCCCTCTATGCTGAACATACAGAATATCAAACTGATGTTGATATGTTGCATGATGGTTTTGTAGCGATTGATAATCTGACTGCCAACCAATATCAAATCGGTTTTATTGGTAGCAATATCGCGCAAAAGAATGATAGGCTCACCATCAAGCTTGCCACCAAATTGGGGGTTACCAACGGTGTATTAACGCAAGACACAGTTGATGGTTACAATGAAAATGGTGAGTTTAATAATGTAACACAGCAATATCAGCTTGCCACCCAACATAGAAACCATCAATTATCGGCAATCTATCAAAGCCCCCTGCCTTATCTTTGGCAAAATAATGCACAAAGCAATCTTATCAATAACAGTAAATTCTTTACCAGCATCACCATTGATAGAAATCTTTACAATCAACATCAGCTGAACCAAACTGAAATCATGGTTGGGGTCAGTAGCGATTTTTAAGTGGCTGGTTTGAAGGATTGCGAAAACAAAATCGGCAATCAGTTAGATAACCGATTGCCGATATGTTAGGTTTCAATCATTCTAAAATTAGAAACGAAATTTATAACCCGCAGAAAGAATCAGTGGACCCGTATAAATATCATCGCCTTCACTATCAGTAAGTGTAAAATCATACGATAGCAATTCAAACTGCCAATTACCCACTTCAGCACCAACACCTAATACGGGGGTTGTGCCTGATGTCGTTTTAAACCCTTCCAATTCCACATCATCTACGCCACTCCAACTATAAGAGACCAAACCGCCCCGTAATGTTAAATTCGTTTTTTCATTCAGTGGTTTATAATAAACAGCTGCAAATTCGGTGGTGCTTAATACTGCAACGCCACCTTCTGCAGTGCCACTGAAACAGATAATATTGACGCATTTACTATCATCAACAGTAACTTTACCATTGATTCCCGCAATATCAATATAAGACGCTTCTAATGAGAGCGTCTCATTCAGATAATAGCCATAGCCTAACCGCAAATAACCGCCTGCCTCGCTATATTCTGTTGTTACGACAGTGCCATCAATATATGGCTGGGTTACAGTCGCGCCACCGCTAGATGCAATCACACCATAGCCAAGAATAACATAAGATTTCATTTCTTGTGCCTGTGCCACAGACGCCAATGCTCCCATGCCAAAAACCAATATCAAAGCTAATATTTTTTTCATTTTCTTACCTTTCAAGTAAAATTATTAAATCCCCACAAATAAATGTCGGGCTTTGTCTATAATTATCAAAGGATATTTATGCTACCTATTCCCCTACTTAAAAGTCGGGTATTGCATTCAATAGCAAACCCGACAGGGCTTGCTATCCTTTGAATTAGATTATAGACGCTATTAATTTATATGATTGTAAGGTTTAAGTCAATGATATTATTTAACTGGCTTTTGCTTCTTGCTCTTCATTGCCTTTTTGTTGATTCGGTTCTGGCAAAAGCCCCGCCGAATTAAAACGCATCACCAATAAAATCAATAATCCCATTGTGAAATAGCGCATATAGACCGCATTATCAAACAAATGTTGCCTTACAGCATTATCTTCAGCAAGAAAAATCGTGCCAACATTAATCAGCCATAAGCCAATCGGCTCCGCTTGCACCCAGTAAAACCAGATGAGAAACCCGCCCAAGATAGAGCCGTAATTATTGCCAGAACCGCCAACCACAACCATCGCCCAAATCAAGAAAGTATAGCGTAGCGGGTGATAACTTGCGGGCGTAAATTGCCCATCAAATGTAACCAACATTGCACCCGCAATGCCGATAATAGCCGAGCCTAACACGAAAACTTGCAAATGGCGCCCCACCACATCTTTGCCCATTGCGGCGGCCGCTGTTTCATTATCGCGAATCGCGCGCATCATCCGTCCCCATGGTGAGGCAAGGGCGCGTTCGCATAAAATAAATAAAATCACTAGCACAACTAGAAACAAGCCGATATAGCAAAATTTGATAAAATTGCTTGATAGAATATAGATATTACCGCCCATCACATCATGCACTGCTTCAAACCATGCGCTGGTGCGTAAATCAACCGCTGATGGCACGGGGCGCGGTAAGCCCGTTACATTTTTAACCCCGCGGGTCAACCATTCTTCATTCTTGAAAATATGGACAATAATTTCGGAAATGCCCAATGTGGCAATCGCCAAATAATCAGAGCGCAAACCAAGCGCAATTTTACCAATCAAAATTGCCGCCGCCCCTGCGACCACACCGCCCAAAGGCCAGCCGATAAGTATCGGTAAATTCAATCCGCCCAAAAAGCCGGTCTGTATCGGGTCAACCATCTCTACCAAGCCTTTGCCTGATGTGAAAAAGTAACGCGCTGTGAATACGCCAATCACTATCACCGCACCCATTAAGGCAACACGCTTGATGCCCGCAGAGGTTTTTTTATAGCAGAAGATTGCCAGTAAAATTGTGCCGATAAAAATAATACCGCCCAATATAATTTGCCAACCGCCTGCGCGCCATGCTGCGGTAACAGGTGGCGATACGGTTAGCATTGCGGTTACACCGCCTAATGCCGCAAAACCCATCACTCCCACATTTAGCAAGCCTGCATAGCCCCATTGCATGTTCAGCCCCAATGTCATCACCGCGCTGATGATGGATAGGCAGACGATAGAGAGCGCAACATTCCAACTGTTAAATATGCCCACCAGTAAAATCATCACTGCCATAATGCCAAAATAGCTTTTATGCCGTTGTTGCGGTTCTTTCCATGCAACAATCAGAGGGAATTTCATGAGTTTATCAATAACTCTCATTATACCAACCTCCCCTTAAAGATACCTTGTGGCTTAAATATCAAAACCAATACCAAAATCCCAACACTGACTGCCAATTTATATTCCGTGCCTAAAAATTGCGCCAAACCGCTCAACTCAAGTGATTCTGGCAATAGATAATTAAAGAATTTCTTATAGGCAGAGGTGATGATAATCTCAGAATATGATACCAAGAAACCGCCCACCAGCGCACCAACAGGATTGCCAAGCCCACCAACAATCGCCACCGCAAATAATGGCAATAAAATCTGATAGAAACTATAAGGCAGATAGCTTTTATCAAGCCCATAAAGCGTGCCGCCAATGGTGGCAAGGCACGCCACAATCACCCATGATATCAGCACCACTCTTTCGGGGTTAATGCCAGAAAGCAGTGCCAAATCTTCATTATCGGCATAAGCGCGCATTGATTTACCTGAACGGGTATAGGTTAAAAACCAAAATAACAAACTCACCGAAATCAAGCTGATAATCATCGTCAAGCCTTGCGAGGTTTTGAACGAAATCCCTTCGCTTAAACCAAATATTTCCTTAAATTCGTTGGCATGAATGATAAAGCGTTCACCATCTTGAAAGTTTCTATCGTTCGGGCCGATGAAAAACCGCACCAAACCATTGGACATAAACATCACGCCAATCGCCACAATCAAAAACGTGGTTGTGCTGGCTTTTTTCACGCGATAATAGCGATAGACACAGCGGTCAATCAGCAACACATAGGCGATTGTGCCAAGAATCCCTATCGGCAATGCCAACAAAGCTGTGGGTAACACGCCTAAACTGACACCCTGCGCCTGCAGAAAATATGTGCTCAACACCACAATGCCTGTGCCTAATCCCATCACTTCGCCATGCGGAAAATGGGCAAAGCGTAACACGCCATAAATCAAGGTAATTCCAAGCGCACCCATCGCTAATTGACAGCCATAGACAAAGCCCGGTATCACGATAAAATTAACCAATAATATCAGACTATTTAATATATCTTCCATTCATCAGCCCCCTAAAAATGATTGGCGCACTTCTTGATTCGCCAATAAATTTATCCCTGTGTCGCTAAATTTATTCTGCCCTTGCACCAACACATAACCCCAATCGGCAATATTTAATGCCTGACTGGCATTTTGTTCCACCATCAATATCGCCACGCCAGTTTTGGCAATTTCAATGATGCGGTCAAATAATTCATCCATCACAATCGGCGAGATGCCTGCGGTTGGTTCATCTAGCATCAGCAAACTTGGCTTGGTAACTAATGCACGCCCCACTGCCACCTGTTGCCGTTGCCCGCCCGATAATTCGCCGGCTTTTTGTTTTGATTTTTCTTTCAAAATTGGAAAAAGTTCGTAAATCTCATCAATGGTTTGCTGAATATTATCTTGACGCAAAAACCCGCCCATCTCCAGATTTTCCTGCACACTCATGGTTGGAAAAACATTATTGGTTTGCGGCACAAATGCCATGCCCTTTGCGACTCTTAATTGCGGGGATAGCGTGTTAATATTTTCACCATTAAAAACCACATTGCCCGATTGCAAGACTATCATTCCAAAAATTGCCTTCATCGCTGTGGATTTGCCCGCGCCATTCGGGCCCACAATCACGGTAACTTTACCCTTATCGCTGTTAATCATGCAACCATCTAAAATTTTTGCAGCACCATAACCACCAACCATATCCGAACATTGCAATAACATTATCTCACCCTTGTTTCTTTATTTTTGAGCCACGCCCAAGATAGGATTCAATCACTTTTTCGTTTTTCATCACTTCTTGCGCTGTGCCAGTGGCGAGTTTTTTACCCTCAGCCATCACTATCACGGGGTCGCATAATTTGCCGATAAATTGCATATCATGTTCAATCATGCAAAAAGTATAGCCGCGCTCTTGTTTGAGGCGCATGATGGCATCACCAATGGTATTCAATAAAGTGCGATTAACGCCCGCGCCCACCTCGTCTAAAAAGACGATTTTGGCATCTACCATCATGGTGCGCCCTAATTCTAATAATTTCTTTTGTCCGCCCGAAAGATTGCCCGCTAATTCGTGGGTGAGATGTTTGATTTGCAAGAAATCAACGACATCATACGCTTTATCGCGTAATTTTTTTTCTTCTAGCGCGATTTGTTTGCGCGCAAATAAGGCGTTCCAGATTTTTTCACCCGATTGTTCGCCCGGCACCATCAGTAGATTTTCTAACACACTCATATTGGAAAATTCATGGGCAATTTGGAATGTGCGTAACAATCCTAAATGAAACAATTCATGCGGTGCAAGCCCCGTTATATCTTTATCGTCTAAAAATATTTTGCCTTGTGTTGGCGCATACAGCCCTGCAATCACATTAAATAATGTTGATTTGCCTGCTCCGTTCGGTCCAATTAACCCTGTAATTGTGCCTTGTTCTATTTCTAGTGAGCAATCATTGACGGCAATCACGCCACCAAAATTCTTACTCAGATTTTCAACTTTTATCATGATAGAAAAAAGCCCGCTACCAATTAAGGCGCGGGCTTCTCTGTTATTTCTTAACGATAGCCGACAGTTTCAAGCGCTTCGTTCGCAATCACAACTTCGCGATAGCGACCGCCATTTTCGCCGGGTCCAACCAGCTCAATATCACTTGCACCAACATAGTCAATCTCTTGACCATCAGCCAGCAACTGAAGTGCTTTGCCTAATTCACCCGGATTAATTTGAACACCCGGTGCATTAGCAACATCAAACACTTTGCTTTGATAATCAGCAGAATCGCTTGAATTTGCTGCTTGCATGGCAAGTAGAATCAACGCAGCCGCATCATAGCTAGATGCCGCAAACGGCCCTTCACTATTAAACTCTTGTGCTGCCATTTCAATAAATTGCATAGAACCTTCACTATCAGTGCCCGGCACTTGACCGAATGACCCGTTAAGTTTTGGTCCGATTGCCGCTGGCAACGAATCACCAATCATCGCATCAGGCAGAACGAATGTATCGAACGCGCCAGAATCAAGCGATGCTTGCACAATGCCTTTGCCACCTTGATCAAGATAGCCAACAACAACCAATACGCTACCACCAGCCGCGCTTAATGCGCTGACTTCAGCAGAATAATCGGCTTTGCCATCTTCATGCGGAACTGTTGTTGTAACGGTGCCACCTGCTTCTATGAAAGATTTTTCAAACGCATCTGCCAAACCTTTGCCATAATCATTATTGGTATAGGTAAGCGCTACATTGCTAAAGCCTTTATCCATAACCACTTCAGCCATTACTTCGCCTTGACGCGCATCAGATGGTGATGTGCGGAAGAATAAGCCGTTATCTTCAGTAGTTGTTAAAGCAGGTGATGTTGCCGATGGTGAAATCATCACCATGCCATTGGCAATCGCCACATTGCTTAATACCGCGATTGTTACGCCTGAGCAATCTGCGCCAATCAGCCCATGAATGCCATCAGATGTGATAAGCCGTTCTGCTGCTGTGGTTGCCGCCGCCGAATCAACACATGTGCTATCCGCACGCACTGTTGATATAGGTCTGCCACCTAAGAAATTGCCAGAAGCATTCACTTCGTCAACCGCATAGTCAACCGCTGCTGCCATATCAGGTGTTAGACTTTCAATCGGACCCGTAAAGCCCATTAAAACGCCGAGTTTAACCTCTTCTTTTACTTCTTCTTTTTTGCCACAACCGACTATCAAAGCCGCCGAAAGCGCAACAGAAGCCGTTGTTAATAAAATTTTCTTCATTATACCTCACACTCAAAGAATATTTACAAAACTTCGTAATTTTTAGAATAAAAAACTACAAATATAAGGCTTTACAAACAAGCCTTTCAAGAAAATACGCAAAAACTGAATAAAAGTCAATATTTTTATGAAATGTTTTTTTGGGGGGGAGGGGAGTTGGAGCGGATGGTGGGAATCGAACCCACACAGCTAGCTTGGAAGGCTAGAATTCTACCTTTGAACTACACCCGCTTAAGATACGGCAAATCTGATATTTGCGATATGATGTATCTTATCTTGATACCAAAAAACAGTTTCAGTTACAAGATTTTTATCAAATATATTATTTTTTAGGTTGGTGGGGGCGTTAATAGTATCAAGGGGGGTGCGGTCTGGCTTCTCGATGCGCGCTTGTCAAATTTTTGTCCGTTGGACAATTTGCCAAGCAGACGCCACTTGCCACTTTCGGTTTGTCCTTGTACCAATGGCGGGCAAACCTCACCCTTAAAATCCCCCCGCTGTGCTTAATACTGGCATCGAGGACTCCTCAAACCCCCACCGCTGTGCTCAATACTCATAAGGTGCGTGTCGCTAGATTACTCAAAACGAGGGCGGTGCATGTCGCTAGATGCTCAATACGGAGGCGGTGTTTTGAATGCAAACTTTGTTTGCCATATGGATTTGCTGCCCCCGTCTTCACGGGGGTGACGTGCAGGGAATGACGGCGATGGTGCCTGTTGCTTTACAACCGCTTCTTTACCAACGCAATATCTTGACCGTATTTTGCCATCTCAATCGCGACTCTGGTTTCAATCTGTGCGATGACCCCTTTAAGTGCCAAACTATGCGCTGCTTTGTTGCGATGGTGATTGATGAATTGCTGAATTGTATTGAGCCGATACATGGTAACATCATCGCGCAATAATTCCGATTGCAACTGCCGTAATTGTTCTATCAGCCCTTTGCCATAATCGGCTGCTTCCTGATTGCTTTGTTCGCCCAACTGCACTTCTTGCAAATTCAATAACGCCCCGATACCGCCCAGCGCACTGCCCGCAATATCAGCCGCACCATCTGCACCACTGGCTTCATCAATTTCTTCTATGTTGTCTGAACTTACAGAGAAAACCGCATCGCTTGCCGTCGCTTTTTCGCTACGTTTTGCCTTGCCAACGCCATCATTTTTCTTAACAGAATTACTGCTATTGATTCTCATTCTATATCACTCTGCTTCATCACTATCTTACTGTAACCGCAAAATCTTACAAAAGCAAGTTTTTCCTAAACATCTCACTAGACATCTAACTGCCCAACTGCCAGCGCATGGGCTTGAATAAATTCGCGGCGCGGTTCTACTGTATCGCCCATCAGGGTTGAGAAAATATCTTCTGCCGTATCAGGGTGTCCAACTTTCACCTGCACCATCGACCGAATTTCGGGGTCTAATGTGGTTTCCCATAATTGTTCGGGGTTCATCTCGCCCAAACCCTTATAGCGATTGATGGTAACGCCTTTTCTGCCAGTGGCAAAAATCACATCAAGCAACTCACCCACACCATTAACGCGCTTGCTTTGATTATCAATCTCTAACCTTGCCGCCTGATTGAAAATACCCGAAAGATAGTCAAACATCTGAAATAATTGCATGGCTTCATGGCTTTTCAACACGTTCCATTCCAGCAAAATATCGCGCTCAATACCATCATCTAAAAACTTAAATGTGATGCCCGTAACATCCATTTCGGCGCGCCAATTAATTTGCTCTTTATTGCCAAGCTGATTCATTCGTGCCACCAATTCGTTAATCACCTGAAGGCTTTCTTGGTTTTCAGCCAAATCAGGGCGAAACAAACCGCAAATCGCCGCTTGCTCAATCAAATCGCGATGCCCGATTTTACGCATCAGCGATATAACAATCCGTTGCACCCGCGACATTTTTTTAATCAAATCAAAATAATCACTGCCCGCAAATGTCTGCCCATCATGCAAATAGAATGTTACCTTGCTGGCACCATTTTCAATCAGATAATTTTCCAACGCAGACTCATCTTTCAGATAGACGATTTTTTCACCACGCTTGGCACGAAATAAAGGCGGTTGCGCGATATAAATATGCCCTGATTCAATCAGTGCAGGCATTTCACGATAGAAAAAAGTCAGCAATAAAGTGCGGATATGACTGCCATCAACATCGGCATCGGTCATAATGATGATTTTATGATAGCGCAATTTATCAAGACTAAAATCCTCACTGCCATAGCCTGTGCCAAGTGCGGCAATTAAAGTGGTAATTTCTTGCGATGCAACAATTTTATCGGCACGGGCGCGTTCCACATTGAGAATCTTGCCCCGAAGCGGTAAAATCGCCTGTGTGCGCCTATCGCGCCCCTGTTTGGCAGAACCGCCCGCAGAATCGCCCTCAACAATAAATATTTCTGATAGAGCAGGGTCGCGCTCTTGGCAATCGGCTAATTTGCCGGGTAAGCCGCCAAAATCAAGCGCGCCTTTGCGCCGCGTTAATTCACGCGCTTTGCGGGCAGCCTCACGGGCTGTTGCCGCTTCAATAATTTTATTGATGATTTTTTTCACCGATGCCGGATTTTCTTCTAGCCACTGCCCTAATTTTTGATTGACCACCGATTCCACCACTGTGCGGACTTCTGATGAGACCAATTTATCTTTGGTTTGCGATGAAAATTTAGGGTCTGGCACTTTCACCGATAACACGCACGTTAAGCCTTCACGCGCATCATCGCCGGTTGGGGTGATGGTTGATTTTTTAATATTGCTCTGAATATATTGGTTGATTTGCCGCGTTAGCGCGGTGCGGAAACCTGCCATATGCGTGCCACCATCGCGTTGCGGAATATTATTGGTAAAGCATAACACGGTTTCATGATAGCTATCATTCCATTGCAACGCCACTTCAATCGTGGTGCCATCAACCGCTTCGTTAATATAAATAATCTCGTCATGCAGGGCATGTTTGGAATGGTCAAGATAGGCAACATAAGCGCGCACCCCACCATCATATTGATAGTCGCGGCTGATATGTTCGGCATAGCGTTCATCGTTAAGGGTGATTTTCACGCCCGAATTTAACAATGCCAATTCACGAATTCTACGCTCTAAAGTCTCAAATTCAAAAGTGATATTGCTAAATACATCCAGCGATGGCATGAAACGGACTGTTGTGCCAGTATTATCGGCATCACATGTGCCAATCACCGCCAATGGCTTTACTGATGCGCCATCTGCAAAATCCATTTCGTGAATATTGCCATCACGCCTGATGCTTAATTTCAGCCATAAAGAGAGCGCATTCACCACCGAAATACCAACGCCATGCAGACCGCCCGAAACCTTGTAGCTGTTATTATCAAATTTACCGCCCGCATGAAGTTGCGTCATAATCACTTCGGCGGCTGACATATTTTCTTCGGCGTGCATATCAACAGGGATACCGCGCCCATTATCCGAAACCGATGCCGAACCATCAGGGTATAAAGTAACCACAACCGTATCGCAATGCCCTGCCAACGCCTCATCAATGGCGTTATCCACAACCTCATACACCATGTGGTGCAAGCCCGACCCGTCATCAGTATCGCCAATATACATACCCGGGCGTTTACGCACCGCTTCAAGCCCGCGTAATACTTTGATAGAGCCAGCATCATAAGCTTCTGTTTCTGGAGTTTCGTTATTTTCTTCTGACATGATATTGTTTTGAACCATAAATTTTGAATATTAAAACCATTAACAAACTGCTGATACCATACGCGATTTACTCAGAAATATCCAGTGCATAATGTAAATATTCAACTGATAAATCACTTAAAAAATCATCTTTCGTGCCTGTTAAAAATAATTGCACATTGGCATGACGCAAAAACTGTAATAATGCCGTCACATGTTGCTTATCCAAATGAGCGGCAATATCATCAAGCAATAATAAAGGGGGGATACTTTCTTCTTGCAATAATAATTGTAATTGCGTTAAAATCAGTGCCATTATAATCATTTTTTGCTCGCCTGTTGAGCATAATTGCGCCTTCATCATACGGCTAGGCATCATGCGATTAGGGCTATGAAGCGGATAATAACCAATCAACACATCACTGCGGTGAATGCCAAAATGGGTGCGCTGTTCTTGTAAATCTTGGGCGCGATAATCATGTAAAAGCTGTGCATAATCATCTTCGCTACGGGCGGCATTTTGCAGGTCGCATTTATTTTCAACCTCGCCTTGCAATGTGAGAGTCAGTTTCGGGAATTCTTTAATAAGCGGCGTCTGCGCGCATTGATTCAGGCGCGTTACCATCTGGCTTCGGGTAGTAGCGATTGAAACCGCACGGCGCGCCATATCATTTTCCAGCACATCAAGCCACTGATTATTATTGCCATGTTTCATCAACACCAATAATCTTTCGCGCATTTGTTGGTCATAGGCTTGCAACCGTCCATAATGGCGTGCATCAAATAGAGTGGCAATGCGGTCAATCAGGCGTAAACGCCCGCTACGCCCATCATGGAATAACCGCGCCATTTGCGGAATATACCACAGCATTCTCACATAATCATCTAGCACCGTTTGTGATGCTTGCTTAACGCCATCAATGAAAATATGCCGTTTATGCTGATGTGGCGCAAAACCTGTGGCGATTTTCACCAATTTCGTGCTATCTTGCCCCTGATGATGTTGATTGGGCTGATATTTTTGGCGTTTCACCTGCGCCTGCACCCCCCACCCCATGAGGGCGGTTTCGGCATCTTTCGGATATTGCGGTAAAATTTCTTCGGCTTTGGCATGACGCAACCCCCTGCCCGCTGTTAGGTAAGAAAGTGCTTCTAAACAGTTGGTTTTGCCCACCCCATTATCGCCTGTAAACAGGATAATCGGCGCATCAGTGCTAAAATGCCGATGATGATGGTTGCGAAAATTGTTAAGTGTAAATTCGGTAATCACAAATAGATTTTACTCACTTGATTTTACTGATTTTATTTACACCCGCATCGGCATCAAAACATACAAAACTTGCTCTTTATCAATATCGCGAATGATGGTAGCGGCACTGTTATTCAACCATGCAAATTCGGCATTGCCACTGATATTATCGGCAATATCTAGCAAATATTTTGCGTTATAGCCAATTTCAAGCGCTTCATTCTCATACTCAACTTCAATTTCATCCGCCGCTTCACCTGATTCTTGCGAACGGGTAGAAAGTTCAAGCAAATTGCCCTCTGCTTTCAGCCGTATCGCGCTTGATTCATCAGCAAAAATATTGACTCGTTCTACCGCTTTACGCAATTTACCCGATTCAACTTTCATTTTCTTATCGTTATCTTGCGGTATCACCCGTTGATAATCAGGGAATTCGCCACCGATTAATTTACTGGTGAGGGTGATATGTTCAAATTCGAATCGTATCAATTTATCACTGGCTTTCACCACAACATCTTGCGATTTTTCATCGCATAATTTCACGATTTCTAGCACCGCTTTTTTCGGAATAATCACGCCCGGTATTTTATCAGCCCCTGTGGGTGATTCGCCTGCAAAATAAGCAAGCCGATGCCCATCAGTAGCAACAAAGCACAGGCTATCATTGGCATGATGCAGATAAATACCATTGAGATAATGGCGCATAGTATCGTTAGAGATAGCCAATTTCACCGCTTTAATCGCCTTGCTTAATTTTTCAGATTCGATGGTAAATTCCGATGTGAAAGGACCTTGTTCGGGTGAAGGATAGCCATTTTCGCCATCGTCAAAACTCATATCAAGCAGATTAAGGTTAAATTTACTCTTGCCCGCCTGCATTTTAACGATATTATCCTCAACACTCACCTCAACAATCGCGCCATCGGGTAATTTGCGGACAATTTCGTGGGCAAGCTTTGCTGGTATAATGGTTTCGCCAATATCGCTAATTTCGGCAGCGATATCTTCTTGCATAAACACTTCTTTATCCGTGCCTGTTAATTCTACCATATCGCCTTTGGCTTTCAGCCTGATATAAGAAAGGATATTTTGCGAATGGCGTTGTTCGATAACGCCTTGAATATGGTCTAATGCACGTCCTAATATTGCTCTGTCAACGGTGAATTTCATGTCTTTTTCCTCAAAAAAAATTAAACATTGATTTTATTGCTTGTTTGACTGATAAATATATATCTCAAAATCTAGCATTACAAGTGCAAAATCGACTTATCAGCAGACTTTATTAAAATTCTTAAAAATAGACATAAATATTTGTCAAAATGATATAAATCCTTTACGATAGCAAATAATTATCTATATTCACAAATGAAAGGCTCTTATGATGGCGAACGAAAAATCTGAAGAAAACCCAGAAGACAAAAATGTTGCAAAAGCAAACGACCAAAAAGAAAATAATAAGGCGGAATTACCGGGACAGCCCATTATCATTCGGTCGCAATATTTGAAAGATTTGTCGTTTGAAAATCCGAACGCGCCGCATATTTATTCGCAAAAAGGGCAGCCTGAAATTGCATTATCCATCAATATTGACGCTAACGAGCTTGATGACAGACGCTTTACCGTTACCCTCACCATCAAATGCGAGGCAACGATTGAAAAACATCCGCAATTTATCACCGAATTAATTTACGAAGCGGTGGTAGAAATGAATGAAAAGCTAGAGGTGAAATATTATCAGCCGATATTAATGGTGGAAGCACCGCGTTTCATTTTTCCGTTTGCGCGTAATATTCTTGCCAATGCCGCCAGCGAGGGAGGGTTTCCGCCTTTATTTCTACAGCCGATTGATTTTGCCGCATTATATCGGGATAAATTGAAAAATACCATCAATGATGCCAATAAAAGCATGACAGAAAATTAAGGTCTGAATCATGCCCGCCCCCACCGATAAATCACCTGATAATAACACCGATAATTTTGCCCGCCATAATGAAAAAATGGCGAAGAAAAAACAAGCGCGCGCCAAAATCATGAGTGATAAATTGCGTGAAAAAGGCTTGCTAATGGTGCATACGGGCAAGGGCAAGGGCAAAACCACTGCCGCCATCGGGCTTATCTTTCGTGCATTGGGACGGGATAAAAAAGTATCGCTGATACAATTTGTGAAAGGTGCGTGGCAAACAGGCGAGCATGAGGCACTGAAAAAATTTCCTGATACATGCCGTTTTCGTGCAATGGGTGAGGGTTTTACATGGGAGACGCAAGATAAACAGCGCGATATTGATGCCGCCCGTGCCGCATGGGAATTTGCCAAGCAAGAAATGAACGACCCCGATTTATTCATGCTGGTGCTAGATGAGTTAAATATCGTGTTGCGCTACGATTACCTGCCCCTTGATGAGGTGCTTGAGACCTTGCAACAAAAGCGTGATGATTTACATATTGTGATAACAGGGCGCAACGCCCCCGATGGGCTGATAGAAATTGCTGATTTGGTAACTGAAATGACGCAAATCCGTCACCCTTTCCGTGATGGCATTAAGGCGCAAATCGGCATTGAATTTTAACCGACACAATATAATATAATGACACAATGAAAATGGGGCAAAAATCACCTGCCTGCCTGATGATACAAGGCACTGGCTCTGATAGCGGTAAATCAACCATCACCGCTGGGCTATGTCGCTTATTCGCACGCAGAGGTTTGCGCGTGATGCCGTTTAAGCCGCAAAACATGTCTAACAATGCGGCAGTTACCATCGATGGTGGCGAGATTGGTCGCGCCCAAGCGTTTCAAGCCTTCGCCGCCAATATTCAACCCACAAAATATATGAATCCGATTTTGCTCAAGCCTGAGGGTAACAATACATCGCAATTGGTGATTTGCGGGGAGCGCAATGGTAAAATCAGCGCGCGCGACTATTATAAGCGCAAACCCGAATTGCTGAAACATGTGCTTGATGCCTTTCAGCATATCAGCAAGCAGGCCGATATTATCTTGGTTGAGGGGGCTGGCTCGCCTGCGGAAGTGAATTTGCGCGATGCCGATATTGCCAATATGGGCTTTGCCACTGCCGTTAATGCACCCGTTATATTGGTGGCGGATATTGACCGTGGCGGTGTGATTGCATCGATTATCGGCACGCATCATCTGTTGACCGCGCCTGAAAGAAAATTAATGAAAGCCTATATTATCAATCAGTTTCGCGGTGATGAAAGCCTGTTTACCGATGCGCTTGCTATTATCAGCAAGCAAACGGGACTGCCATCATTGGGGATTGTGCCTTTTTTTAACAATGCGAAATATTTTGCTGATGAAGATTCGATGGCGTTAAATAAGCGTTATCAGCGCGGAGATAATAATCATAACGCGCAAAAAACCATCTGCATCATTCGGCTGAATCATATCGCCAATGCTGATGATTTTACCCCGCTTGAGCGCGATAACCGCATCAATGTTTTGCTGGTTGCGCCCGACGAGCCACTGCCACAATGCGATTGGGTGATTTTGGGGGGCAGTAAAAACACCATTAATGATTTGAAAAATCTGCAAGAAACGGGAATGATTCACGATATTCATAGTCATTTACGGCGCGGTGGTAAAATATTAGGCATTTGTGCTGGCTTGCAAATGTTGGGGAAAAGCATCAGCGACCCGCATAAGATTGAGGGCGATATTGCCGAGATTGCGGGCATGAATTTGCTACCGATTAAAACAATTTTAGGCGACAATAAAGTGCTAGAAAATAGCAACGGGCAGGCAGTGATTGCTGGCAAACGTTACGCTATCAGTGGTTACGAGATTCATTTGGGCGAGACGCATTATATTGGCGGGCAAGAGGCGCGCGAAAATCAATGGCTGATAAGCGATAATCAGCGTCAAAGGTTGGTATCATCTCAGGCGGAGGGTGATTATCGCAAGCAGGTTTTCGGCTGTTATTTTCATGGCTTGTTCAATAATGGTGATTTTTATCAGGCGTTTTTTGGGCTTGATGGTGGTGATGTGAGTGATGATTGGTTTGCCAATAATTGGCCAATGAATAAAGCTGATACAGCATTAGATGAATTTGCTGATATGTTAGAAGATAAATTGGATATTGAGAAATTGCTTGCGATTGCGGGGGGGTAACATTAAAACCGCGCTTTGTAACCTACCGAAAGCACGGTAGGAAGGGTGTATACATCAAGTCCATACGAAATCAGTGTTAAATCATAAGAACGCAATTCAACATGAATATCACCAAATTCAACACCAATTCCCAATAATTGACCTGTGCCTGATGATTTGCTATTAACGTTTGTACTTATAATCGCGTAACCATCCTCATTAACCCATTGATAAGAGTTGAAACCACCGCGAAATGTTAGTTTCGCTTTTTCATTAAGCGGCTTATGATAAACCGCTGAAATATCATAGACATAAAGTGAATATATAAAATATTCACTGTCTGATCTGCCATTTTTAATTTCAAATTGTATCTTACCAAAATCAACAAAAGCAAACTCTAATGATAGTTTTTCATTCAGATAATGGCCATACCCTAACCGTTTAGTATTGTCAATTTCATTACTTACAACACTAAGGTCAAATTCAGAACTCCCATCAGGACCCTCCTCATGCACACTGGCACCACCGCTGGCTGCATAAACACCCAAACTGCCAATAACATAGTTTTTCTTATCTTGCGCCTGTGCCACAGAAGCGACTGCGCCCCATGTCATGATAGCCATTAAAATTGTTAGTTTTTTCATTGTCTTACACTATTGAGTCATTAAATTAATATAGATATGACGTTAGTATATGATAGTGCGTTTATTTGTCAAGGTGCACTAATATATGGGGGCTTTGCGGAGTCGGTTTATTGTACCAAGGGGGGTGCGGACGCGCTTTATCGGTCGCGAGACTTACGTCCGCTCCCTTGCGCTTTCGGTTTGCCCTTGTTACCAATGGCGGGCAAACCTCACCCTTGATAATCCCTCCGCCATACTCAACACTCGCATCGAGAACTCCTCACCCCACCGCTGTGTTTAACCCCGTCTTCACGGGGGTAAGCACTCATATCGTGCGTGTGTCGCTAGATTACTCAATATAACCTATACTCATCCTTATGTTCATCTTTATAATCATGCAGATATTCATAGCCATATTATTCATCGAGGTTTTCTTTCATTTCGTCTAATAACTCTTGCCTTGCCAATATTTCTTTTTCTGTTTCATTTAATGCTTTTTCTGTTGCTCGCAATTCTTCTTCCATTTTCTCTAATGATTTTGCTTTTTCCTTAATTTGATTTTTTAATTCCTCTGATGTGAATTGCGTTAATTCAGAACAATCAGCGTTACTATTGTCGGCACATTCTGTTAGCAAATTATCAGAATCCGGTAATTTCCTCTGTTGCGAATCGATAAACAAAAATAAAACAATTATAGTAAAAAAAGCGACAAAAAATAATATAAAAATGTTAAATTTTGCTTTTGTTGCTAGTTTTTTATTAAATATATTACTAAAAATATGTGATTTCATGGTTATTTGCCCTTTTTAGTTGATAATTAAAAATTTATAGCATATATTATAAGAACATTCAACATATTTTTTTAGAAAGGAAAATTGAATGACCAACCTTTGATTGTTCCCCTAGTGCCTGTTGAGGAAGGGATAGGCATAATAAAATCGGTAATAAAATGATGCTAGCATTCGTTACTCCCTCCCTCGCAAAACGACACTGGATTCCCGCCAAGATAATTTTTAATGGACGGGAATGACGGCGGAGAGTAGCACAAGGGCGGTGCGTGTCTCATCACATTAATATATGGGGGGCTTTGCGACACTATGCTTCGCATATATTATCAACATTTTGCAACTTGCGTGATTTGCAAGGCATTTCTTCTGCCCTTCAATTCAGCTACATTATAGGGTTCGTTTTCTGTCACCAAGAAAACTAAAGCTGGAAAGAATAAAATCGAAAACGCCCATGTTAACTTTTCATCCCTGCTAGCACGCGAATCTTGCAACCGTCTTGCAGAATCTAAAGCTTCCGATACCCTTCGCAAATCAGTCTCTAGCTGTTTGCATGATAAATGAGCGAAACTGCCTATCGGGGGCTTTGGCACAATCTCATAACTGTGTGGTGAGCAAGCTTGTATTAATAAAACCATGCCACATATCATAAACAATATTTTTCTTGTCATGATTTCATCCTTCTTCAACCGCTAAAAAACATTTTACATCTTGCGTTAATTGTAACACATCACGCCTACCTTTTAATTCGGCAACACCATAAGGTTCATTTTCTGTCAATAAAAAAAGAAAACCCGTTGGATATGCTAAAAATGACATCCATGTTACTGCTAAATCACGGCTGGAACGCGCATCTTGCTTTCTTGTTGCTTCTTTCAATTGTTCCGATACGCGTGCCACCTCATCCGTTACTTCCTCGCAGTCTAAATTGGTATAGCTTAATAATGGCGGATATGGTTCAATATCAACACTTTTAGGCGAAAGACCCTGCCCCAGCGAACAACCCTGTACCAGCAATAATGCATTCAAACACATAACAGTTAATATTTTTCTTATCATTATATTACCTCTTTCAACTAATCGCGCATTTTTCAGATTGAATTGATTGCAAATGATCGCGATAGCCCTTATATTCTGCCACCTGATAGGGTTCATTCTCTGAATTTAAAAATAATAAGGCAAACAAAAAGGAGGGAAGCAACACCTTTGCTATTACGAAACCCGTAAATACCCATGTTAGTGCTAAATCCGTGTTGGCACGGGCATCTTGCCCACGTTCTGCCTCATACAATCTTTCTGCGACTCTTTGCAATTCAACGTCAATATGCTGACAGCTGAGATCTTCATAATTCGCAGCTGGCGGTTTCGGTTTGATATTCGCGCTTTTAGGCGAACACCCCTGCACCAATACAAACGCACCAATACAAATAATGGTTAATATCTTTCTTATCATCTTTGATTGTTCCAACATCTTATCATCTAGAAACTCTGTGAATAGCCAACAGTAAAAACATATATTGGACCGTAAACGTTATCTATCTCGCTATGATCAATATATGCATTAATTATATTGTGATATTGAGCATATTCAAACCTTAAATTCTTGACCTCAACACCAAAAGCCACCAAATTAAAGTCACCTTGATTATCGTTTCCGTAAATACTGTACTCAGCATGTGTTGGACCCAAATCATTGGTGTGGGGGGCATTGGTGCCAATTTTTTTCAAATCATAATTAACCCTCCCCATGCGGATAAACAGGTCAGCATCACTAATATTAACAGGGTAACGGTAAACAGCCGATAAATCAAATGCTTCTAGCCTATAATCATGATAAATGCGACCAAAATCAACAAAATTGTCTTCCGTAAAATCGTCTTCAGAGTCACTTTTCATAAAATCATAACTAAATTTAATCATCCCAAAATCATTATAACCTAATTCAAGCGCGAATCTGGTATTAACATCAATATAAAAACCTAACGCCAATCTTTGATAGTCACCTTTTTGTTCAATACTGGCATTTGTTGAATAATAACCATTGCTATTGTAATAATATCTATACCTATTAAGATATTCACTATATTTAGTCTCATGACTGCTAGCACTGGTTACTATTCCTAATGAGCCAACCAGATAATTTCTTTTTTCTTTCGCTGGTGTTTCTTTTATTGGCACTTGTGCATACGCAACATTGACGATGTTCAATATCCCCAAAATCAATGATAATATCAATAATAATATAGTATATTGTTTTTTCATAATGATTCTATTTCCTAAAACTCACAAAAGTGATAAGGTTGATTATGACAATTACTCTATACTATGTCAAGGAGGTGCTTGTTGCGATACATTATATATTGGCGATGGTACGTTTCTCGGTTGCTCAAAACTAACGATGGTGAATCTCTAGCAAAATTATTTTTATAATTTTACAAAAACTTCACTTGTATTTTTGGTAAGATTGCGTTATTGATGACACATATTTTATTTTTAAGATTTTAAGATATTTTTGAGAGTTTCTTATGGCAACAAAAAAACAAAATTTACAGTCTGAACAAGTTGAGTCAGAGCAAAGGCGTGATTTTCTGGAATTGCTCAGTTTAGGCACGGCAGCAGTCGGTGGCGCGGCATTATTATGGCCGTTGATTAATTCCTACAACCCATCAAAAGATGTATTGGCGTTGGCATCGATAGATGTTGACCTTTCTGCGCTTGAGGTTGGGCAATCCATCACCGTTACATGGCGCGGCAAACCCGTCTTCATCAGAAGGCGTAGCGAGACAGAAATCGCGGGCGAACAAGCTGTTGATGTGGCGCAATTACGCGACCCCCAAACCGATAATGAACGCGCCGAAAAAGCTGAATGGCTGGTGGTGGTTGGCATTTGCACCCATCTTGGCTGTGTGCCGCAAGGGCAAAAAGTAACCGAAACACGTGGTGATTATGGCGGTTGGTTCTGCCCATGTCATGGTTCGCATTACGATAATTCAGGGCGCATCCGCAAAGGACCTGCCCCTACTAATCTGGAAGTGCCTGCCTATGAATTCACCACCGACACTTCTATTCGCATTGGTTAAGCATTAGGAATAATTATGGATAAAACAAAACTCCCCAAACCTGATTTCAAAAACCCATTGGTAAAATGGGTTGATTCGCGTCTGCCAATTTTCAGCTATGTGCATTATGAATATATCTATTTTCCAATGCCCCGAAATGTCAATTATTTCTGGAGCTTTGGTGGGATTGCGATGGTGATTCTGATGCTGATGATTGTAACAGGCATTTTACTGGCAAGCCAATATACTGCCAATGCCGATTTGGCGTTCGGTTCGGTGGAACGCATCATGCGCGATGTCAATGGTGGCTGGCTATTGCGCTATATTCACGCCAATGGCGCGTCTATGTTCTTTATCGCGGTCTATATCCACATGTTTCGCGCATTTTATTATGGTTCTTACAAAGCACCGCGTGAGCTAACATGGATACTTGGCTTGGTGATTTTCTTGATTATGATGGCGACTGCGTTTATGGGTTATGTGTTGCCATGGGGACAGCAAAGCTTTTGGGCGGCGACTGTTATTGTCAATCTTTTCGGTGCAATCCCAGTGGTAGGCGACCAGTTGGTAACATTTCTATTAGGCGGTTATTCGGTTGATAATCCCACGCTGAATCGCTTCTTTGCCTTACATTTTCTATTGCCGTTCGTTTTATTAGGCATTGTGATGTTGCATGTGGTATCGGTGCATATTACGGGTTCTAACAACCCCACAGGCATTGATGTTAAAAGCCCGCAAGATACGGTGCGTTTTCATCCATACACCACATCAAAAGATTTATTTGCAATCGGTATGTTTGCGATTTTATTCGCCGCATTCGTGTTTTACGCGCCTAATTATTTAGGACATCCCGATAATTATGTTGAAGCCAACCCCTTATCAACGCCCGCGCATATTGTGCCTGAATGGTATTTTCTACCATTTTACGCGATTTTGCGGTCGATTCCTGATAAATTGGGCGGCGTGATTGCCATGTTTGGCGCGATTGTCGTGTTATTTTTCTTGCCATGGCTCGATAGGGCAAGGGTGCGGTCGTGCCGTTATCGCCCGCTTTACCGAATTTTCTTATTCGTGTTTGTTGCCGATGCTATTTTATTAGGTTGGTTGGGCGCAAAGCCCGCTGAAGCACCCTATGTGCTTATCGCGCAATTAGCGACTTTCTATTATTTCTTACATTTTCTAGTGATTGTGCCGATGATTTCATTAAAAGAGAAGCCGAAAGACTTGCCTGAATCCATTGCACAATCGGTGTTAAAATCATAAAGAGAATCATTATGCTTAAACTTAATATGCCCAGACTTGCTTCTACCATTACAATTATCGTATCCTTAATGCTGATTTCGGTTAACTCTGCATTGGCGGCGGGCGGTGGCTCTTATGCCAAACAGGATTGGAGTTTCACTGGTATTTTCGGCAAATATGATAAGCTCACCTTGCAACGTGGCTTTCAAATCCATAAGGAAGTCTGTGCCGCTTGCCATTCTTTGAAATATCTTTCTTACCGCCATTTAGAAGCGTTAGGCTATAGCCAAGCACAACTCAAAGCATTGGCATCGGAATATGAGGTTACTGATGGCCCGAATGATGAAGGTGAGATGTATACGCGCCCTGCACTACCATCTGATACATTCCATTCGCCATTCGCTAATGATGCTGCCGCGCGCTATGCCAATGGCGGTGCACTGCCTGTTGATTTATCACTGATTGCCAAAGCCCGTGCCAATGGTCCTGATTATCTTTATGCGTTGCTGACCAGCTACCGTGATGAATCGCCTGATGGTGAAGAATTGCCCGATGGGCTTTATTATAATGATGCCTATTCGGGCAATTTAATCGCGATGCCGCAACCCTTATATGATGACCAAGTTACCTATCAAGATGGGCATGATGCCACTGTGGCGCAAATGTCTTACGATGTTGTGAATTTTCTGATGTGGGCAGCAGAGCCGCATTTAGAGGAGCGTAAATCACTGGGTATTAAAGTGATGCTCTTCTTGTTATTCTTTGTCATTGTGCTTTATGCACATAAGCGTAGATTATGGAAAAACCTGCATTAAACTTAAACGTCTCTATCAGTAATGAATGCTGATAATGAGTAATGATTCCATCAAAATTGCCGCTCAAGTTTTGCAAACTGAAGCCGAAGGTATCATCACCCTCAAAGAAAGCCTAGATGATAGCTTTACCCAAGCGGTTGAGCTGATTATGGCAACCCAAGACCGATTGATTATTTCTGGCATGGGCAAAAGCGGGCATATTGCGCGTAAAATTGCCGCCACATTGGCATCCGTTGGCACGCCTGCTTATTTTGTGCATCCGGGCGAGGCATCGCATGGCGATTTGGGCATGATTTGTAAGAATGATGCGGTGATGGCGCTCTCCAATTCTGGGGAGACCAACGAAATGGGTGATTTACTGCAATTTTGCAAGCGCAATCAAATCAAAATTCTAGGCATCACATCGGGCAAAAACAGCGTGTTAGCCAAAATGTCGGATGTGGCATTGGTGTTACCGCCAGCCCCCGAAGCCTGTCCGCTTAGTCTTGCCCCCACCACCTCAACCACGATGATGCTGGCATTGGGCGATGCGCTGGCAGTGGCATTGTTAGAAAAACGAAAATTCACCCCAGAAGATTTCGCAAATTTTCATCCGGGCGGTAAATTAGGGCAAAATCTGTTAACAGTATCGGATTTAATGCATGATGCCAGTGAATTGCCATTGGTGCTTGCACAAACTAAAATGGATGATGTGCTGATTGAAATAAGCACGAAAAGCTTTGGCTGTGCGGGGGTGATGGGCGATGATGATATGCTGATTGGGGTGATTACCGATGGTGATTTGCGCCGCTGGTTTGCCAGCAAGCCCTCGCTTGATGCCATTGCCAGTGATGTGATGACTGCCAGTAGTAAATATATCACCGCTGATGCGCTGGCTGTGGAAGCGATTAATCTGATGAAGCAACATAAAATCACCAGTCTATTTGTGTTGAATGATACAAAAAAGCCGATTGGCATTATTCATATCCATGATTGCCTACGGGTTGGCTTGAATTAAATGCGGTTTCTTATCCGCCCATTTCGCTATTTCCATTATCATATTGCTTACCAGATAAGATTAACAAAAATTCGTTATCGCTACCGCCCTTATTATGCAATTGGCTGGCTGTTAGGCGATATTATGCTACGGCTGATGCTGATTATTTTACCGCTGATATTGGTAACATGGGAAATTATTAACCCGCCATCATTGCCAAAAATTCCAGTTTACCCACAAACTATTCCCTATAATTTTGTGACAGATAATATGATCACCATTGGCGGAGAAAACCCGCTTATCATCGAATCTGATGAGATGATTTTTATCGGTCAAAATCACTATTCCTTAACCAACGGTTTGATTAATAGCGGCAAAAACCGTCCAAAAATAAGTGCCAATCATATGTTGGTGCAAGATAATGTCATCGCGATGAATGATGATGTATTCGTGCAAAATAAAATCAAAAATTTTGAACTCAACACCAAACAAATGCGTTTGAATCAAGACAGTGAAACAGCAATTAGCGAGGTAGAATCATTCGGTTTTATGGGTAATTATCGCTTTGAAGCCGTTGGTTTTCGGTATAAAATATCGCCTGAAAGGCTTGATTTATATGATAATGCTAAGTTCGTATCTGATAAAAACACACTCATCGCAAAAGATGGCATGGTTATTGCATTAAACGATAATAGATTGTCTATTAATGATGTGATTTTTAACGATGTTGAAGGCACAAAAATGATAGCCAATTATGCCGACGGAGTTTTTGACGATAACATAAATTATTTAAAAGAGCTTCACTTTTCGGGTGATTTTGCGTATCATTGGCGCGATAATCTGATAACGGGCGAGCGGGCAGTGATTTATTTTAATGATACAGAAACTGCCGATTATATGGTCGCCAAAGGGTCAATTATTGCCACCATGCCAGAGCGTGATGCAAAGGCTGAACAAGCATATTTCAATTATGCGACTGAGCAATTAGAAATGTGTGGTAATACGGAGATTACAACGAAAAGGGGTAGAAAAATTAAAACGCCATGTGCGGTTTTTTCTCTTAATGGAGGGGGGTCGTTCAATTTAAGGCAGAACAAAACATATTTGCAATAGGAGAGATACACCATGTTTGCCAATCACGCCATTTCTATCACAGAATATCAAGCTTCTATGGCAAATGCCTCCCCCTCTCGCAACGACTTAAATATTTCAAATTTTTTGATGCGTTCTCTTTTAAATCTTAAATCACTCTTCACCAAGCCATCAAAACAAAAATCTCAAAGAAAAACCCAAAAAAACACAAACTATCATGTGCCGCAAGATGGGTTTTCTGCCACTAATTTACAAAAAAAATATGGCGATAGATTGGTGATTAAAGATTTCAGCTTTCACCTGAATCGCGGTGAAGCAGTGGCATTGTTAGGACCTAATGGTGCGGGCAAAACCACCAGTTTTTATATGTTAAGCGGTTTATTGATGCCTGATGCAGGGCATATTTTTATGGATGGTGATGAGATTACCGCCTTGCCCGTGCATATCCGCGCAAGATTAGGGCTTGGCTATTTGCCACAAGAAGCATCGATTTTTCGCGGGCTAACGGTGGAACAAAATATCAGAGCGATTTTAGAGATTAATGAAAAAAACAAACAAGCACAGCAGCAAAAATTAAATGAATTGCTCAATGATTTCTCGCTTGAATCTTTACGCCACAGCCCCTCCCCTGCTCTATCAGGTGGCGAGCGCAGAAGGCTAGAAATTGCCCGCGCACTGGCTGCAAACCCATCTTATATTTTGCTTGATGAACCTTTGGCAGGCGTTGACCCGATTGCCGTGAAAGACATTCAGCAATTAATTATTCGCTTGAAACAGCGCAATGTGGGGGTGCTTATCACCGACCATAATGTGCGCGAAACCCTCAAATTAGTCGACCGCGCCTATGTGATTTACGATGGTAAATTACTGCTAGAAGGCACGGCTGACGATATTATCAACAACAAACAAGTTCGCGACCATTATTTGGGCGACGATTTTAGGATGTAATCAACATGTCTTCACCCCATTTAAAACTTGATGCAAGACAAAGTCAAAATCTTGTGCTTACCCCGCAAATGCAGCAGGCGATTAAGCTGTTGCAGTTTAACATGCTGGATTTAAACGACTATATGGCGGGCGTTATGGAAAGTAACCCATTTTTAGAAAATGACCGTGGCCATGCCAGTGATGGGCTAGATGAGCCAACCACCAATAATAGCGAAGCTGATTATGAAGGCGATGCGTTTGATGCCGCAACCCACGAAGGCACATGTGATGGCGCGCTTGATATGACCCAAGAAGACCATTTCGATTCTGAACCAAGCTATCAAAATTATACGTCTGACTATAATTATCTTGATGATTCCGCAACCGATGCCCCTTCGTTGCGCGACCATATAGAACAGCAATTAAGGATTCATTTTACCGATAACCGCCAAATCATGATTGGGCAATTGGTGTTTGACCATATCAATGAACGTGGCTGGTTGAATAATGATATTGATGGGTTAAGTTGTGAGTTAAATATTCCTAAAAACACGCTTGAACCTGTGCTAAACACCATGCGCGAATTCGACCCCGTTGGTATTTTTGCCTATAATTTAGGCGATTGCCTTGCGTTACAGCTGAAAGATAAAAATCGCCTTGACCCCACAATGCAAATCTTACTGGATAATATTGAATTGGTGGCAGCACGCGAATATCGTAAATTAATGAAGCTTTGCCAAACAGATGAAGATGATTTGCGCGATATGCTGAAAGAGATTCGCGCCTTAAACCCAAATCCGATTGCTGAATTTTCGATACAAACTGCCGATATGGTTGTGCCTGATTTATATGTTAAGCAAAATACCCGCAATCAATGGTATGTGGAATTAAGCCCGCGCGCCTTTATTTCGGTGCGTGCCAACCATGATTATTATCATAGCATGTTTGGGCAGGCAGGCAATAAAGATGATAAGCAATATTTACAGCAAAATTGGCAAGAAGCCAAATGGATGATTCGCGCCCTTACCCAGCGCAATAATACCATCATGCGGGTTGGGCAAGCCATTATCAAACGGCAAATTGGTTTCTTCCGCGATGGGATTGATGGCTTGAAACCATTGGTGCTCAAAGACATAGCGCAAGATGTTGAGATGCACGAAAGCACCATCAGCCGCACTTGTTCGGGCAAATATATGGCAACGCCGCACGGTATTTTTGAAATGAAATATTTCTTCACCAACGCCATCAATGGCGATTCTGAAGGGCTTTCCACCGAAGCCATTCGTAAACGCATCAAAATCTTGATTGATGGTGAAGAAAAGAATAAAGTCTATTCTGATGATGCGATTGTGGATATTTTACAAAAAGAAAATATTGATATTGCCCGTAGAACTGTGGCAAAATACCGCGACCTGATGAAGATACCCTCATCCGCACAAAGAAAGCGCAATAAAGCCGCATTATTATAAAATTAAAGGAGGCACTCTCAATGTTCAGTAAAATTCCCGCTTGGTTAAAAGCCACGATTATGATGGTAATTGTGCTCACTCCTTATCTGTTGTTGCGCTATGAAATATTGCCGTTTTAACCCATCTTTATTGAGAGTTTTTAATGTTCATTCAATATTTTTTGCTTCTGCTTGGGTTATTCGCGCTTTATCAAGGCGGTGAATTTACAGTAAAATCATGCGTCAATTTAAGCAAGCATTTTCGGATGTCGGTTACTTTTATTGCGGCGGTTGTGATTGGCTTTGGCACATCTCTGCCTGAATTTATGGCAAGTTTTGTTGCCGCCTATCGGGGCAATGTCGGCATTGCGATGGGCAATGTGGTGGGCAGTAATATTGCCAATATTCTGCTGATTTATGGGCTTGCTATCGCGATGATGCCATTTACGGTATCAGTTATTGATAGAAACATCAAAATCAATCTGGGTTTCATGCTTTCAAGCTTTGTGGCGTTATTTATTATCGCCACCTTATTTAGCACTGTTATGTGGTATAGTGGTGCTACTTTGCTGTTGATGTTTGCCTGCTATATGTTTTTATCACTGAAATCTAGCAAAGCAACCGCTGCTGATATGCCGATAGGTGAGACACAAAGTGATGTGCAGAGCAAAGCATCGCTTACCGCCGATAGTGTGAAAATGCTAGGCGGGCTTGCGTTACTATTAATAGGCGCGCATCTGGTGGTGGATAATGGCGCGATGATTGCCCTAGCCTTTAATGTGCCAGAAAGCGTGATTGGCGCCACCATCATTGCGTTTGGCACATCACTGCCAGAAGTGGTTGCCACCATTACCGCCATCAGAATGCGGATGAGTGATGTGGTGGTTGGCAATGTATTAGGAAGCTGTATTTTCAATATTCTTGCTGTATTAAGCATCACTGCAATTTTCTTTCCATTATCCATCGATAGACATTTAATATCGCTTGATATTCCGCTGATGCTGTTTGCGGGTTTGGTGGTGAGTTTCTACATATTAAGCCGCAAAAATTATCGCGCCTATGGTGCTATCGGCATTGTGATTTATCTTGGCTATATCGTCCAAAATTTTTATTAAGCCCCAATCAATTACCCGGGTGTTGCCGCACCAAAAATTTTGCCCAGCTTCAGTGGAAAAGTCATGCCCATATAAATCACTGAATGGTCTCGCATTGTTTGCTGATAGGTGCCACCCGTAAAATTTTGGTGCTGATATGAATTATCATAATAATCTACAAAAATTCGCGTGTTGCCGATAAAAACTATATTCAATTCAACGCCTATGCCTTTGGTTAAGACATCAAATTTCGCCTCTGGCAATGTTACAGGCTTGATGGCTGCCTCACCATAGCCCATAATAAGCCTTACGCTCAAAAAATCAGTGCCAACACGCCCGATAAGATTGGTGGTAAGCTCGATAAAATCACTCGGCCGCTCTCTGGGCGGTGAGTTTTGGTCTTTCATGCCATAATCCAACCATCTCTGCTCCACACTCACATTATCAAAACTAAAGCCAAGCGACAATCCATAACCGTTACGCACAATATATGTATCGCTCAAAAAAACAGGGTCTGCGCCATTTTCAATGATGGTGGTTGCTAATTGACCATCTGAACCCGAAACTGTGCCAACCCCAACATATAAATGCGGCAACGCAACCGCATTGATGGGGAGTAGTAACAGCAATCAATGCCAATAATATTTTTTTCATAGGCTGCTCTGTTTCAACGAAAGATTCTTGCAATCATACATTTTCACTTTTTAATAAAGTTAAAATACCACGCATCTTGCCCTTTTTGCACCGCCTTTTCACCATAATATGTGACTATTTTCGGTTTTTCTTGCCATGATTGCGTGGCTGATGCCAATAAAAACTATCACGCGACAGCATCATACATAATATCCATTGCATATAATTAGAGCAATCTGTGCCAATGGTAACACAACCCCCATCAACCAGCAAATGATGCAATCTATCAATAAATTCAGGCTGAATCAACCTTCTTTTATGGTGCTTTTTGCGCGGCCATGGGTCGGGGTGTAAAATGATAATATGGTGCAGGCTGGCTTTGGGGATAAATGGCAGTAGATAGCGAATATCATCGGGGAAAATACGAATATTACTTAAATTATCATCATCAATATGGCGCAGTAATTTTGCCACCCCTAATATAAAAGGTTCAGCACCGATAAAGCCACAATCGGGATTTTGCTTCGCTTGCCATGCCAAATGCGCGCCATCGCCAAAGCCAATTTCCAACCCATAGGTTTTGTAGTTTTTAGTTTGATGTTTTTTACCCGTAAAATAATCAGCCAAACCAGACGGCATATCATCTGGCACATCAAGCCGATAATTTGGCAGTGTTTCCGTCAGCAATTTTTGCTGATAGGGGCGGATATATTTTGACCGTTTGCGCCCATAAGAGCGGAGGAGCATCATTTTTTATCGAAATTATAACAAATTTATTATAATAGGGATTTCAACGCATCAACCAAATCGCATTTTTCCCACGAAAACGAGCCATCAGCTTCGGGGGTGCGCCCAAAATGACCATAGCTAGCCGTTTTTCGATAAATCGGGCGGTTAAGCTGTAATTTTTCTCTGATACCGCGCGGGCTTAAATCCACCAACTCACGCAACAAATCCGATGTTTTTTGCTCTGATACCTTGCCTGTGCCAGCCAAAATCAACATAGGCTGAAATCGGATGGGCAACGCCAATCGCATAAGAAAGCTGAATCACGCATTTTTCAGCCAAGCCTGCTGCCACCACATTTTTTGCCAAATAGCGCGCCGCATAGGCGGCTGACCTATCCACTTTTGTGGGGTCTTTGCCCGAAAACGCACCGCCACCATGTGGTGCCGCCCCGCCATAAGTATCCACAATAATTTTGCGCCCTGTTAAGCCTGCATCACCATCAGGGCCGCCAATCACGAATCTGCCAGTGGGGTTGACATAAAACTCATCATCATCACACATCCAGCCTTCTGGCAACACTGCCACCACATGTTTTTTCACCAATGCGCGAATATCGGCTTGGCTCATACTTTCTTGATGTTGCGTGGAAACCACCACCGATTGCGCTTTTACGGGCTTGCCATCACGATATTGCAATGTAACTTGCGATTTGGCATCAGGCAATAACCCACAATCACGGTTTTCGTGCCTTATTGTTGCTAATCGCTTCAAAATTTGATGGCTATAATCAATCGCCGCGGGCATTAAATTTTCAGTCTCACGACACGCATAACCAAACATGATGCCTTGGTCGCCTGCACCCTCATCTTTATCTTTATCAGCCGCAGAATCCACCCCTTGGGCAATATCAGCCGATTGCTGATGCACAAAGCTGAGAAATTTGAGATTTTCATGATGAAAGCCATCTTGCTCATAGCCAATATCGCGCACCACACCGCGTGCCAATGTTTCCATTCTGGCGGCATCTATTTCTGCAGGGCCACGCACTTCGCCCGCTAGCACCACTTGATTGGTGGTGGTGAGTGTTTCCACTGCCACCCTTGCTTCTGGGGCTAACCGTAAAAATTCATCAACCACCGCATCTGATATTTGGTCGGCTATTTTATCGGGATGCCCTTCGCTGACTGATTCGCTGGTGAATAAATAATCGTTTTTCATGTTTTTACCCTCATCAAATTAAAATAAAGCCGTGTTGTAACATATTATCACGCTTTAATGCAAATTTATTTGGCTTTTTTCTTTTCTAAATCAGCAATTTTAATGCGTAATTTTTCATTTTCTTGCAAGGCATTTTCTGCCATGATTTTAACAGCCTCAAACTCATCACGGGTAACGAACTGATTTTGCTCTTGCAATATCGCCCCTAGCCTATCGCGCACTAATGTTTCCACCTCACGCTTGACTAAATTGGCAAGCCCTGCACCGCCGCCTGCCATTTTCATCATATTAAATACACTCATTTCTATCTCCTTCAATATTACCTATCATTGTTATACTATTTTTTGCCGCGTTCCATCAACAAATATAAACATTGCCGTAAAATATGGGGTGGCACATTGGCATCGCGATACGAATCACGCAATTTTGAGTAGGTGATACTGCTATTTTGTCGCCTCTGCTTGCTAATCTCTTTATTTTCTGGGTCGCGTTTTGGCACCCCATCCCAATATTCTATGAATAAATCTAGCAGACAATCCTTATCGCGATATTGCACAAATTCTTTATTGCCTTCGGGGCGGGCAAAATCGGGAGGCCCTAATTTTTGATAAACCTCACCATAAGAAAGCCCTATCAAACGGTTAGGGTCATATTCATTCGCCTGTTTTGTTGGTGTGCCAAGAATATTTTCTTGGTCATGATAATCATCAAGCTGATAATAATCAGCATTTTGCGCACAAGCAGACATTATTAAAGGTAATAGTAGCAATGCTAGCCTCAATAATAATGGCTTAATTTTAAAAATAACTTTCATTTTACTCATAACAGCGAATTATGGTTGACATTTGATGCTATATTGCTATATTAGCCTCTATTTTGTAAAGGGTATTTACCAATGAAAAGAACATTTCAGCCAAGTAATTTGGTTCGCAAACGCCGTCATGGCTTCAGAAGCCGTATGGCAACCAAAAATGGGCGTCGCATTTTGAATGCAAGGCGCAAAAAAGGACGTAAAATCCTTGCCGCGTGAGTTGCGCCATTTCACTTCAGAAATCGCCATTTTCACCAAACGTCAAGATTTTCAGCGCATGACCAAACATGCTGCCTATATTGCTGATAGTGGCTTTATCGTTCAGTATTTGCAAGATAACGCACTCGATACCAGTAAGCCCTGCCATATTGGTTTTACTGCCAGCCGTAAAGTTGGCAATGCGGTGATTCGAAACCGTAGCAAAAGGCGGTTACGGGATTTGGTGCGAACGCATCTTACAAATCTAAAGCGTGATGGTTTTAATTATGTGTTTATCGCCCGTAAAGAAACCCATAGCATTGATTTTGAAAAAATGGAAAAAAGATTTATCCGCGCCCTTAATAGAATAGCGACGAATAAAATCGAATCGGATAAAAACGAAACGCGTCATAACAAGGTTTTTAACAAAAAATCATGATGAAATATGTTACTATCTTGCCCGCTATTTTTTTATTGCAATGTTATCGTTTCGTTCTATCGCCGATTTTACATTTTATGAGCGCGCAGGGCGTGATAACAGGGTGTCGATTTTTTCCTAGCTGTTCGCAATATGCTGTTGAATCTATCGACCGTTTTGGGTTATATCAAGGAAGTGTTTTAACATTAAAACGATTGGTGCGCTGTCATCCTTTTGCAAAAGCAGGATATGACCCCGTACCGCAATCATGCACCAATCATACGAGGCAAAAACAAAAGGAAAGAAGAAGATAAATGGAAAATAAAAATATGATTGTCGCTATCTCGCTATCGCTGATGGTGTTACTGGTCTGGCAATTCTTTTTAGCACCACCGCAACAGCAACAGCAAATTGTAACGGATGAGGTTGGCAATCAATCACAGGTTCAAAATAGCGTAACCAATGACGGCACAAATATTAATGGCACAAATACAAATGCTATCGATTCTGATACTGATGCGCTTGCTATTAATGGCAACACGCAAAATCAAACCTTATCACGCAGTGGCGCGCTTGCCCAAAATCAACGTGTTCGCATTGAAACCGACCGTGTCAGCGGTTCTATCAATTTGCAAGGTGGGCGCATTGATGATTTGGTTTTACTGAATTACAAAGAAACATTAGATGATGGTGCCGACCAAGTGCATCTGTTTAACCCCGCCAATAGTGATGACCCTTATTATGCGAATTTCGGTTGGCTAGGTGATAAAAGTTTTACCACTCCTGACCCTACCACCATTTGGCAAAGCAATCGCTTCACCCTTAGCCGAGATAATGATGTGACGCTCTCTTGGGTGAGTCCTGAAAATATCCGTTTTGAAAAAACTTTCACGATTGACGAAAATTTCATGATATCCGTTACCCAGAATGTTACCAATAATAGTGAGAATCCCCTAACGATTCGCAATTATGGTTTGGTAGCACGGATTGGCGAGCCAGAAACTCTGAATTTCTATATTTTGCATGAAGGCTTTATCGGTGTGCTTGCTGATGAGCTGATTGAAGAAGACTATGATGATACCGAAGATGGCGTGTTAAAATATGATAATCAAAAAGGTTGGTTTGGTATCACCGATAAATATTGGCTTGCCGTGATGATACCGCAGGCGGATTCATTTAATGCCGCTTTCAGGCAAGGCAAATCGCAAGACCGCCCTGTCTATCAGGCTGATTTTGCATCTGATGCCAATATTATCGGCATCGGCCAGCAACATAGCTATCAAACGCTATTATTTGCAGGCGCAAAAGAAGTAACTCTGCTCGATAATTATGCCGAACAACTTAATATTGACCGCTTTGATTTGGCGGTTGATTTTGGCATTTTATATTTTATCACCAAGCCTTTATTTCAAATCATCAATAAATTATCAGGCTGGTTGGGCAATTTTGGATTGGCGATTTTGGCATTGACCGTATTGATTAAAATCGTATTCTTCCCGCTTGCCAACAAAGCCTATGTCTCGATATCAAAAATGAAACAGTTGCAGCCCGAAATTCAGGAATTGCGTGAAAATTATGGCGAGGATAAGCAAAAATTACAACAAGAAATGCTGAAAATTTACCGCACCAAGAAAGTGAATCCGATGGCAGGCTGTGTGCCGATGCTGTTGCAAATACCGGTATTCTTCGCACTCTATAAAGTGTTATTCGTTACCATCGAAATGCGTCACGCGCCCTTTTATGGCTGGATACACGATTTATCAGCGCCCGACCCCGCAGGCATTCTGGTATTATTCGGCTTTGCGCCATGGGTTGTGCCACCGATTCTATCCATCGTCAATATTGGGATATGGCCACTATTAATGGGCTTTAGCATGTGGGTGCAACAAAAATTAAACCCCGCACCGCCAGACCCAATACAGCAAAAAATCTTTGCCATGTTACCGATTGTGTTCACCTTTTTGCTAGCAACTTTCCCCGCAGGCTTGGTGATTTACTGGACTTGGAATAACACCCTCACCATCGCGCAGCAATGGGCGATTATGAAAAGGCTGGATAAAAAAGAGAAAAATAAGGCGTAAGGTAGGCATCAAATAGGGGCATCATCTCCGCATTATGACCGCCACACTATGACAGCCAACTATGACAGATAAGCAAACACGCAAATTATTTTCATCCGCCTGTCGCTTTGTTAAATCCGTGCCAGAGGGGATGGCTTTACCCAATAGCGCCTTGCCTGAAATCGCCTTTTGGGGGCGGTCGAATTGTGGCAAATCCAGTTTGCTTAATCGCATCACCGCGCAAAAGCAACTCGCCCGCACCAGTAACACCCCCGGACGCACCCAAATGCTGAATTTTTTCAACCTTGCCGACCGTCTGGGTTTTGTGGATATGCCGGGCTATGGCTTCACCAGTGCGGTTTCAATGCGGCGGACATTTTCTTCCTTAAATTATCATTATCTGGAATCGCGCCGTAATTTGCGTCTGGTTTGCCTGCTGATTGATGCAAGGCGGGGCATTATGCCGATTGACCAAGAGGCGCTTGCATTGTTAAGCGATACCGGCAATGCCACTTTATTGGTTGTTACCAAGCAAGATAGTATCGCCAAACAGGCGCGTGATGATTTGCACGAAAATATCACGCAAGAACTTGCCACCATCCCCAATGCGCTGCCCGAATTATTTTTTACCAGTGCGCGTAAAAATATCGGCTTTGATGATTTGCAAAAAAGATTGGCATTACTGTTAAAATAATTATATGATGCGTGAATGATGGTAAAAGAAAGAAACAAAACATTTTTGGCGCGTGCCGAATTTTTGATGCAGGCATTGCCGTTTATGCAACGCTATCGTGGCGAGACTGTGGTGATTAAATTTGGCGGCCATGCCATGATTAATGATGAATTATTCACCAGCTTCGCCCGTGATGTGCTTTTGCTGAAACAGGTTGGCATTCACCCGATTATTGTGCATGGCGGCGGTCCTAAAATCAACGAAATGCTGAAAAAACTGGCGATTGAGAGTAATTTTATCGATGGCTTGCGGGTAACTGACGCGGCGAGTATCGAGATTGTATCGATGGTGCTGAATCAGCTGAACAAACGCATTACATCCGAGATTGTCAAGCTAGGTGGGCAGGCAATCGGTATCTGTGGCGCTGATGGTGGGCTGATGCGAACCAAAGCAGCTCAACCCCAAATTAGGTTTTGTTGGCACGCCTTGCGCGATTGACCAAAGCATTCTGACGCAGATTCAAAAGGATTCCGAGATTATCCCCGTGATTGCACCGATTGGATTGGGCGCAGATGATAATCAATTTTACAATGTGAATGCCGATACTGCCGCGGGCTATATTGCCGCGCAAATTGGCGCGCGCAGGCTGTTATTGCTGACCGATATTGCGGGCATCATGGATAAAGATAGCGAATTGATTGAGGAGCTAACGATTCAGCAGGCAAAGAATTTAATGCAAAGCGATGTGATTACGGGCGGTATGATTCCCAAATTGGAAACTTGCATCGAGGCTATCAATCAGGGGCTACGCGCCGCCGTGATTCTTGATGGACGCTTCGCGCACTCAATCCTGCTGGAATTATTCACCGAACACGGACATGGCACGTTGATACGGGGCTAGTTTTGGGCATGGCGCGATACGCACCGCCCTTGTATTGAGCAACAGCAACCCACTCCTCTCTTTCGTCGTTCCGTGCCACTGCCCCGATAGGGCAGTGTTTAAGACACGGAATCCACATGGCAAACGAAGTTTGCATTCAAAATACTGCCTTTTTGTTGAGTCATCTACCGACACACTCCTCCCTCGTTTTGAGTAACAGCAATTTACACCTCTTGCGTGTTGAAATACAGCGGGGGGATTATCAAGGGGGGTCGCAACAAGGTGGGCGGCTTCTGCCTTGCCCACCGAGAAGTTGCGCCGCACCCCCCTTGATACATATAAACCGACTCCGCAAAGCCCCCCATATTATAATGTGATGAGACAGGCACCGTCCGTATTTGTTACTCTGCATGGGAACAACGAAATCAGGGTAAAACAATACATTTAGCACTTATTTTAACCATAAATCCGAACAAACAAAAAGTTATCCACAGGTTTACTACTTTTTCACAAAGTGTTCTTGATTTGTGTAATAAACTTATGGTAGATTAGAAATAAGCCCATTGCGCCCCTCAATAACCGAACCGAATGGCAACCCAAAAACTTAAACATTGTTAATTTCCGCATCATGCGTTTGCGGATAACGTAACCTTATGCCCAACTTATGGACATTTTATATTAGGAGGACTCATTATGAGTGCTATTGACGTCTTAACCCAAAAACTATCAGGCAGTAACAAGCAAAAAGCATGTGATTGTTGCGAAAAACTTGCTAAACGGCATTAATATACGCTAGAATTTTAGCAAAGCTAAAATTCGCTAGCAAGGGGCTTTGCGACCTGCCTTATCGGCAGGAACGCCCCTTGTAACCCCTTCGCTCATGCCTCTACCAGTATTGAGTATGGCGGGGGGATTGTCAAGGGGGGTTCTGGCAAGAGGCGTCTGCTTGACAAATTGTCCAACGGACATAAATTTGACAAGCGCGCATCGAGAAGCCAGACCGCACCCCCCTTGATACTATAAAGCCATGTCGCAAAGCCCCCGCATAAATTAGTGCAGAAAACCAAAAACCAACCAAATTATTTCCGCCCATTAGGTAAGGTGAATCAGTTTTTCAATCATTTAAGCAACCAAGCCGATTTTAAGAAACTGCTGACGGCGGTCGGTTCTGCATCGCTCACCACTGACGAAATCACTGAATTGATGGCGGCACAATATCAGCCAAATTATAGCCCTTCATCACGCACTGATGCGCTCATAAAAGCTATTGATAAGGCGGATAAATTATCGACACTGCCCGAAAAGGCGTTTCATAATCTCACCACCCATATTGGCAAAAAATTTAAGTTTAGCGATATTAATATCAAAAATTTGCAGACACTTGAAAAAAATGGCAATAAGGATTTAGCCAAAACTCTCTATGATGCTTTTCAGGATAAAAGCAACATTCAATATATGCCGAAAAAAACCAGAGAGCTGTTGCAACCCATCCATAATGAGATTCTGAAAGCAAAGATGGAGGATTACACTAAAACTATTGGCACACTTAATGTTTCGCCATCGGTGCATACGCGATTACATGGTTATCAGGCTTTGTTAATCGATATAGAACAGGGCAAGAAAAAGCCTAGTACGGCTGACCTTGAAAAACTTAATTTGCTATATAATGAATTAAAAAGCCTTGGCAAGCTTGATGCCATGCCGAACCGCACGCAAGCCTATCTGGAAAATTATCAGCTTGAACAAGATTTGAAGAAGAAAGCCCCGTTGAATGCTCAGAAATTGCTAGAAAAGTTGAAACGCGGTGAGAAAATAGGCGTGTTTCAAGCTTTTTATTTGATGACTCATCTAAAGCAAGCACAAACCAACCTTTCTAGTGATAAGGAGCTTCATTTTCATAAAAACATCACGGCAATCCTAAAGGACTTATCACAAGATGTGCGTGATAAGGCGGCGGAAATCAAAAATTTAGATAAATCTGCATTGCTTGAAAGTTTTGAAAAAATTATCGAGCAAATTCGTGCCGAGCAAGGCAGAGCCTCTAACCGCAGATTCTATGTGAAAGAATTGGGTGTCTATCTCCAACTTACTGGAAATTTTATGGAATTGCGCTTCAGGAATAAAGATTTTAGTGATCAATATCATGAGGCAATGAGGCAAGCAATTCGGGATTCAAAAGATAAAAGTTTGGATGAAATTGCAGACAATCTGCAACAATTCAAACTTGTCTCTCACAGAGGTTTGGATTTTACGGGTAAGTATCTTGAAACCGATGGCAGTGTGCGTTATATCAAAGATAGTGAGGTTAACCCGACAATTTCAAAAGTGCTTCGTGTTTCAGATGATTCACCCTATAGTATCACTATTTTAGAATATAATGAAAATACTGATAAGATGCGGCTCACCAGTTTTAGGCATCTCTCTCAATCGCTGGTTGTGAAAGGGCAAATCATCAGTAGCAACCATAAAATTGGCTCTGTTATGAAAGATGATGGCACAAATGAACATTCGCATATTGAACAAAGAATTGTTGATTTTGCCAAAGTAAGGGACGCAGTAGGCGCAAATCATAAGGAAATCATTAATGATAAAATCATCAATTACCTCAACACCCATATTGGAAATAAATGGTGGGAACGGCGACATGGCGAATTTAAGCAATCTGAATTGATAAAAGCAATTAATCCCATGTCTAACATTGGTGAAAAAGATTTTGTTGGGTTATTTGCACCATCTAGCAATATTGCCAATCAAATCCGCACCCACGCCAAAAAAGATTGGGATGAACGTGCTAGCCGTATTATCAAAGCCAATAATGCTACAACAGTTGAGAATATTTATGATGCAATTCATAGTGGCACATTGCGCGATATACTCACCCTGAAAGCCATGATTGATGTGTTATTAAGAATGAAATTGATGCTAGAAACAGTTGGTGAAAAAACTGATTTCTTAAATAAGACCATTCAAAAAGCGCAAAAAACGAAACTGGATTTAGAGGATTCTTTTGAAAAAATATTTAAAAACATGAAAATCAAATTCATTGAAGAAAAATAAAATTTGACAAATTTTTTCCTTTCAACTAATATGGTAAGATGAAATTAAAACATCTTACCATATTTTTTTCACTGTTAGCTATTCTAATATACGTTGTATTATTGCCAGTAAAAAATATCAATGCAACTGAAACTGAAAAAGCTGATGTGCAAAAATTATTTGATGGTATTTTTTTGAAAATGACATATGCTAGTTATGCGCTTAATCATGATATGGATATTGCCAAAGAAATCTTAAAATTAGAAAATTTAATCGCGCAAGGTGCCAACCCAAATAAGAAAATTAGCTTCAGTGAAGGGGGAGATTATGGCTATTCATATACCCCTATATCTTATATTTTTCGGACATGTGGTAATGATTTTAGAACATATTATCCTGATGATCAAAATTTTTATTTAGACATTGTGAAATTATTGCTTGATAATAATGTGGATTGGAATGCTAAAAATATTGAGAAGATATATGAAGGTTATTCAGACGAAACTTCAACCATTGCCGAGAGACTCAAAAGAACAGAAGAAAATTCGACCAAACCAGAATGTCTTGAAGCGTTAGATTATGTCAAAAACCACCTCAAAGAAAACAATATCATACTAGAATAATAAAACCTCGCGGTTGCTCAACACAAAAACCGTGCGTGTCGCGATACATTAATATATGGTGGGCTTTGCGGTTTAGGTTTTATATATCAAGGGGGGTGCGAACGCATTAATTTATGGGGGGCTTTGCGGCATACGCTTTGGCGGTTATGTCCGTAGGACAACCGCCACGCGATGACGCCCCCCATACCCCCCACCGCTGTGTTTAATACTGGCGGTGGAGTGTATCGCCCCATACCCCCACGAACAAAAATAAAATTTGACAAGAAATTTCCTTTCAACTATGATGGTAAGATGAAATTAAAGCATCTTACCATATTTTTTTCACTGTTAGCTATTCTAACATACGTTGTGTTATTGCCAGTCAAAAATATCAATGCAACTGAAACTGAAGAAGCTGATGTGCAACGTTTGTTTTTTAAAACTTTTTTGGGCATGACATATGGGAGTCTTGGGCTTAACCATGATATGGGTATTCCAGAAGCAATCTTAAAATTAGAAGATTTAATCGCACAGGGTGCGAATCCAAATAAGAATTTTGGATTCCCTAGTGAAGGTGAAGGGGGAGGTTTGGTTACACCTATATCGTATATATTTACGACATGTAATAATGATTTTAGAACATATTATCCTGATGATAGAAATTTTTATTTAGACATTATAAAATTATTGATTGATAATGGCATGGATTGGAATAATACAATTTATTACCAGAACGATGATGGCACTTCAGGGTCATATAGCATTGCTGATACTATCAGATGGGAAGAAGAAGAGTACGCGACCAAACCAGAATGTCTTGAAGTGTTAGCTTATGTCAAAACCCACCTCAAAGAAAACAACATCGTAATAGAATAATAAAACCTCGCGGTTGCTCAACACAAGGGCGGTGCGTGTTGCGAGACATTATATATGGGGGGCTTTGCGGAGTTGATTTTATGTATCAAGGGGGGTGCGGATTATGATTATTATTTAAGGGGGCGCGATGTGGCTTCTCGATGCGCGCTTGTCAAATTTATGTCCGTTGGACAATTTGCCAAGCAGACGCCTCTTGCCACTTGCCCCCTTAACAACCCCCGCTTGTGTGTAATACTCATTAAGGAGTGTGCCTTGATAATCCCCCCGCCATACTCAACACTAGCATCGAGGCCTCCTCAACCCCCACCGCTTTGTTTCAACACGAGGGAGGAGCATGTCGGGGTGTGCAATTCTAGCGTATACTAATGGTGAGTGAATATTAATGCGGTGGGGTTACAAGGGGTGTCTTCGCGATTAGCACCTTTAGTACCATCGGCAAGGCGCGCGACCGCCATTGGTACAAGGGCAAGCCTTGCTAACTATTGAGAGGGGATAAGGGGTGGCTCCGCGAGCAGGACTCGAACCTGCGACAGGGTGATTAACAGTCACCTGCTCTACCAACTGAGCTATCGCGGAATACCAAAAACGCATATTACTTAAAAAAAATAATCTTGGCAAGCATAAAACGCGTTGTTCTCTAAAAAATTACTTGTCAAACTTCAAATCAAAAGCCCAATCAAAACGTATCTCAAAAGCCCCAATTAAATTATATCTCAGAAAAATGGCACTTCTAGCCCTAATGATACTTGTTCAGCATCGTCACTGGTCTGATACCGTAATGTTAGCAAGATACTGGCAGGCAAATGGAAGAACACACTATGCTCAATCATCCGCTCTTTTTGGAGGTCGTAATTCAGCGGGTCGGGTGCTGTGCCACTACGCTGATGATATTCATAGCCGATTGGGAAGCGCGCCACCGAATTATAAGGTTCAAACCGCAAATAGACATGCGAGTTATAAAAATAGTCCCATTTGCTGATGCTGGTATCGGCAAGACGGGTTTGCCGCCTGCTTGTTTCCACATTATAGCCATAGCGCAGTGAAATCGGTAAATTATGCCCGATATAGAAAAACGGCATGGTGCCAAATGCTTCGCCATCTTGGTCGGCGGTGCTATTGACAATAAATTCGTTGTAAATGCCAACTTTCACGGGCGAGCCACGTTTGTTGGAAAACATGCCACGCACACCTAGCCCTGTGCGCTCATACGCCGTTTTTAATTCATTTTTTGGTCCAGCAGGCTGTTCGTAAAGTCCATCTGCCTCGTTTATGTTGACTTCAGTTCGGTTAAGATAAAATGCCCAATTATCAGTAGGCGAGAACGAAAAATAGCCCTGAAAACCAGAACGGTCAATCTTGGTGTTATCGGGATTGACGGGGTCTTCCATTTTCTCATCTATTGTTCTATCACCACTTTCTTCGAGGTTGAAAAATGAGAAATAGCCCAATGAATCAAAAGAACCCACTGGCATAGCGGGGAACGCATAAGCAGGGGTGGCTAATAACAGAATAATAGAAAAAAGGTAAAATTTACCCGATATGATATTGCGTAACATTGTTAGTAATGGTTGTTTCATTTTGCTTGTTTCCTTGAAAATTAGGTGGTGTAATAATTGTATATAGCACAAATAAAGTGGCAAAACCATAGACAAAAAATGGACCGAATTTTAGAAAAAATCCATCATCGCTACGATGCACATTAAATTGGTGTCTTTTTTTAGTAAACATGATATAAATCCTATAAATGACCTTAATAACTCGTCTTAATAAATGAGTTGACTTTATGGTGATAGTCGCCCCATAATCAATATGACTATCACTATGATGCAAATTTTGTGCCTATATGCCTATTAAGGTAACCGATAAAAGGATAAATAATGAAAAAATTTTATGTAAGTCTCTATATTATGCTCCAACTATTTTCATTTGCCGCCAAAGCGGTTGATAAACCACCGATATTAGTAGAATTATTCACATCAGAAGGTTGTTCATCATGCCCGCCTGCGGAAAGCTTATTGAATGAATTAAGCACGCATAAAGATGTTGTTACCCTTGCCTATCATGTTACCTATTGGGATTATTTGGGCTGGAAAGATAGGTTTGCGACAAAATGGGGCACCGATAGGCAGAAATCTTATGCGCGTTTTTTACGTTCACGCACAGTATATACCCCGCAAATGGTGATTGATGGTCGGTATCACGAGGTAGGGTCAAAACGAAATAATGTTGCTGAGCTGATTAGCCTGCGTCAAAATGATAAGCAGCGCGTTAGTTTTCAGGTTAAAAAATTAGATACTGATTATCAGGTGAATGTGGTGAAATCTGGGTTTAGCGGTAAATTACCGGGTAGGGTCGAGATTGTGGCGGTGTATTTTATTAAGCCAAAGGAAACCAACGTGCAGGGGGGTGAAAATCGTGGTCGAACCTTACAACATCATACCATTGCCAAAAAAATGGAAGTGATAGGCGACTGGAATGGCAAGAAAGAAGTAACGCAATATTCATTGAAACGTCCTGCTGATGCTGATATTGAAGGCGTTGCGTTATTCGCGCAAACCAAGCCGATTGGTTTTGTGATAGGGTCGGTCAAATATGTTTTTTAACTTATGTTTTTTAACTTATGTTTTTTACTTGGCGAATAATTGACAAATCCCTCTTTCTATCTTACAGTC
>CBDBHZ010000009.1:0-33009 GCA_965205905.1 Alphaproteobacteria bacterium | reverse complement strand
AAAGTGCCGCACCACCACGCGCATCGCCATCCATACGGGTGAGGATAATGCCAGTGATACTGATTTGCTTATCAAAATTTTGTGCGATATTCACCGCATCTTGCCCCGTCATCGCGTCGGCAACCAGCAGGCTTTCAGTCGGTTTAGCGATATTTTTCACTTGCGATAATTCTAGCATCAACGCATCATCAATATGGTTGCGCCCTGCCATATCCAAAAACAACACATCATGCCCGCCTAATTTGGCAGCATTGATGGCGCGTTTGGCAATTTGTGGCACGGTCTCCCCCATCACCGCTTTGGGCAGGCAGGTGATATTTTGCGCAGCAGCGAATGTTTGTAATTGTTCAAAAGCTGCGGGGCGATAAATATCAAGCGAGGCAACCATTGGATTCTTACCATGTTTGTTACGGGCATAGAGGGCAAGTTTCACCGTGCTGGTGGTTTTACCCGACCCTTGCAAACCAAGCATCATCACAACATGCGGCGGCACACCTGAAAATGATAAATCACTGCCTTGCTTGCCAAGCATCTCAACCAGAATATCATACAGATATTTGGTGATTTGTTGGGTGGGCGTAACCGAACGCAAAATATCGGCTTGCATCGCAAAATCACGGGTGCGCGTTACCACCTCTTTCACGGTATCTAGCGCAACATCGGCTTCCAACAACGATAGGCGTAATTGCGATAAAGCCTCATCAATATCGGCTTCGCGCAACAGCCCGCTTTTGCCTAGCCCATCAAAAATGCCAGTGATTTTTTGAGTTAATTGGTCAAACATTATTGCTTGGCAATCCTTTAATCTTACTTTAATTCATACAACAAAAACGCCCCGCATGATGAGACTCATCGTGCGAGGTTCACCCCCTTAATATGCGATACATAAATTATATCGCTATCATGCGGATGGATTTTCAAAAATTTCTGTGAAAACCAAGACCATCATAATCATATTATATCTTAAAAGCAATATAATAATGACCGATACAATATATTATAATTGTATGGCACTTATTATTCTGATAGGGTTTTTTATTTGCTTTTATAGAATCGTGAGGTATTTGATGCAACAACACAGGCTTTTTCCAATGTTTATGTTGGTGATAGGGATTATCATTTTAGGCGGTGGTTCAGTCTATGCGCGCTTTAGCGAGGGCAATGTGTTCGCCAATATGTTTTTTAGGCTGGCATTTGCACTACCATTTTACACATTCATTGTGTGGCGCGCCAAGCAATATAAACGCCAATATTGGCGCGACGATAATAAGACAAATATTATCTTATTATTGGTTGCAGGCGTGTTTTTTGCGCTAGATACTTTATGTTTCTTCACCGCCATTCAATATACCACGATTGGTTTCACATTATTGATTGCCTCTTGCACACCTTTGGTGGTGGTGCCACTTTCGGTGCTTGTCTATAAAGAATTGCCACCAAAATTATTTTGGCTAGGGTTGGGGTTGGCGATGTTGGGCATGTATCTTGCCATCGGCACGGGGCTAGGCGGTGGTAGCGGTCATCCGCAAGAATGGAAAGGGTTTCTTTATGCCTTTTTTGCCTTGCTGGCATTCGGATTCTATGTATTTATTTTAAGCTTTTGCCAAACATCTTTGGGAGTGTGGCAGAAAATGATTATTATGTGTGCGCCATCTTTGCTGACTATCGCGATTGCCGCATGGGCTGGCGGTTATAGTCTGTTATTGCCGAGTGCGATTTCGTGGGTAGCGATTTTGGGCTTTAGCATTAATTCGCAAATGATTGGGCAGAGTCTGTTGGTGTATGCGGTGCAACGGATACCCGTCAATATTTCTGGCATTTTCACATTGGGATTTCCGTTTGTGGGCATGATTTATGGCTGGGTGTTTTTTAGGGAAAAAATCACATGGTTGGGCTTTGGCGGCATGGTGATTTGCTTGATTGGTATCTATCTGGCAAAGCGCGCTTATGATTCGCTAGAACAAGCGCATGGGCATCAGCCGCAAGAGGAAATAACGCCACCTACATGATGAAAATGAGGCTGAAACAGAATCAGTGAAAGGGTGTTAGAGAATCACTTAAAGGGTTTTAAAGAATCACTTAGAGAATCATTTGAGAGAATCGTGGGGCAAAATCAGCAAAATTGTTAATTTAATTTAAAATTTTCGCCATAAAATATCATTTTTTCACGATTCATCGTCATTTGAGTGATAAGAATCCGATATAAGCGGATAAAACTTGACTCACCATAAGGGATTCAGAGTATAATGTTTTTATCAGACCCATAGTCTGGTGAGGAAAACAGCAATCCCTATTTTTAGTAAATCCACCGTGATATATTGGAAAGAGGGATTGCTTTTTTGTATGGTCGTTAAAACATGCACCTCCGCTAATATTGAGTATGGCGGGGGGATTATCAAGGGGGGTCGCAACAAGGGGGGTGTCCTACGGACATACCCACCGAGAAGTTGCGCCGCACCCCCCTTGATACTATAAACGGCATTTAAACAAACACAGGCTTTATGATATAAAAATGTTGCTAGAAAGCAGTGAATGATGATATTGATAAAATAGGTTTTTACTTTTAGTTCGGTGATACAAAAATGGAAATTAGTGACTATATGGCATTTTATGCTGCATTTCTTTCAACTGCGATATTTTTATGGAATATCTATCAAACAAAACCTAAAATTAGAGTGATTGTGATATATTCGCTGCAGGAAGCAGACATAGGAATCAATATTTGGGTAAAAAACACATCAACAAAACCAATTTATATTAGTTATATTGGTGTAATGTATCCCTATAGACATGTAATTTTGAAAGAAAGAATAAAACATATTATAGAATTTCGGCAGTTATTTCAGAGGCAAGGATGGTGTAACACATCTTTAAGTTATTATGATGTAAATACAAACTGCCCCTTAACTTTAGAACCATCTAACGCATATAGTGTTTTCATACCATTAGATGCATTAAAAAAGATATATAAAGATAATAACTTTTATCACATCATCGGAACTGTTCAAGATGCACTTGGTAATAATTATCATTCTAAAAAGTTTGACTTACAGCGCTTTTTACAACAAGAGAATGACGAGTGAATCAAAGCACCCCATCAATTTTATCCATCATCTTATGGGTGAAATCTAACACAGCGGAGATGTTTTTGATGTTGTCTATTTCGTCTAATATTAGCGTGCGGTTTTTGCGTGATTTTAGGTATTTATCTAGCACTTGATAACCGCCAATGTAAAAATCCCAAGTCTGTTTTGAAACCCCATCGAAATATTGTTTTTTGTTGATATAAAGCCTTTTATTTACCGCATCATAGAATGGTTTTTCTACAATATTATCACCTGCAATGGGATAGCTGACATTGGATTTTGGAACATCACGCATCAGATGGGCATCGATTAAAGCCTGTCCTATTTTAGCTAATTTAGCAAAGCTTTTGGCATCATCTACAAAAGGGATATGCGGGAAATCACGTTTCAAAAATTCGGCATATTTTATGCGATAATTCTGGCTATGCAAGATGGCATAAATATAGGCAAGAATTTGTTCAGGGCTGATATTTTTTAGCGTGGGATATTTTTGGTTAATATAGGTTCTAAATTCGGGGGCGATATTTTCAATCCGTTCTTTGCCTGCGAATGGGTCTTGGTTGGGGTCGTCATCTGCAAATAACGCTATTGTGGTTTTAGAGATTTTCTTGCCCTCTGTAGGTGGATAGAGATAAAGTGGGAAGAGAGAGGTTGAATCCAGTGCATTATCCAAAATATGAAGGTCAACTATTTCATTAATAACAAAGCTATAATTCAAACTCTGCTGCCTATTGATGCGCGTTGTTACCAACCCAACATTATCACCTTTTAGCATGTGTTGCATCACCTCACCACGTGGCATACAAATAAATCCTTTTGAGCGACCTGTATAATAGGAATAGCGTGTATCAAATGGACGATAGGCAATGGGTTTAATATTGATTTTATTGAGTCCGCTATCTTTCAAATCTTGCTGAGCAAGATGCACTTTCCAATCACGTGTATCTGTGCCAAGTTGATATTTCTCACGTGCCTGTTCAACAGGTAAAGAGGCAAAATCTTTAATGGTTTGCCATAATTTTTCTTGCGTGAAATGAATGGCTAATTTATCGCGGGCAGTAAAAAGTCCCACTGAATTAATTGGAAAAATATCAGTAATTTTTTTACCTTGTTCATATTCAGCGCGCGATGTTTCATCTTGTGGGATAAAATAATAATTCGGGGCGTTCGGGGTAATTTTTTGCCAACGGAATTTTTTAAAATCCGCTTGCAATAAATCTACATATTTATCATAGCGTTTGCCATAGCTATCGGCATGGTAAACTCCCTTGCTAAGCCCTTTGCGTTTCACGAATATCGCAATCGCCACCCCTTGCTTAATATCAAATATATTATCATCTTTGCCACCATCGGGCGTGGTTTCTTTTTTATTGGCATTGCCATGTAAATCAAGCAGATAGATTCTATCAAAACTTTGCATCAAACTATGGCGCATACCCCGAAAGGTAGGATTATCCAAATAGCCATGATTTGTGATGATGCCTATCACGCCCTCATCAACCTTATCCATTTTATTTTGCGCGAAACGGATAAATTTAACATAATCATCTTGCAATGGTTTTGAGTTCTTTTCACCTAATGGTTTGTCATCGATAAATTTATAACCATCGATTAATTTGCTAATCCATGCACTGTTATTAACAGAATGTGCCGCATAGGGTGGGTTGCCCGTAATCACCAAAATTGATTTTTTTTCTTTGATATCATAGGCAGTATTGCCTTCCTCACTCAAAGCAGGTAATAATCTATTGCCATGCCCTTCGCGTTTTTCCAATGTATTGGTGAGGTAAATTTGCAACCGCTCATCATGCGCCATCTTATAATTTTGTTGCGCCAAAAACCGCGATAATTTCAAATGCGCGATGGTGTAAGGCGCAATCAAATATTCAAACCCATAAAGGTTTTTCAGCAGATGTTGTTTAATCACTGAATCACGGCTACCTGCATCGGTATTATCTAATATGCGTTGAAAAATTTCTAATAAAAATGTGCCTGTGCCAGTGGCAAAATCAAGCGCAGTAACGCGGTTATAGTCGCCTAAACCTTTGGAGATTTTAAAATCATCGCGCAAAATATCATCAATCGCACCAACAATAAACTGCACCACTGGTGGCGGTGTGTAATACACGCCACGCGATTTGCGAGTGGTTTCATCCCATTTTTGTAAAAAATCTTCGTAAAAATAAATATAAGGGTCTTTGGCAAATAATTCACGGGTAGCATCGTCATTATTATCAGCTTGGCGATAGCTTGCATTTTTGGCAAAGCTTAGGCTTTCGCGAATGCTTCTAATATTCGCTTCATTGATAATCATCAAAATTTCTTCAATCACCCATTTGATTTTACGGTAATCGCGATTTTCAAGCTCATCTAAAAAGCCAATCAATTCTTTAATTAGCGCGAAATTACCTGCAATATATTGCTTGGCATTATAAAGAGTGATGGCGTTTTGCGGGTTTTCATCATGCGCGGTTAATTTGGCAAAAAACAAACCATAGGTGAGCGTTTGCGCAAACGCATCAGCAAAATCTTTAATGGTGAGGGTTTGCGATACTTCATCACGCAGAGTATCGTATAACCCTATCAGCTTACCACCTGTGTTGGCTTCATGCTCAATCATTTGACTGGCAAGAAAATCACGCAAGATTCTACCGCGATAGGCAAGGCTTTGCGCTAATTCATGTGGCAATCCAATTTCACGCGGGGGCGCGGATAAAAACGCTTCTAATGTTTCAGCTAAATCATCAATCGCCGCCTGTTCAACACGGAAACCTTTATTTTCCAAATCAATCGGTTGGGCAAGGGTGATGGTTTTAACTGCCTCGCCACGATGCAACCAAATAAATTGTAAATAATTGCTGACCAGTAAATTATCGCTTAGCTGTAGATATTTTTGAATCTGTTCGGTTTTGATAGTTTTGTTTAAATCCTCGCCAATCTTTTTAACCTCAACATAGCCGATAAAGCTATCACGCAATTTAATGGCGAAATCGGGTGCGCCAAAGCCTGACTGACGGGGCGGTTCGTGAATAACATTAATATCAGGTTTGGTTGCGCTGATGAAGCCTGTTAGCATTTGCTCCATAACGGCTCTATCCGTATGCTCGGTTTTATCGGCGGTAGCAATTTGTTGCAAGCCCGATACATAATCGCGAATGAGTTTTGACGTTTCCATATCAGTTTTATAGCAATGTTTGTGATAAAAAGAAAGATTATAATATGGGGGCGGTGCCTGCCTCCACACATTATTATATGGGGGGTGCGACATTTTATAGGCGATGAGGGCGGAGCCCATCGCCAAAAATGACCCCCATACCCCCCGCTGTACTCAAAACTAGCGGTGGAATGAGTCTCGGTATTTCAACACGAGGGAGGTGCGTATCGCCCGATTGTCCACCACAATATTTTTGTAGGCTTATTATGTAAAACATGCTACAATATCAGCGATGCTGTCATATCAGCATTTGGTTAGAGATTAGGTTATGTTTGAGAGTAATATTCTATTTATATGCACGGGTAATATTTGCCGCTCGCCTATGGCTGAAGCGATTGCAAAACATATCGTGATGCAAAAAGGTGCGCGCCATAAGGTGAATGTATCATCATGCGGCGTAACCGCAAGCCATACAGGTGAGCCTGCTGATAGGCGCGTGTTACATCAGCTGAAAGAAAATGGCATCACCATAGAGCCTACGCCCGCGCGTCATGTGAATAGACAAACTGATTTTCTGGTATTTAACACCATTGTGGCGATGGATAAAAGCCATATCTATGCGCTCAAAAGGCTATGTGGCGACCAAATTCGTGCAGGGCAGCTTTATTTATTCACCGATATTATGGAGGATATGAAAGGGCAGGAAATCCCTGACCCATTCTATGGCACCATGAATGATTTTAGAAATTTATATGATACTCTTTATCGCGGTTGTGATTTATGGGTTGATTGGTTGATTAAAAAACATCAGCCAAAAGCTAGCGTCAAACAAAAAAAATAAGCGGTGCCGTTCTCAATGCCTCCCCCACCTACGCCTCCCAAGCAAATGCTTGACCGTCATTACAAGCTAATTGAAGCAAAAATGCGCTCGACTTTTATGAGCGCCGAACCCATGAAAGGTGGCTGGATGAACGATACCAGACGCATTGTGTTGCGTAATGGCACAATCTATGTGGCGAAAATCAGCACCCCCAAAGCCATTGCCTCTGAAGCGATGATGCTGGATAAATTGCGCCCTATCATCAACACGCCAAAAGTCTATATTGTTGAAGATGATTTGCTGATGATGGAATATATTCAACATAATCATCAGCCACGCATCTTACATGCCCAACCGGGTTTGGTGCTGATGGATAAGGTGAAGCCTGATGAATTATTATCGCAATTCGCCGAAGAGGATGCTGGCAATAAAATCGCGCATTTTCATCGCTTTTCACAGGGAAAATATTTTGGATTTACTGAAAATGTGATTTCTTGCGGTGTTCTTATTGATAACACGGTTTCTAATAATTGGCCGCAATTTTTTGCTGAACGCCGTCTGATGCCGATGGCAGAAGCAGCGGTGGCATCACATAATCTGAGTAAGCGCATCATGCCCGCGTTAGAAAAAATTTGCGGCAATATGAAAAACTATATTAAACCGCCAGCATTTCCATCACTGATTCATGGTGATTTATGGCGGGGCAATATGCTTTATGATGATGATAAATTGCTAGGGGTGATTGACCCTGCGATTTATTATGGGCATCACGAGGTTGATTTGGCGATGATTCTCATGTTTAATCCCGTCAGTGATACATTTTTCAAAGCCTATAATAAGGTGATGCCGATTGATAGGGATTTTTTTACAACACCGATTGTTATCTATCAGCTTTATGGCTATTTATTGCATTGCCGTCTTTATGGCTCTGACTATCAACATTATGTGGAACGTTGGATGGCGCGGCTGTTGGGCGCTAAAAAATCGTAAGCGGTTTAAGTGGCGCGCGCAGGGGAGATTAACAAGTGGCGCGAATTGTAGTGATGATTTTATCTTGCGTTGCTTCATCTAAATAAGGATGCATCGGGATTGCAAAAATACGCTCGCATAAATTTTCGGTAACGGGTAAGCCACCTGAAATCACAGGATATTGTGAGAATACGCCTTGTGTGGAAAGCGGCGTCGGATAGTAAATCACGGTCGGCACATCACCCACGGCGCAATGTTTTTGAATTTTATCACGCATCGCAGTATCATCTGCTAGCAAACAATATTGCGCCCAAATATGCCCTACATTATCAGGCACAATCTGCACGGTTAATTTATCTTGCAAGCCCTGATGATAGCGCATTGCAACCTTTTGGCGCATGATGCGTTCTTCTTCAAAGATGCTCATTTTTTCTAATAATATCGCGGCTTGAATCGAATCTAACCTGCCCGTCATGCCAATATTTTCGTAGAAATACCGCCCTTTTTGCCCATGCACCCGTAGCGACATGATTGTTTGATAGGTTGCCTCATCATGGCAAAATACCGCACCGCCATCGCCATAACAGCCAAGCGGTTTAGCGGGGAAAAAGCTAGTAGCGGCGGCATTGCCCCATGCCCCCATCGGGATATTATCTAGGCTTGCGCCAAAACTTTGCGCGCAATCGGATAGCACAAAAATATCATGTTGTTGGGCGATTTTTTGAATGGCGTGGTAATCGGCAGGCATACCAAATAAATCAACAGGAATCACCGCTTTCGGATTTAAGCCTTGCGCTTTCGCTTCATCGATGGCACGGGCAAAATCATCAGGGTTGAGGTTGTAGCTATTGGGCAGAACATCAACAAAGAAAGGCGTTGCGCCCAAAAAAGCCGGCGCTTCAGCGGTGGCAACAAAGGTAAATGCTGGCACAAACACCGCATCATTCGGACCTACATTATTCGCCATTAATACCAGAAGCAAGGCATCAGTGCCACTAGAACAGCTAATCACATAGGGCGCACCTGTGAAATCTGATAGTTTTTGTTCTAGCAAAGAAACTTCTTCACCCAAAATATATTGTCCGCTATCAAGCACTTTGCTAATAGCCTTATCAATCTTGGGACGTAATCTTTGCTGTTGTGTTGCTAAATCAATAAAAGGAATCATAACCATACCATAAAATTATTGACGGTAATATAGCGATTCTGTGTTTAAAATAATAGGCAGAAAACACAGATATACCATCACTTTATGTTACGATTTATTAGTGAATTATCAGTAATGCACTTTTATTCGTGTGGTTTAATCGCTTTAAAAATTGCAGGCGCACTGATTGAACCTATTTTTTTCTCGCCATCAAACACATCTGCCACAGCATTAATATCACCATTCATCAGCCTTAACACATCTTCCAATGTATCACAGGGGGCAACAGTGATTTTGCTTTTTGCGGTTTGCGGTTTTTCCATCAACCAATCAACGCGTAACACTCTGGCGCGGTTGACGTCTTTTACAAATTTTTCAACATAGTCATCGGCAGGCGACATGATAATATCTTTCGGGTTGCCGCTTTGCACAACGCGTCCATCTTTTAATATCGTCATTTGGTCGGCAAGGCGCAGTGATTCGTCTAAATCATGGGTAATGAAAATGATTGTTTTTTGAAGCTCTTTTTGTAAATCAAGCAAGAGGGTTTGCATATCGCAGCGAATCAGTGGGTCAAGCGCCGAAAAAGCCTCATCCATCAGTAAAATCGGACTATCAGTGGTTAAGGCACGGGCAAGCCCTACCCTTTGTTGCATACCGCCCGAAAGTTGATGCGGAAAATGGCTCTCAAAACCAGTAAGCCCAACACGGTCAATCCATCTTTGTGCACGCTTCACCGCTTCACCACGCGTGATATTTGATACTTTCAAACCATAGCAAACATTATCCAAAATCGTTTGATGTGGCATCAGCCCAAAACGTTGAAACACCATGCTGATTTGAGTTTGCCGAAAACATTGTAATGTGCGCTTATCATAGGCAAGAATATCTTGCCCATTCACCTCAATGGTGCCAGCGGTTGGCTCAATCAGGCGGTTAAGATGGCGGATAATGGTGGATTTTCCTGAACCCGAAAGCCCCATCACCACATGAATCTCGCCTTGCTTCACATTTAAATCAACATTTTCCACGCCTAACACATGTTCATGCTGTTCAAGTAAATCTTGTTTGGCAACGCCTTGCTTAACTTTTTCCATCGCTTTTTCAGGCTTATCACCAAATATTTTATAAATGCCTTTTGCTTTAATATAATATTCCGCATTGCTTGGTTTGGAAATTTCATCAACAATCGGCTGCATTTGCAAACGGTTGCGTCTGGCAGTGCTATCGCGTAGCTGATGTTTGAAATCACTGGTTTTATTCTTGATATTACCCGTAAATTCGGTGATTTGATTTAATAATGCCATTGCAAAATTCTCCTTTTAACCCGCAGCTTTCAAGCGCGCTTCGCCCACTGCTGAGCGGCTAACACGGTCAATGATGATGGCAATAATCACAATCGCAAAACCATTGAAAACACCTTTGGCGAGATATTGATTGGTAACAGCATTCAACACTTCGTTACCGATACCACGCACACCAACCATCGATGCAATCACCACCAATGCCAGTGCCATCATAATGGTTTGATTCACCCCTGCCATAATATTCGGCATGGCGAGTGGAATCTGCACATCGAACAATTTGCGGTGCGATGATGTGCCAAACGAATCGGCAGCCTCAATCACTTCCTTATCAACCAGTCTGATGCCTAAATCAGTCAAGCGGATAACGGGTGGAATCGCATAAAAGATAACCGCAATCGCGCCCGGCACTTTACCAACCCCAAACAGCATCACCACTGGAATCAGATAGACAAAGCTGGGCATGGTTTGCAAAATATCTAATATCGGGATAATCGCCTTTTGCACGCGGTTACTACGCGACATCCAAATACCAGTCGGTATGCCTATCGCCATGCAAATGATTGTGCAGACAAACATGAAAGACAAGGTTTGCATCGCGCCATTCCACATATTAAAAAAGCCGATAAATAAAAGAGCGAGCGCTACCCATGCCGTAAATTTAAGGTTGCGGTGCGTTAATAAATACACCAAGCCAAGAATGATGGCGGTAACAATCCACCATGGGGTATAGAGCATTAATTGTTCGGTGAAAACCAAGAAACTGCGAAACGGGATAGAAATATTCTCAATCAATTCGCCATTGGCACTGATAAAATCTTTGAATTTATTATCGATTGATTTTTCAATCACTGACATGCGCGGAAGTGCGGGACAGGCTTTTTCAAAAACATCAATCGATGGAAAATTTTCTAATTGTCTGCCAAGCGAAAAACTTTTTGCTTGGTCGGGGTCGGCGCATATTTGCTCTAATCCCAGAAAATCTACTGTTGATTTAAGAAATGACATCTTACTTTCTCCGCTAATCTCGTTATTTTAAGTTTTGTCAGTATAATGCTAAAGAGAGTTAAGTTTCAACAATTATTTGAAAAAAAAGGCTGATAAGATAACTTATCAACCCTTTTTTGTGTTTTACGCAATATATATTATAGTGCTTTTTCTAATTTTCTAGCAACTTTACGCGGCACCCATTTCTTCCAAATTTCTGGATAGGTAGCCATAAAATAGCCTGCAGCTTCGTTACTGCTGGCATTCTCATCTTCTTTCCATGCCAATACCGCATTCATAATTTCGTTAGGAACATTGGCTTTTTTAACGAATTTTGTAACATCAGGATTCGCATTCGCGTAATCGGCAACCATCAATTTCACTATCCGTGATTTAGGATATGCACCTTTATAAGGATTAGCACAATCGGCTGTTTGATTGCAAGCATGGCCTTCAGCATTAAATTCACCTATATCGATTTGCTTCATCGGATATTTGCCCAATATTGCCGTTGGACTCCAATAATAGCCAACCCAAGGCTCTTTACGGCTATAGGCTTTGGCGATAGAAGCATCCAGACTTTCAGGCGAACCAGGGTCAAAAATATTGAATTTTTCATCCAAACCATAAGCACGTGCAATATTCTGGTTAATCGTGCCACATACCCAACCCGATGGACAATTATAGAAACGCCCTTTTCGTGGGTCTTCTGGGTCTTGGAATACCAACGCATTATCATATAAATCTTGAGCAGTCTTAATATTTGGATGCGTTTCTTCCATATAGGCAGGAATCCAAAATGCTTCAACACCGCCTTCGCTAAACATATCACCCGCATCAACAAATTTGCCTTCTTTTATGCCTGCATCAACTTGCACCTTAACAGAATTCACCCAAGTTTCAGGGTTGATATGCGGCGTTCCTTTTTCAGCCATCGCGGCGATTGTTGGCGCTGATGTTAATGCGATAACATTCGCATCACAACCATAGCCTTCTTTTATAATGAAGCCAAATAATTGTGCCAGCATCTCAGCTGAGCCCCAATTCATTTCAGCAACATCGGTTGTGCCTTTGCACGCAGCAAATGCTGGCGTTGCAAACAATAAACCAATCATTGTTAGGCTTGTCAATAGTATCTTTTTCATGGATATATTCCTTATTTATATTAATTTAGGCGCATTCAAAAGTGATACGCTGATACCACCATATAAGAGACTTGATGATATTACAAGGAATAAAAAAGGGCTGATAAACAAGTCATCAGCCCTTTATATAAGAATTATCTTATTAATCGCATCTATTACAATGCTCTATTTAATTTTTTAGCCGTTTTACCGGGCACCCATTTACGCCAAATTTTTGGATAGGTTGCCATAAAATAACCTGCAGCTTCGTTGGCAGAAGCATTATTATCTTCTTTCCATGCCAATACTGCACTGATAACCTCATTAGGAATCGTTGCTTTTTTGACAAATTTTACGATTTGAGGGTTATCGTTCGCATAATCAGTAATGACCAATTTCGCTATCCGCGCCACAGGAAAGCCACCCGGATAAGGATTAGCGCAATCTTCTTTCTGATTACAAGTATGACCTTCTTCATTATACGCGCCTAAATCAACTTTATTCATTGGGAATTTGCCCAATTCTGCGGTTGGACTCCAATAATAACCAACCCAAGGCTCTTTACGGCTATAGGCTTTTGCAAGAGATGCTTTTAAGCTTTCAGCTGAACCTGGATCAAAAATGTTAAATTTTTCATCCAATTTATAAGCGCGCGCAATATTAGCACCAATGATGCGACATGCCCAACCCGGAGGACACCCATAAAACCGACCTTTGCTAGGGTCTTCAGGATCTTGAAATACTTCTGCATTATCATAAAGATCTTTCGCTGTTTTAATATTAGGATGTGTTTCAGACATATAAGCAGGAATCCAGAATGACTCAACGCCACCTTCGCTGAAGATATCACCAACATCGATGAAATTGCCATCGGCCAAACCTTTTTCAACGGGAACTTTGATTGAGTTCACCCAAGCTTCAGGATTGATATGCGGTGTGCCTTTTTCGTTCATAGACGCAATCGCTGGCACAGTGCCTGTTGCTATTAGCTGCACGTCGCAACCATAGCCTTCTTTTATAATAAAGCCAAGAACTTCTGCGACGACTTGTCCAGAACCCCAGCTCATTTCAGCAATATCAGTTGTGCCTTTGCATTTAGCGAATGCTGGACCTGCGAAAAGCAAACCGATTATTGTTAAAGTTGCAAATAGTATTTTCTTCATAAGAATAACTCCCTTCTTTGCATTAATCTAAAGTGTCTCGATTATTATTTATTTGATTATATAGCCAAATAAGCGATAATCCATACACCATCATCAACATACATCATGGAATATAATATTGCAAGGCGTGAACGAAATAAAGTGAGATAATCTTATAAATTATTGCTTCGCCCCAAAATAGCCAATATATTCCGCGGTGCCACTTTTCATGCTGAATGTGCCACCCAATTCTTTGGCGGCATTATCATAATCAACAAAATTATTATTGCCAGTATTTTTTGTGCCTTTGGTGCCATAAAAACGGGCATGGGCTTCACCATTCATGCCATCAACATTTTCAACATAACCGCTAATATAATTTTTCTGTGTGGTATAGGCTAAGTTAGCAGTGAAATTAAGGTCAGTTAGCGCGTTATTACTATCCGAATTTTTTGTATCTTTAACTTCCAACCCTACCGTACGGGCAGAAAAATTAACAGCGGCGGTTACGTCAAATTTTGTGTATCTATCGGTAAATTCTTTATGCAAGCCTCTGCCAGCGCCAGTAAATGTGGCAGTGCCAGTTTCGGGGATATTACTGGCATTGGTTTCCATGCCTGCAACCATAAAGCCCTGATGCGATGTGTTGGGGGCAGTAGGCTCATATGTCCAAGAGGCGGCAACCATATAATCTGCTGTGTAACTATCTGAAAAACTCCTATTGACATTCAGTATCTCACTTGAGGTTTTACCGATGATGCCTTCTGACAATGTTGTTGCAGTGCCAGTCGTGCTCGCAATGGAATGTTGGCTATTATCAATATAGAGGTCTGCTTTGGTAATCACAGGAAAATAATCGATTGTAAGCTGCAATGCGGTTTGATAGTTTGCTATTTCGGTAGTGGTGGTAACAAGGTTATCCACATTTGCATTTTCAGCGCGAACCCCAAAACCCCTTAATATAAAGACTTTATCTGTGTCATAAAAATTGCCAGCCATCGCTGTCGCCGCTGTGATTGAATCATATTTCCCATGGGTAATATCTGGCGCACCCGTTGCTATATTTGGCACCCCTACGCTTGGCGCAGATGGCTCAGCAGGTGGTGGTGGCGGAATAAAGTCATCATTTCTAGCACCAAACCAGCCCGCATAGGCGGCACCTGCGTTTGTTAGGTTAAATGTGCCACCAAGCTCGATGGCTGCATCAGCACCTGTGCCGTAAAAACGCGCTTGCGCTGTGCCTGTTAATTGCGGTTTAGCAGTGTCGCCAGTCGTTGCCCAATCAGTGCCAGTTAAGATATTGGTGTTAGCGGCATAGCCTAAATTTCCTGTAAAATCAAGAGAATGCGGGCTGGTAGAAACCTTGCCTGTTACATAAACATTGCGGGCATCAAAATCAACATCGGCGGTGATAGTAGAAGGCCAGCTAGAAGAAGTTTTACCGCTATCACTATTATAATATCTGCCATTGCCTTTACCCGTAAAATTAACAATGCCTGTTGTTGTGGGGATATTCATACCATCAGTTTCAAAACCAGCGATACCATAACCGTAAGTAGCATAATCATGCTTAGCCTCACCTATTTGCCAATAAATCCTTACCATATATTCTGCATCAAAACCCAAAGAGAAAGCACCTTTGCTGACCCCAACTTGATGCGGTTCATCACTACCATCAGAGACATCGATATAGTGGTTAATAAGAAAATCTACTTTATTATTGGTCGTGTTGTTATTGGCAGTGGTCGTGCTATAGTCCTTATCAGTAAAATAGAGTTGCATCTTATCAAAAACACCATCAGCCTGATAATCAAACGCGACGATAGCATTCTCAATATTATTCGCACTGATAATATTCGTCGTGGTATTTTTGCCTATCAAAACAGCAGAGGCGACTGTGAAGCCATTGTCTGTTGTGTCATAACGGGCAACATCAACAAAGCTTTCTAAGCTATTCGCATTCAATGCTGGCGCATTACCATTAATAATACCGCCAATGATATTATTATCAATCATAAGGTTAGGCATCATAGGTTCTTCAGGCATGATAGGTTCATAGCCACGTTTCGCCCCAAACCAACCAACATAAGCGGCATTGGCGTTGACCATGTTAAATGTGCCACCAAGCTCGGTTGCGACACCAGCGTCTGTGCCGTAAAATCTTGCATCTGCCGTGCCTGTTAGTTTTGCGATATTACTACCCACATCACCTGCGGTTTCAATAGTGCCAGTGATAGCCGTTTCACCCTCTGCATCACTTGGCGCCACATAGCTTAATGAAGTGGCAGTAAAATCAAGGTGAGGCTTCCAATAGGTGGCATATGATGAGTTACAATATTCAGCTGAAGACTGCGTGCATGTATTGGTACTGCTTAAATTGATATTTTCACTGGTAAAATCAACAATGGCGGTAACATCAAAATATGTGCTATCAACATTCTCTAAATGATGATATTTTCCTCTGCCTTTGCCCGTAAAACTGATATTGGCTTCAGTGGTAGGAATGTCAGCAAATTTTGTTTCATAACCAGCAATCGCATAGCCATGCGTATCATCAAGCGTCCCTCTATCTAACCGCCAGTAAATCAATGCCATATAGTCAGCCGTAAAGTCGAAATATTTGCTACCTTTGCTGAGTTCCAAACCATCAAATGTATCATCACTCAGATTATCAGCGACATAATAAGCAATGGAATCACTATCACCTAAAGCAGTGCTGCCTGTAATATGTTGCTTACCATCAAAATATAGTCTTAAACTGCCCCCACTGGCAAAATCACCCTCCTCAATATAGTCAAACGCAACCACCGCATCAGTGATTTTATTGCTAGTGATGGTGCCATTTTCCCAATTTTTTGTTATCTGCACAGCAGTGGCGACTTGCAGGGCATTGTTTTTTGTGCCATTGCGGTCATCATCAACAAAGCTTTCTAAATTATTCACATTCAATGCTGGTGGTTCAACAGGCTCAACGGTTTCAACAATATCGCCACGTTTTGCCCCGAAATTGCCAATATAAAATCTGCTACCTTCTTGTGCCAAATCACCTTGTGTGAGATAGAATGTGCCACCTAATTCTTTTGCAGCATTATCGCCCGTGCCATAAAACCGTGCTTGTGCCGCGCCATTCATGCCATCTGTTGAAACATTACCGCTGATATTATTCAGCGCCGCATCGTAAGTTAATGCACTGGTGAAATTAAGACTGGCTAAGTAAACATAGCTATTTTTTGCATCAGTGCAATCAACTCCCTCTGGGCAATAGCCTGTATCCGTGGTTGTCAATGAAACCTCTCGCGCTCCAAAATTAACATCTGCCGTTACATTAAATTCAACAGATTCTTCAGCATCATTCAAGCTATATCGCCCTACGCCATTGCCCATAAATGTTACTTCGCCAGTGTTAACTATATCATTGCCAGTCGTTTCAAACCCAACAATCATTTTTCCTGCATAATAATTAATGCCAGATAGCACACCCCAATCAACATTCACCATATATTCCGCGACAAAATAATTATCAGAATTTTGAACATTTTCAAATTCTCTATCGACAACAATAGAACCAGTTCCACCACCACTAACAATTCCTAAAAAATAACCATAAGAGGTCGAAACACTGCTGGTGGCAACAGTATAATCTTGGTCATCAGCATAAAGGCTTACGCCAGACATACCGCCAGTTTCATCAAATGTAAGCGATAAGAGAGGGGTTTCAACAGCACCAGCATTACTGCTAATACCACTGCGATTTTGCACTGCCGTGCCTGATAGCACAAGGGTTTTGGCTTCATTATCATTCAGCGCGGCTTCTGATGCCGTCTGAAACGAATCATAGCCAAGCGTGGTGAGGTCTGGTATAGAAACAGTGGAATCGGGGATAGGATTATCATCAGTCGGCGTCTCGTCTGTGCTGATAGTGCAAGCCGTTAAAAAGAGTGATAGAAACAGTAAGGTAAGTAATTTTTTTAATAGCATGATAATTCTCCTATAACATCTTAATATAGCTTATTATCGCGATAAGTCAAGTCATTTACAACAGATGTTCTCGATGCCAGTATTAAGCACAGCGGGGGGATTATCAAGGGTGAGGGTTGCCCGCCATTGGTACAAGGGCAAACCGAACAGGGGGATCTTCGCGTAAGCAAAGTCGCAAAACCCCCATTAATAAATTTAGGGCTAGCGAATTGAACGTGTTGCAATTCTAGCGGATATTTTTGCGGTGGGGGTGCGGGGGCGTCATCGCGTGGCAATGGGCTTTTGCCATCATTGCCAAAGCGTATGTCGCAAAGCCCCCGCTAATTATTGTTTCGCGCCAAAATAGCCCATATAGTTTTTATCTTCTGTGCCCATCTGGAATGTGCCACCCAATTCTGTTGCATCAGGTCCATAAAAACGTGCGTTGATACTGCCACTCATGGCATGGTCGCCTGTTATCTCAACATCACCAGCAACACCATTGACGCCTGCATCGTAACCAAGCCCCGTAACAGAGAAATTAAGGTCAGCACTCTCTTTTGTATTGGCATCAGCACCGCTACAGCTAGCAGTGATTTTCTTGCATGAATATATCATGGTATCGCTCGCTGTCATATTCACCATACGCGCTTCAAAATTAACGGTTGCCGATAGCATAAATTCAGTGTGATATAATGTATCTGCAAGGGAAATACCATCAGTTAAGCCCGTTTTATCAATAAAGATACCCGCACCCGCACCTGTGAATGCAACCGCTGTGCCGGTTGTTGGCATTGTTGTTTCGGTAAAATTTAACCTTCCGCTAACAAACGCGTTACTATTGCCCGTTTCCAAGCCCGTTATCATAAAGCCTGTTGTTTGCTTGATATTGGCACTGGTAGCCGCATCTTCAAAAGCAGTGTTCGCGCCTGTATCATCCCCAGAATTACTGATGAGATTCCATCTGGCTGCTGCCATATATTTTGATTCAAAGCCAAATATTTTACTGCTATTGTTGCCTCTGGTTACTTCCATAGAACCCGTAACAAATCTGGTATCATCATCAAGCGCACCTTCTAGCAATGTTGAGGTTGATGTTGTTTCATTAAGCCTATAGGTTTGGTCTGTTGAACCATCAGTAAAACTAACAATCGCTTGGGCAATATTCTCACCATCATAGGTAATGTTGATTTTTGGTGCGGTGATTGTTGCCTGTTCTAGCGTTGGCGTGGTGTCACTGGTCAATGTTAAATCCGCTAATAATGCGTCATCTAACCATGCATTCGTAATCGTCTCTGCTTTATCAATCGCAACATCAAGGCTTGCGCTCACCCCCAGTGATGACAATTCCACCGCCCTATCAATACCCGCCTCTGACAATAACGATAAATCATCAAAAGACTCGGTCAACCGCAATGCACCGAAATAGCCCATATAATATTCGCCATCGCCCGTATTTTCAAGATGGAATGTGCCGCCAAATTCTTCAGCTGTCGGTCCGTAAAAACGTGCTTGAATAGTGCCCATCATGCCATCCACCATAAGGTCAGTTTTGCTGATATTATTCTCACCTGCCATATAAGATATATCGCCCGTGCTAAAATCAAGGTCTGATAAAGCAGTTCGAGTAGCATCATCGCATTGTGTGTTGAAAAATGTGCAAGAATACCCCATCGTATTGCTGGTTTCTATTTTTGCCATGCGATTGACAAAATCAACAGTTGTATTCATATCAAACTCAACCAGTTGCAATGCAGTTACATCATAATAATAACCAATCCCATTGCCCGTAAATGTAGCATCACCTTTAAGCGGCAAGGCAGTATCTATAAAGTTTAAGCTACTGCTATCAGGGGATACAGGCGTGCCACCAGTTTCAAACCCTGTTATCATAAAGCCGTTTGTGAATTCGGCAGCTGTTTGCGTTGTGGCACTATCATCATCTATATTCTTCGTCAAATGCCATCTGGTTGCGAGCATATATTGGGATTCAAAGCCAAATTCTTGCCCTCTGCTCATCACCATATAACCTAAATCAAACGCATCATTATCGGCAAGCAAGCCCTGCCTCAAGATTTTTGTAGCTTCACCATTATCGCCATCAAGAGCATAGCTGATATTATTTGCGCCATCATTAAACGTAACCAATGCTTCGTTAAGCAATCCTTCACTGCCGTAGGTGATGGTAACTTTAGGAGCGGTAAAATCTGTTTTCGCTAAGGTAATATCTGCAAATGTAACATCAGCTAGCGTGGTATCATACAACCAAGAAGCAGACGCATCCGCCGTCGGTTGAGTCCGCGTAAAATCAGCAATAATGCTTGCGCCAACTGCTAGCGAGGGGTTTTCCACTTCTCTTTCAGCGCCTGCCACTGAAAGCAACGATAAATCATCAAAAGAATCTGCAAAATACCTTGCGCCAAAATAACCCGTATAATATTTACCATCACCCGTATCTTCAAGATGAAATGTGCCGCCAAATTCTTCGGTTACAGTGCCATAAAAGCGTGCGTTAATACTACCCGTCATGCCATCTATTGTAAGGTCAGTCTTGCTGATATTATTCACACCTGCCATATAAGATATATCACCCGTGCTAAAATTAAGGTCTGATAAAGGAGTTCTGGCAGCATCGTCGCATTTTGTAGTAACAATCTTGCAAGAATAACCCATCGTATTGCTGGTTTCTATCTTTGCCGTCAGGGCAGCAAAATCAACAGTCGCACTCACATCAAACTCAACCAGTTGCGGTAAGACTGCATCATAATAATAGCCAGCGCCTCTACCCATAAAATTTGCATTGCCTACAAGCGGCATCATTGTTTCAGCAAAGTTTAACCCTCTGCTGGTCGGCAAATTGCTATCACCTGTTGCAAGCCCCGCAACAATAAAGCCAGATGTAAGCGTTGCATTAAGTTCGGTTCTTTTATTTTCATATATTAGACTTGTTTGGCTGGAATTATTATCCGCATATTTTTCTGGTATATCACCCCACAAAATATTTGACACCAAATTCCATCTGGCATCGACCATATATTTGGTTTCAAAGCCAAAATTTTGCCCCCTGCTGACTTCCATATAGCCCAACGCAAATGTAGAATTTTCAGCAAGCAACCCATCTATTAGAATTTCTGTTGAATTACCATTGCCACCATCATCAAGACGATAGGTGTAATTTCTTGCGCCATCATTAAATGTAACCTCCGCTTCAGCAAGTAGCCCAGCGGTAATATTGCTGCCATCTTTTTCATAGTCACCGCGACTATATGTAATCGTAATTTCAGGGTTCCTAATATCTGTTTTCGCTAATACCGAATTTTCAACCGACATATTAGATATATCGGTATGAATCCAAGATACATTAGCGTTCGTGTCAGTCCGCTTAAAATCAGCAGTGATGCTTGATTCCACTGCCAATGATGACAATTCAACCCTTCTATCAGTCCCCCTTAATGCAATCATGGAAACATCATCAAAAGAATTATCAATATCATGCTCCTTAAAAGCACCGAAATACCCGTAATAATAATTGCTGATACCATTACGCATCGCGAATGTGCCACCCAATTCTTCAGTCGCATCATCTTTTGTGCCATAGAAGCGAGCCTCAACTCTGCCTATCAATGGGTCGATATTATTTTCAGGATCATCATCATCTATATGACCCTCGGTTTCAACCGCACCGCTGATATTATTTTGCCCTGCATCGTAACTGAGAGTTGTCGTAAAATCAAGAAAATACCCATAAGATGAATTGTTGGCCTGCAATTCTACCATGCGGGTAGAAAAATCAACATTCGCCGTTATATCAAAACGCGTAAACCGAATATCATAACTGCTGCCGCTGCCACGATAATAACCTCTGCCATTGCCACTAAATTCAACCATTTCACTCGTGGGAATATCAGAAAAAGGCGTTTCAAAGCCTGTTATCATAAAGCCATCACGTTCCGTATTAAGACTGGTTGTATGCGTCTGTGGCAAGCTTCTTTCATCAATATTCCAATAAATATTCATCAGATATTGCCCTGTAAAATCAAACCCCCTATTACCATCATTGAAATTTCTATTGATGGTTACAGTGCTAACAATGCCACTATCAAGACCTTCTAATCCTTCTGAGAAATATGTGGCACTGCCCGTGCCATCAAGCGTAGCAGTATAAGCATTATCACCAATATACAGGCTTGTGCTCGCAATCTCGCCATCATCATTAAAGGTGAGTGAAATAATCGGGTCGTTGATTCTGGCGATAAAATGGTCTTCACTTGCAAGATGGTCGGCTTCAGACCAGCTTGGTGGTGACTCCACCAGCATTGTTTCATTATTATCGTCATCATCATCACCATCATCAACAACAACGCTATGTGTTGGTGGGCGGTTATAGAATTTTTTTATTCTTTCTTGCACAGCTGTGCCTGCAAGAATGATTTCTTTATCGTCATTCATATCATCGGTATCGGCATCAGCATCTTCCGATATTGCTTGCAATGAATCATAAGTAAAAATATTAACATCTGGCGCAGTATCGTCAGTGAAAATATTCCACACATCGGTTCTGATGGCGCCAAAACTGCCGGTATATCGCGCATAACCATGTCGCATGGCGAATGTGCCACCCAATTCGCGCGCAGCATTATCGCCTGTGCCATAAAAACGGGCCTCTACTGTGCCTGTCATGCCACTGGCTTCAATCGCGCCAGTCAGATTATTTTTGCCTGCATCGTAAGTTAAATCTGTGCTAAAATCAAGAGGTGGTATAAGGTTGCAGGTCCAGTTAAATCCTGTTGCATCTCTTTGATTGAAGCAAAATTGTGTGTCTATTGTTTCAAAGCCAACGATACGCGTTGCAAAATTGACACGCGCCATAACATTGAAATAAATGCCTGCATAAGAAGGGCTATATTGATTTGCCGTGTTATAGCCTTGCCCACTGCCATGAAACGTTACCTCGCCAGTGCTGTTACTATCAATCATATCACCTTTGGTTTCAAAGCCAGCAATCATATAGCCATCATAATAAACATCTTCATCGCGCAATTTATTCGTCTCATAGCCCTCATCACCAACCACCCATCTTATATTCAGCATATGGTTTGCCATAAAATTCCAAAGCTCATCATTATGATTATTATCATTGGTGAAGCTAAAACTATCATCATCGCTGGGTTCTTCTTGAAAATTTCGCTTAATCTCTATGATGGTTCTGCCATGATTAGGGTCTAGATAGTTTTGAAAAAAGTTACGGCTATTGCTCTCACTTGGGTCATCAGCGATAAAATGATTATCACCAACATAAAGATTCGCGGTAGTGATATAGCCATGCTCATCAAAATCAAGCGAAACAATGGGGTTCTTAATGTAAGAAATCATCAGATTATGCCCCACCCTATCCAATGTGCCTACAGGGCTTTGGCGGCGAAAATAATTATTGATATTATCTAACACAGCTGTGCCAGATAATGTGATGCTTTTATTCGCGTCACTTTGGTCGGCATCAATCGCCACAGCCTCGAAGGTTTCATCAACACCAGCTGGTGAATAGGCACTATTGGGCGCGCCCACCGTTTCAATATCACCAATAACCTCGCTTCTATTGGTGAGGTCGATATTTTTATTCGTAATGTTAGGGGAGTTGCAAGCTGTTACCAAAATGCTCAGTAACATGCTAACTATCGTAAGATATATTTTTCTCATGATGAGAGTGATTCCTTGATAAAGTGAATAATACCATGAATGAAATAGCAGAAATGCGGTATAATTGTCAAGTGTTATAGTATCAAGACTATCAAAACACACTACTTTAGTATTGAGTATGGCGGGGGGATTATCAAGGGTGAGGTTTGCCCGCCATTGGTAACAAGGGCAAACCGAAAGCGCAAGGGAGCGGGCTTCTGGGTTCCCAACATTTTTTGCTCTGCAAAAAATTTGGGGTCCCTTATGCCTCGCGACCGAGAAGCGAAGTCGCACCCCCCTTGATATATAAAACCAACACGCAAAGTCCCCAATATATTAATGAGCGGTAGGGGGTGTGGGGGGCGTCATCGCGTGGTGATGGGCTTGCCCTCATCGCCAAAGCGTATGTCGCAAAGCCCCCCACATAATTAATGCATGAAACACTTGCATTTTCTATAAAATAGATTATAATAAAATGATAAATATTTTTGATTTGCTTTCGTGGATAGATAAGATAATATGCTGATAATGCTTGTATATAAGCGGTTTGGTTGGTTTCTTATCATGTTATTAGTGATAATTATTGACGGAGCAAGCAATGATACGTGCAAATATGATGGGTGATTCTATGTTTTTATTGCCATATGATGGGAAATTAACTGGATTTAAGAGACAGTTTGAGGGTGCTTTACGGCATATCTTGCTGATTCCTGCATCTGTCGGTCTCATTCTTATTGGTTTGATGAATCTTGCCCAAGCACAACAAAATGCACAACAAAATGCACAACAAAATCAAACCAGCAATCTCTCACAAAGTTTTTTCAATGGGTCGCTTAACACATTGCAAAGTCAGATGGCAAGGTGCAATACCGCTCTGAATGAGGGGCATAGCGACGGCAGAGATTGTATCATGCAGGGTGTTGAAGAAGAAGTCGCAAATCGCACAATGGGTTTGGCGTTTGGCACAACCGAAGATATTGGACAACGTTTTTTTAGTGAGCATTTTCAAATCAGCAATCGTTTGCATTATAGTGCAGTTGAAGGCGTAGGTGTGCAGGGAAATCTTGATACTGTTATCCCGCTTATTAATACCGAAATGCAGGCAAATGTTAGCGAAGACCGTGATGCTTCTGGGCGCAATAAAGCCTTAAGGAATGCAAGGCAATCGGCACCCACAAAATATAATCTTTTCCTACAGCAAGGCGTTACCAGATGGCAAGATGAGCAAGGCATGCAACGTAACGATATGCGTTGGGGTTTGGTGTATCGCTTTAATTTAACGCCTATTGCAGGTGAGAATATTCTGGGCTTTGCCACTTTCATTCAACAAAATGCTGAACGCGGGCATAGCCGTGTGGTATCGCGCTATGATTATTCTGGCAAATGGGGCACAAGCTGGGTGAATTATTATAGCCCAACCACCGCGTGGCTTGATGGGCGCGAAGGTTATGAAGAACGCGCGATTGGCGGTTCGGAAGTGGGGCATAAATTTAATATCACCAATAATGTAACGGCTGATATTGCTGCTACTGAGTGGGAAGCAACCGATAAGGAATCGCCTGTTAGGGTTGAAAAAACGACAGCGATAGGCTTACAATGGAGGCCACATCAATGGATGAGTTTCTCGTATCGCCACACAAATACCAACACCAGTGATGAGCCGATTCAGAATTATGAATTTACGCTGAATGTGCCATTAGGGCGCGACAAAAGCACGACCGCGCCACGTTGGCAAGGGCTAGGGGTTGCAGGGCAAAATGACGCTGCTGACCCGAACACTATCTGGCGGCCCGTCGATAATCTGCGTGAGATTAGATATATTGAGCGCAAAAAACCCGTTATCATAGAAAATGCAAAAGTAGAATTTATGTTTGATAATGTGGAATCAGGTGAATCCATTCCTGTAAAAGTAACATTGCCAGACCCTGCAACCGAAGATACCACAATTTATGTGCGGTTAGAACCGGGTGATGAGGGTGTGCCTGCGGTGGCTGGTGAAGATTACATTGATGAGACGGTGGAATTTAAGGTTGCACGTGGCGACATCAGTGGTGAGGTGGAATTGCAGATTTTATTCAATGATGAGATGACGGAACCACGCACCATTAAGGTGATTGTTGAACAATATCAATCCTTGATGGTTATGCGTAGCCAGTAACGCATAACCCTAATCACTCTCAAATTAAATTTCTTTTATTTTCTCTATCAGCGTATCATCTATTTGAATGCCGTTTTTTGTGGCATCGGCACGTTTTTCAAGCCTGCGCTCACCGGGCAGACGCGCATTTTCTTGTTCGGTAATGGCGTTGCATAGACGTTGTAATTGCGTGTAGAATGAATCAGCGGCAATATCAATCGCGATAAAACATTGCCCGGTTTTTGGCGGTCCGCCTGCCGTGCCACCAAATGGGCTTGCTTCTAGCCCTAACATTGCGCCTGATAATGTGGCGGCCAAAATTTCTACCATCAACCCGCCAGAAAATCCTTTATAGCCACCATTTGGCACCATGCTGCCTTTTAATGCGATATTGGGGTCCGTGGTTGGGTTGCCGTCACTATCTAACGCCCAGCCTTCGGGGATTGGTTTTTCAGCGCGCTGATGCATGATGATTTCGCTTTTTGCGACAACACTTGCGGATTGGTCTAGCACGAAACGCGCCTCTCCATTTTGATTCGGCACAGCCAGCGCAAACGGATTGGTGCCAATCACGGGCTTGATACCGCCAACGGGCGCAATCGATGCAGGCGCATTGGTGAAGCCTAGCGCAACCACATCATTCATTGCCAACTGTTCCACATGATAGCCCAACACACCGCAATTATAAGAGTTATTGATATTCAGAATCGCAATACCATTTTGCTTCGCCGCCGCAATCAATGGCGTGAAGCCTTGCTTGATTGCCAAATGCGCGAAACCGCTTTTGGCATCAACATGCACCGAAGCAGCTTTGGGCTGCGTAACGATAGGGTCGGCATCGCCAATCACTTTGCCACATTGCAAATGCAGACAATAGATAGGCACATAAACCAAGCCATGACTTTTAATGCCATCGCGTTCTGCCGCCATCACCGCTTTGGCAAGTGCGCTTGCTTGTGCTGTTGATGCGCCTGCTTTGGTGAGCGCACCTAATGCAAGTTGTTCAATATCGTTTAATGTGAGTAATGCCATGCCTATCTCCTTATCATGTTTTTAATCATTATCAATTTTGCCCGCCCCTGCACCGCCTGCCCGTGATGCTTCGGAAGAAGGCACTAAAGTTTTGCGATAAAAATTTACCAATATGTGCCATGCTTCATCATCGATTGCAATCCCATTTTGAAATAAATTTTGAGTGGCGGTGGTGAGGTTGATTTCGTGCCAATCCTCGCGCTTTTTCTCATTAATCAGTGCGCAAGCTACGATTTGCGGTTGAGGCGGATATGCCATTATATCAAACGAAAGCCTTACCAAACCATCTTGATACTGCACATAATATTCTTGTTCATTTGCCTGCCAATTCAGCGTAATCGGTGGGGAATTTTTACGGCTATTATTATTCGCCTGCAATGCCAGAACCATCGCGCACGCCACCAATATCGGCGCGTTGCAATCGAAACTCATTTGTTCATAACGGGCAATCAGCAAGCGGTCATGCAAGGCAAGCATTTGATGAAATGCCGCATTTTCATCTTTATTATTCTCAAAATATTCAACCGCTGTCGCCAATAATTTTGCAGCATCACCGCCTAATATTGAGGCATATAACCCTGCTTGCGCGATGATTTCTGCCGCACCATAGGGCAAACCTGCGCCCACGCAAGCCCGTGTTGCGTAAAAATGCCATTCATTTTTAGAGGTCAACATCTTTGGTGCGTTACGATAAACGCGACGACAAATTTTGGGGGAAAAACCATAATTCATCACTATCGTCATGTAATTTATCGGGGTGAGGTGCGCCTTGAAACAGATTCACCCGCGTCCATAAATGCGATTTCGGGTCAAATTTTGATACCCCAAAAAATGAGAGCTTAAAGCGCAATAAATCAATCGGGCGCATCTCGGCTTTCAGTAAATTATCACGAATTTCGCCATAACAATAATGGGCTGTTAATTGCGTGCGCCATGCGGGCTTTCGGCATTCGGGATATTGCAATAATAATTCCGCCAATAATGTGCGCGGGCTATATTGGGCGCATTTTTGATGCAATCTGGCAATATCACGCGCCGCCCCCAACGGCATTTCTAAATCGCCACCATCTTCCGTATAGCGATTGCCCAAACGTGGCTCCATCTTATCTTCGGAATAATACCAGAAAACTTGGTCATTTTGTGGTTGCTGCCAATCAATCTGCAACGCCCAAGCATAATGCTCCTCTAGCAATGTTTGCAATTCGGCAATATTCATTGCAGGGTTTAAGGTAAAAGCCTCGTCAGCACTCATCATATCGCCCAAACCATCAACCGCCTCGCCTTGCGCTTCAATCAGCAGTGATACCATTAATTCCTGCATTTCAAGCGAATAGTGTTGCACAGCTTGATAAAGCCCATGATACGGATAGGCATCGTCAAGCGGTAATTTATTCTCAAATTCTGCCAACTCATCATTCAATAAAGCAATCCGTTTCGACTGCAATTCATCAGCAACCTGCCATCCTGATATATATTGTTGTGCGCGGTGATATAATTCGCGAAATTTCTGTTGCCCTGCTTCACTGATATTATCCACCAAAAACGCCATGCCCAACGCTTGCTCACGCGCTAGCACCCAATGATGAATCAGCACGGGGTGATTAACCATAAACGGCGCCATGCCCAAGCCTGTCGCATTGCCGATACCCAAATATTGTTTGATTTTATCATCAAGCGCGACCGAATTCGTGCCTTGCTGTTTGGCACGTTTAGCGGCGATATGATTAAGCCAATCAATGGTGAATTGCCGAAACAGATAAACACTCAGCATTTCCGCTTGAAACGGGATATGAAACGGCTTGCGCTCGCAATATTTTTCACGATTGGCACAGCCGAATTTACCACTGCCATAGACCGCACTTGTCCGCATCAGATAGCCGATTTGCTGAATCATATCGGTATCAGGCTGCAGACCTTTTGCTAAATTTTCCACCGCATGGTCAAATAATCTCACGCTTTTATTGGCCCGTGCCAGCACCATCTCGTTCGGGGTGTAACGCCCTTTTTCTTGCGTTGGCACATTTTGCCGCAGGCGATTCAATTCCGCTTCATCAGGCACGCCATCATATAGGCAAAAACAGGCATCCCATTGTGTGGCAATCACGCGGTCAGAACGGGCATCATCGGGAATCTCTTGGGTAAAAATCACCACCGAATAAATATGATTGTCAATATCGGCTTGATAAACCGCTGTGCCGTAGCCATCATCGTCCCAATCAGCAAGCGGTTTACTAAACTGCCAACTGCCCTTTTTGGCATGACGTAATAATTGCCGAATAAAACTTAAGCGATGCTGAAATGACGACCCCATACGGTCAAGATGCATAATATCATCAGGCAAGCGCAAGAGAGTGTTAGTCGCTTCATGGTCGTTTGCTTGCGGATATGTCATGTCAATTCTCCCATTTTAACTCTCCTACTTTAACCGTTTTTGGCAACAAACGAATCGCGGTAAAATTTTAGCCAATTCTTACCTGCAATTAAAGCAATTTCGTCATCATTAAAGCCGACTTGCTTCAGCCCTGCTAAAATATTAGCAAAGCCAGTGCTATTTTCAAACCATTCGGGTTGGGGTGGAAAGCCCGCATTATCTTTACTGCCCTCGCCATAATCCATTGCTTTTGTCCATCTGCCGTTACGCATCCATTCTACCACAGAATCGGGCTGTTCCAAACATAAATCACTGCCAAAACCGATTTGCGTTACCCCCATCAAGTCAGCAGTGCGGGCAATCATCTCGCAAAAACTCTGCACCGAACATTGCGACTTATCTTTCAGGTGATGCGGATAGATAGAAAAACCTAACATACCGCCACTTTGCGCCAATGCAAGCAAAACATCATCAGGCTTATTGCGTAATGCCGCGTGCCATGAATGTGGATTGGCGTGGGTGATGGCAATCGGACGGGTGGAAATTTCAATCGCTTGCAAGGTGGAATGGTGGGCAGAATGGCTCATATCAATCACCATCCCCACGCGATTCATCTCTTTAATCACTTCGCGTCCCATGCGCGTGATGCCCGTATCTGTTTGTTCGTAGCACCCAGTGGCAAGCAGGCTCTGATTGTTATAGCTTAACTGCATAAAGCGGACACCAAGCTGATGGAAGATTTCCACCAACCGCACATCATCTTCAATCGGCGAGCAATTTTGAAAGCCGTAAAACACTGCCACGCGGTTCTCTGATTTCGCACGTTCTATATCTTCAGCGAATTTGCCGTGAAATATCAAATCGCTATTATCGGCAAAATAATCATTCCAACGCGTGATATTCCGCACTGTTTCGATAAAATTCTCGTGATAGCATATCGTAACATGCAAACCACTAACGCCCGCATCTCTGATTTGCTGAAATATAGGGCGCGACCAATTACTATATTGCAGGCAATCGATAAGCAACACAGACATGTTACGGCTTTCCAGCACTGCTATAGCAGGTTTTCACTTGCGTATAAAATTCCACAGCATATTGCCCTTGTTCGCGTGAGCCAAAGCTAGATTTTTTTCTACCGCCAAATGGCACATGATAATCAGTGCCAGCTGTTGGCAAATTCACCATCACACAGCCCGATTCTGCTTTGCGCTTAAAATCACTGGCGCGCGCCAATGATTGCGTGATAATGCCCGCAGTCAGCCCATAATCAGTATCATTCACCAAAGCCAACCCCTCATCATAAGATGATATTTTCTGCACACATGCCACAGGACCAAACATTTCTTCGCGGTTGACGCGCATTTTATTATGGCTATTGGTGAATAAAGTTGGGTTCAGATAATAACCTTTTTTATCGGTTTTTGGCGCATCGCCACCAGCCACCAATTCGCAACCTTCTTGCTTGGCAAGTGCAATATAATCATTAACGATTTTATATTGCTGTTCGCCTGCCAATGGTCCAATTTGCGTGCCTTCTTCAAGCGCATTGCCTACTTTTAATTTCTGCATTGCCGCAATCATTTTGCTGACAAATTCATCATGCAATTTTTCATGGATAATCAGCCGTGATGATGAAGTGCATTTCTGCCCCGACCCAAAAAACGCGCCATTAACTGCACAGGCAACTGCCAAATCTATATCGGCATCGTCCATCACCAACAGCGGATTTTTTGACCCCAATTCTAATTGCGTTTTGCTGAAATTACCTGCCGCCGCTTGCGCCACGCGCTTACCAACCTCGTAAGAGCCCGTAAAGCTAACCGCTTGAATTTTCGTTGATTCTGCCAATGCTTGCCCGATGGTGCTGCCCGCACCCATCAGTAAATTAAACAAGCCCTTTGGTATATCTTGCCTCGCAATAATATCGGTAAGCAAACACGCGCTTGCGGGCGTAAAATTAGCAGGCTTCCATATCACCGCATTGCCAAATGCAAGAGCGGGCGCGATTTTCCAGCTAGCCGTTGCTATCGGGAAATTCCATGGCGAGATAATTGCCACTGTGCCCATCGGCTCGCGCCTAATATCCACCTCAATATTTGGGCGCGTGGAATCCGCATTCTGCCCGATTTGCCGTAAAATTTCAGCAGCATAATAAGTGAAAAACTGCCCTGCGCGGTAAGTCTCCCCTGCCCCTTCGGCAAGCGGTTTTCCCTCTTCACGCGAGAGCATCTGCCCGATTTCTTTGCTACGATTCATCAATTCGTTACCGATATTATTCAACACATTTTGCTTTGCCTCTAACCCTACAGATTGCCATTCTTGTTGCGCGATTTTAGCGGCATTCAGCGCATCATCAAGGGCTGCTTTATCAGCTTGGGCGTAATCGCCAATCACATCGTCAGTATCAGATGGGTTGATATTTTGGTTACCGCCATTGCCAACCCATTCGCCAGCAATATAGTTTTTAAGTAATGAAGTCATAAGTGTTCCCTATATAATGTGTAAAGTGATTCACTTTATCGCATCATTTATGATGATGCAATAATAATATTGCCAAAATTAATATTGAATGAGAATTTATTTAATGCTAATAAAAGAGAATGAGTTACCAAATTGCCACATTCTATCATTTTGCTGATTTTCCTGATTATAAGGATTGGCAGGCGCAACTCTATGCGGTGATGACACCCTATAATATGCGTGGCACAATCCTATTGGCAGATGAGGGCATCAATGGCACAATATGTGGCGAGGCGCAAGCCGTGCAGAAATTACTGGATTTTATCAGTCAAGATGCGCGATTTACAGGGCTTTCTATCAAATACAGCGAATCTGAACATCACTCTTTTTCACGCTTAAAAGTGAGGCTAAAGAAAGAGATTGTATCGCTCGGGCAAGATGGCGTAAAGCCCGCTTTTGATACTGGCACCCATGTTGCGCCCGATGAATGGAACGCGCTTATCAGCCGTGATGATGTGTTGGTGATTGATACGCGCAATATTTATGAGGTGGAAATCGGCACATTTACCGATGCTGTTAGCCCGCAAACCACCAATTTTCGGCAATTCCCCGATTATGTGAGGCAAAATCTCAGCGATGATGATAAAAACCGCCCGATTGCGATGTTCTGCACAGGTGGCATCAGGTGCGAAAAGGCAAGTTCCTATATGAAGCAACAAGGTTTTCAGGAAGTCTATCAGCTAGATGGCGGTATTTTGAAATATTTGGAAAATGTGCCGAAAGAAAAGTCGTTATGGCAAGGTGAGTGTTTTGTGTTTGACCAACGGGTAACGGTTGACCACAATTTGCAAGAGGGCAATCATCTGCAATGCTATGCGTGTCGTATGCCGTTAAAGCCCGATGAGGCTAAGCATCAGCATTATCAAAAAGGCATATCGTGTCATCATTGTTACGGCACGAAATCTGAGAAGAAACAACAGGGCTTGCAAATGCGCGAGATGCAGATAAAACTGGCGGAAGAACGCATTAATATTCGCTAGAATTGCAACAGCGACATGCTCCTCCCTTGTGCTGAAATACAGCGGGGGTTGTTAAGGGGGCATTCGCAAGATGGGCGGCTTCTGCCTTGCCCATCGAGAAACGAATTCGCGCCCCCTTAAATAATAAAGTCCGACTCCGCAAAGCCCCCCCATATATAATGTGTGAGGCACTCGCCCCCATATTGCTAATGTTTGAAAAAAATGTTAAACTTGCTTGTGAATTTTAGCCTAACTAAAGGAAAATGATATGATTATACAAAGACCGCGCCTTCTTATCGCCGTTAGCATCAGCATCATAGTGGGTTTGATAATCATTTTATTGGCATTGCATAATGACAATAAAACTGCTGCACAGAAACCTGTCGCTGAAGAAAATGTTGAACCAGAAGTATTTTATACCGAAGACACACATGGCATCGAAGAAGAATCTGATAGCGAGGAAATATATGGAGAAGAATTATCTGATACGCAAGAACCGTTAACTATCGAATCTATCGGGAAAGCATTTTCACGAATTGAAACATTGCCCGAAACATCTATCACCACAGAATTAAGATTATTTTGTTATTATATCTTTCTATTTGACAAAGATTTTCGTGA
>CBDBHZ010000008.1:0-9131 GCA_965205905.1 Alphaproteobacteria bacterium | reverse complement strand
AACATAAGTAAAAATACTGACATCACAATCATCATGCTGGTTAATCAGCGGTGCATTCAGCGCAACATCTAACTCAGCCCCGCCTAAATCTAAATGCGGAATAATCATCATAATTTTTTTCTTATTTGGCATTAAAATTTCCTCATGAATAATCGCGTGGTAAATCTTGGTGCGAAACATTTTTTTGGGCATCTTTTTGGTTTTGGTGCATATTTAACCAATGGTAGCCCTAATTGGGTGAGCATTAATTGCCCAAATATGGATTTTTTACGCCACGAAACTGCTGAAATCCAGCGATGCGGGGTTTCAAACCCTGCATCATCAGGGCTGGCATGATGATCGCGCCCTTCAATTTGTTCAAATAAATAATGGTGATAATCAATATTTTGCAAAAAATTTTGATAAAAATCGGCACGTTTTGGTCTGTGCCGCGCAATATGCCCCCAATCAGCAGCATGTTCAATATTATCAATCATTATCAACGCATCGCTTTTTACCGAAACCAATTTTTGCAATATTTGCCGCCTTGCAATGCCATCAATTAAAATAATATCCCAAACCTGATTGAAAACATCTTCATCAATTTCATGAAATTTATTTGCTTGCCTGATATGAAGATTTTTTTTAAGCGCATCAGTCAATATGCTGATATTATCAATATATTCTTTCCTGCTTTCAAATGATGTAACAGCGCAATTTTTTTGCAAAAAAAACAATGTGGAATTGCCAGCACCAAATTCTAGCACACGCAAACGATGTTTTTGTGTTTGCGGATACCATTTGAAAAAATGCTGTAAAAACCGCACACAATCAGATGTTAGCCAAGGCTGAATTCGTAATTCCATCTTTATCCTTAAATATTATCAGTAAATTATTAGCACATTTTCAAATATTTTGTCATGCTTGACATTAATGATGCAAAAAACTATTCATAAGAGAAATGTAATTTTACGGAGATTTACCATGCCAGATATTGATAAATTATTAGATGGTTATCAAAAATTCCATCAAACATATTTTCAACAAGATAACAGCCTGTATCAATCACTGCAATCGGGGCAGAACCCGAAAGCACTCATCATCGCCTGTAGCGATTCGCGTTCCGACCCCGGCATTATCACCCATGCCGCCCCCGGTGATATTTTCGTGATTCGAAATGTTGCAAGCTTGGTGCCGCCCTATAAAGAAAGCAACCGCACCACACATGGCACCAGTGCCGCGTTGGAATTTGCGGTCAGAATCCTAGAAGTTGAGCATGTGATTGTGTTAGGGCATAGCCATTGTGCGGGCGTGAAAGCGATGGCAACCGATTCGCTGCCTTTTGAAAGCGACTTTATTGCACAATGGGTAGAAATTGCCAAACCTGCCAAACAGCGTGCGCTTGATAAATGCGGTGATGCCGATAAAGATTCGCCTGAATTACTGCATCATTGCGAGCGTGAGACTGTGTTATTATCTCTGAATAATCTAACAAGTTTCCCATGGATAAAGCAACGCATTGATGATGGAAAATTAAAGATTCATGGTTGGTATTTTTCAATCGATAATGGCGCGCTGAGTTATTATGATTCTAACAGTCAAACATTCACCCCTTTTGCTACTTAAGAAAGATATTGACTAATGAGCAACTCAAACAAAGATAAAATTTATATTCCATATGTCGTTATTGGTGGAGGGTTTCCCGGCTTATTTGCGGCTTATTATTTATCAAAATATCATAAAAAAACTATTTTATTTGATGCTGCCAAAAAAATGGGCGGGGTGATGCAGCCAATAGAATTTAACGGGCTTAAAATGGATATCGGCACCCATTATATTAATGATATTTTTCCAGAAATCACCGAACATTTGCTAAATATGGCAAATCATACATTGCAACCAATCTACCCACATACAGCCAGTCGCTATTATAATCATATCTCACCGCAGGTTCATTATCCTGATTTAACGGGGCTAGACCCGCAGATTCTCAAAAAAATTGAGACAGAATTATTTGATAACACCTCTTTAATGGCAAAGCGTTATACAACATTACAACATTATATTGAAAAAAAATGGGGCGAAACCGCTTTGCTTCACCTAACACCAATGATTCAAAAAATCACCAATCATCACCCGAAAGATTTAGATAGAACAAGTGTTTATTATCGTTGGTTTAATAAAATTATCATGCCACAAACAAGTAAAAAACAAAATTTTCTAAGCTATCCATCAAATTTACTGGGATTGATATTACATAAAATTAATCAAAAAATACCACTTCCTAAATTTCATTCGATCATCTTTATCCTTGAATTTGTCAACAAACGAAACCGCATTAGCAATAATGAAAACAGTCAATATCAAGGGGAAGGTGGGCATGGCTATTACCCCAAAAAAAGATATATTGGTGCTTTTACAGAAGAAATTTTAACAACATTAACACGGCAAAATGTTATCTTAAAAAACGAAACCCCCATCGTAGCTATTCAAAAAACCTATGATAATAAAATGATGCTTACCACCAAACAAGGTGATATTTATCTTACCGATTATATTTTTTGGGGCAATCAATTATCGCAATTAGAACCGTTGCTTTTGGGTAGCACTCAGCTTAAAGATAAAGAAACTAGCAGTGGTTTATTATTGATTTATTTCCAATTAACAGCTGAACATAAGCCCCCTGCTGATATTGGTTATTTTGAACAATTAGATTCTGATATGCTATTATGGCGTCTTTCATTCAATCATGGCTATGTTAATGGCGACCCAAAAAATATCAGACATTATGCTGCGATAGAATTAGCAATGAACCAACAAACATATGAAAAATCTGATATTGAAAGCATTAAAAAACAATTATGGCAAGAAATTATCACCTTAAAATTACTGACAGGCACTATGCCAACCGACCATATGCATCTTTATAATCCGCATATATTCAAGTTGTTTCTTACCGACCACCGTCAAACATCAAAAGCAGTAACAAAAAAAATTAAACAGCAATTCCCCTATATTACTTTCTTAGAGCCCTCTAGCTTTGACCGTAATATCATCGCCAAAAAAATTACCAATATCTTAAAACCTGTCATAAATTCGTAAAATTTATGCGTTTTGTTTTGTTGTGCCTATTGCTTCTTGAATGTTACTCTTTTTATTCTCACGTTGCTTCTCAAAAAAGCGGTTGAATAGAAACAACCCGCTTGGCGTTACAATCAAAGTCAGCACAGTGGCAAACCCCATACCAAACACAATCGCCGCCGCTAATTGTTGCCAAAAAGCAGTCGATGGGTCATCAAGCGCATAGCCCCGATTCACAAAATCAATTTCCAATCGAATCACCAACGGAATTAAACCTAGCATGGTGGTGGCAGTGGTCATCAAAACAGGGCGTAATCTTTGCGCGCAAGTTTGAATGATTGATTGATAATAATCGCCCTTTGTCCGCTTCATCAACGTGTTGAAAGTATCAATCAACACGATATTATTATTCACCACAATCCCCGCTAATGAAATCACCCCAATACCTGACATGATAATCCCAAATGGTTGACGGATAATCAGCAAGCCTAGCATCACCCCAATGGTGGACATAATAACTGCCGATAAAATCAAGAAACATTGATAGAATGAGTTAAATTGCGTCAATAAAATCAGTGCCATCACGAATAGAGCGATGCCAAATGCTTTTTGCAAAAAGGCACTTGCCTCTGCTTGGTCGGCATTTTCACCGGTAAATTCAAAGCTCACCGATGCTGGCAAACCTAATTGCGGTATTTCTTCTTGCAGTTCTTCAATTTTGTTGGCAGCCAACACGCCCCGTTGCAAATCGGAACGCACAAAGGAGATGCGTTTTTGGTCAACGCGCCGCACCAAAGGTGTTTTCAACACGGCTTCACGCGTTACAAAATTACCCATCGGCACATCTCCGCCACTGGTGGCGATTCGCAAAGAATCCAACTGTTCGGTTGAGCGCACCGATTTCGGTAAGCGCATGATAATATCAATCTCGTCATTGCTATCATCAGGGCGATACGAACTCAACGTAATGCCATTGGTAATCAACCGCACATAATTGCCAATCGTGCTGATATTAATATCATATTTATAGGCTTCCTCGCGGTCAACATTCAACTGCCACTCGATGCCCGGTGGGCTGATACTATCTTCAATATCACGAATGCCGGGCGATTTTTCCAAATGTTCACGCACAATAATCGCGGCACGATTCAAATCATCAAATGAATCACTGCTTAACTGAATCGAAATCGGTTGCCCCGTTGGTGGCCCGCTTTCGCCTTGCCGCACTTCCACATAAATACCGGGTATCAAACTCATTTTGGCATCAATATCTTTAACAATTTCACTGCTTTTGCGTCTATCGTGCCAATCAACATATTCCAGATTAATAACACCAATCACATCTTCTGCCACATCGCGCCCATCTGATACTGTGCCTGCCGATGCCGTGATATTCTCAATCTCATTCTTTTCCTGCCTTAATTCAAGCACCGCTTTTTCAACCTGTTGCACCAAAACATCACGTTCTGTGGTGGAATAATTACCACGCGCATGAACCAATAAAACCGCTTGTTCGCTATCGCCACTTGGGAAAAATTCTACACCGCGCCCAAGCACACCATAAAGCACCCATGATAGCACCATCGCAACCACCGCACCTGCTAAAATACGGCGCGGATATTTCAACGCCCAATTTTCTAAAAAACTAAGATAGCTTCGCGTGAAGCGACTGGTTTTATCAATATCAATCATATCGCGCCTATCTTCATTCACCACAACTGATACACGATGTTCATCATCGGCAAGCCCGCCTTCTATTTTTTCATCAATCCATGGTCCAATCACCTTATAGCCACGCCATACGCCATAGCCAAAACCCAAAATTTTACCAAGCCCTGCCAGTGGTGGTAGCAATATTCCTAATATTGCGCCCGCTAAACTATAGACAACAAAACCGCAAATCACCGCGACAGCACAGCGTAATATCGCCGCAAAATGCCCGCCAACAATCGGCAAGAAAAACAGCGCCATCACCAAAGATGACGACAGAATGAAAATCACCGTTAGTGGTAAATAACCCATAAATTCACCCACCAAACCCGGCCAGAATAATAATGGCATAAAGGCGGCAAGTGTGGTGCCAGTAGAAGCGATAATCGGCCATGCCATTTTTTTAGATGCCAATGCGAAAGCTTCAATTTTGCTGTAACCCTCATCAATTTTACGTTCAGCATATTCGGCGACCACAATCGCGCCATCCACCAGCAAGCCGACAGAAATAATCAATCCAAATAAAACGACAAAATTCAGCGTAACGCCCAGAATATTCATCACCAAAATGCCACTTAAAAACGAACCGGGTATCGCCACACCTACCAATAAAGAGGGGCGCAAACCAAGCGTTGCCAAAATCACAATCATCACCAAAATAATCGCGCTAATCACCGAATTTTGTAAGCTAGAAAGTGAACTTCTAATATTATCCGCTTCGTCTTGGGTAATCACCACCGATATGGCTTGCGGCCAATCTTTGGTAACCTCATCAACCAGCGCATGGGCATCAAGCGATGTTTGAATGATATTCTCGCCCGTGCGCTTCACCACCGATAGGGTGAGTGCGGATTCGCCATTGAGCCTTGAAAAAGCCCGCACATCTTTAAATGTGCGTTTAATATCAGTAATATCTTCAAGCACCAAAACCGATTCGCCAGATGAAATAATCGGAAACCTCTTTAAATCATCAATACTTTCAATCAGGCTAGGCACTTTAATCGCGAAACTGCCCGACTCACCTTCCAAATTACCCGCCGCCACTAGCAAATTAGACGATGCAATGGCGCGTATCACTTGGTCTGGCGTAACATTATAGGATTGCAATTTCACTGGATTAATCGTTACCTCAACAACTTCATCACGGTCGCCATCTAAATCAACGCGCAAAACTTGTGATAATTTTTCAATCTCTTCTTGTAAAATTTGGGCATAATCCAATAAAATTCGGCTATCAATCTCACCAGAGAGCGATATTTGCATCACTGGGAACAGGCTGAAATTAACCTCGTTCACATTGGGGTCGTTAGCATCGGCGGGTAAATCGCCTTTGACTTCATCAATTTTTTCGCGCACATCGCGCAATGCTTGTTCGACATCAAAGCCTGCATCAAATTCCAACACCACATTACCGCCACCCAAATAAGAGGTTGACCTTAATTCTTTCAAGCCTTCCACTTGCGAGACTGCTTTTTCAATCGGCTTCACCAATAAGCGTTCGGCATCAAACGGTGATATGCCTTGCAATGATGTAGAAACATAAACAATTGGAATCGCAATATCAGGCGCGGATTCTTTAGGAATAGAGCTATAGGCAGAAGCCCCTGCAAACAATAATAATACCAGCAACAACACAAAAGTGCGCGAACGTTGCATCCCTAAATCAATGATTGACATTGAGTATCTCCTTTTATTCTTGCGCTGATTCAGGTGATGTTTCTAAATCAGGCGCAGATTCCGTTTCAGTAATTGGCTCAATATTATCTTCTTGCTCACTATTTTCTGGGGCTTCTTCTTTGGCTTCTGCAGGTTCTTCTTTTAGAATCGCTTCCACTTCTTCGCCCGCTGTTACGGTTTCTTGCCCTGCAATAATAATCGTAACCTGCTCAACCAAGCCTGCAACCCATACACCGCTACCATCTGTTTGCACCACATCAACCGTTGCAAATTCAACGATATTATTGCTATCCACCAAGCGCACGCCAATCGTGCCATCACTATCTAGCGTCAGCCAGCCTGATGAAATAAAATGCGCGTTTTGGATTTTTTGTGGCAAGCGTAATATGGCAGGCACACCATCGCGAATTTCTTGATTTTCGTTTAGCACAATCACCTCAACCGCGAATGAGCGGGTGCGTAAATTGGCAGAATTAGAAATAAACACCAACTCACCTTGATAGGTTTTGCCTGCGATTTCAACCTCAAGCGTTCCTAACCCTTGCAACCTATCGACTTCTTTTTCAGAAACATAGCCCGTAATTTTTACTTGGCTTAAATCAACCACCGTGCCAACAAATGTGCCGGGTGAGACATAATCACCAATATCTAACGGCGAATCAACCAATGTGCCAGCAAAAGGCGCGCTATAGCGGCTTTTTTCAAGATTATAACGGGCGCGTTCTAATGCCGCTTCGGCACGGGCAAAATTCGCCCGAATCTCAGTTGCCTTAACCTGTGATTCATAACCGCCACGCGCCAACGAGACCGCCGCTTGATTTTCAAGCCGTAGCTGATTATAGGTCGCCTGCGCCTGTTTTAATTCTGCCGCCCGAATCGCATTATCCAATGTTAGAAACACTTCATTTTGTTCTAAATCACTGCCTTTGGCTTTGACAATATTCCTGACTGTGCCTGATGTTTGGGCGCGAATCTCTAATTTATGATTGGCTTCGGTAACGCCTGAAATTTCTATAATCGGGGAATGAGAACGGGCAACCGATGCTTTCACCTGCACCGTGCGGGCAGCACTCAAATCTTGTGGCGAGCCAAAACCGCCACTGCCACCACCAATAGAACCGCTGAAAATCCATAACACCGTAAATAATGCCACCAATACCGACATCCGTGATGATGCTTCTAGCTTCTTAAACCAGCGATAGGGTTTTGTGTTATGGCAGGGGCGCAATGCCACCTTATCAATAAAATCAATGGCTTTGCTACCGCTTGAAAAAAATTTGCCAAACGCAATATCCAAACCCAGAATGATATAGCCCGGAATTTTACTAATAAATCGTAACCCTGCCCCAATAAAAATTAATGGTTTCCGCAACAATTTTGATAATAGATTTTTTATTCTTGAAAACATCTCAAACTTTACCTCAATTTATAATCCACATAAGCACCCTATATGATATACGCTATCATAAGAGACTCTCTTCGGTAATACAATAAAATTAGTATCAATATTTATTTTGATAAATAGCAACAATCTTATTCAACATATCCAACGCTTCGGCACGCGGACGCTGAAAAGCGTTCCGCCCTATTATCGACCCATTGGCACCACCATCACGTAACGCCCGAATTTCATCGTAAAGCGAATCCAAATCTTTGGCCGCCCCACCTGAAAACACCACAATTCTGCGCCCATTAAAGCAAGATTGCACAATATGGGAGATTCTATCCGATAATGTCTCACGTTCAATCTTATATTTTTCATAAACTTCTTTTGCTTCTTTTTGCTCTAAATGCGCTGTAGGTGGTTTCACTTTAATAATATGCGCGCCCAATAATGCCGCTTGATGGGCCGCATAGGCAGTAACATCTAACGCTGTTTCGCCCTGTTTGCTTAAATCGCCACCACGCGGATATGACCAAATCACCACCGCAAGCCCATAAGATTTTGCCTCTTGCGCCATATCGCGAATTTCTTCAACCAGATTAAACTGCCTATCTGAGCCCGGATAAATTGTAAAACCAATCGCGCTTGCCCCTATCCGCAAGGCATCTTGCACCGATGCTGTTACTGCTTGGTCTTTGCTAACTGCCCAGCTTGTGGAAGAATTTACTTTTAGGATTGTTGGAATCTGCCCCGCAAATGTATCTGCGCCTGCTTCTAACGCGCCTAATGGTGCGGCATAGGCATTTAGCCCTGCATCAATCGCCAATCGATAGTGATAATGCGGGTCGTAACCTGCTGGATTTGGCGCGAATGACCGTGCTGGACCATGTTCAAACCCTTGATCAACTGGCAAAATCACCATTTTACCCGAACCGCCTAATTTGCCTTGCATTAAGATTCTGGCGATATTCGCTTTCGTGCCCGGATTATCTGATTCGTAATGGGTTAAAATTTTTCTGACGATGCGCGTCATTCTCATTATCATTCTCCTAAAAATGAATATACACTCCTTCTATTATTACCATAAAATTCATAAAATTTCAATAAAAGACATTTGAGTTTTATAACGCTATCATCTAATATGCCTTATGATGAATAAAGTAAAATTTCCAACCATGCCCGTTATTAAGGGCGTTACAATGGCACATGCCGCTGCCCAACTGCATTATAAAAAGCGTGATGATTTGTTGTTGTTCCATTTGGCGCAAGGCAGTTATGTGGCTGGCACACTTGCCCGTTC
>CBDBHZ010000007.1:0-59146 GCA_965205905.1 Alphaproteobacteria bacterium | reverse complement strand
GTTTTATAAAGTGCCGCTGGTACCGACCGCAACTGATACACCATACTGGTGATATAATTACTGGCATCATCAGCATCAGACAATGATGGAAACGCCGCCATTTCTTTGCGTGTCATCACCAAAAAGCGCGTGGTATTATCGTCATTATCTTGGATATTTTCTTCCAATATTTCTAGCCCATAAATCTCACTTGCCAGATGCGAGGCAATCGCCACCCTCTTATCCGCATCTCCGCCAGAATCCGCGCCAATCTCTTTGGCTGAGCCAGCGGTATCCACATGTGCCACAGTTTCTAATTTTTTCTGCCGTAAAAAATTCCTACATTGCGCCAAAGCCTGCGGATGCGATAACACATACGAAATATCATCAATCGCAACCCCCTTTTTTACCCAACAAACAATGCTTAATCGGCATAAAAAATTCATCTGACAATCTGCAAATCAGTATCGCGTAACAAATGGTGAAACTCTGCCACCCTGCCACCAGTGGAATTTTCAATCGGTATCACCGCATAATTTATCTGCTTATTTTGCGTGGCATCTAGCAAATCTTCAAAGCTGAAAAATGGCAGATAATCAGCATCAGCAAAAATTTGTTTTGCCGCCTGATGCGAATATGCGCCCTCAACCCCCTGAAATCCAACTTTTTGCGCCGCCATCATAAACCTTATGCTTTCATCATGGCGCGAATGGCTTCTAAATCTTGCATGGTATCCACACCCAACGGGATATGATGCGTTAAGAATCCCTCAATCGACATGCCTGCCTGCAATGCCCGTAATTGTTCTAGCCGTTCGGTTTTTTCTAACGCAGTTTGCGGTAAGCCCACGAATTTTTCTAGCGCATCACGGGTAAACACATACAGCCCAACATGATGATAATAAATAGGCGTTTGAAATGGAATCGGCATTCGTGAAAAATATAATGCGCGCGCTGATTTTTGCCCTTGTTCTAGCAACATGGCGGCTTTCACCACATTTTCATTATTAATCTCTTCGGGGTCGTCCATTGGCGCAATCGGGGTGGTAATATCGGCACCGCTTTGTTTGGCAAAAATGAAAGCATCGCGGATAACTTCTTTGTTGATATTCGGTAAATCGCCCTGCAAATTCATCACAAAATCGGCTTGTTCGCCAAATCGCTGATAGGCTTGAAAGATACGGTCGGTGCCTGATGCCAAATCATTATCGGTTAAAATTGCCTCGCCCCCATAATCTTTAATGGCGGTTACAATTTCGGCATCGCCTGCCGCCACGATCACTTTGGCGCAATCGGCTTCTTGGGCGCGGCGCATCACCTGCACAATCATCGGCACATCATTAATGGGGAGCAATGGTTTGTTGGGTAAACGCGTGGCTTGCATTCTTGCGGGGATAAAAATTAAGTCAGTCATAAAAAAACCTTTAAAAAATTTGGTTCAGTGAATAAAGCATTTGATTTATTTTGCTAATAGCGTTATACCCATAATCAGCAATAAATTCTATCTTTATTTTAATGGGTTATGAAAATGAAAGATCCTTTACTGATTAATAAAATAGCCGCTTCGGTGCTTACCGCATTATTCGTGATGCTGATGATTGATTTCGTGATTGATGAAATTATATTCAAAGATGCTGGCGGGCATGGTGAAACTGATAGCGCACATAGCGATGATGCCGATGGTGGTGATGCCGATGCCATCGAGCGGGCAAAATTCGCCTATTATATTGATGCGGGCGACGTGGCGACAGCGACAGCTGTGGTGGAAGAAGAAGTAATAACCCCGATTAGTTCATTATTAGCCAGTGCCGATGTGGTTGCGGGCGAAAAAATCGCCAAGAAATGCGTTGCGTGTCATACTTTTGCTGAAGGTGGGCAGAATCGTATCGGTCCTAATCAGTGGGATATTGTGAATCGCGCTTTAGGCACAACCGAAGGCTTTGCTTATTCTGAAGCGTTATTGGCAAAAGGCGGTGCATGGGATTATGAATCACTCAATGAGTTTATTTATAACCCTAAAAAATATATACCCAACACAAAAATGAATTTTGCGGGTATTAAAAATGATAAAGACCGTGCGAATCTAATTTTATGGATACGCTCGTTAAGCAATAGCCCTGTGCCACTGCCGTAAAAAGTGCATCTTGCTTTATCGCCGCTATAAATTAGGATAGTAAAATGCCCTCGCATATTGCCAATGATAATCTCACCTTTGCTACACTGCCCGAAAGGTTTGCGGCGGCTTTTGTTGATTATGCAATTATTCTGACTATTTTCATGCTTCTTGTCTCGTTGGTTGCAAACAGTACTGGTGAAATTATCAACGCAAAATTTTGGCATGTTTTCGCGATTGAATGGCTGTATTTTAGCTCCCAACATAGCTCGCAAAAACGCGCAACATTGGGAATGCGCGTGATGAAATTAGAAATTATCACCATGAATCAACAACAATTACAATTCACCACTGCCTCACTACGTTATATATGTAGCCTACTATCATCAATCATATTATGGCTAGGGCATTTAATGATGCTCACCAACGATTTACGGCAAACTTTGCATGATAAAATGGCGGGCACATTAGTGATTAAAAAGCAAAATAGCCCAACATGACGCCCTGATATGACACATTGTTTGCATATTTGTATCAGTTGCCGCGAAAAGGGGCATGATGATGCGGAAACACGACCAGGGCGGTTATTATATGATAGGCTTATTAATGAGTGGCGCGATAAAGATAATGCCATCAAACCCGTAAAATGTTTGGTGCAATGCGATAATCCATGCGCGGTAAGCCTTAGCCATGCTGATAAATTCAGCTATCTGTTAAGCGGGCTCAATGCTGATGATGATAGTCAAGATTTGCTGACATTTTTCAAGCAATATCAGCAAACCGATGATGGCATTGTTCCTTTTGCGACACGCCCTAAAAATTTACGCGCCAAAATTAAAGGGCGCATTCCCCCGCTTAATTATCACGAGAAGCTAGAGACTTGATGCATCGTGAATTATCGGGTATGGTATTTTATGTTTAATCATTGTAAAAAAATAATCATTATCGCTTTTATCATCTTGTGTGTGATGGCACGGGCTGATGCGGCGCAGGCTCTCACCCTCACAAATTGCGGTATGAAAGTGAATTACCCCACGCCGATTAACCGCGATATTGCGTTTCATGGCACGGCAATGTATGAAATATTAACGGTGCTGAATCTGCATCATCAAGCCACTGCTATGAGTGGCATTAACCGTGATTCGCGGCAATATCGCGTTTGGCGATTGGCGCGTTCTGGGCAACGCAATCTTACAAAATTTCAATTAAGCCAAGCCACGCTTAACCATCTGGGCAAACTTAAATTATTGGATATTCGCTATCCTAGCCTATCGGATTTTACCCAACAAAAAAGTAAATTTTATCTGGCGGGCTATTATCAGGGAATTTACCCCAAAAACGCCCAAACATTCCGCAAAGCTTTGCATGATAAGAAAATTTATAGCTTCATCAATAAAGTTTCGTGCCAATCATTTTTGGAAGAAGGCAAAGAAATTACATTTGACGATTTGTTTGATGATATGCTTGCGATTGGTGAATTAACAGGACGTAAAGGGCAAGCGACAAAATTGATAAAACAATATAAAGCGCGCTTAAATGCGGTCAGCAAAGCGGTAAAAAAAGAGAGAAATCCTAAAAAAATATTTTACTTTGCAGGTGGCTTAAAAAACCCTTACGGGCCGCGTAACGCATCGATGGAAACGGCAATTATTGCAAAGACTGGGGCGATAAATCTCACCATTACCGAGCCTGAAAATCCCGACATAAATTGGAAAACTTTACGCCGTGCCAAACCTGATGCTGTTATTATTCCGTTCGATGGCAACCAAGAATTACTGCTTTATCGGCAAAAGATTATTCAAGAAAATTTAGCTGGCACAAAGGCAGTTAAGAATATCATCCCGATTTTTTATAGCGATTGGCAAACAAGCCCCGCTTCTATTGATGCGGTGGAACATCTTGCCCGTGCGCTTTATCCTAAACTCTTTAAATAATGCGCCCCGAACGACTTTACCCAATTTTTGCACAGATTAATACGCTGAAAGGGGTGGGCGATAAATTAGCGCAAAAATTTCATCAGCTGGTGGGGGGTGAGAAAATTTGGGATTTACTCTGCCATTTTCCGCGTGCCGTGCTAACGCGCACCAAAATACCAAGCCTAGCACAAGCGAAGCATTATGATGGGCAAGAAGTGCTGATTACCGCGATACCGATTCAGCATATTGCACCGCCACGTCGCGGTATGCCCTATCGCGTGCTGATGGCAGACCCTGATAGTATGATTCGCGAACGCATGGAGATTGTGTTTTTCAGCGTTAAGCACGACTATCTTACCCGTTATTTTCCACTGCATCAACCGCTTACATTGGCGGGCAGGATTGATATATTTCGTGAAAAATTGCAAATTGTGCATCCGAATATCGTCGCCAAAACTGACGATAATACCGAAACTGATGAGAATCTATCAAGCAATCTATTAGAACCAATTTACCCCTTAACCGCAGGGCTTACCCGAATCATGGTGCGTAAAATCATCAATCAGGCACTCACAAAAATTCCCACCCCTCCAACATCGCCAGCATTCCCCGAATGGTTAGATGATTCTCTCATTAAAGAATATCATTTGCCAAACTTCGCGCAAGCCTTTACTCACATTCATCAGCCGCAAAATCAAACTGATATTTTACCCGAATCACCTGCCCGCACAAGGCTGGCACTTGATGAGCTTTATGCCAATCAGTTGATGCTAGGCTTGATTAAAACATATAGCTATCAGCACCCGAAAAACCGCGATACTCTCAACGATAATCTGGCATTATGTCAGCAAATTATCAGCGAATTGCCTTTTGACTTAACCGCATCGCAACAACAGGTTTTTGCTGAAATCACCCAAAGCTTACAAAAGCCCACAAGGATGTTACGGCTGTTGCAAGGCGATGTGGGTAGCGGTAAAACCATCATCGCGCTGCTCACCATGTTGCTGGTGGCAGGAAGCGAGGGGCAAGCGTCGCTGATGGCGCCAACCGATATTCTTGCCAAACAGCATTATGATAATTTCACCGCTTTGTTGCAAAACCACCCGATTGATATTGTGTTGCTGACGGGCAAGATGAAAGCAGCTGATAAAAAAGCCGCGCTTGAGCGTATCAATCATCATAGCATCAACCCCAATCCTCAAATGATTATCGGCACCCATGCCTTATTTCAAGAACAGGTGCGCTACCATGATTTACGCATCGCCGTGATTGATGAGCAACATCGGTTTGGTGTGCATCAGCGGTTGATTTTTTCTGAAAAATCCCAAAATCTTGATATGCTCGTGATGAGCGCGACCCCGATTCCGCGAACCTTAATGTTAAGCTATTGGCATAATTTAGAAATATCACGGCTAACCGAATTGCCCAAAGGCAGAACCCCGATTGTAACGCGTTTATTCTCGCAAAACCGTATCGGTGAAATTATCGATGCGCTGAAACGCGCCATTAATGAGGGACGCAAAATCTATTGGGTGTGTCCGCTGATTGAGCCCAGCGATATTGAAGGGGCAAAAGATGAAGCCCAAAATCAAGCAAAAACTGATGTTCTCTCGCGTGCGACTATGTTGCAACAATATTTTTCGCCTGAATTGATAGAACAGCTGCATGGCAAAATGCCGAGCACGCAAAAAGAAAAAGCCTTGAAAAATTTCATTGAGGGCGAGGCGCAAATTTTAGTGGCAACCACCGTGATTGAGGTGGGGATAGATGTGAAAGAAGCCAGCATCATGGTGATTGAACATGCCGAACAATTCGGACTGGCGGCATTGCATCAGTTGCGTGGCAGAATCGGGCGTGGCACTGTTGATTCCTATTGTTTGCTGATTCACCATGATAATCTCAGCTATAATGCACAGGAACGGCTAAAAACAATTCGTAATCACCATGATGGCTTTATCATCGCCGAAACCGACTTAAAATTACGCGGTGGTGGCGATGTGTTAGGGGTGAGGCAAAGCGGCTTGCCCGATTTTAAGTTTGTGGATTGGCAAAGCCATCACCATCTGTTGGAACACGCGCAAATAATGGCAGAACAATCTTTGAGCCAATATCAACAAGCCGATAAAGCAAGTAAAGAAAAAATAACCCTGCTGTTACATCTGTTTGAACATGATAATGCGGTGCGCCTGATACAATCAACGTGATATAGTGTTGCAAAAATATTGATAATAAGCTATAAAGCAAAAAATACAAAACTCATTTAATGAGGAATTAAAAATGCGCGTCAGAAAAGCGATTATTCCAGCAGCAGGCTTAGGTACAAGAATGTTGCCTGCCACCAAAGTTGTGCCAAAAGAAATGCTGCCCGTTGCCACCAAGCCACTGATTCAATATGTGGTGGAAGAAGCATTAGATGCTGGCATTGAGCACATTCTGATTATCACTGCCCGTGAAAAAAGTAGTATCCAAGACCATTTTGACCGCGATGTTAATATGGAAAATTTTCTGAAAAAAGTCAATAAACCAGATATCGCCGAAATGATTTCTAATTATCAACCTGAAACGGGTGCTATCACTTATTTGCGTCAAGATGAAAGATTAGGGCTAGGCCATGCCATCTGGTGTGCACGCCATTGGGCAGGCAATGAGCCCTTTGTTATCCTCTCGCCTGATGAATTGCTGATGGGCGAAAAAAATTGCACCCGCATGTTGATGGATTCTTATGAAGAAACCGGTGGCTTAGCGATTGCCATGCAGGATTTACCGCGTGAAGATGTGGTGCGCTATGGCGTGATTGCAGGCACTGATATTACCCTCAAATCAGGGCAAAAAGTTATCAAAGCCAACCAAATGGTTGAAAAACCTACGGTAGAAGAAGCACCTTCCAACCATTGTATCATCGGGCGTTATGTGCTTGACCCCGGTATTTTTATTCACCTCAACAAAAAACTTGCTGGTGCTGGTGGCGAAATTCAGCTTACCGATGCCATCAGCGCGCAATTAACCTCGCGTGATGTCTATGGCGTGCTTTATGATGGTGAACGGTTTGATTGTGGTAAACGTATCGGCTGGTTAGAAGCCAATATTGCCGCCGCCCTTCGTAGTGAAGATTTACAGCGGGATATGAATAATATTATTCAAAAATATGCCCAAAACAACCTATAATATTTCTGAATCCCTGTTGCATTCCTCTATTTTTAGGCTTTATGATATTCGTGGTATTGTAGGCGATACCATTGATGAGGAATGCTATCATTTTATCGGTAGATTGCTCGCAAGCATTGCGATTGAGCGGGAGCTATCATCATGCGTTTTGGGTTATGATGGCAGATTAAGTTCGCCAAAACTGGCTGATGCTTTGGCGCAAGGGGTGATGCAAGGCGGGATAGATGTAACAATGATTGGCTTGGTGCCTACGCCTATGCTGTATCATGGCAGTGCTAAATTTGGTAGCGGGCTGGCTGTAATGGTAACGGGGTCACATAATCCACCCAATTATAACGGCATCAAAATCATGATGGATAATAAGCCATTTTTTGGTGATGATATTATGGCATTACCAAAACGCGCCCAAAAGGATAATATTACCGATGCTAAGAAAATAGGCACATTAACGCATAAAAATATCACTGATGATTATATCGATTTTCTATTGCAACAAGTTACATTTAAGCCTCTACAAATTGGCTGGGATATGGGCAACGGCGCGGCAGGCGAGATTATACAAAAATTAACTCAAAAATTAGAAGGCGCGCATCATCTGATTTACGAGAAAATCGATGGCATGTTTCCGAATCATCACCCTGACCCCTCCAAGCCCGAAAATATGCGTGATTTGCAAAAATTAGTGATAGAAAATCAGCTTGATTTAGGCATTGCGTTTGATGGTGATGGCGACCGTTTGGGCGTGGTAGATAATAAAGGAAATATGCTTTATGGCGACCAATTATTACCGATATTGGCGTATGATGTGTTGCAAAAAAATCCTGATGCGCTGATTTTAGGCGATGTGAAAACCTCATCTGCCGCCATCAATGCCGTGCGGGCAATGGGCGGCAAGGCACATGTTACCGCAACAGGGCATTCACTGATTAAAACCGCCATGATGAAGCAACAAGCAACATTTGCCGCTGAAATGAGCGGGCATATCTTCTATGAATATAACCACTATTTTGATGATGCCATTTACGCAAGCATAAAACTTATCAATCGGGTGAGTGATGCCCAAAATCAAAAAAACCAAAAAAATCTTGCTGATTTAGCGAATGAATTGCCAAAAATGTCTAGCACGCCAGAAATAAGAATCGATATAGAAGAAAAAGATAAGCAACCCATGATGCAGAAAATCATCAATCAAGCCAAGCAAAACGGGCTTGCCTATAACGATATTGACGGTATCAGAGTAGAAGATGGCGATAATTGGTGGCTGATACGCGCTTCCAATACTGAAAATGCACTGGTGTTTCGCGCTGAAGCCAGCAATAAAGAAACATTGGCAAAATTGTTGCAATCCGCCTTTGCTTTACTAACAGATTTGCCTCCTCAATCATTACAAGAAATTAAAAGCGAAATTGATAAGGCTAATGCTTGACGAAACTGTTTTTTATCGGTAAAAATAAAAGCATGAAAAATCGTCTTATCATTGTTGAAAACCATATGCTGATTGCTGATGAGTTGCAAATCTTACTCACGCAATCTGATAATTTCACCTGCGACATCGCAGCAGGTTTTGAACAGATGGTAGAATTAATGGCGAAAGAAACTTATGATGCGCTGATTATTGATGGTTTGCTATTGGCAGATGTTGATTTTAACCAATATCGCAAACTCAATTTTCCGCCCGCAATCGTGCTTGATAATGGTGAGACCGAGATAAATTCTATTTTTCAATCCTATTATCTGCTTGAAAAGCCTTTCCGTCTGAATGATTTACTAGATGCGCTTGATAGAATGGTTACCAATCTGCATTGGCAATTCGGTCCATGGTATTTTCATACCAATAAAAATTATCTTACCATCAATGATTGTAAAACCAATCTAACAGAAAAAGAGAGCCAAATCTTGAATTATCTGTGCCGTGCGGGCGGTAAAACCGTAAAGCGCGAAAAATTATTGCAAGATGTATGGGGCTATAAAAGCGGCATTGATACCCATACGCTAGAAACCCATATTTACCGCTTGCGTCAAAAAATTGAATCGGGTTCTCACAAGCCCGAATTCCTATTAAGTGATAAGCAAGGTTACCGCCTGTTACACCTTCAAAAAACTTCATCTCCTGTAAAAACTACCAATATTGGGGCAACATAAAAATATCATGGATTTCAACCTTATCAGCGCATTTAACGAATTTTTATGGCTCTCTTTCTTACCGATTGTTGCTTTTTTAGTGGCGATTAGCCTGCCCTTGCGTTTAGGTGCTGGCTTTATCGTGCAATGGCAATTATTAAAAAGCGCAACCCGTAAATTATTCTCGGTGCAAAAAGAAACCTTTGGGCTAGGCATTACACCCCGTAGCGGCTTTTTAATGTCAATCGCCACCTCTATGACTGCTGGGCATTTGCTAGGCACGGTGTTGGTGATTGCGATTGCGGGCTATGGCGTGTTATTTTATGTCTGGATTTTCACCATTTTACTCTTAGGTGTCAAATATATTGAAACGATTCAGTCGATTCTGTTTCGCAAAGTCAATCATGTTGGGCATTTTGTAGGCGGCCCAATGTATGTGCTAAAATATGGTTTGGGCAAGAATGCCGCTTTGTTAGGCACAATATTAGCGATTTTTTACTGCATCTTCTTGCTGATTGGCTCGGTTGGGCTTGGCAATCATTTGCCTGTGCGCTTCATTGGGCAATTAGGCAACGAATATTTTGACCTAGACCCGTTCTATATCATGGTTGGGCTTATCAGCATTGTCGGCGTCTGTAGCTGTTATGGGGTGCGCTTTACCTCAATCATTGTATCGATTCTGATGGGAGCAAGCCTGTTCATGTTCGCTTTGATGCTGATTTATGTGTTATCATTTTATGGCTATCAACTGCCCGAATTTTTTAAGCTGATTCTCAGTGAGGCTTTCAGCGCACGCAGCACCGAAACAGGTGCAAGCATCAGCATGATGGTGATATTGGGCTTTGCCCGCGCGCTTTATGGCACTGGCACAGGGCTTGGCACAAGCGGAATTGCCCATAGCGTTACCGTTACTTATGATGCCCGTCAACAAGGCTATATGGCAGTGATTGCCAATCTTATCGCTGGTATTTTGGTAACTTTTTTGGTGAGTTTTGTGATTTATCTTTCAGGTGCATTAGATGCTGATGGTGAAAGTATTTTACAGTTGGTGCAGTTTTTTGAACATGTTGAATCTTATGGGCGCGAGGCGATTGTTCTCACGATTTTATTCATGTCTTTGGCGTCTATTCTGGCATGGGGCTATTATGTTGAGACCGTTTGTTTTTTCTTATTCGGCAAGAATGCGATATGGCCTGCGCGTATTTTTTGGGTGGGTTTAATACCGCTTGCTAGCCTAACGCTTTCAATTTATTTTATCCGCATTCATGAATTGGCTTTGGCTTTGATGGCGATTCCTAATTTTATCGCGATTATCACAGTGCTTGCCAATGTGCGTGAGGTTGAGCATCTTAACGCGCATTCTGGGCATATTTCTGTATGGCGTAAAATAGCTTACCGCTTCAGAAGTTTGCGCCGTATCTGGATATAGTGAGAATCAGCTGATGAGTTTACAGAATCATCCACCTTTATATCAGGTGAGTGAGTTTTCGAACGCGCTTAAAAAACATGTGGAACAGGAATTTAGCTATGTGCGGATTCGTGGTGAGATTTCAGGCATTACCCGTGCCGCTTCAGGGCATATTTATTTCAGTCTAAAAGATGATAAAGCAGTGTTGAGTGCCATTTGTTGGCGTGGCACAGCCAATAAATTAGCGCATTTGCTAGAAGAAGGCACAGAAGTGATTGCCTTTGGTAAAATCACCACCTATGGTGCGCGCTCTAACTATCAAATCATTGTTGATAATTTAGAAATTGCGGGCGAAGGCGCATTGTTGAAAATGCTGCATGATAGGCGCAAAAAATTAGCCGCGCAAGGTTTGTTTAACCGCACTCCGCGCGCGTTACCATTAGTGCCGCAACATATTGGCGTGGTAACATCAGCAAGCGCATCAGTATTGCAAGATATTTTGCACCGCATAGAACAACGTATGCCCTGCCATGTGATGCTATATGCCGTGCCAGTGCAAGGAAAAGGCGCGGAAAATAAAATTGCCCAAGCGATTGATGCCTTGCAAAATATGTCGCCTCGCCCTGATGTGATTATCGTGGCACGTGGCGGTGGTTCGCTAGAAGATTTATGGTGCTTTAACGAAGAGATTATTGTGCAGGCGGTGGCGCGTTCCACTATCCCAATAATCTCTGCCATTGGGCACGAAACCGACCATACCTTAATTGACGAGGCGGCAGATTATCGTTGCCCCACCCCGACAGCGGCCGCTGAAATGGCAACGCCTGTGAAGCAAGAATTAATGATAGACCTTCAAGATATTGGCAACCGTTTGCATCGTGCCTTATATCATTTGCAACAAAATGCCAAGCAACAATTATCGACCGCAAAAAAATTCTTAGCGCATAAACATAAAATTTTTGAAACTTACGCCCAACATATTGATAGTGCCAGCATCACCATCAAACATGCGATTAAGAATCTCACCATGCGCTATCAGCATCGCTTGCAAAATATTCGCCTAAACGATTGCAGGCATTTGCTTTATCACAAACAGCAAATTTATACAGGAAAGAAAACCCGTATCGCGCAAAGCTATCAGCGGCAACTTCAAGCCATGCAAAGGCATCTATCGTTACAAAGTGTGAAGCTAGAAAGCTATTCTTATCGCAAAACATTACAGCGCGGTTTTAGCTTGGTGAAGAATGAAGCAGGCGAATTGGTGAAAGATTCAGATAGCTTGAAAGCGGGCGATAAAATCGGCATTGTTTTTGCAAATGGAACGGCTGATGCAACCATTGACAAGATATAGATTTTTGATTATCGCCATAGTGTTTTTAAGCCTATTGCCATTCATCCTCTATGCCAAAACCGAAAGTAAAACCCAACAGGCAGGCTATTTGCCAAGCTATGATGATGCCAAAATTTACGATGCAGGTGATTTAAAACTTTATGGTGTTCCGTATCAGGGCGGTTGGCTGAAAGGCAAATTGCCGAAAAAACATCAATTAGAGTTTGCAAATAAAATCGTGAAAACCACCAAAGATGGACGCTTCATTATCGGCATTCCCTATCAAGCCGAGCCTTTACTAACTCTGGTGCATATCAATAAAAAAGGCAAACGACAAACCTATCAGATAGACATTACACAGCGCACATATAAACGGCAATATATTGATGGCTTACCGCCCAGCAAAGTTACCCCTTCCAAAAAATTTGCCAAACGCATTAAGTTTGAGGCAGATTTGGCAAAAAAAGTGCGTGCCAATATCAGCTATATTGATGGGTTTGATAGTGAATTTATTTGGCCTCTTAAAGGCAGAATCACAGGGCGTTATGGGTCACAACGAATCTTAAACGGGCAACAACGCGCCCCGCATTGGGGGATTGATATTGCCGCCAAACAAGGCACGCCGATTCTTGCACCTGCTGATGGTATCGTGCGGTTGGTGTATCCAGATATGTATTTTAGTGGCAAAACCATCATGATTGACCATGGCTATGGGATTGTCTCTAGCTTTCTGCATTTGCACAAAATTTATGTTAATCATGGTGCGTATGTGAAACGCGGACAAGAAATTGGCTCGGTTGGCTCTTCGGGGCGTTCCACTGGGCCGCATCTTGATTGGCGCGTTAGCTGGTATAATCAGCGAATCGATGCCGCAACTTTTGTGCCCCAAAAGCAGTAATGTAGCAGTGAGGCTATAATATGACACTTATCAAACAACAAGCAAACGGCTTGGTTTATCACCACAATCCTGATTGGGATATAAAGCATGGGTTTTTCACGCGCATCATTGAGGGTGGCGATAATGATGACGGCATTTATCATGGGTTAAATTGCGGTATTGGCTCGGCTGATAAAGCTGATAGGGTGAGTGCGAATCTGGCGCGTGTGCGTGATGTTTTTTCTGTTCAGGAAATATCCCTCTTATATCAATATCATTCGGCACAGGTGATTGAGGTGCCTTTTGCAGCGGATATTCCGCGCACTGATAGTGGCAGAGTGAGAGGCGATGCGATGATAGGTATGGTGGGTAGTGATTGCGAAAATCTGATGGGCATTATGACTGCCGATTGCGTGCCTGTGTTATTTTACGATAGGCAGAAAGGCATCACTGCCGCCGCCCATGCGGGTTGGAAAGGTGCGTTTGCAGGCGTGTTAGAAAATACCATCACTGCAATGAAGCATAAGGGCGCGAAAAATATTGAAGCCATGATTGGACCAGCCATCGGGCAGAAATCATATCAGGTGGGCGTAGAATTTTACGATAATTTTGTGAGCCGTGATGCTAATTATCAGCAATTTTTTGCGCCCGATGCCGATGCCAAGCAAAAATATTTATTCGACATTAAAAGTTTTGTGAAGCATTTGCTAACCCAAGCGGGCATTAATGTTATCGCTATCAGCCCCGATGATACTTGCGCGCAAGAGGCTGATTATTTCAGCTATCGGCGCAGTTGCTTGCGTGGCGAACCCGATTATGGGCGCAATATTTCAGTGATTGGGTTTTAGGGATTATCACGTTTTTGCAATAATTTCCTCTAAATCTCTCCAATTTTTTTCACTCAAATAGGGAGTGCCATGCCCATCACCATCAAAATCAGGAATAAAAGAATTCTGCAATAAATACGCATTTTCCAATAAAACATCCCATATTAGCGGCTCTTGATAGGCGGGCAATAATTGCCCCTGCAACAAACTACCATGCCAAAAGATGATTTTTGTTGCATCGGCTGGTAAAAACAACGCATTGGTAAGCGCAGCACCACGAAACGCAAAAAAGGCTGATGCTTGCGAGCATATTTCAACCTGCTCTGCAAAAGAATGTTTCTCTGGTTCAAAAACCGTCCAACCATGCTTGATAAAAAATCTCTCTAATCTTTCTTGGTCTTGCGGGATTCTGTAAAAAGAATTGCGTTTAACAAATAATTTTATTTTGCTATCAGCTTTTGGTGTGATGCCATAAAAATCTAATACTTTTTTCACCATCAAGCGCACCATATCACATTGCGTGTAATGCTGATAATTTTCAGACGTGAATATAAAATCTGATTGAGAGTAGGTGATAAGATTGCTAATGTCACCGATATGATAGAGTTTGTTAATTTTAACAATTTTGTTATTTTTCGGGCGCAATAACTCACTTTTTTGTAAAGCAGGCAGGCATATCACCTCTCTCTTGCTCTGATTCAGCGTATCAACAATATCATAGAATGTATGATATAAATCATCGGGCAGTAATAATGGCACATCATTTGGAATGTCCGCCATATTGCTGAGTAAAATTTTAGGGGCTTGTTCAAACATAAAATGCCAGTAATTATCAATCGCGGGCAATAGGCTGATGCCTTTATCAATCACCCTACCCGCCTTTAAATAACGCGCCGATAATTTGATTTTTTTATCATTTAATTCACAATAAAACTGGCTAATTTTTGCGCGAAACAATAAATGCACTGTCAATTCATTATAATCAAAATCAAAAGCTTCGCGCACCCATATCTTATCAGCGCTGATATAAAATGGCATACCCGCTATTGTTACCGCATCATTGATGATTCTAACAGCAATAGGGCTTTTATCATCACGCATTGGCTTGGTTTGCTTAAAACTATCGAATAAATGATTGCGATTGCGTTTACTTGGCTGAGATTCTGGGATTTCTATCATTTGTGCGGGTGTAACATCACGCAAACTATAAGCAGGCAGTCTCACAATTTTGATGCCTAAACAATAACGCCATAAACCCACAAACCATCGCTGATGCGATAGCCATGCAACAGCATTTTTGCCAAATTTTAAGATGATGCGTTTCATTTGTTGACTCAATAGCATGATTTATATTTTTGTAACAACAAAAATATAAATTTTAACATAAAACACTTTGCAAAATATACTAATAGTTTATTTTTATATTGACTATTCCTTTTAAATTACTTACATTCCAAAAGAAACTATTCATGGGAGAGGGATATGTCTAATATAGCAGGAAAAACCAGCGCAATGAATGTGGTAACACCGATAAAATGGTATTGGCGCTATATTAATAAGCTGATTTTTTGGACGGCAGGTAGCATATTCAAGAAAAAATTAATCGGTTTAATAACACTTTCATTAATTCATTATGCCAGATGGGTGATTATAAAGCCCTCACAATTTCCGCATTTGGATTCAACACAACCCAAAGAAGATTTAAAATATTCTTATATGATTTTTGAAAGTAACTTTGATGGTAGTTGGGCGCAATATGTAGATTCATTCTTCAAAGCAATCCCCGCAGGGCTTGATTTACTTTGGTATAAAAATGTTAATTATCCCCACTCATCGCCCTTAACGCCATTTCATCGTTATATCAATCACAACCAAATATTCACAGATTATTATTATTCTGCTTATCCTATCGCCTCTTCCAATGATGTGAAAGAAGCGAAAAAAGTGAAAGATACTTTACTGGAAATGCAAGAAAAATGCGATTCGCTTTCACCAGAAGAGTTTCAGAAATACTATCATAGCAAATTATTATATTTGCAGAATTCGCTGAGCGAGATGCAAATATCACCGATTATGAGTTTGGCAGCACAAGAAGTGCGTAACCGCAGATTAGCAGAACAAAAAATTGAAAGGAAACCTAATGCCATATAATCGTAATTGGGCATTGACTGTATTATCGCCTATTAAAAATGGGGATTTAGATGGTGAATCCTATAATTTCTTAATCAGAAAAAAGTTAGACGCGCTACCTTTAAACGAGAAAAGCCCATGGGCAAAAGTGCCTAACACTTATTTTTGCCGCTTATATATCTTAAATGATGTTTTTTATAATCCTTACAATTCTAGTGGTCTTTCTAAATATGAAGACCCAAAATTGGAAGAGCATTTAAAATCTTCTTATTTGGCTTTGTTACTGACTTTTCATGGTGGCAATTTAGATGAATATCTGCGCGGGGCGTGGCAAAAGATTGACACTGATATTCGTGAGATATGGACGTATTGCGTCGGGTTTGATAAGGTCAACAATCAAGATGATTTTGTTAAATATATCAAAAAATGCCAGATTAAAACCACCTTTGCTTTTAATGGTTCTACCGATGAATCACTGGAACAACAATTAAAAGCACTTTATCTAAAACAGTCATTTTCAAAATTTGTCCATGCCAATCAAGATAAAGAACCTGCCGAATTACAGGCAGAATTTAAGAAATTTATTAAATTGACGCAACCTGCAAATCTTCAAGCGCCATCATGGCCTGCGGGTGTTAGTCACATTCCTGAGGAGTGAATCATGACAAAATTAGATGTATATGATATTCAAGGCAATTTGCTTAAAGCCTATGGCCGTTTTGGTTTTCCATTCGCGCGCTATGTGTTTTTTGAATTTCACGATGTAGATAAAGCCTGCGGTTTTATTAAAAAAATTGTGCCGCTTGTTACCAATGCCAGTCCGTGGGAAAAACCAAAGGAGAAAAAACCAAAGGAGGAAAATTCAAAAACGAGCAACGCGCCCGATAGCAAAATCGCAATACCAAAAGTAACAACCAATATCGCTTTTAGCTATCAGGGTTTGAAAAATTTAGGATTGCCGCGCATATCTCTGCAAAGTTTTCCTGCCGAATTTGCAATGGGCATGAAAGAAAGACGTGATATTTTAGGTGATAATTTGGCAAGCGCACCCAAACATTGGGACCCCGTCTGGCAAAATGATGTGCATTGTTGGGTATCTATCAATGGCGTATCGGTGAAAGAAATTGAGGACCGCTATCAGCAAATACTTGAATTTGTTGCTGCCAGTGAAAAAGGAGTTACCTTGCTTACAGGGCATATCGGCGAAGATGGTAAACCATATGATTATCAATCTGCCGCTGCTTTAGTCAAAGATGGTGAAGCAACCCCACGCGAACATTTTAATTTTGTTGATGGTATTGGTGAGCCTAGCTTCAAAGGCTCGCAAACACCCTTATTGGGCAATGGCAAGCGCACCAATAAGCCTGCTGATAGTTTGGATGGCTGGAAACAACTGGAAACAGGTGAATTTATATTAGGGCATCGTGATGAAGGGTTTGGCTATCCCGAATCTGCACCTCTGCCGCGTTTATTAGGACTTAATGGCACTTATATGGTGTATCGCAAATTGCACCAAAATGTTGGTTCATTTAACAATTACGTCACAAAAGCGGGTGAAAAATATGAAGGTGGCGCCGAAGCATTAGCGGCAAAATTTGTTGGGCGATGGCGCAATGGGGCACCGCTTGCGCTTTTTCCTACCGAAGCAGAGGCGGATGAATTTATCAAAGCTTTAGGTGAAGCGCGCGTAAAAATGCAAAATGCGAAAGATAATGAACGCGAACAGGCGCGCAAGGAATATGAGGCTCTGAAAGATAAACGGCGGGGCTTTGATTATGATAACAGTGGTAAATGTCCTGTAGGGGCGCATATTCATCGCATGAATCCACGTAGTGCGCTAGAATATGGTAATAAAAATGCTTTTCATACGCCCAGCGCGCTTGCCGATAGGCGACGCATTTTAAGGCGCGGGCTTCCCTATGGGGCAGCAAAAAATACAGATGACTATACTGATGATGGCAATCATGGCATTATTTTTATGGCGATTAATAGCTCTATCAAGGGGCAGTTTGAATTTGTGCAACAGCAATGGGCAAATTATGGCAATGATTTTAAGCTATCCAACGATAAAGACCCTATCATCGGCAATCAGCCAGCAGATGGTGGCAAGATGGTTGTTCAAAACGACCCAAAAGGTGATAAACCGCCTTTCTTCTGCAGTGCTATCCCACGTTTTGTGGAAACGCGTGGCGGTGAATATTTCTTCATTCCATCGCTGACCGCGTTACGCCGTATTGCAGAAGGTTTGATTGACCCAACATGAGCATTATTTTGCCGAAAATTAGGATTATTTGCTGATTAGCAACAAAAAACTTGATTCTAGTTATAAAATAGTGTTTAATAGATTTAATAAAAATATTTCCTTTCAAAAAAGGTGGGCTTGCCCCGCCTTTTTTAATGGCCACAAGAAATAATAAGTCATAAAGATGATGAGCAAATGATAGCAGAGACGACAGATACGCAAACAGAAGCACAACATGTGCATACACTGCCTGCCAAAGATGCTGATACCAAAAGTAATGCCAGAGATAATGATAAGGCAATTCTAGCCTATGTGCTACAGCAACCCGATTTGGTGAGCTGTTACCATCCTTTAACACTTAAAATCGCGCAAATGATTGCCTTACCTTTATATGATATGGGCAAAATGTTGGTGCGGGTGCGGCTTGATTCCACGCCTAGCCTACAGATTATGATTGAAAACCTTGATGGTAGCACCGTTACCATTGATGATTGCAGTGAAGCCAGCCATGCTGTTTCGGCGATTTTAGATGTGGAAGACCCGATTGATAAGCGTTATCGGCTAGAAATTTCTTCCGCAGGCATCGACCGTCCCCTCACCCATTTGCAAGATTTTACCAACCATATTGGTGATGAGGTAAAGATTGAGTTGCTAGATACGATAGCTATCGGCACCCAGCAACAGCGTAAATTCAGCGGATATTTGGAAAATGTGACTGATGATATTATCAGTATTCGCATTGGTGATGATTCCGTTTCCATTGCTATCAGCCAGCTAAGGGCGGCGAAGCTTAAATTAACCGATGCATTATTGCATAAAAATACTCATAAGGAAGAGATGAATGGTAGTCTTAAAGAATGAAATCTTATTAGTGGTAGAAACAGTCGCGCAAGAAAAAAATATCGACCGCGAGCATGTGTTTGAAGCCTTAGAATTGGCGATACAAAAAGCAGGACGCAATAAATATGGGTTAGGTTTAGATATTCGCGCCTTTATCGACCGCCGCAATGGCGAAATTACCATGCAACGCTTTCGCGAAGTGGTAGGCGAATTAGAAGATACCCAAACCCAAATCTTACTTGTTGATGCGCGTAAAATTGATAAATCATTAGAAGCCGGTAATTTTATTCGCGATTCGTTACCCCCCATCGATTTCGGACGGATTGGCGTGCAATCTGCCAAGCAAATCATTGTGCAGAAAGTCCGCGATGCTGAACGCGACAAGCAATATGAAGAATTTATCGATAAAGTAGGCGAAATTACCAGCCGTATCGTTAAGCGTGTTGAATATGGCAATTTAATTATCGATTTGGGTAATAATGCCGAAGGTTTACTGCGCCGTAACGAGCTGATTGGGCGCGAACATTTCAAACGTGGTGATAGAATTTTAGCTTATATCTATTCGGTAAAGCGCGAAAATCGTGGACCGCAAGTGTTTTTATCACGCACCCATAATCAATTTATGGTCAAATTATTCCGCCAAGAAGTGCCAGAAGTCTATGATGGTGTGGTGCAGATTATCAACTGCGCGCGCGACCCGGGTAGCCGTGCCAAAATATCAGTGATTTCTAACGACCCTTCCATCGACCCTGTGGGCGCATGTGTTGGGATGCGTGGCTCACGCGTGCAAGCGGTGGTATCGGAATTGCAGGGCGAGAAAATAGATATTATCCCCTATTCTGAAGATATTGTTACTTATATTGTCAACACGCTTGCGCCTGCTGAAATCACCAAAGTTGTGATTGATGAAAATACAGGCAAGCTAGATGTGGTTGTGCCAGAAGACCAGCTTTCGCAAGCGATTGGCAGGCGTGGGCAGAATGTGCGGCTTGCCACCCAAATCACCGATGTTGATATTGATATTCTTACCGAAGCCCAAGATGCCGAACGGCGCGAATTAGAATTTTCGCAACGCAGTCAATTATTCATGGAACAGCTTGATGTTGATGATGTGATTGCGCGTCTGTTGGTTGCTGAAGGTTTTCATGATATTGAAGAGATTATCGATAGTCCATTAGAAGAATTATCGGCAATCAAAGGTTTTGATGAAGGTTTGGCGGGCGAATTGCAAAATCGCGCGCAACAATCTTTAGAAATCTTGCGCGAAAAACAAGCGGCTGAGATGAAGAAATTGAAAATGAAAAAGGATTTGATTGGTTTTGAAGGTCTTAAACATGAGATGCTGGTAATATTGGGGGAAAATTCAGTTTGCAGTTTAGAAGATTTTGCCGATTTAGCGGCTGATGAGCTTTATGGCGCAGATGATTCACTGTTTAAGGGTTTGAAATTTCCCGCCAAAAAAGCCGCAGAGATGATAACCAATGCAAGGATTCAAATGGGTTGGATTGAGCCTGAGCCAGTTGAGGAAGAGGAAACAGAAGCTGATGCTGATGCTGAAACAGTTGCCACAGAAGCAACAGTTGAAGCTCCAGCTGAAGCCCCATCAGAGCCAGATGTTACTGCCACAGATGAGGCAAAAGAATAGATAACAATGATAAGAACAACACATAAAATGCGTGCCAACCGTAACGCTTACCGCGTGGTTGATGATGGCAATGCTGATAGTAATGACAATCTATCAGCAGCAGCATCCCCTATGGTGGAAAATAATGTGTTGGAAGAAGCCCATCTTAGGCGCTGTATCATATCTAATCAATCATTGCCCAAATCAAAATTATTGCGGTTGGTGTTATCGCCAGATAATATCCTTACCCCTGATGTTGCCGAAAAATTACCGGGGCGGAGCATTTGGATAGCCCCCAATCCCGATATTTTGGCATTGGCTGATAAGCAACTGATTAAAAAGGCGCAAAAAATCTATCAAACCAAAGTGGATATGCCAACACCGCTTGCTTCTGTGTTTACCCAAGCCTTATTACGTCAGATAACGCAAACATTAAGTCTGATGCGACGGGCGGGTCAGGCCCTGCAAGGTAAGGATAAAATCACGATTTGGCTACAAAATGCTAAAAATACCCATAAAAAAGCATTTTTACTGGCAATGAAGCCTATATCAGCATTGCAAGATGGACAAAAAATCATTAGACTGGCAGAATCAAGTAATGTTGAGGTTATCGAAAATTTGCCAGAACAAATTGGCTGTGATAGTTTTAACCGTGCTAATGTATCATTCCTATTAACGGTTGATGGTGGTTTGATGCAAAAATTACTGCCTCTTATCAATAAATATTTGCTGGTAAATGAAGCAGATAACAAACAAGTGATGAAATAATGAGCGAAACGACAGATAACAAACCAGAACGCAAGAAACTATCCCTCTCACTGCAAGGGGCACGTCCCGTTGAAGTGAAGCAAAGTTTTTCTAACCGCCGCAGCAAGACTGTGCAGGTAGAGCATAAGGTTGCGCGTGGTAAAAAAGCATTGGTCGGCAAATCTTCTTTGTCGCAAGGGGAGATGGCACGGCGCACCGAAGCATTGCGTAATGCCCAGAATCAAACACAAACACCCAAAGATGAGTTGCCAAATCTTGCAGTGAAAGTGATTAAAAGAAGCGAGCCACCAGCACCGCCGCCAGCACCGCCTAGTAAAACTGTGCCAGAGGCTGATGGTGCAAGCGCACCCAAAGAAGTTCGGACAAAAAAATTCACTCCTGTGAATAAGCCCGATAATAATTTCAGCAATGCCGAAAAAGAAAAAGAACAAGAAAAGCAAAAGAAAACCTTACGCTTAAAAGGTGATGAAAAACGCAGACAAGGTAAATTGACTGTAACAGCCGCGTTAAGCCAAAGCGATGATGATGGCGATTCGATGGAAGAACGCGGACGTTCATTAGCGGCATTAAAACGGTCACGTGATAAAGAGCGTCAACAAAATTTGCAAAAATTAAAGAGTAACGAAAAAGTTATCCGCGATGTGATTGTGCCAGAAAATATCACCGTTGCCGAGCTTGCCAACCGTATGGCAGAGAGGGTGGGCGATGTGGTGAAAGCATTGATGAATATTGATGTGTTGGTAACCCCAGCGCAACATATTGATGCCGATACTGCCGAGCTGATTGTGGCAGAATTTGGGCATAAAATAAGACGCGTTGCCGAATCGGATGTTGAAGAACATTTGATTGCCGAAGATGATAGCGAAAATAGTGAAAGCCGTGCGCCGATTGTCAGCATTATGGGGCATGTGGATCATGGCAAAACCACCTTGCTAGATAGTTTCCGTAAATCAAGCGTGGCGGCAGGCGAAGCAGGCGGTATCACGCAGGCGATTGGCGCATATCAAGTTGAGTTAAAAGGGCAGAAAATCACATTCCTAGATACACCGGGACACGAGGCTTTCACCGCCATGCGTGCGCGTGGTGCCAATATCACCGATATTGCGATTTTGGTGATTGCCGCTGATGATGGGGTGCGCGAACAAACCGTTGAATCTATCAACCATGCCCGCGCTGCCAATATCCCGATGATTGTTGCCATCACCAAAAGTGATAAAGAAAATTGCGATATTGCAAAAATTTATAATGAATTGCTACAACATAATATTATTGTCGAATCACTCAATGGCGAAGTTCTAAATGTTGAAATATCGGCTGAAAAAAATATCAATATGGATAAATTGCTAGAAACAATTTTACTGCAAGCTGAATTATGCGAATTAGGCGCAAACCCTGACCGCGTTGCCTATGGCGTGGTGATTGAAAGTTTCTTAGATAAAGGGCGCGGTAATGTGGCATCATTACTGGTTCAAAATGGCACATTGCGACAAGGCGATATTTTTGTGGCAGGCGGCCAATCAGGACGGGTACGCGCCTTAGTAGATGAGTCAGGCAAAACCCATAAATCAGTGCCACCCGCAAGCGCGATTGAAGTGCTTGGCTTGCAAGGCTTGCCATTGGCAGGCGACCGTTTTGATGTGGTGGAAAGCGAGGCCAAAGCGCGTGAAATTGCCGAATACAGGCAAAGACAGTTACAAGAAAAAAATGCTGTTCCAGTGTTACGCGGTGTTGACCATATGTTTAGCCAGATTCAATCGGGTAGCATCACCGAAATTCCAGTGATTGTGAAAGCTGATACGCATGGCTCGCTAGAAGCTTTGAAAAGCATCATCTTAAAAACCAATTTGGAAGAGGTTAAAATCAAAATCGTGCATGGCGGTGTTGGCGCAATTAGCGAATCCGATATATCGCTTGCCGATACCGTATCGGGCTTTATCATCGGCTTTAATGTTCGCGCCAATGCCCAAGCGCGCAACAGTGCCAGTAATCTAAAGGTTGATATTCGCTATTATTCAGTGATTTATCACATGGCGGAAGATTTAGAAAAAATGCTGAAGGGCAAATTAGCACCCACCATTAAAGAGACTTTTCTTGGTTATGCTGATGTTAAAGAAGTGTTTGCGGTAAGTAAAATAGGCAAAATTGCTGGTTGTTTGGTAACTGAAGGTGTGGTGCGCCGCGCTATGAAAATTCGCTTGCTACGCGATGATGTGGTGATTTACGAAGGCTCGCTGAAGCAGTTGAAACGCTTCAAAGACGATGTAAAAGATGTTACCAGCGGTATGGAATGCGGCATTGCATTAGAAAATTATGATGATATCAAAGCAGGCGATAGGATTGAATGCTTTGATGTTACTTTAATTCCAGTCGTCTAAATTTAATCTGTGGGGCATGATGAGACGGCAATTACGGGTTAGCGAGGCAATTCGCCATCAATTTGCTGAAATTTTACGCGATTATTCGTGGCGTGCCCCTTTGTTGCAAAACACCCATATCAGCATCATGCAGGTGAAAATCAGCCCCGACCTTAAAAACGCCACGCTGATTATTCTACCGCTGAATGCCAAACATTACACCAAAGAAACCCGTGATGAATTACTGAAGGCATTGAAAGAAGAAACCCCAATGCTAAAGAAAGAATTAGCAGTATCGAAGGTGGTGCGGTTTGTGCCAAGATTAAATTTCATCTGGGACGAAAGCTACGATATAAGTGGCAGAATCGAACAGCTTCTTCAACAAAATCAACCGCAGCATGATACAGAAGCATAATAATAGCCAAAATCCAAAAATCTGGGTGCTCACCAGCGGTGAGGTCGGCATGGTGAATCAGGCGGTTGGCTTGGCGACCAGTAGCGGCTTTGATTTTGAGGTTAAAAAAATCATCTTAAAGAAATTCTATAAGTTTTTAACGGGTGATATTGCCGCAAAATTAGGAGGTTTACATGTTTTGCATGAAAACAGCGATAAATTATCCCCGCCTTTTCCTGATATTATCATCGCTTGTGGCAGGCGCTCAATCGCTGCCGCGCTTGCGGTTAAATCCCATGCCTTAAAACAGAAAAAACCTCATAAAATATTTTTGGTCTATATCCATAATCCGCGGATTGCGTTTCATCATTTTGATATGGTGATTCCTTCCTATCACGATACCGTGTTTGGCGATAATGTCTATCCCACTGGGCCTTCATTGCACCGCGTTACCGCGCAAACATTGAAAGATGCAACGCAAAAATTTTCTTTTCCTGAATTATCACGCCCTTTATTATCAGTTTTTATTGGTGGCAATCGGCGGTCGCACCGTATGGAGCAATCGGTTGCTGATGCGGCGGGCAAGCAATTAAAGCAATTATCAAAAAAATATGGCATTGCGCTCTCATTCTCGCGGCGCACGCCAGCTAGCGCATCAAAAGCTTTTTTGCATCATTTGCAACATCAAAAAAATGTCTATATTTGGGATGAGGCAAGCGAAAACCCCTATTTTGGCATGTTGGCACAGGCTGATGCGATTTTGGTGAGTGCGGAATCAGTATCAATGATTTCCGAAGCCATTTTCACGGGCAAGCCTGTTTATTTGCTACAATTACCCGGTAAATCAAGGCGTTTTGACCGTTTCCATCAATGGCTGTATGATAATGATTATTGCCGTCCGTTTCGTGGCAAGATTGAGACAAATTGGGGCAAATCGATTGATGATACCACCCGTATCGCCGCTATTTTACGCGAACAATACCGTAAATTCAGCAAAACCTAAAATCTAATCATCACTATTTTTCTTTTGGCGTAATTGCTGAAAATAATCCAACCTTTTTTGAATATCGCGCTCAAAACCGCGCGCCACTGGCTGATAATAGCTTTCGCGCTGCATGGTTTCAGGAAAATAATTCTGCCCTGAAAACCCATCTTCCGCCTCATGGTCATATTGATAGCCCTCGCCATAGCCGATTTTTTTCATAAACGCATTCGGTGCATTCAAAATATGTTGCGGCGGACTTAACGAGCCATGCTGTTTTGCCGCCCGCAATGCTGCCTTATGCGCCATATAAGCGGCGTTTGATTTGGGCGCGGTTGCCAGATAAATCACCAAATGCCCGATGGCAATATCACCTTCGGGCGAGCCTAGCCTTTGGTAAGTTTGCCACGCATTAATCGCTTGAATACAGGCTTGCGGGTCAGCCATACCAATATCTTCATAGGCGAATCTGGTCAACCGTCGTAGCAAATAAAGAGGGTCTTCACCACCATCTAACATCCGCGCCATCCAATATAAAGCCGCATCGCAATCACTGCCACGCAGACTTTTATGGAGCGCGCTGATGAGATTATAATGGCTATCTTCCGCTTTATCATAAAGCGGCACCCGTTGCTGTAAAATGGTTTGCAAATCGTCAATGCCGATGCTATCAGCATCACTATCAAACAGAATATCCGCGCCATTAAGCAAAAAACGAGCATCGCCATCTGCCATTTGCAAAAAACGTGAACGCGCATCATCGGTAAGCTTCAATGTTGTCTCGCGGATTTGTTCGGCACGTTGCAAAATTTGTTGTAACGCATCTGTATCAAGGCGGTGCAAGATAAACACCGAAAGCCGTGATAATAGTGCCGCATTCACTTCAAAGCCCGGATTTTCAGTGGTCGCCCCACCTAAAATCACTGTGCCATCTTCTACAAAAGGCAACAGACTATCTTGCTGTGAGCGGTTAAAGCGGTGAATTTCGTCAACAAATAATAATGTGCCGATACCTGTTTTTCTTGCTTGCTTGGCTTCTTCAAATATTTTCCGTAATTCTGCCACCCCTGCTAACACTGCTGATATTTGCTTAAAATAAAGTCCGCTATGTTTGGCAATCACCCTCGCCAATGTGGTTTTGCCAACACCCGGAGGTCCCCATAATAGAAATGAACTTATATGGTTGCTATCAAGCATCACCCGTAACCCGCTTTTATCGGAGAGTAAATGGCTTTGCCCGTAAATATCTTGTAATGTTTGTGGCCGTAATTGTTCGGCTAATGGGATTGGATTTTCTTTATTGAATAAATCCATTCTTATCTAAAACTCTGCTGAATTCGCTTGCCGTTTCTATCAATCACCACTGTATAACTTTGTGGGTTTCCACCCGTTACCCTTACCACATCGCGCACTGTTTTAATATCTTTATCGTTAATTTGCAATAATATATCGCCAGCCCTGAAGCCATAGCGCAATGCCACCGCTTGCTCTCTCACGCCTCTGATAATCACGCCAGTGGCAAACACGCTTTTGCCGATTTCATCATTCACTTTGGGTGATAGATTTTCAAGAAACGCCCCTTGTAAGATATTTTTACCCTTAATTTCAGTGCTATTTCGCTTCGGATTTTCAGGCGGTATATTCAACGCCATGCGCCATGTTTTTGGCTTACCATTGCGAAAGCCTTTCAACTCAACATTCTCGCCCGGTTTTTTTAATGCCAAGCGAAACCGCAAATCTTGTGCGCTATCGAATTTGTAATCATCAATCTGCACAATCACATCTTGCTGTTTAATGCCTGCCTTATCGCCGGGTGAATCAGGATAAATACTCTCAACCAATACCCCACCCGGATATTCCATCTCTAACGCTTGCGCCAAACTCCAATCAATTTCTTTACCGCCAAGCCCCGTCCATGGGCGCACCAATTCCTCACCCCTTTTCGCATAATCAACAACAATTTTCACCATATTGACTGGCACGGCAAAGCCAATGCCCAGCGATTCACCCGTGCGGCTGTAAATCGCGGTGTTGATGCCGATAAGCTTGCCACGAACATCAATCAATGCCCCACCCGAATTACCGGGGTTAATGGCAGCATCGGTTTGAATGAATGAACGGTAATCGCTTAAACCGCCCGTCGCCCGTGCCAAAGCCGATACGATGCCACTGGTAACAGTCTGCCCAACCGAAAAAGGATTGCCAATGGCAAGCACCAAATCGCCAATTTCAACCTCATCAGAATTACCTAAAACCGCAAAGGGTAATTTTTTGGCTTTAATTTTGAGAATCGCCAAATCAGTGCGGCTATCTTGCAGTAATAATTGCGCCTGATATTCGCGTCCATTATCCAGCACCACCACAATTTCTTCAGCATTATCAATCACATGCGCGTTGGTAACAATCACGCCATCGGCACTTAAAATCACACCAGAGCCTAATGAGTTTTGGATAGATTGGCGGGTAGAACCGAACTGGTCGCCAAAAAACTGTCTAAAAAACGGGTCGACCGATAGTCCCGTCCGTTGGGTTACAATTTTTTTCGCGTAAATATTCACCACTGATGAGGCGGTTTTTTTAACCAAAGGCGCGAAAGTAAGCGTTACTTCTGCCTGACTTTGTGGCACTTTTTGGGCATAAATGGTGATAGGCGTTAGTGCCATCAGCATCACCGCCATCATAAGATTTGCAATAAGGTTTTTCATTATTCTTTGGCTTTGCTAATATTAGGTTTACGTGTTTTTACAGTGAAAAATGTTCGCACATTGCCAGTGAATGATTCTTCTAGCGCAATCGCTTCAGCAATCGTGAGAGGCTCAGAAATGGCTTGCAGATTTTCTTCTTCCAATTTACGCCTAATATCCGCCTCGCGCTTATCGGCTTTGGCTGATAGTAAAAATAACTTGTCGTCAGTATTGATTTCTAGCCGAATTTTACCTTCAAGCAACATACTGGCACGAATATCATCTTGCAACTGATTAACAGATAATTCAGATTCGCTTTGAATTGTTGGCGCATCTAGCGTATAATCGGGGGGCAAGGTGAGAGGGCGCAAGGTAACAATGGCAAACTCATCGGGCAATTCGCTGGTGAAACGTAAACGTTCGGCATTATTGCCACATGCCGTTAAGAGCAAAACAGGCATAAGAAATTTTAGTGCAGGCAATTTTAATGACTGCAACAATGATGAAAAATAAGGATATATCATATGGTTAAAGTAAGAATAACTGCCCGTAAAATCAAGTGCAAAATATATTATTTTTTGTTACTGCTTATTATTCCCTATTTTACGGTTTCTTTGAATGCCACCGCCAATGAAGGCACGGGTGTTTTGCGGGTGAATATCAATGAAATCATGCCAGATGGGCAATATATGGTGATGTATCTGTGCAGTGAATACCAGTTTTTGCAAGCCCCATGTGATATAACCATGATGAAAGTTGCCGATGCGCCCAATAAAACTTTCACATTAAGCGATGCGCCTGCTGGTGAATGGACGATTATCATGTTTCACGACCAAGATGGTGATGGCAAGATGAAACGCGGACTTATTTTCCCCAAAGAAGGCTATGGTTTCAGCGTGTGGCAGGGTAGAATCTTATCAAAACCGAATTATAAAAAATTCAAATTCACCATTAAACCCAATCAAACCAATGATGTATCGATTCTGATGCGCTATTAATCCCTTAATTAATTTTTGGCAATTAACGAGAATATTTCTGGTAAATTGAGGTGGGGTGATTTATCTTTCAGCAGATAGGTTTGCCAAAAATTCGGTGCGGTATTGCGTGGATTTTTAATCGGCACTGGCGTAAAGCCCAATTTTTGGTAATAGCCTAAATCCCCCGAAACAAAAACCGAGTGATAATCTGTCTCTTTCGCCAACGCCAATGTGTGCTGAATCAGCTGCTTGCCATAGCCTTTATGCGTATGTTGTGGCAAGACTGCCAACGGCCCTAATAATAAAAAACGATTATCTTGTGCAACAGGTGCATCAACCCTCACTTCCCAATAGCGAATCATCGCAATGATTTCTTGGCTGTTTTCAATCACCCAACATAATTGATATTCGGGTGCAGCTTTGCGTAAGCCATAGACATCGCGCTTGAGCCGATTACCATCAAACGCTTGATTCAACAATGTTTCAGCTTGCGGATGCGGGTAAGGCGATTCTTTCCGTAAATTACAATCCGTCAATTACTCAACCATTTGCGGCCCGCTCAGATATTTCTCGCGCCGTTTGATTTTGATATTCTGCCAATCTTCTTGCTTGAATTCTTGCAAAGCAGATTCGATTCTATCGGCAACCGCTTTGAGCGCAATTTGTGGCTCGCGATGCGCCCCACCTGTGGGTTCGGTAATAATGCTATCAATCACACCTAATCGTAACAAATCATCAGCGGTTAATTTTAACGCCTCTGCCGCCTGCTTTGATTCAGCGGAATCGCGCCATAAAATTGATGCACAGCCTTCGGGTGAGATAACGGAATAGACAGAATGGCTAAACATATAGACGCGGTCGGATGTTGCCAATGCCACCGCACCACCAGAGCCGCCTTCGCCCAGAATCACCGAAATAATCGGCACATTTATCTGCAAGCAAGTCTGCATGGAACGGGCAATCGCTTCAGCCTGTCCGCGTTGTTCCGCGCCCATGCCCGGATATGCGCCCGCCGTATCCACCAATGTTACCACTGGGATTTGAAACTTATCTGCCAAGCGCATCAACCGCACGGCTTTGCGATAGCCTTCTGGGCGACCCATGCCAAAATTATGATAGACCCTTGATTGCGTGGTGCGCCCTTTTTCATGCCCAATAAACATGCAAGCCATGCCACGAAACCTGCCAATGCCACCCAAAATCGCCTTATCATCAGCAAAAGCGCGGTCGCCAGCCAGCGGGATATAATCTTCCACCATCGACTTCACAAAATCCAAATAATGCGGACGGTCAGGATGACGCGCCACCTGCACCTTTTGCATCGGGCTTAATTTGCTATAGGTTTGAATCAGTAATTTATCTATTTTTTGCTGAAATTTACTGATTTCCTCAACGATATTCAAATCGCCCGTATCCGACATACGGCGCAATTCTTCAACCTTGCCCTCAAGCTGTGCAATCGGTTCTTCAAAATCTAAAAAGCTGTGCATTTTCCTTGCCCTTAATTTAACGATAATTGTTGAGGCATATTATAGCATAAAATACCGTTTTATTTAAGAGAATTTTCAAGCATTGTTAATTCTTCACAGCCATCCGGGCATAGGCTTTGCAATTTTGCTAACTGTGCTTCTGCTTTATCGCGCATACCCATTTGGATATAAAGCTCGCCCAAATATTCATTCGCGCCCAAATGATTGGCATCAATCTTTAACGCCTTATTATAAGAATCTTCAGCAGGGATATAGTTTTTCTGTTTACGTAACGAAAAACCCAACAAATTCCAGTAATCAGCGTTGTTTTTGTCGTAACGCGTTGCTTTTCTCAATGATTTTGAGGCTTTTTTATAGTTGCCAGCTTCTATCATTTTTACCGCATGATTATATTGCTTGGCGGCTTTGTCTTTATTATCAACTCCCGAATAGCTGCTATTATTTGAGTCAGACTTGCTATCACTGCTGGTGCCTGCCGCCAATGCAAAATTGCCTGCCAAACATATTGATAGGCTCACTGCCATTATTTTAATTATCTGTTTCATCTTATACCCTTTCTGCAATATGAATTGCTTGTTTTGATATGGTGCTTACCACCGTGTAAAGCAAAGAATAAGCGGGTGCTTTTTTTGCCTCATTCTCTAAACCAATATCGCGATGCTCTTCTTCTTCGGCTTGAAATTGTCGAATCGCCCGCAATATTTCGTGTTTCTCGTCATCAGAATCTGCGGCATCAGCATCTTTTGACGCGCCCCATTGTTCCAACATTTGCGCCTGCGCTTCATAATGCGCGTCAATCACTTCTTCCACCGCCACTGTTATCGCCATCGCGCTTGGCACACCCATCAGACTCGGCAATGCGCCCAACCCGTAACCTGTTACATGCCATAATGGCGCTAATAATGATGGCCGTGTTTGGTGCGTTACAATCGCATTATCAAAATAATCTAAATGCACCTGCTCTTGTTCTGCCATATGGGCGATAATGTCGTAATGCTCGCTTTGTTCAAGCATATCCATCTGCCCCTGATAAATCCGTTTTGCGCCATATTCGCCCGCTTGGTCAACCCGAAATAAACGTGCCATTTCTTGGGCAGGCGATAAATCGCCCGGCAAATAATCGGGTAACTTCTCACTTTTGGAGAAAGGCGATTGATAATCATTCATATCATAAAATCCTAATTTATCCCTATTATTATTTTGGGCGCGTTGCCGTCATAAACGGCAAAAACGATAAAATTACTAACCCTGATGATAGCACAAAATTCCAATCAGCGTAAGAAAAATCAAACAAAAAAACAATGCGCTCATCACATGGGGTGTTTTGCACCGCACCTTGCAGGCTTTGCAATAATTTTTCAGGACTATCAAGCTGTAAATCGGCTTTGCAATCGGCTAAAAATGATTCCCAAAAATGCCGCTCCACCCCAATATGATGCAATGATAAACCAGCGGAAGCTGCGAATATAAAGCCATAAGCCAGCCACACAATTTGCAAATGACGCCATAATAGCCTATCGCATAATGCCACAAAAATCGCGATTTCCCACGGCACACGTTGCCACAAACATAAGGGGCAAGGCTCAACATCAAAGACATATTGCATGGTAAACACTGCGGAAAGTGTAAGCGTGCCTAACACAAAAAACACGGCGGAACGATTTTGGTTGCTAATAAACATGGTCTTAATGTAGCAGTTTCAGAGCGAAAAATCCACCCACTAATAAGATGCAAAATAGCACCGTTAGCACGCCAAAATATTTTTCAATCAACTCTTGGATTTTCTCGCCGAAAAACCATAATATTATCGCCAGTAAGAAAAACCGTCCGCCCCGTGCCAATACCGAAATCACCATGAAAATGAAAAAATCCATCTGCGCGAAACCTGCGCTTAACACAATCACCTTATAGGGTATCGGGCTAAACCCGCCTGCAAACACGATAAAATTGCCATATTGTTCAAATAAACCGCTAAAAAGTTGATAGGCTTGTTCGTAACCATAAAAGCTTAATAATGGCACTGCCACAGTATCGTAAAGCGCGAAGCCCAGCCAATAGCCAACCGCACCGCCTAGCACCGAAGCGATGGTCGCACCAAGCGCAATCACAAAACTATATTTCGGGCGCGCCAACATCATCGGCAACAGCATCACATCAGGCGGAATCGGGAAGAAGATACTCTCGCAAAAGGCAATCAGCATCACAAACGGCACGGCATAGCGATGCCCCGCTTTTGCCAGCACCCAATCATAGAGTAGCACCAACCAATAAAGTATGGCGATTTTGCGTGCGCGAATGGTTTCAATATTCATATTTTACGTTCCTTAAATATTTAAAGTCGCAACATAACAGCTTTTGCTGATAAAATAAATCATGCTTTATGATTTTTTCTTTTTCTTCCGCGCTTCAGTTTTCTTCGACTGCGGTTTTGGCTTCGACTTTGCTTTTGATTGGGGCTTTTTCTCTGTTTTCAGCGCGTTTCTATAGGCATCTGTTGCCTCTGCCTCATCTTCTATCCAGTCGCGCATGGCGGTGCGAAATTGCAAAAATGGCGCAATAACGGCGCGATGATGCCGTGCAATCACACGGCGCATTCCTTTACGATAAAACGCATAGACCACAATGATACTGGCGATACTCATAATATAGATAAAATAACCCTCCGCGCCTAATTGATTCATATAGATGGATAAAACCAACGGTCCCATGCCAAGCCCAATGGCGTTTAACAGCTGAATCGTGCTACCTGCACTCACCGCTTGTTCGGGTGGCACAAGGTCGTTGGCATGTGATAAATTCACCGCATAAACGGGCAATATAAACACCGCCATCGCACACATTAACATATAAAGCTGAACGGTCGTGCCGAATCTTAATATCTCCATACCAATAAACGCCAATCCAACCGTCATGCTACAGCAAACAATAATCACATTGCGCCTATCCACCCTATCAGAAAGCCGTGCCACTGGCCATTGCGCCATTGTGCCTGCAAAAATCACCATCATGCCCATGATAGAAAGCTGATGCAAACTTAACCCTGCTTTTTGTGCAAAAAACCCTAACGCCACCAATAATGTGAATTGTTGCATCGATACAAAAACCGTGCTGACTGTGGCAAAGGGCGAATAATGGAATAATTGCTTAAATTTCATTCTCTCTTTGCTTTCAGGTTTCATGGGTGCTTTTATTTCGCTTATCAGCAAGGGAATCGCGGCAATGGAAATCGCCAATGAGGCGATGAAAAACAGCAAAGAACTATTCTCCTCACTGCTGAAACTGAGCGATAATTGCCCAAACCAAATGCCACTAAATTGCGTCATCATATAGAGCGACATCACCCTTCCGCGAAACTGACTGCTAACCGATGCGTTAATCCATGCCTCAACCACAATAAACAGCCCCACATAGCAAAAGCCAACAATAAAGCGTAATACAAACCACATCAGCGCATATTCAATCAGTGGAAATAGCAACATAGATGCCGATACCGCCGCCGATAATGCCGCAAACACCCGCACATGCCCAACCGATTGTAGCATTGACGAGATATAAAATACCGCCACCATCATGCCCAACGCATAGCCTGAAATTATCACAGCGGTGAGGACATCACTATTGGTGAGCGCGCTTGCTTTATAGGCAACCAACGCACCTTGCATGGAATTGCCCGCCATCATCAAGAACATGCCAAAGAATAGTGGCCATATCCCTAGAAAAAATTGTCGCATTTGCATGATGGTTACTGTTGCGCCTCCTCTTCTTCTTGTAGCGCTTGTTCGTAGGTTTCGCCCTTGCTAATATCCCATTGAATATTATCGTCATCGCTCATCGCAATCACTTCCGAACTTGCACCGCTTAATTGCGTCATCGGGGTGAACACAGTATGTGAATGCACATTAACTGAGCGCACAAATACTCTGGATAGGGCGTAAACTCCTAATATAGTGGCAATGATAATCAAAAACAACAAAAATCCATTAAAACCCGAATAGCCCATAATATTGGTTAGCACCAACGGCCCGACCACCGCACCTGACGCGCCTAATAATTGTAAACTACTGGTCATCGCCACCAATCTTTTTGATGGCGTTACATCATTGGCATGGGCGATATTGATTGAATAAAGTGGCATCACCGCTAGCGATAGCAAGAACACCAAAATATAAATAGAAGTTGTATTGCTTTTATCAATAAAAAAGCCATAGATACAGACCGCAACAATCACCAAAGATAGCCCAACAATCACCAGCCGCCTATCCATATTATCCGATAATTTTGCGATAGGCCATTGCGAAATCATCGCCGCCACAAACATTAAAATCGTGGCGTATGAAACTTGCGATAATGCAAAACCGATTTTTTGCAACACAAAGCCTAATGATGAATAGAAAATTGCCGATAACATCCCCACTAGCACCGTGCCAACAAAGGCAAAGGGCGATAATTTGTAAATCTCTTTTGGCAACATAATATCGTCAGTCTCTGGTTGCGGTGGCATTTTAATCTGCACCATCAGCATCGGCACAACCGCCACCGATACCCCGATTGATGCTAGCAAAAACAAGGTGGAGCTTTCGGAAGAGGTGGTGGTCAGCAATAATTGCCCAACAATGAAGCCGATAAATTGCGTAATCATGTAAAGCGACATCACCTGCCCCCGCATCTCATTGGTGGAAAGCGCATTCACCCATGCTTCGGTAATCACATATAGGCCCACATAGGAAAAGCCGATGAAAAACCGCAAAATAATCCAAGCGGTGGGGTCAACCACCAATGGAAATGCCAGCAAGGCGGCGGAAATAATCGCGGTGAAAGCGGCAAAAAGCCGAACATGCCCAACGGTGCGTAAAAAATACGGCACAGTGAATACCGATACCGCCATCCCCAAATAATAGCCCGAAATGATAAAGCCAGAAATCACATAGCTATAGTTAAGCGTGCCAATTCGGTAAGCAATCAACGAACCCTGTATAGAATTGCCGATAATGATGAAAAACAAGCCAATAAATAACGGCCATGAACTGATAAAAAACGAACGCATCATGGGTAAAAAATCCTATCTTTTTTTGAGAATATTAGTATCAATAGCATGTGTATTTTTTATGGGATAAAGTCAAGCGAATTGTTGAGGTTAGTGTGGATTTTTTGTGGTGGTGAGACACGCACCGCCTTTCGTGTTGAGTAACCGAAACTCACTCTACCGCTAGTGTTGAGTATCTAGCGACACGCTCCTCCTTTCGTATTAAAACACAGCGGGGTTGTCAAGGCGCACTCCTCCGCTAATGTTACACAACAGCGGTGGGGGCATGGGGGGCGTCATCGCGTGGCGGTTGTCCTACGGACATAACCGCCAAAGCGTATGTCGCAAAGCCCCCCATATAATAATGTGATGAGGCAGGCTAGATGCTAGTATTGACGAATCTAAAAACGCACTCCTAAACAGGTGATTGAGCCTGCCGAAATCCCGATGTGCCACACACCGCCGTCATTCCCGTGAAGACGGGAATCCAGAGTTGGTTTGCGCAGGATGGAGTAAAATACAAAGTCTGTATTTAAACTTGCAACAACCCATCATATTGGTTAACATAATTCGTATGACGGAAAAACAAAAAATCACACTCTTACTTGAAGAATTTACCAAAACGTTGCAAAGCCATGTTAGTTCTGAAGACGGTCAATGGAATATAAAGGGGTTTATAGATAGATTTAAAAATATATATACAATTTCATCAGATACTAAAATTATTTCAAAAATTTTAGAAATTCATTTATTTCCTAAATTTATAGAATTTGCTAACAATAATAATTACGAACTAATTCTGGCAGAACACCAAAATTACTATCCCGATATATCTCTGGTAAAAGCAAATGACAAGAATGTTAAATTTGCAATAGACTTTAAAACCACCTATCGCAATCCCGATAATCAAAATTTATGCAATGGCTTTACATTAGGTTCACATGGCAAATATTTTCAAGACCGCACAAGCACAAAAAATATTCAATTTCCCTATGATTCATATTCTGGTCATTTTTGTTTGGGAATTATTTATAACAGAGTTGAGAACGCGTCAATATCTGAAACTAAATGTTATGACTTAAAACAACTCAATTCTATCATTCCTGTTATAAAAAATTTGCAATTCTTTGTTGTTGAAAAATGGCAAATTGCCAGCGATAAAAGTGGTAGTGGTAACACCGCTAATATAGGGAGTATCAATAATATATCTGATATAATTAACAAAAAAGGTATGTTTTCTAAACTTGGTGAATCTTGGTTTAATGACTATTGGATGAATTATAATCAAATAACGATGATAGATGAAAAGCAACGTGCAAAAAAAATTACATCCCTGAAAGATTTTATAAAATATAGAAATGGCGACATCTCTTTAATCGTTCCGAAAAGAAATAAAGAGACAAAAAATGAAAATTAATGTTCCACCTATAAAATCTCAAGGAATTAAAACTAAATTAATTCCTTACATTCACAGCATCATTCCAAAAAACTTTGATGGTGTGTGGATTGAACCTTTTATGGGAACAGGGGCGGTGGCTTTTAATGTTGCGCCACGACATGCCATTTTATGCGACACCAACCCCCATTTAATAAATTTTTATCAATCGCTATCCAACAATGAGATAACCCCTGAAACTGTGAAAGAATTTCTAAACTATGAAGGACAAAAACTGCTAGAAACTGGCGAAAAGCATTACTATGCAATAAGAGAAAGATTCAACAAACATTCCGACCCTCTGGATTTCTTATTTTTAAATAGAGCAGGTTTTAATGGCATGATTAGATTTAATAGAAAAGGTGGACTAAACACACCATTTTGTAAAAAACCGAACAGATTTGCACGTGCATACATCACAAAAATAACCAATCAAGTTGCTCATGCTCACAGAATCATTCAAACAAAAAAAATTACATTTAAATGCCAACATTTTTCTCAAACTATTTCAGAAAATCACAATAATGCCATTATTTATTGTGACCCGCCTTATATCAACAGACACTCAGATTATTATAATGGCTGGGATGAAGATGATGAAAAAAAACTATACGATGATTTATCAAAAGCCAATAGCAAGTTTATTTTATCTACTTGGCATCATAATGACTATAGGGATAATGAATATATAGAATTATTATGGCGTAAATTTCATATTTTCACGCGTGAGCATTTTTATCATGTTGGTGGTAAAGAAAAAAATAGAAACCCAATGATAGAAGCGATTATAACCAATTTAAGCAACCCAACATTTAACGAAACTCCCTTAAATGACAATCTACAATTATCGTTACTTCTTGAACATCAAGGTTAAGTCTGTTACATAAAAACTTCATCTTAAAGCCTATGCGTGTTGTTAGATACTCAATACTATAAACCCAACTTACCTATTGAAAAATCAAACATAAACCAGTAATATCCCCTCTAACCTGCAACCTATCTATTTTGAGTAACAATGAGTAATAAATCACCTGAAAATCCGCAATATAATGTCCGCCTGCCGCAAACCGATTTCCCGATGCGCGCCAATTTACCTGTGCGCGAGAAAGAAATTCTAGCCCATTGGCAAGCAACCAATCTATGGCAAAAATTACGCGACCAAGCCGAAAAAGAGGGGCGCAAAAAATATATTTTGCATGATGGTCCGCCCTATGCCAACGGGAATTTGCATATTGGTCATGCGGTCAATAAAATCTTAAAAGATGTGATTAGCCGTGCATGGCAGGCACGCGGATTCGATGCCAATTACGTCCCCGGCTGGGATTGTCATGGCTTGCCGATTGAATGGAAAGTGGAAGAAAATTTTCGCGCCAACAACAAAGATAAGCAAGATATTCCTATCAATGATTTTCGCAATGAATGCAAAAAATTTGCGGAACAATGGGTTGATATTCAGCGCGAGGAATTCAAAAGGCTTGGCATATTAGCCGATTGGGATAACCCCTATCTCACCATGAAACATAGTGCCGATGCCGCCATTGCGCGCAATATCGGGAATTTTTTGATGGATGGCAGCCTGTATAAAGGCACGCGCCCTGTGATGTGGTCGCCCGTTGAGCGCACCGCCCTTGCCGAAGCCGAAGTGGAATATAAGGAACATAAATCGCCCGCTTTATTTGTGAAATTTCCGATTGTTGCAGTCTCGGGTGATGGCGGTAAGAATTCTAGTCATTACTTACTCGGCGCAAGCATTGTTATCTGGACAACCACCCCTTGGACAATCCCCGGTAATCGCGCAGTGGCATATAGTGAGGATTTAACCTATCATCTGCTACAGATTGATGATGAAGATAGCCCGCATAAAAATGCGCGTATCATTCTTGCCGAAAACTTGATAGATAATTTCAAACAAAAATCAGGTTTGCAAAATTTAACTTTTATTGGCGAATTATCAGGTGCTGATTTTGCTCCTCGCTTCTGTAAACACCCTCTCGCCTCGCAAGATAATGGCTATAATTTCACTGTGCCTGTGTTGCCTGCCGATTTTGTAACTGACGCGCAAGGCACTGGTTTTGTCCATATTGCCCCCGCGCATGGCACCGACGATTATCAACTTACACTTGCAAATCTTCACTATGGTTTAGAAATCCCCGACCAAATCGCTGATGATAGCGCGTTTCGTGGCAATGTGCCGCTATTTGCAGGCTGTCGCATCCTGAATGATGATGGCACTGATGGCGATGCCAATGGTGCGGTAATCAGCGCACTGACAAACAAAAAAGCCAATAATTTACTCGCCAAACATTCTTATCGGCATTCTTACCCGCATTCATGGCGGTCGAAAGCACCTGTGATTTACCGCAATACCGCGCAATGGTTTATATCGATGGAGAAAACCAATCTTCGCGATAAAGCCTTGAAAGCATTGGAAAATGTTAATTTTTACCCGAAAGCTGGCAAGGCCCGCCTGACGGATATGATTGCCAAACGCCCTGATTGGTGTATCTCGCGTCAACGGGCATGGGGCGTGCCTATCCCGATTTTTGTGCGTAAGGCTGATGGCGAAATGTTGCGCGATGCTGATGTGATGAATCGCATTGCCGATGCGTTTGAAAAAGAGGGTTCTGATTGCTGGTTTAGTTCACCGAAAAGCCGTTTTTTAGGCGATAAATACGACCCCGCCGATTACGAACAAGTTCAAGATGTGGTTGATGTGTGGTTTGATTCTGGCTCTACCCATAGTTTTGTGCTAGATGCCCGTGCCGATTTGCAATTCCCTGCCGATTTATATTTGGAAGGCACCGACCAGCACCGCGGTTGGTTTCATTCATCATTATTGGTATCGGCTGGTGTTAAGAATATCGCGCCTTATAAAAATGTGTTAACGCATGGCTTTGCGCTTGATAAAGATGGGCGCAAAATGTCTAAGTCGATGGGCAATGGCATGGTGCCAGAAGATGTGGTGCAGAAATATGGTGCTGATATTTTACGGCTTTGGGTGGTGAATGCCGATTATACTGAAGATACGCGCATCGGTGATGAAATACTGAAACGCATTGTGGATAATTACCGCAGAATTCGCAATTCGCTCCGTTTCATGCTTGGCAATTTGCCAGATAATAAACGCCCTATTCCTATCCCCTATCAGCAACTGCCAGAATTGGAACGCTATGTATTGCACCGTATTTCTGTGCTAGATAAGGAATTGACGCAAGCCATTGATGCTTATGATTACACCAGCTATAGCCATGCGCTTTATCATTTTTGCCATTTTCTTTCTTTCATCTATTTTGATATTCGCAAAGATTGCCTCTATTGCGATGCGCCCGATAGTTCAAAATACCGCGCAACAATTTATCTGTTAGATGTGTTATTTAACTTTGTGGCATCACGGGCATCTATCGTGTTATCATTCACCGCAGAAGAAGCATGGCAAACGCGCTATGGCGCAGATGCTTCAGTATGTTTAAGCGGTTTTTCCAAAATAGAGGAAAATTGGTATAATTCGGGGCTTGCCAAAAAATGGGAGCGCGCTCTATTATGGCGTGGCGAAATCAACCGCGCCAATGAAGAGGCACGTAATCAGAAGCAGATTCGCTCATCATTAGAAGCGAAGCCGAATTTAATGTTAAGCGAAAGTGATAATGCCATCGCCAAAGGCTTTTCACTTGATGATTTGGCAGAGATTATGATAACCGCGCCGTTTGCGCCCATATCTGATACTGAATCTGATGACGAAAACTTGCCTCATGCCAAAGCACCTAATATAGCACAAGGCGATAAATGCGGACGTTGCTGGCGGGTTTTACCTGATATTAAGAATGATTTATGCGAACGCTGTCATCTGGCAGAGAAGCAGCCAAAGAAACAGTTAGGATAATATGATGATAAAGAAATTACTGGCGACACTCTTAAATACCCCACCCCATATCCGTAGCGGTTATTGGCTGATTTTATTTCTGGTGCTAGCCGACCAACTCAGCAAATATTGGGCAACGCAATTTGTGCCACCACGCGCAATTGATGGCTTTGGTATTGAGATTTTGCCGATTTTTAATCTGGTGTTAAGCGAAAATTACGGCGCAGGTTTTGGATTTTTGGCAGGCTATGGTGGCATTGCCAATTTGGTGTTTATTATTGTCTCACTGCTGATTACGGTGTTTCTATTTGTCATGCTGATGAAAGCGGATTCTGATTGCCTATCATTCACCAAAAACCCTGTCTTGCCGATGATGCTGGTGATTAGCGGTGCATTGGGTAATTTAATTGATAGAATCTTGCGCGGGGCGGTGATTGATTTTTTGGATTTCCATATCGGTGATTACCATTGGCCTGCTTTTAATCTGGCAGATAGTTTTATCAGTATCGGTGCAGGCTTATGGTTGTTATACGAATTTCGTCATACGCGCAATGCAAAGAAAGCAAAATAATTATTTCGGGCGAAATTATTTCGGACGGCGATAATCAAACGAGAATTTAAAATTGCGTCTAGATTTTCCTTTAGGGGATTTAAATAATATTCTAAAAACCACTGGCCAGCAGAACACCAAAATCGCAACCCACCATGCCCAGCCCCATACCGCATGGGCAGCAAATACGCCAATCATAAAGCCAAGCACAGGGATAACCGCCACAATCAGGGCGGCAGGAATCGCAAAAATCATCCACCAATTTGAATAAATATAAAAGAAGCTGAAAATTGCGGCAATCGGCAATAATGCAAATGCCAAATAAGTTGCCAAAAACGAGGCGGCAATGATGAGCATATAAATCGCTCGCGCACGGCTTTTCAACTGCCAGATAAATTTGCGATGCCCACTGACAAAGCGAAACTCGCCCGTTTCATCTATTTCGGCATCAATAATACCATCTTGTTCTTTGTCTTTATCTTTCCACATGATATTATACTGCCCTTAATCACCGATAAAAGCAAGTGTTAAAGAATGAATATCACAAGGAAAAAGATTGACAAAATCACCATGTTACAGATACAACAATCGTAACGGAGGCGATAATGCTACAACAAAAAAATATTCTCATCACAGGCGGTGCGGGCTATATTGGGTCGCATATGGCTTTGAATCTCACCGATGCTGGTATAAAACCAGTGATTATCGATAATCTATCCACTGGCTTTGAGGCGTTACTGCCCAAAGAAGCGATTTTTTACCGAACAGATGTTGGCAACAAACAGGCGGTGATGGATATTATCAGCAAGCATGATATTACATCGGTCATTCATTTTGCAGCATCGGTGGTGGTGCCAGAATCGGTAGAAAATCCGCTGAAATATTATCTTAACAATACCGCACAAACTTCCATGCTGATTCAAGCGGCGGTTGATGCGGGGGTAAAATATTTTCTATTCTCGTCAACAGCGGCGGTTTATGGTGTGCCAGAAACCACTCATGTTTGCGAGCAAGATAATCTTGCGCCAATCAACCCTTACGGCACATCAAAGATGATGAGCGAGATGGTGTTGCGCGATGTCAGCAATGCCCATGATTTGACTGTCGGGATTTTACGCTATTTTAATGTAGCAGGAGCTGACGCACAATTACGCGCGGGGCAGATGAGCAAAAACGCCACCCATCTGATTAAGGTTGCTACCCAAGCATCGTTGGGCAAGCGTTCGCATATTGATATTTTCGGCACTGATTTTGACACTGATGATGGCACAGGGGTGCGCGACTATATCCATGTTTCGGATTTAACGCAAATCCATCACCAAATTTTGGCATTGATGCAAACAAGCGGGCAATCGCAGACCTTAAATTGCGGCTATGGGCAAGGCTATTCGGTGCTTGATGTGCTTGATAAAATTGATGAATTAAACGGCAGTGATTATCCGCCATTAAAGCGTATTGAATCAGCACGCCGTGCAGGCGACCCTGCGATGTTGATTGCCAATAACGCTCACCTGAAAGCAATGATTGATTTTAAGCCAGATTATCAAGATTTAAGTAAAATTATTGCATCAGCACTTGCATGGGAAAAACAGCTAGATTAAATCTATAATTTGCCATCTAAAAATGCTATAATCGCATCATGCTTATTTGCCACAATATCAACCATACCACCCACCATGCCGATGGTAGCTATCATCATCTGGAAGTGCCATATCTGAAAGTAACGGCTGGGGTGCCCGTAATTATTGATGGTGATGATGATGATGGCAAGCAAATATTAATCAATATTCTATCAGGGCTTACTTTTGCACAAGGTGCTGATATTAAACTTTTTGAGTCTTCGCCTTTTGCGCTTAGCCTAAAGCATCGCCATCAAACAATCGGCTATTTTGGTGATAAGGATAGTTTTAAGCCACTGCTTCGCGTGCGCGATAATCTGGAGTTATTTTCTGGTGGTGCGTTAGATGAAATCCTTTGCCGCAATTTATTCGAATTTTTTGAACTTGATTATACCCATTTTATCGATAAAGAATATGGCGCGCTAGATGAAGAGATGCAAATGGTTTTACGCGCCATTGGCTGTTTTATTGCCGAACCACCTGTCTATTTTTTGCATTTACCCTTTTGCATTTTACCAACCCATTTTCACCTTGTGCTTTGCGAATTATTAACGCAAAGAAGCGATAATATTGTGATTATCAGCCATCAAAAAGGGCATTTCTTGCCATTAGAAGGCGATAAATATTCTATGTATGAGGGCAAGCTTTGGCATCAGGGCAAATTGGTAGAGCCAGATGCTTCATATCTTGATAAAGAAACGCAAGCCCAAAGCCAAATAAATCCAGTGGCAAATCCAGATGTGGCATTAGAGAATCTGGCATTAGAAAATCTGGCCTTAGAAAATCTGGCCTTAGAAAATCTGGCCTTAGAAAATCTGGCCTTAGAAAATCTGGTAGGGCAATTTCCTTTGCCAGAGAATAAGGAGCAAATGGTTACACAAATTTTGGAACATGCTCATCAGGATTCAAGTGATTCGAATGTGTTTGCAAAATTTTTGACGCCAATCGATGATGTAACGCCTATCAAAAAACAAGATAGTGCGCCAGTTGAATCAATAAAAATAGACCCGATACAAATTGACCCTGAACAAACGAACCCTGAACAAACGAACTTGCAACAAGATGATTCGAATGATGCCCGTGATGCCATCAGCAATGATTTGACTGATATTAATATGCAGGCTGATGAAGTAACGCATGAAACAGCCGATATGATGGCTGATGTGCAAATGGAAGCCTTACATCATCCATCTGAATATCTGCAGATAGAAGAAGAGATAGAGCCAGAAATAGTTGAAGAAAGAGTTGAACAGTCAATAGATGAGGCAACCCCACCAGCCGAAAATATTGAAGCCCCGCCTCAAGAATTTTCTCCAGCAATCCTCCAAGAAATAATAACACCCGAAAAAATAGAAGTAGAAACAGCGAATATCAGCACGGACGCAATAGAAGAAGAATCAGTTTTTATCACGCGCATCAACCAACCCGAAATAATCGTAACAGATAGTGGCATAGTCCCTGAAGAAGCAGCTATTGAAGAAGCAGATATTGAAGAGCCCGCCATTGCAGAGACAACCGACACCCCAAAAGAAGTAATTGAGGAAGCGATTATCGCTGAAGAAATTATCACTGAAGAAATAGTCGCAACAGAATCAGCAATAGAAGAAGAACCAGCCAACAACATAGCAACTCAGCAGATTGATGTTTTTCAGCAAAATAAGCATCAAAAATTCGCTTACCAACCGCTTGATGATACCGATAATGAAATCTATCAGCCAACGCCATCACATTTCAATGATGAACCTTTCATTCCGCCCCATAGCGACGACCCAAATATCATTGCAAAATTTGAACAACATCTGCATCATGTGCCTGAAATAGGTACTGTGTTTCAGCGTGAGTTAGGGCGCTATCAGCCTATCGCTCATAATGACTTAAAGACCAAAAATGATGCTAATCCCAATTAATTTTTTGGCTAAAGGTATTTAGTGCCAGAGACTGCATTCAATAATTTTTTACTATAAGAATGACTTGGTTTTGCTAATATATTTTTAGCAACCCCCATTTCTACGATTGTTCCTTGCAACATAACAGCTATAAAATCACTCATTTTTGCTGCCAACCGTAAATCGCGTGTCATAAATATCAGCGTTAAATTCAACCTTTTTTGCAAATCAAGCAGTAAGTCTAACATTTCTGTTTGCATCGCACTCTCAAGATTTGCCACAATTTCATCAATAATCAGCAATTTAGGGTGCAAGGCAAGCGCACGTGCTGCTGCGATTAATTGCCGTTGCATAGCTGAAAATTCGTCAGGTTTTTTATCGGCATCTTTGCGTTCAAGCCCTACCAATTCTAAATAATCTTTGGCAATCACCCATGCTTCTTCTGCGCTTTTATTTTGCAAAACCATCAAGCCGCGCCCGATAATATGTCCGATTTTATGTTTGGGATTAAGTGATGAGAAAGAATCTTGAAACACCATTTGCGTCAAACAATGTTCGCGATAAATATCAGATTTTTTCATCTGCCCGCGATGATGCCCATCAATAAAAATTTCGCCATTATCTTCACGTTCTAGCCCAACAATCAATTTTGCCAATGTGGTTTTACCAGCCCCTGCCTCGCCTACAATGCTTAATATCACCCCTTTTGGTAATTGCAACTCTAAATTTGATACCGCTAATAACGTCTGATAGGCTTTGCTAACCCCGCGTAATTCAAGCATGTAATCGGGGAGGTTTTTGTTGCTGTCATCATTTGGCAATTTTGACAATTTTGGCATTGTTTTATTGCCATTTTTCAAGCCTGACATTTTTAAATTGGGCACCGCAGCAAGTATTTTTTTGGTGGCATCATGTTGCGGTTTATTGAGTATTTGTTTCACAGTGCCACATTCAACCAATTTACCTTGCGCCATCACCGCGATTCTATCGGCAATATCTGCCGCTAGCGCGCAATCATTTGTGATATAAATAATACCGCAATCTGTTTGGCTTTTATAGGCATTTATCATCTGTAAAACATCATTTTTACTATCAATATCAAGCGCGATTGTTGGATTATCGGCGATTAGAATATCAGGCTTTGAGTCCATCAATATCAAACACATAATTTTTTGGCATTGCCCACGCGTTAACTGACTGGCATAGCAATGATAAAGTTTCGTGGCATCAGAAAAACCCACTTGTGCCAATAGCGACAAGCAATATTCTTGTTGTTGCATTTTAGGAATATCGGAATGAAGCTGTAATATTTCTTCTAACTGCTCGCCTATTTTCATCGCTGGATTCAGCGCAGTTTGTGGGTTTTGAAACAGCATTGCAATATTTTTGCCGCGTAATGATGCCATATCATGTTTGCTTAATTCTATCAGATTGCGCCCCTTAAAAACCACACTGCCCGAAATGATACGTTGCGTATCATCAAGATGATTCATCATAGCACTGATAAGCATGGCTTGCTCTGTTGCATTATCACCAAGCACACATAAAACCTCACCACGATAGAGTTGTAGTGATATATCTTGCAAATGGTCTTGCCCCGCATCACTGACAATCGTGAGATTTTGGATATTTAAAAGCACATCATCTTCTTTGCGAAGGTCGTCTTTCACCGATTTTTCTTTTTTCTGCTTCATTGCCTGCCTATATTATTGCCTATTCATTCTATTCTTCATCGCATTCTATCGATAAAGCCATTAAATTCAAGCCAAGCACCAAGCTAATAATCGCGATACAAGGAATAAACAGATAATAGCCCATAACATCGATATATTGTTGCCCTTCACGCACCATACTGCCCCAATTCGCCGATGGTGATGCTGCTAACCCCAAAAAACCAATCAATGCAATCACAATCACTATCTGGCTACAGCGCACTAAAATATCAGCAAGCAGAGGTTTAATGATATTCGGTAAAATCTCGGACACAATAATGTAAAAAGATTTTTCGCCACGCATGATGGCAACCAAAACAAAATCGCGTTGCTTAACCTGCACCACCAATGCGCGCACATGCCTAAAGATACCGGTAATAACCACCGAAATTGCTACAATTATCATGTAACCTTCATTGCCCCATTGCGAGTCTACATGATAGCGCGCTAATATCAGCAAACTAATAATCGGCAATACCAATAAAAACCCGCTGGTAATCTTTAAATCCGTATCAGCATAGCTATCTTGATAATAACCCACCATAATGCCGTAAACAAGCCCGATAGCAAACGTTATTATACCCGCAATCAGCGTCATCACAACCATATTTCGTGCCGCAAATAATAGGTTTGAAAAAATATCGCGCCCCAACCAATCAGTGCCAAATATAAAGACACCACCATCAACATTAATGCTATTGGCGCGCGCAAGATTGATAAAACGCGCATCAGGGTGATAGGGCGCAAAATTTTCAACAAAAATTGCTACCAAAATCCAAAACAGCACCAATAACAGCCCTATTGTGAATGAGGTCGGACGAGATAATGTTGGACGAGATAGTTTTTTTTGGGTAATATTCTGTGCCATCATCTTTTAATCTATTTTTCTTAAAATTGTTCGGGCGTTAAGCTTTTTGTAACATAAAGCTGCCGATAATTGCATCACCATCAGAATCAATATGCTTAACAAAATACCCGCCTGCAACAGATTAATATCATCATACAATGTCGCTTCAATCAGCAATGTGCCTAGCCCTTGATAATTTGCAAAAATCTCAGTTACCAACACAGCTGAGAAAAACCACGGCATGAATGGTATCAATCTTTGAACCACTATCATCACCGCATTGCGTAATGCATGACGCATGACAATCTGATGAAATGGCACACCTTTCATCACCGCCGCTTTGATATAAGGGGTTTGCATCACCGTCATCATTGCGCGTCTCACCAACATTGTGCCATGACCGACCCCATAGAGAAACAACACAATGATGGGCAGAAACAATGGTTGAAAACCGCCTACCACGTCCACGCTGTAAGATAAAATGCCAAAATGATAGCTGAAAATTAGCACGCATAAAGTGGCAATCGTAAATTCAGGCATCTGTGATAATAATGTTACAATAAAACCAATCACCTTGCCAAACCATGAATTTGGTTTTGCGCCCGCTAACACCCCTAGCAATAAAGCAAATGGCACAATCAGTAATAAAGCAATCACCATCAGCAACATTGTTGATTTTAACCGCATCAATAGCAAAGAACCCACCGATTGTTGATAAAGCCGCGAATTTCCTAAATCGCCCGACATTATATCGCCTAGCCATGCAAAATAGCCACCATAGCCAATGGTGCTATCACGCCCCAATATCGAGAAAATAGAGAGTGATAAAACGAGTAAAACCAACGCTGATGTCAGTAATTGTCGCACCATTACTCCCACCAATGCAAGGCTAGCTTGCTTATCATCATATTAATTTGTGTCATCATGTTTGGTTTATACAATAATTTTGATTGCCAAGATAGCAAATTTTTACCCATGCACATAATCCCCTAAAAACATCCACCAATTTCACTCTTCTGGTCAATCTTCTAGCCATGCCCATGCCAATTCATAATAGCGCGATGGGTGCGCTTCAACATTTTTAACCCTCACATGTGATGCTGTGAAAACCTGTGCAAAAAACGGCTGAATCATAATATAATCATTTTGCAAATAGCCTTCCAATCTTTTCATCATTTGCGCGCGTTTTTTAGGTTCGCTGATAGCCAATGCCCGATTGAGATTTCTATCAAATCTAGGATTATTGTAATGCGTTTCATTCCATGCTGCGTTTGAACGATAGGCAAGGCTTAAAATCATCGTGCCAAGCGGGCGATGCGACCAATAAGTGAGCGAGAAATCAGATTTATCCCAAATTTGCCAATATTTTTTTTGTGGTAAGATTTTCAATTTTAGCTTTATTCCCACCAATGCCAGCTGTTCTTTCACAATCTGTGCCGCTTGTTGTTCAAATTTGCCTTGCGTGTTGCCCACCGTCATTTCCAGTTTGATGCCTTTCGGATAGCCCGCCTCCACCAATAATGTTTTGGCTTTGGTAACATCACGCTTGGGCGCGGGCAATTTATAATATTCAGGGTGCGTGGGCGATACATGATGATTATGCCCCAATATCGCCAAATCACGATACACAAATTTCTTAATCAAAGAATTATCAACCGCTGTGACGATGGCGGCGCGCAATTTAGGATTATCATAAGGCGGTTTATCCACCTGCATTCTCATCACGATTGTTTGCGTGCTATTGCCGCTTAAAACTTCAATATTGGGAGTTTTTTCAGCCGATTCTATCTCGTCAATGCCATGCTGATACACCAAATCCACCTGCCCTGATTTCATTGCTTTGATACCATTTTTCGAATCACTGCCAAAATCCAAAATGTGAATCGCATCTACATAACCCTCATCACCCCAATAATCATCACGTTTTTCTAGCACCGCCTTGCGCCCCACCCGATATTCTTTCAGGCGATACGGACCACTGACGGGCATATCAGGATGTTTTAAGTCGCCATCATATTCCTCGTAAAATCCTTGTGGCACAATCAAGCAGGGATAATGGTAGCAATTTTCAGGAATCGATAAATCTGGCGTTTTTAAATGCATGATGAATTTATAATCATTCACCACCTCTATCTGTTTTAACCCCGAAAACAAAGATTTTGCCGATGAGCGCGATTCTTTGGCAATGAAATTTTCATAAGTATATTTAACATCTGATGCTGTCAGCGGTTTGCCATTTGACCAGCTTGCCCTTCTATCAAGGGTGAATTCCCAACGGGTGAGATAGCGGTTTGGCTTCCATGAGGTTGCCAAATAAGGACGCGTTACATTATCGGCAGGCGTCATAGTGAGATATTGCAACATAAGGCGCGCAATGTTAGATTTTTCAGCCCAATCAAATAAGGCAGGGTCGGTAATTTCTTGCACAGGCATACCAAAGCGTAACACGCCACCCCTTTTTGGTGTTCTTGCCGCCCAAGCAACATTATTGGCAACATTATTGGCAACCCGATTCGGCACAAGCCCTATAGCGGCATAGGCACTGACGGCACTCACCCCTAATAATGCAACATTGCGTAAAAAATCACGCCTGTTGCAATCACCCAAACGGTAACGCCTGCATAATGGTTTAACATCATGATGCAACGCACTGTCATCTAAATTTTGAAGTAACTCATCATCAATCTGTTGTCGTGTCATCGAATCAGTGCTTTCTAATATTGCCAAATAAGGGTAACATAGCTCACCTCTAAATTAGGAAATTTTACTTCCCTTGCCTCGCTATCATCTGCCACCTGATTGTTCGTGTCATCACGCAAAATGCTCTTGCCCATATAGCGCAAACCAAACCTTAAATGAAAATTGGCATTCTTATTGGGCAAAACATCCCAGCCTAATAAAAACGACCCCTGTGCTTGCGTATCTTGATAAACAGTATCATCATAATCGGTAAACTTCATTTTATTATGATTAAGCCCTACGCCAAAAAATGGCGCAAAGCCATTTGTGGTAACAGGATTATATAAAAGTTCTAACCCTTGACCAATCTGTTGATAGCGCACTTGCTTATCATAAGCATCTATTTTCACATCAACCGGGCGATAAGAATATTGCATGATGAGCCGTTTACTACGCTGATTCGAAAATGCCCGCACCGCCCCTAATGTAAGTTCGCCAATCGGTTGCCCATAGCTAGATGGGCTTAGTGATTTTTCAGTTTGCTGGGCATCATTGCCTTGTGTGAACCATGTGCTGGAAAGCCCTAACCCATAAAAGAGCCACCAATCTTTACGTGATGGTAACGCGCCCGCGCCCACTTCCGTCATTTTTGCATTGGTAACCATTTTGTAATTAACAAATAATTCGGTATATCTGGCATCGAACGCGCCTTGTTGTTCGGGTGAAAAATAATACTCACCCCTTTGCCCATAAGCATATCTGAACCCAATATCAATCTGTCCATTCTCGTCATAAAAGCCATAGCCCACCTGCACGGGCAGTGAAACCGTATATTTTCGACTGCCTTTGCCTGAATTTGTAAAAAAATCATAATTCGGAAAAGCAAGCCCTGCACCGATAAAGGGCGAATGCCCTGTTTTGCCAAGCGGTAACAGATAAATATTATAGCCTGCCTCGATGCCCGGTGTAAACTTACCCTCAATATCGCCTAATTCAAATGTTCGCCTAATCGGAAACGCAATATAAGAATCAACATGCCCATTGGCATAAAAATTACCCAATATCAATTTTCCAATCACAAATTCAGCTTCGTCAGCTTCGGTAACGCCTTCAATCTCATCAATCGTTATTTTTATTTCATTGCCTGAAACACCATAATAAAACTGCCCTGATGATAGGTTCTGCGCGTTGCTATCAGCGCAAAAAACAGCCAAACCCATCACAAAACTAATAGTTGTAATATATTTATATGTTATTCTTATCGTTAACAATATCATGAAATCCTTGTTTTTTTATTTTAATATAATATAATTACGGTTAAAGATAACATTATAACACTATTATAATAGAAGGGTAACAACATTTTTGCAATCGACCATATCAATCATTTGCCTGCATTGTTCCTACAACAATGTGATAATATACCTGAAAAAACTTTTTTAGCAAAAAAAATCGGTAACCAATGGCATAATTTTTCTTACCGCCAAACCAAGCATCAGGTGTTAAATCTAGCCGCTAACCTTATCAAGCATGGCGTGAATCAGGGCGACCGTGTGGCGCTGATTGCCGATAATTCGCCTGAATGGATTATCGCTGATTTGGCGATTCTATGTGCGGGCGGGGTGCCTGTGCCCCATTACACCAGCTATAATGGTGATAGTCACTTACATTGCTTGCGTGATGCGGGCAGTGTTGTTGCGCTGGTTTCATCGACAAAATTACTAGATGCGTTTTGGCCTGCCGCGCTAAAATCGGATATTCAGGCAATTTTCACCTTGCATGAAACCGATAAAAAATCCAATAACCATTTGCAAATTATATCATGGCAACAAGCGATGGAACAAGTGTTATCGCCTGAATCAATGATAGAGATTAATAACAGGCTTACCAATATCAATCGTGATGACTTAGCGTTGCTTTCTTATACATCAGGCACCAATGGCATGCCCAAAGGGGTGATGCTACAGCATAAGGCGATATTGCATAATTGTGTGGGCATATCAGACGTGTTTTTAGGTATGAAGAATTTCAAGACTGGTTCCGAACGTTTTTTATCCTTTTTGCCATTATCGCATTGCTACGAACATACGGCTTGCGTGTTTTTTGCCACCGCCATCGGGGCTGAGGTTTATTTTGCCGAAGGGATTGATAAAATATCGTCTAATATGGTTGAGGTGCGCCCTACTTTGGTTACCACCGTGCCACGTCTATCCGAAGCTATCTATGCCCGTATCCAAACAGGTTTGAAAACTGCACCAGCTTTTTCACGTTATTTATTTGATTTAGCCTTACGACATGGGCAAAGCAAATTACCTGCTGCCAACCGTATGGATGTAACATTCAACCTATTTGAAAAATTATTACGCTACCCTGCTTATATGATGATTAAACGCAAAATGCACAGCCGTTTTGGTGGTCGCTTGCGCGCCTTTGCTTCGGGTGGTGCGCCGCTTAATAGCACAATCGGCAATTTCTTTCTCGCATTGGGGGTGGATATTCTGCAAGGCTATGGGCTTACCGAAACCTCACCAGTGGTTAGCTTTAACCGCCCTGATTGCAATGATGCCACAACGGTTGGCGCACCCATAAAAGGCGTGGAGGTGAAAATTGCTGATGACGACGAGATACTGATTCGAGGTGATTTAATCACACAAGGCTATTGGAATAACAAGCCCGCCAGTAAAAAATTATTCAACAAGGAAGGTTTCTTGCATACAGGTGATATTGGCAAATTCGATGATGCAGGCAGGCTGATGATTACTGACCGCAAGAAAAATCTGATTATCACATCAGGCGGTGATAATATCGCCCCGCAATATGTAGAAGGCGTTATGTTACTGCACCCCGAAATTGAGCAAATCGTTGTGTTTGGCGATAAAAAACCCGCATTGGCGGCAATTATTGTGCCTGACGAAGCATGGTTGAAAAAATTCTTAAAAGCAAATGATATTGCCGCCAATACCCCACTTGCCGATTTGCGCGATAACAAAGATTTACACAAATTTTTTGCCAATCTTATCAAACATTCAAACACACAGCTTGCCAGCTACGAACAAATTCGGTTCTTTGATTTTGCTGACGAAGCATTTACGATGGATAATGATATGCTAACACCTAGTTTCAAAGTTAAGAGACAAAACGTGATTGCTCTTTATAAAACTCGGTTGCTCGCCCTTTACAAAAAAAAGGCGAAATAATAATATGTTACACACGACTCAAATAGACAAAAATTTTCCCAATGGGCTTGTTGATGGTCATGCCTATTGCTATCCGCGTGCCTTAGGCAAAGCACAGCCGATGAGCTATGATATTAAAAGTGATACTTTGTTTCAGTCCTATATCAAAACATTACGCAAAAATAAATTAAATGGGGCGTTGCTTGCCCAACCATCTGTGCTAGGGCTTAACCATCATTATTTAATGGATTGTCTGGATTACGCCCATAAAAAACATCCCGATATGTTTTTCAGAGGCATTGTTAATCTGCCCACCAATGTGCATATCAGCACCATGAAAGAAATGCACCTGCATGGGGTTTTAGGTGTGCGTGTGAATTTGCTTAACCGTTTTCCACCTGATTTCAAATCCGCTGAATGGCGTGATTTTATGGAACATCTGCATGTGATGGGGTGGTTTTTAGAAGTGCAAATTGAAAGTAGCCGTCTGCTTGATATATTAGAGCCCTTAATCGATAGCGCACCTTATTTAGTGATTGAGCATTTTTGCCTACCATCACCAAAAATGGGCAATCGTGATGATATTTACTTTGCTTTGAACAAGCTTTCTTACACCAGAAAACAAAAATTATCGGTGATGCTATCAGGGGCTTACCGCATTTATGAACAGTTGGAATTATCTGCCGAACAATCCGCCATCAATGCCATCCCGCTTGCCCATGCCATTAGTGATGCGATGGGTGGTGAAGAATATTGTATATGGGGCAGCGATTGGCCATTCGGGCAATTAACGCACGGGCAAGATTATGTGCAAGCATTAGAGTGGGGCAAATCATGGTTGCGCGATGATGGGCGCAGAGGCATGCATCATTTGTTAAACAAACTCTATTATTTGCAATAACGAAAAAATTAACATAGCTGGGTATTATTATTCTATCGCTTGATAAATGAGGATAATTTCTTTATATTAATATGTGTTTTACTCATATTAAGATTGATGTTATGCTAAACCGCTATTTGATATTTTACGATGCCAATTCGACGCAAGCCAAACTTGCGAACGAAATGAAGAGATTGCAACAGCTTTACCCTGAACCGCAACATTTTGTTATTAACGAGAATATGCTGATGGTAAAATCTCCCTATCCGCTAGGGCGCTTTATCGAGATGACTGGCTTTACCAACGAGGGTGCTATGAATGGGTTTGTGATTCATATTCACAATATCAATGGTTGGTACACCACCAGATTATGGGATTGGTATTATAGTAAGGATTAACAGATTTGTTAAGCTATACGTTAGTTACGCTGATTGACTGGCTTTCAAGGCTGGCTTTTAGACTGGCATTCAAGCGTGATATTTTACGCGATGCCGTATTTTTATTAACCACACCTTTCGTAACACCACGATGCAATTCTGACATCGCTTTTTTGAAAGCAAGTTCGGCTTTCGCCTTATCATTTGCTTCGTTCGCTTCGCCTGATTGACGAATAAAAGAACGGATTCTGCTCACCCTTGCGGTATTTCTTGCGGTTCTTGTTAAGGTTTGACGCGCACGTTTTTTTGCAGATTCATGATTAGCCATAGGTAACTTTCCAAAATTAAAAATAATCAACGCATAGACGGTCATTCGCATAACGTTAAGCGCATTAATATAGAAGATTCGATATAAAAGTCAAGCGATTTCAAATATATCACAGTTATTTTAATAAAAATCAGTTAAAAACTTGAAATTCTCGCACATAATGCCTATATCAGCAAGATGACGCTTTTCGTTGATAATGGAGAAAATAATGGAAGAAACCCTAGAATTCACTGCCGAAACTGGCAAATTACTCAATATTGTTGCCAATGCGCTATATTCCGAAAAAGAAGTTTTTGTGCGCGAATTGGTATCAAATGCTTCTGATGCTTGCGACCGCTTGCGGTTTGAGGCTATTTCAAAGCCCGATTTATTAAAGAATCATGGCGGTTTTGCAATTTACATTTTCCCCGATGCGCCGGGTAATCAGCTGACTTTTATCGATACGGGCATTGGCATGAATCGCCAAGATATTATCGATAATCTAGGCACGATTGCCCGTTCTGGCACGGGTAAATTTTTAGAAAACCTTGCCCAAAATGCTGATAAAGCTGTGAAAAAACTGACGGTGATAAACTCCCCGATTTAATTGGACAATTTGGCGTTGGCTTTTATTCGGCATTGATGGTGGCAGATAGCATCGAGCTTAAAACCATGAAAGCGGGTAGCAACAAAGTGATGCGCTGGTTTTCAAAAGGCGATGGCAAATATACAATTTCTGAAATAGGTGCCAGTAAAGATTTTGGTGAAGATTTTGATTTTGACCTGCCCCACCCCCTCACCTGTGGCACAATCATCACGCTGAATCTTAAAAAAGAAGCCGATGAATATTTGGAAAGCAGCCGCTTGAATCATATTGTCCGCACCTATGCGAATCACATCAATGTGCCAGTGATTCTAAGCAAAGATAGCGGTGGCACCGAACAGGTGAATGATTCTGAAGCCCTATGGCTGAAGCCAAAATCGGAAATCACGCCTGAAAATTACGAAGATTTTTACCATAGCGAAACCATGCTGTTTGATAAAAGCTGGGTGAATTTGCATTTTCACGCTGAAGGCATGTTAGATTATTATGGCTTGTTATTTATCCCTAGCAAACGTCCGTTTGATTTATTTTATCCTGAAAAAATATCGCGCATTAAACTCTATGTGAAGCGGGTATTTATCACCGATAATTGCGAATCGCTTATTCCTAGCTGGTTGCGTTTTGTGGCGGGGGTGATTGATGCCTCCGATATTGACCTGAATATCAGCCGCGAGATGATTCAATCAAGCCCTGTGCTGACCAAAATTAAGAATAATATTGTGAAACGTACCAGCAATGCGCTTAAATCAAAATTGGCAGAAGATATCGATTCGTATCGCGAATTTTTCACCGAATTTGGTGCGGTGCTGAAAGAAGGGTTATGCGACCCGATGGAAGCACAAAAAACCGAAATTCTACCGCTGATTCTTGGGCATTCATTCAAAGAACAAAAACTGATAAGTCTGGATAATTATATCGATAATATGCAAGACGGCAATGATAATATTTATTTTCTAACGGGTGAGAATATCGCGCTGATGCAACAAAGTCCGCATTTGGAAAATGCCAAGAATAAAAGGCTATGATGTGTTATTGCTGAACGACCCTGTTGATGAATTTTGGCCCAATCTAATTGGCAGCTATCGTGATAAAAACTTCCTATCGGTGCAATCGAGTGATGATTCGGCAGAGACGGAAGAAATCAAACCAGAGGGCGATATGAAAAACTTGCTTGACCGTTTTACAGAATCGCTGAAAGAAAATTTGCAAAATGTCCGTTTAAGCCATCAATTACAGGCAAGCCCCGTGCGTTTGGTGGTGGGCAAGGGGAATTCGCCACGGTTAGAGCGTTTGATGCGGGTGCATCGCGCCGACCAAGATAATCTTAATGAGCGCATTTTAGAAATCAACCCCAACCATGCGCTGATACAAGCATTGGCACAAAAATCGCAATCGCCCGAGACCTTGCAAGATGTTGATGATGCTATCTATTTGCTGTACGAGCAAGCAAGAATGATTGATGGCGATGCCCCTGCTGATATTGCCAGCTTTTCGCAAAAATTAAATCGGTTAATGGAAAAATCCTACCTTTAAAATTTTTGATAACAATGTTATAATTCATTATCAACCGCAATTGGGAAATTGAGTGCAAATTATGAATTATACCCTATCGCATCACACAGCGCAAAATCATGCTGTATTTTCATCTTATGAAAAATTGGTGATTGCCTTGCCACGCGGTAGAATCGCCAAGCAACTGGCACCTATTTTTCAGCAAGCGGGCATTATCCCCGAAGCAGAATTTTTTGAAAATAACAGCCGTAAATTACGCTTTTCTGCCAATGATGGCGCGCTAGAATTATTGCAAGTGCGCGCGTTTGATGTTGCCACCTATGTGATGGGCGGGGCAGCGCATATCGGCATTGTTGGCAGTGATATTTTATTGGAACATGGCAATCAAAATATCTATTCGCCCGTCAATATGAATATCGGGCATTGCCGTTTGGTATTGGCAGGTTTTGAAAATCATACCAACCCTTTTAACAATGCAAAGATTCGAATTGCCAGTAAATACCCCAATAGCACCCGCGATTATTTTGCCAAAAACGGGATGCAGGCTGAAATTATTAAACTTAATGGGGCGATTGAGATTGCGCCGCATTTAGGGCTTGCCGATTATATTGTTGATTTGGTTTCAACAGGCGATACCTTGCGCGCCAATCAGCTGGTAGAAATTAAAACTTTGGCCGATGTTTCAACCCGCTTAATTGTGAATGCAATGGCGTGGAAAACCCGCTATCAAGATATTATGCCATGGGTCAACCGTTTTGAGGAGATTTGTCATGCCTCTTAAACTTAATAGTTCTGATGCAAATTTTGAGCAAGATTTTAAGAATTTTTTAGATATTAAGCGCGATCGAGGAAAAAAATGTTGATGATGAAGTGTGGGAAATCATTCAACAAGTGCGCGATAATGGCGATGTAGCACTGAAAAATTATACCAAAAAATTTGATAATTGCCATGCCGAATCACTTCAAATCACGCCCGATAAATTACAACAATCTTACGAAACATGCACCGCGCCATTATGTGCAAGCCATGCAAATGGCAGTGCAACGGATTACAGAATTTCATCAAAAAACCTATCCCTGAAGGCTTTGCCTATCAAGATGAAGAAGGTTTGCGTTTAGGCATGCGCTATACCCCCATCGAACGGGTTGGGGTCTATATACCGGGTGGGCAAGGCGGCTTACCCTTCTTCTGCTTATATGTCGATTGTGCCTGCGAAAGTTGCGGGGGTTAAGCATATCACCGCTGTTGTGCCGCATATGAATGGCGAATGTAACCCGATGGTGCTTGCCACTTTGCATCATTTGGGCGTAGACTGATGTGTGGGCGATTGGTGGCGCACAAGCGATTGCTGCCCTTGCCTATGGCACTGAAACTATCGACGCTGTTGATATGATTGCAGGTCCCGGCAATATCTATGTGGCAACCGCAAAAAAACAGCTTTATGGCAAGGTAGGGATTGATATGATTGCTGGGCCAAGCGAAATTTTGGTATTGAGCGATGCCAGCACCAACCCAAAATGGACGGCACTTGATTTATTGGCGCAAGCCGAGCATGACCCGATGGCGCAATCCATTTTAATCAGCACCGAACAAGACCATATTGATGCGGTGTTAGCAGAAATGGAACAGATGCTGCCCACATTATCACGGCGCGATATTATTGAAAAAAGCTGGCAAAATTATGGTGCAGTGATTAAAGGTAAAAGATTGGGACGAAGCAATCATATATGTCAATAAAATCGCACCCGAACATTTGCAAATTTCATTAAAAGATGCCTATGATTTTGCGCATCAAGTCAAACATGCGGGCGCAATTTTTATCGGTAAAAATAGCTGTGGTGCTATGAGCGATTATAGCGCAGGGCCATCACATGTTTTGCCCACCAACCATAGTGCGCGTTTTGCATCAGTGCTTTCCACTCAAAATTTCTTAAAGCGCACCTCAATTTTGGAATGTTCCGAAGAAGCCTTGATTCATTTAAGCGAAAATACCGCAACCCTTGCCGAAATGGAAGGTTTAGACGCGCATAAAAAATCAATGGAAATCAGGTTGGAATCTTTGGGAAGCTGATAATGTCTGCCATCAAATCCATTACATTAGATGAAAAAATCATTTGCACAATTCCTGAAGTGCAGAATGAAAAACGGCAAGCATTGCAAGATATTATTGTTAAAAATCACTTCATGCCCGATAAAGATATTTTTGGAGAAGGTCCTTACAATCTACACCTTTCCATTGTGAATGACCGCGACCTTGCTTTTACCCTAAATGATTCCGAATCTGCACAAGAAAAATTAGGCACATTATTTTACGGTTAAGCGCGTTTCGTAAAATTGTGCGCGATTATTTTCAAATTGCTGAAAGTCATTTTGGTGCGGTGAAAGCGCGTTCTATCGCCAATATAGAGACCATTGATATGGCACGACGCGCGATTCATAATGAAGGTGCTGACATTTTA
>CBDBHZ010000006.1:0-35710 GCA_965205905.1 Alphaproteobacteria bacterium | reverse complement strand
TGAAAAAGATTTTTTTGAAGAATATAGCGAATTAAGAGAAAAGCTTGTGGTTCATCCGCATCATTTGAAAATACTTCTCAAAGCAGGCAATGCTATGATAAAATGGCGTGATCAGATTGCCGTGCCATATATTGAATTGCGCCGTGAAATTGGCGAGGATAAAAGCTTAAAAGATTTGGGTGTGTTGGTTGCTGAAGAACGTGGTAAAGTCTATTTTGATAATTTCCGCGCCACAATGGATGAATTCAAAGCTGTAGAAGAAAAACTGGTTGTTCTTAGCGCGTTGGCAATAATGAGAACCACTGTTAACCTCACTTATTCTACGATTGTATTGGGCACAATAATAGCGGTGCTTATCGCTGGGGTGCTATCAAGCATCATCGGGCGCACAATTTCGCTTCCCATCCGCGGTATGACTCATGCTATGTCACGCATGGCAGAGGGCGATTTAGATGTTGACGTGCCGGGTGCCGACCATAAAGACGAAATTGGTGACATGGCAACCGCTATGGAAACATTCCGCACCCATACCATTAAAGTGCGTCAGTTTGAAAAAGAACATGAAGAAGTCAGAGCGTGAAAAGCAACAGCAAACCGATAGTTTGGTTGAAATGACCGCTGGTTTTAATAGTAATATCAGTGAGTTACTGCAAAAATTAGGCACGTCAACACATGATTTGCAAAGCACAGCGCATCGGTTAAATGATGTGGCTTCCGCCGCTTCGGAACAATCTGAGCATCTGAATACGGCTGCTGAAAATTCTTCCAATAGCGTTTCTAGCGTGGCAAGCACTGCCGAAGAGCTTTCTGCCTCAATCCGCGAAATTAACCAACAAGTATCGCGGGCGGCTGATGTATCGCAAAATGCGATGTCGGAAGCCAGTAAGGCAAAAGCGGTATCAGCGATTTAGAAAAAAGCTCAGAACGCATTGGTGATGTTATATCGCTGATTCAAGATATTGCCGCGCAAACCAATTTGCTGGCACTCAACGCCACCATCGAAGCGGCACGTGCTGGCGATGCTGGTAAAGGTTTCGCAGTGGTTGCGCACGAGGTGAAATCGCTTGCATCGCAAACCGCAAAGGCCACCAACGAAATTAGCGAACAAATTGCCGAAACGCAACATGCCACGCATCAATCGGTGGATATTATCAAAGATGTGGTTGGCACTATTAAAGAAATGCACGAAATCGCGTCTATTATTGCATCAGCGGTTGAACAACAATCCGCATCGATGAGTGAAATTGTGAATAATGCCCAAAGCGCAACCACCAGTGCACAGCAGGTTTATATTGCAGTTGATACGGTGCGCGACGCTGCTAACGATACCGACCAAGCATCACGTTCTATGAGTAATGTTGCCAAAGATATTAACGATAGCACTGTCAATTTACAGCAAGAAATTCATCGCTTCATATCGGGGGTTGCAAGTTTGGGTTTTGACAATGAAACATTGAAAAAAATTGGACATACTGATGATGACCATCAAACACATCTTAGCCTGCCTCAAGATTTGCCACGCGAAGAAATCATTCCTGAAGAAACTGATTGGAAAACCGAGCAAGCGGCAGCGCATTTAGAAACCGGACCAGCGGTTGAACAATCAGCAGACGCTGATGCACAAGATGATGATGCCGATGATAAAACAGTCTCGTCCGCCTAAAACACTCTATGACAAATAACAATCTTAACCCTCAACAATTTTTAACACAATTTGCCTCACCTTTTTTTATGCAGCGCAAAGGGTGTGATGATGAGATTCTTATATGTAAGGGCGCATTAACATTGCTTGATGAAATCAAGCAAATCCCCCTACCTCCAACTTTGCCTCCTGCCGACACCAGCGAAAAAACAGCTTTACATCAATCAATCTTATCCCCTTTTGTCAAGTGAAAGAACGCGGCTTTGCGGTGCATGATGGTGGTGAGAAAATCAAAAGCCTGAAGGTTAGTCAGCACCACTTCATGCCAGCTGGGTGAGGTTTTAGAGAATATTGAAAACCTGCCTGTTACCATTAGCAATATTGGCTATGATATGACGTTTGAGGAATATCAGGCGATTGTTAGCCGTATCATCACCGATGAAATTGATAATGGGCAAGGCGCGAATTTTGTGATTCCACGCGAATTTACCGCGCAATTAGAGGGCGACTTACTGCCCGCTTTGTTGAGTATTTTCCGCTCACTCTTGGTGAATGAGATTGGCAGTTACAGCACGTTTTTGTTCTTTGATGGCACCGATTATGTGATTGGCGCATCGCCCGAACGGCATATTTCCAAAATCAAGGGCGAAGTGATGATGAACCCTATCAGTGGCACATTCCGCAAGAACGAAACTGATGCGGCGCATTTTCAGCAAGATTTTTTTGAGTTCCTGCAAGATGAGAAAGAGATTTTTGAACTGCTGATGGTGGTTGATGAAGAGCTGAAAATCATGTGCGAATTATGCGATAAGGGCGGTGCGATTATCGGACCATTGCTGAAGGAAATGTCGCAGCTGGTGCATACCGAATATCTGCTGATTGGGCGTTCCGATAAGGATATTCACCATCTGCTGAAATATTCAATGTTCGCGCCCACTGTTACGGGTAGCCCGCTTAAAAACGCGCTTGCGGTTAATTATCGATACGAAAAGCAATCGCGCGGTTATTATTCGTCGGTGATTGCGATTATCGGCACAGATGATGAGGGTGGTGAGATGCTAGATGCGCCGATTACCATTCGCACTTTGGAAATTAGCGGTGAGGGTAAAATCAGCGGACGGGCGGGCGCAACTTTGGTGCGTGGTTCTGACCCTGTTAGCGAAAGCAAAGAAACCGAAGTGAAAATATCGGGCGTTATCAAATCACTGCAAAAAGCCGGGCAAGATACCACACCGCCAACACCCGCTATCCCGCTTATCAATCAAGAAAAATTGCAGGTGATTTTGCAAAAGCGCAATATCAATCTCTCGCGGTTTTGGATTGAACCGCAACATAAGGAATATTCGCAACTGCCTGAATTTATTGGTAAAAAAATCGTGATTATCGATGGCAATGATGGTTTTTCTAACATGTTAAAGCGCATCATTATGCATTTGGGTGCTGATATTGATTGGCGCAGTTACAGTGATAAGGTTGATTTATCCGCCTATGATGTGGTGATTATGGGCGCAGGGCCCGGCAACCCTACCGACCCTAATGACGCGAAAATGGCGATTATGCGCGGTATGATTCAAGATTTATTAAAGCGCGAACAGCCGTTTTTGGCGGTATGTCTCTCGCATCAAATTTTGTGTGATATATTGGGCATCACATTGGTGAAACGGGCATCGGCGTTTCAGGGTATTCAAAAGAATATCAATCTGTTTGGCAAGCCTTATTTGGTGGGTTTTTTCAGCAGCTTCACGGGTGTTTATCAGGCGGGGGTAACAGATGTGCCTGATGACGTTACCATTTCGTATGATAAGGCGTATGATGAAGATAGCACTGGTAATGATGTTGAAATTAACGCGTTACGCGGGAGTAATTTCTATAGCTGTCAGTTTCACCCTGAATCGATACTAACCCCGCACGGCTATCATATTGTTGCTGATGCGTTTAAGGGTTTGCTACGCTAACTTTACCGTTTCGCGCCGAAACCGCCCACATATTCTCTATCAGCAACATCAAATCTAAACACGCCACCAACTTCTTCAGCATTCGGGCCATAGGCTCTCATGGTCGCACTACCAGTGCCGACTTTTGTGCCATCATTATTGCCTGCCACACTGCCCGTAAAGGATTTATTACTGGCATCATAGGTTAGCGTGCCTTCAAAATTAAGGAAGTTTGCATCACTGGCATCAGTATTATTGTTAAAAGATTTGAAAGCATCATTGCCATAATTTGCGCTAATATCGCTGCTATCATCATATGTCACTCTTCTGCTGTCGCTGGTTTCAATGTCTGCTGTGCCTGCACTAAAATCCACAGTGATGGTTGCATTAGCGCGCGTTAGAAAACGTTGAGCGCTATCACTCCATTTATAATAACCATAGGCGCGGCCATTAAAGGTGGCACTGCCACTGGTTGGAATATCTTGGGTATATGAGCCTGTTGAAAAGCCACCTCTATTAACGCCATCACTGATAATGCCCGCTGTTTGATAATGCCAACCAGATGCGGCTGTTGGATGGTCAGGGTGAGGCGATATCACAACGAAACTTGTATTACTACCAGATTTTCTTAAGGATACGCATAGAACCGGGCTGACTACTCGCATCATTAATACCCTGATAAGTATCATTGATATGGCGATGAGAACCCGTAAGTTTTGTATTAAAATTACTACTACCTGTAACCTCGCCTTCGGTATCGACTGTATTAATTTTAACTTCGGTGATTTGACCACTAGATTGCGTTATCTCAAAGGTTTTTTCGCTTGCCGTTGCACTGCCCGTAACTGCGCTTAAACCATCAAATATATATGATTATTGAACCCGTTGATGCCCAAGTTGCGAATGATTCAACCGCACCAAATCCGCCCGCATAATATCTGTTATTGCCTTCCAACTTAAACACGCCACCAACTTCTTCAGCATTCGGGCCGTATGCTTTCAAAACAGCCTCGCCACTGCCAGCATTTGTACCACCGGTAACAACACCCTTGAACTCTTTATGATAAGCATTATAGCTGAGCGTGCCAGTGAAATTAAGAATAGTTTCATCACTAGAAAAACTATGAAAACCAGAATCACCAAAGCCATAGCCGTTACCAATATTAGCACCCACTACAGTTTTTCTGGTATCAGTGGTGGCAATGGTAGCGGTGCCTGCAGAAAAATTCGTTACGATTGTTGCATTAGCGCGCGTTAGATATTCACTCGTGCCACTCCTATAAAAGCCATAGGCGCGCCCCGTAAAGCTGGCACTGCCACTGGTTGGAACATCATTGGTGAATGAGCCTGTTGAAAAACCACCGCTTCCACCCAAAGAATTATTTTTATAGAGGATACCAACTGTTTGATAGTCCCAATTCCATGGCGATTTATCAGCTTCATGCGCCACAACCACGTAGCTATTATTATCATTGTCTCTGCTGATAATACGCAAAGAACCACTGTTACTATCACTCGCACTAACGTCACCACCGCCATCATGCACATGATAATAGTCAGTCCCAAGAAAAGTGGTTGTGTTGAAATCACGCGTGGCAGTTATTGTGCCGTTACCATTCAATGTGTTAATTTTAACATCGGTGATTTTACCACTGGTTTGCGTTATGTTAAATGTTTGGGTGAGTGGATTATCGCCGTTAGCATAATAGCTTAGACCGTTTAATGTAGCCGAGTTACCAATATTTGCCCAAGTCTTATATTCTGTTGCACTATCAGCAAATTTATAGAAAGTTGGTATCGCACCAAACCCGCCTACATAGGTTCTGTTGCTATTCACGAATCTAAAGATACCACCAACTTCTTCGGCATTCGGACCATAGACTTTTATGGTCGCATCACCCTTAAAAGGCGTAACATTATTCGCGCCTGATGTGATGAGACCACCCTTATACCATTTATTGATGGAATCATAATTAAGCGTGCCTGTAAAATCAGCGAATGCTGCGGGGGCACTATCATTGCTACCCTCAAAGGAAGAGAAGGGGTTGCTAGAAGAAGTAGAATATACCACCCTTCTGGTGTTACTGGTTGCAATTTCGGCTGTGCCTGCGCCAAAATTCACATCTATATTTGTATCAGCCCGCGTTATGTAATTTGGACCTGTAGGATAGGTATAATAACCGTATGCGCGGCCGGTAAAGCTGGCAATGCCTTCTGTTGGCAAATCATTACTGAGTGAGCCTGTTGAAAAGCCGCCTCTTTCATTTTCACCATTATCGATAAAGCCAACTGTTTGATAGTTCCAATTCCATGGCGCCCTATCAGGCTGATGCACCACCGCAATGAATTTATCGGAATCATCAGCTGTTGTGATGATGCGGATAGAACCAGTATTACCATCATGGTTAGCAGCGCCACCATTGCCATCATAAATATAATTATTTGTAATATCTGTATTAAAATTATCGGTCTCTGCGATTGTGCCATCAGGGTTTAAGGTATTGATTTTAATATCAGTGATTTTACTACCAGATTGCGTTATTGCAAATGTTTGGATGAGTGGATTCGGCGTAGTGCTACCATTATAATGACTGAAACCGTTAAATGTTGTGCTTGTGCCACTTGTTGCCCAAGTTTGATAAGGCGTTTCGGTATCATCAAAGGTAAAATATTCTGTTTCTTTGCCACCTAAAGCACCATAATAATAATAATCACTATCTTGCATACTGAATGTGCCACCGAATTCCATTAAATCATACCCTGTTTCGGTTGCCTCTAAAATTTCAACCGCAGTTGAGTTGCCATCTGTGGTGCGCTCATTCCCATAAAAACGGGCATCGGCTGTGCCAGTAAGCGTTGCGATATTATTTGTAGCATCATTACTATCAATATAGCCTGCAGTGGTAAGCGTGCCAGTGATATTGTTTATGCCTGCCGCATAGGTTAACGTGCTTGTAAAATTAAGCGAGGCTAATGTTGTGGCATCAAGCCCTGCGCAAACAGCCGCATCGCTGATGCAATATGTATCACTGCTTGTGAGTGCTACATTTCTGGTGCTAAAATCAGCAATTGTTTTGATATTAAATTGAGTATTGTAAGTGGCTGCAGCGGTTTTATCGCCGTAAGTGCCACGCCCTTGACCAAAGAAATAGATTTTATCACTTGTTGGAATATTGCCACCCGCAACTTCAAAGCCCGCCATCATATAGCCATATGTTTGGGTTCGCATATTGATTAGGTATGCACTATCGCTGTCAAGATTATTTGTATTAACTGAATCATTGGTAATATCCCAAGTAATATTGGTCATATAATGTGGTGTAAAACCAAAGAGCTCTACGGCTCTATTCGCGCTTATCTTTGCACTAATGCTATTGTTTGGCGCGCCACTGGTAATATCGGCATTTAGCAGTGTCGTTTTACCACCTCTGTCATTACCAGCCAAAGCATCAGTTTTATAGTTTCCATATTTTAGAAAAGCTGCCACATAGAAGATATTTTCATGACCACCAAATCCGATGGCGGCGTTCGCATTGGTATTTTTTGTGAGTGAAACTGTAGAACCTGTTTTATTATCAGCCCATGCGTCGCCTGCATCGCGTTCATAGAAAATATTACTATCGGCAGAAACGCTAAGCGCATTCAATCTTATATATTTATAATGGCTGCCACCATCCACAACAACTTTATTAAATGATGTATAGGAATTTGGTTTGCTTGTGGTGTGAAAAACACCGTTAACAACATCGCTGCTTTGCGCATTAAGCTCACGCGCATAGACGCCAAATTGCGTGCCATTGATATCATGCCTAATGTTATTGCTACCAAATGAACCGTAATAATAGCTATTGCTATCTTGCAGGCTGAAAGTACCGCCCAATTCTGCGATTTTATCTTTGCCATAAAAACGCGCTTGCGCCGTGCCTGTTAAACTGCCTGCACTTGCCGTGCCACTGATATTATTTGTGTTTTCCGCATAAGTTAAGGTACTGGTGAAATTAAGCGCGTTACATGTTGTTGCATTAATATCGCCTGTGCAAACCGTATCAGTAATGGCGAGCGCCAAACTGGTATTGGTAAAATCTGCCGTTGCTTCTAAATTATAGAGAGTTGCATAGCTTTGCGTTTCGTTACTTTTACCATAAACGCCCTGCCCTTTGCCATGAAAAATAGCCGAACCAGATGTTGGAATGTAACTGCCCCCAAGTTCAAATCCCGCAATCATCATGCCATCTTCTGTTACGCGTGTATTATCATAATTGCTGCTAGTCACATCAAAATTGTTGGTATCTTTGGTATCTGATAAAATGTTCCAACTAACATTGACCATATAATTTGGTATAAAGCCAAACAAATCTGCCCTTCTATCAGCCGTTAGTGTGGCAGTATCCGCATCTGCGGGCGCACCAAATCCGATATTATGCGTTAATGTATGGGCATCATTTCTATAAGCATCGTCAATCAAAGCATCTATTTGCAATATTGCATAATCAGCATTGCTATTACCCGGCAAATAGTGAAGTTTTATATTGCCAATTTTCTTTTTAGTGCCAAATTGTATTTCTGCGTTGGCGCCACTGGTTGTTGTCAAACCTATTACTTGCGTTATATCAGCATCATTCCATTCCACTTCGGGCAACCGTGCATAGCTAGTGGTAATGTTTCTGGATACTGATAGCGCATTGAACGTAAATTGATTGTTACTTTCATCAGAAAACATTTTTTGAAATGATTCCGCATTACCCATTGGCGTTAGTTGTTCAGTTGCCGCTATCTGCGTATCGGTAAGGGTGGATAAAGTGAACGAGGTGATAGCAAGACGTTCGCTACCAAAAGCACCCATATAATAATTCGTACCACTATTTTTAAGGCTAAATGTGCCACCCACTTCCCTGATATGCGTTTTGCTAGCATATTCATCACCATAAAAGCGAGCATCGATTGCGCCAGATAAATCGCCAACAGCATTGGTTATGGTGCCAGTGCCAGTGATATCATTTGTGTTTGCCGTAATCGCTAATGTTGCACCAATATTAAGTGTTGCTAAAGGTGCCGAACAGCCTGATACAACACAAGCGGTGTTGGTGATATTGAACCCCACATTGCTTTTATCTGAAAAATCAAAATCTAGCTTTACATCAAATATGGTTGCATATTCATTATCAATATCGCCATATATGCCGCGCCCTTTGCCTTCAAATTTTGTAATGCCAGAAATAGGAACATCAGCACCCACAACATCCATGCCTGCGATTGTAAAGCCATCAATATCATATTGATTATCGTTGCGAATACTATCATCACTGCTGAGCGTGTTTTTTGCAACCGACCAACTGGCATAAAGCATATATTCTGGTACAAAACCGAATGTTTCTTCGCTTCTATCTATTGTGAGTGTGTTGGTGGTGGCAGCAGAATAATCACTGTCAAGATTGTTGATATTAGCCGTTGCCACTGAATTAGAATTGGTGAAACTGTTGGCAGTATAGGTGAAATTTGCACCATCATTCAGGTAAGAAGTTGCTGATGTTACATCACCTGCACTATCAAAACTCACCGATAAAGCAGAGCCTACTATTTTGGCAAGCGCTACACTTCTATTCTTAATATCAGCACTATTCCAGTCACGGTTAATGGCACGGCTATAATCTTTACTGGCATCACGCGTGATACTTAAGCCCTTTAATGTGAAAGCGGCGGTGTTATTGGTATCATCTAATGCTTCAGCGATTGAATCATAAGCAGCAGGCGTAGAAACAGTTTGTTGAGTGCCACTGCCAATCACATTAAAAGAATTGGTGCTGGTCGCAATATCGGTAATAGAGTTACGTTCCGCGCCAAAATAACCTTGATAATAAGCGGTTCCGTCGTTAAGCGTGATAACGCCACCCGATTCCCATAAACCATCATCACCATAAAGACGGATATTGACGGCACCCACCAAATTACCTCTACCAGTTGTGCCACTAATCGTATTGTTGGTGGCATCATAAGTTAACGCATTATAGCCAACACTACTAGAATTAATATTAAGATAACTGGCACCTACGTTACTTGTGCTGAAATCCACAACATTGGTGCTAAAATTAATAGTCATTGCTGTGGTAAAAGCACTAGAAACGTTACTTGTTCCGCCATCTCTGTAGCGATAATATTCATAGCGCCCTCTGCCGTTAAATGTGGCTGAATCAGTAGTAAATTTACCCTTAAACGCTGTAACATCTGCAATAGTGGCTTCCATACCCGCAATCATATAACCATCAACATCATATTCTTCACCATATAGCCCATTGCTGCTATCAACACGTGTTTTGTTCGCAGACCATCTGACATATGCCATATAATTTGATTCAAAATTAAAATCACCGTCTCTGCTTATGGTTACCCTTGCCGTCGTGGCATCGGAAAATCCACTAGAAACATCAATATCTGAAACAAAAACTGAACTGCCTGAAGTGCTTGGCGTACCAGCGTAATTGTAGGTATTATCTAAATGCAATGTTGCACCTGAAATCTTCTTATTTGTATCAAAAGTCAGCGATAGAGCAGGATTGGTAATATTGTAAAAATCTACCAGATGCTCAACCTCACCATCAGCACCATCAACATGTTCTGAATAATAAGATTTTCTATCCCTATAGGTAGCCACCCCCTCTAACTTAAAGGTTTTTGCACTATTATCAAGCCTAGCATGATAAAGAGATTCATAAGCATTACCACCAACAAGTGGAATGCTTTCGCTATTTGCAGGATTTGCAGCCTTATCAGTGGTATCGTCAAAAGCAAGGTCAGCTATTTCGTCACGGATTCCACCAAAATAGCCATGATAATATTTGGCATTATTATCGGATTTCAACGCAAATATGCCACCCGCTTCCCATGCACCTGCGCCATAAAAGCGGCCATCGACTGTGCCTTTTAAGGCGCCAGCACTATTAGTGGCAATGGTTAAATTAGCACTTAAAGTTCCAGTTGTTTCGGGACTAATGCCAGCAGTGTAAATTAATGGCAAATCAGTAAAATTTAAAGAATTTGTAAAGCTAGGATTATTACAAGTAGGTGTGCAATCAGAACCAGTAACAGTTAATTTTACCCCTTGGTTTGCAAAATCAGCTGCTGTAAAATCAACATCTAATTTTGTATCAAATGTAATTTTATATTTTCCACCATTCAGATCATTATAGTGCCCAGCACCTTTGCCTGTAAAAACACGTGCTGGTCCTCTTGCAGGAAAAGTGCTATCTTCTGTTTCAAAGCCTGCAATCATATGGCCAAAATAATCATAAGTTGTATCGCTATATCCACTGTCGGGGTCATTGCTTTCGTTACTCCAATTCGCATACATCATATAATTTGCAATACCACCAAAAACGTTACTATCTCTGCTAACATCGACTTTTTCCGTCAAATGACTCGTAGAATTAGATGTTGAAAATGATCGTCCCAAATCTCTGGGGGTGCTATCAACCTTACTATAGCGTTCATCAGAACCATCACCAAATATAAGTTGTACTGCCGAAATATCAGCATCTGTATCAAAAGTAAATGATAGACTGGCATTTGTTACTGTTGCAAGTTCTACTTCCTTCAGAATATCACCTGCATCCCATGCGTTACCCGTCGATTTACGGCTATAAAGGTCATCATCATTCCTATAAGTAGCCAGTGCGTTCCATGTGCTTATTTTTGGATCAGCAGTATTTGGCGCAACACGTATGGCATTAATAGATTGATACGCATCACCACCACCATTTTGCACAAACACTTCTGGTGTCGCAGTGATTGTATGATTACTGATTGGTATAATATCGGCATCATCAAGAGGGGAATCATTTATCGCACCACGGTTACCACCAAAATAGCCATAATAATACTCAGTCGCTTGACTATTATGTGTCATCGCAAATGTGCCACCAAATTCACGAAAACTATTACCTTGATAGTCTCCATAAAAACGCGCATCGGCTTCACCTGTGAAAAGAGTGCTTACTACACCGCCAGTGATAACATTGCTATCAACATCATAATTTAATGTGCCGCTAAAATCCATTCTTGATTCTGATAAAGGCACGCCTGTACAACTTTCTGCAACACAAGCAGTGTTTGTAGATGCTAATGTAATGTTTCTAGTATTAAAATTAACATCAGCAGTTACATCAAATTTAACGCTGGTATTTTGGCTATCATTAGAATAGACACCACGCCCTTTACCTGTGAAGCGATAATCATCTTTATAGGTAGATGTATAAATATTTTCCCCATTTGTTTCCATACCCGCAACCATAAAACCGATATCATTTGTTCGTGTTTCAGCAAGCCTATCTGATCCATTATCAAGATTACCATTCGGGGTGTCAACATTCCAATCAAGCGCAAACATAAATTCTGTAAAAAAACCAAAATCGGCTGCATCTCTGGTTACCGATAAGGTGCCGTTATAGCCACCAGATGTACTAATATTTCCGCTCGCTGTTGCGCTGCCACCATTAGTCTCTGAATTATATTCTTTGCCATCACCAAAAATAGCAGTAAACTTTGTTATGTATTCGCTATAGAAATTTATTCTACCAAAAGAGCCTGTTATCTGTGATAATGTTACCTCTTTTTCCCTATAGGCATCTGACCATAATTGGTCTGCGGTACGATAATAATGGGTTGCGTCTTGTTTAGAAACGCTAATACCTTCTAATACATAACCTCTCGTTTTTGCCTGATTACCGCTCTTGCTCTCATTAAAAGCAGTTAAAAGTGAATATGGGGTGCCAGCTATCGATTCACCTCTGCTTTCCCTATCTGCCACTGGAATATCAATATTTGCAACGGTAGTATCATAATAAATTGGTGCACCAATCGCAGCCACATGGTCGCGATGCGCGCCAAACGCACCATAATAATAATCATCATCATTTTTTAACGCAAATGTGCCAGCCAATTCCTGCACGTTACTATCGCCGTAAAACCGCGCATCAACCTTGCCTGTTAGCGTGCCTGCATTCATATTACCGCTGATAGTGTTATTGATGGTTTCGTCTTGATTCTTAAACCCTAAATTTAACGCAACAAAATTAAGAGATGTGGTTTGCACACAAGCATCATCGCTTGCAGAATAGCATAGATAAGTGTCAGCACTTTCAAGCGTTACTGTTTTGTTATTAAATTTAACAGTTGCCTCAACATCAAATATTGTCCTCACATTATTATCAGATTGCTGCTCCCCATAATATCCGCGCCCTGCTCCTCGGAATGTAACTATATTAGAACCTACAGCAGTGGTAAATGCAGCCATATCTGTTGCCGCCACTTCCATGCCAGCAATCATTGCGCCATCAATATTATATTCGGAAGATTCAAGCGTAAGATTACTTAACTCATTTTCTTCTTTTTCTATATCCCAACTAATATATGCTACATAATTTAATCCGTTGCCAACACCAAAAAAATCGGCGCTTCTATCAATATTCAGTGTCGCGCTGGTTGAATCCGCAACATCTGTTGTAATTGTTGCTGAAAAATTTGATGAGGAAGCAGGGCTATCAATGCTCGCTGTATAGGTTTCATCTTTAAGATAAACGCTTGCCCCCGAGATATAGCCATTATCATTAAATGTGATTGATGCAGCAGAGCCATTAACACGGTTTAAGCTCGCCGCTTGCGAACCATCGGCTGTGCTCCAACTCTGACCAGCAACACGCGTTCTAACAGATGAGCTATTGATATATACTGATAATGCGGGCAAGGTAAATTCCTTATTAGCTGCATGGCTTGCATCATTAGCCGCTTCAGCAAGCGAATTATAAGGTGTAATTGTATCGCTTTTTTTAGCAATGAGAGTTGCCTGTTGTGGGTCCACATCAATATCAACAATATCATCTATAAATGTAAATGCTGTAACAATACCCGTAATCCGAAAGCCACCAAACGCTCCATAATAATAACTATTATCATTTGTTAATGAGAATGTGCCACCAAATTCCCTTGATTTATCACCATAAAAACGCGCATCTGCCCTGCCTGCCATCAACAAATCTGTGGTTGTTACAGTGGTGCCGCTGATATTATTTTTTCTACTCTGGTATTCTAATGTTGTTTGGATAATATCAAGGTCAATTTCAACCCCCTCATTACAGGCACTCGCCTCGCCATCTGTTTGAAAAGTGGCACAACTATTTTCAGTGCTAAAAAGAACCCTACGCGCTAAAAAATTCACATTAGCTTTTGCATCAAATACAGTCTGATAAACCTTATCGTTACCATCAACATAACGCCCTTTTCCTTTGCCAACAAAATCAATTGATAAGCCACCTTTAGGAATATCATTACCAGCCACTTCTATACCAGCAAGCATTATCCCCAAATTATCATTAATATCATCACTTAAAACAGTGCTATCAGCATTAAGCGAATCTGCTTCCTTTGCAATATGCCAACTAATATGCATCATATATTCTGTATCAAATCCAAAAAAATCGCTGCTTCTATCAACACTGATCGTGGCAATGCTTGGGGAAAAATCGGCATTATCTTCGTGGGCACGCAATTCACCATTCCTTAACGCAATCGTGGCATCAACAACTTTTGTGCCAGATACAGGTGTATCGATAATCGCCGTGTAATTATTACCGTCCAAATAAGCGGTTACGCTTTTGATATTCTTACTACTATCAAAACCAATTGACGCACTAGACCCAGTCAACATTGCAATGCTGACTTCCTTATTCGTATCAGCTTCTGCTACAATACCATCACTTGCCAGCCAAGAGCGATTCGGCGCCCGTTGGTAAGTGGTTATATCAGATGTATAAACGGACAGTGAATTCATCACGAACTCACTACCATCACCACTATCCACCAAATCAGTGATTGATGCATAAGATGTGCTTGCACTGATAGGCGCGGCGATAATTATTGGACTATCAAGCTCAACTGTATTAAGGGGAGACGATGTCTCAAAGCCCAAACGTTCCGCACCAAACACACCATAATAATAATTTGATTTATCTGCTAAAGCGAATGTGCCACCAAATTCCCAAGCCCCACTGCCATAAAAACGCGCATCAATCGTGCCCGTTAAATTTTTACTGCTCTTATATGTTTCAACAGCACCGCTGATTGCATTATCTATGTAAGTAAGAGCACCAGTTGCGGTAAAGTCAAGCTGACTTAAATCAAATAATTTAGGATCTACACAACCCGCTATTTTACACTCTGTTCCATTGGTTTCAAATCGCGTTACTTGCCTCTCTTTAAAATCAACATCTATGCTAACATCAAATATTGTATCATAGCTTGAGGTCAAGTTTCCGTAAGTGCCGCGCCCTTTACCCGTAAATTCAACGCTTTCATCATAAGTCGTAAAATCTAAATCAAATGTTTCAATACCAGCAATCATATTGCCATTAATGCTGTAACTATTATCAATCAGCTGTTTATTTTCAGGTGATGGGTCAAAGCTTGCATCTCCCGTGATATCCCAACTGATATAAGCCATATAATTAGAGGCATTACCGTCCGCTAAACCAAAAACATTTTTTCTATCGACTGTTACTGATATATTTTCTGTGGTATCGGTACTTGTGAAAATTCCATCAGCGTTAACTTGCCCCGCTACCGTATAATTTTGATTAAGCCCAGATATATCAGTATTACCATCAGCCAGATTCAGTGTTACTTCCGATAACATACCATCGCCATCAAACAACAATGCGGTAGAATAGCGATTTGTTTTTGCAACAGTAACAACATTCTGCCTATCGGTATTATCTTCCCATGCACGGGTGGGCGGGCGGCTATATATATTGCGGTTATCTCTATAGGCTGATAATGTTTTTAAACCCGTAAAACTTTCATCCATCGCTCCGAAAAACGCAACATTATCGTCTGTAACAACCGTAACAGTGGCGTTAGGCGTGGCAGATGAAATGGCATTATTAAATGCAGCATTGCGAATAATACCAGCACGTTGCGCACCAAATGCACCATAATAATACTCAACCCCCCGCCCTTTTAAAATGATTGTGCCACCAAACTCTCTGGCTGATACACCATAAAACCGCGCATCAACAAAACCTAGCAATTCCTCTGCGCCAACAACACCAAAGATATTATTGCCATTATAAGGAATTGCACCTAGACTGGTGGTGAAATTAAGTTGACTCGCATCCGAGCCATTGCCACAATTTAGACTGCTGCCACTTGGGCATCTGATTGTGTTCGTGCTGCCAAGCGTAATAAGATTAGAGGCAAAATCAATATCCGCATTAAAATCGAATTTGGTGGCATAGACACCGTTCAAATCACCATAAACACCATGCCCTTTGCCCGTGAATTTGATAGAATTGCTAACGGTACCAGGCGATGCATAATAGATGTTATTGATAGGGATAGAAGCTGTTTCTATGCCCACAATCATACTACCCGTAACGTTATAAGCGTCTGATGACCCTGCTTCTTGTTGTACAACATCCCAACCAATATGCGCCATATAATTTGAATTAAAACCAAAAAAACTATCACTTCTATTCAGTGTGATTTCAGCTCTGTTATTACCACTAATATTATAGTTACCACCAACACTTTCAATCGTGCCTTTAATAGCCGTGCCATCTGCGGTAATATTTGTTGCGCTATATTCTTTATCAGCAAAATAAGCAGTAACTGCTGATATTTGACCAGTTTCACTAAAGGTAAGCGAGACAGAAGGCGCGGTAATACGCACAATATCATTTTCGGTTGAACTAGCCTGATTCCAGCCAAGCTCACCACTTGCTGTAACCTGAACTGTACCCTCTCTTTGCACTGACAAGCCCTGCAAGATAAAGATTCTTTCATTCAAACCATCAGGACCGTCATTTCCAACATATTCATCATTGGCGGCTTCAGTCAGTGAATTGTAAAAAATATCGTTATCATCTTTGGCGATAAGTGTTTCTTGTTTTTGGCCTGTTGTGCGGGTAGCAATCGCGTTATTGACTTCATCATCAGTATCATCCCTACCCAAATAAACAGTGCCAACACCGCCACGTGGCTCCTCTTCACCAAAAATCAAATCAGTAGCACCATGAATAGTGTCTGATAGGATGTTGCACCCACTCAACATAATGGCTACAAATAATATTGTAATAAACGAACGAAACTGTAATATTTTCATAATAAAAAAACCCTAGCTAGAGATAAAAAAACTTACACCTACCCTACTAGATATTTGCAAAGTAACATAGATTTTTTGCAAATAAAAGCAAAAAATCGCTTAATCCACATTTTTTTATTATTTTATTGATTAAGTGCCGCTATTATTTTTATGCCATGCTGTTTCATTGCTTTGCACCGAAAAAGCCGATATAACCTCCAGCATTATCACTGCTTTGCATAGAAAATGTGCCACCTAATTCTTCAGCATTTGGTCCATAAAAGCGCGCATCTATTGTGCCATCAAAAGTAACATCATTTGTGAGCGCAACATTACCGCTGATGCTATTGCTTATATAACTTACGGCAGTCGCACCCGTGGTGAAATCAAGCGAAGAGACGGCATCACCTGCCATGCAAGAATTTGAACACAAAATATTAGAATCATATTTTATTGTATTACTGCTATTGATAGATACATGACCATCCTCAAAATTAACTGTGGCTGTTATATCAAATTTTGTATCATAGCCTTCGGTGGCATTAGTATAAACGCCACGTCCTGCGCCTGAAAAAACAACTGCTGTGCCCACGGTGGGGAGCATATCTGTTTCAAAACCAACAATGCCACTGCCATAACTCTGATAGGTAATGGCAGCATCATCACTGAGATCATCATAATTAGCATCATCACTCACTTGCCAATGAACCATTGCCATATATTGTTGCGCGGTTGGGTTTGATGAGTTGTCAAAATAGTTTTCACTTTTGCTAAAAACGAGCAAATGAGGTTTATCATCATCATTGCTGGCAGTGCTCGCATTGATTGCGCCTCCATTAGTGGCATTTGCAATAGAATTGCTATTACTACCATAATGACCAACTTTCACCTCATATTTTTTATCGGTAAGATAGAGTTCTAATTTATTATTAACAAAAGTGCCATCACTATTATAATCAAACATAATTAGCGCATTGGTCATTTTATCAATGCTGATTGTGTTATCAGCATCAGTAATAATGTTTTCTGTAAGCTGCACACTATTTCGTATTGCTAATATATTATCTCTTTTATTATTGCGATTACTATCATTCAATGCCGTTAAATTATTTTTATTCAAAAAATCTGTTTTTTCTACACCGAATACGCCATAATAATAGCTTTCACTGCTTGCATTTGTTAACGTAAATGTGCCGCCTAATTCTTCAATCATACCGCCATAAAAACGTGCGTTAAGCATGCCTGTTAAATCAAGTGGGGCGCCGCCAAATGTTGTTGTCGCAATATTACCGTTAATATTATTATCAGTATAGCTGATGGGGCTTGTGAGAAGTGCGAGCCATCCTAACTCGCCATTACTTAACCCACAATTCGATATTTTGCATTCTGTATCGCGACTGATAAAAGTGACATTACCAGCACTAAAATTAACGGTGGCTGTTATATCAAAAACAGTATCATAGCTGTTGGTTGCGTTTCTATAGGTGCCACTACCTTTGCCTGTAAATTCTACGTCATCAATAACAATAGCCGTTAAATCAGAGGTTTCAAACCCTGCAATCATTGCGCCGCCAATATCATAAATGTCATCTTCTAGCACAAGATTATCACCATCAAGCTTGTCTATTCCTTTCATAATATTCCAATTAACATACGTCATATAATTTGAATCAAAACCAAAAAACGCCGCATCCCTATTCACGCTAATCGTGGCAGTGTTAATGTTCTCCTCAAAATCAGCATTCTGTGAATCGCTAAGAGCCAAACCATTCCTTGACGTAATGTTGGCATTAGCAACCTCCATACCAGATACAGGCGTGTTAATAGCAGCAGTATATTGATTATCTTCCACATAAACCGTTACGCCCGATATATTGGCACTGCCATCAAATGTAAGCGATACAGCCGCACCCGTCAGCCTTGCTAAACTGATATTTTGAGCCCTATCAGAATTTGTCACCCAAACCCGATTGGGTGCGCGTGTATAATTGACTGTATCATCTTTAACAACCGCTAAACCATTCATCGTAAAACCAGCACCATCAGCACTACCCGTTACCGCTTCGGTAAGAGAGCTATAAGAAGGGTCATTAGCAAGAATCGCAGTTGCAATATTATCGTTGCTCACCATTTTCTCAACGATCATTTCACCAAACTCTAATGGCACAACAACGCCCCTACGCTGTGCACCAAATGCACCAAAATAATATAAAACATTATCATCGTTTGATTCAGTCAGCGAGAATACACCGCCCAATTCCCATGAAGCACTCCCATAAAAACGGGCATCAAGCGTGCCTGATAGATTATTATCAGCCAGTTTTGTGGTAACCATATCGCTACTGATAGCATTAACATTGCTACCAGCAACCTTGTAACTTTTTGTTGGCATCATAAAATCTAGCTCAGTCACCGCTGTTTGCGTGCAACTGCTAAAATCATCTGAATTATCACTGCATTTCATCGTATCTTCGCTATTGATAGCGATTGTGCTCATGCCAAAATCAACTGTTGCGCTTATACCAAAAACGGTATCGTAGCCAGTAGAAGCATCTTCATAGCTTGTGTCGGCAACTCTTGTGTTTTGCACACTGCCATAACTGCCTTTGCCTTTGCCTGTAAAAGATACCTCCATATTATTTGTAGTTATGGCATTTGTAGGTATGGTTTCTGTTTCAAAGCCGACTATCGTTGCGCCAGCAATATTCTCGTCTGTTTCTGTCGTCTTATCACTACCCCCCCCTAATTTTGCCTCTTTATGAGAAGCCCAGCTCACATAAACCATATAATTAGAAGCGATACTATTATTTTCACCATCAGTAAGACCAAAAATACTTTTTCTATCAACCGTTAAAATAACATCATCATCATCATTGGCATTATCCACATCATCAGTTATATCTTCATTATCAAGATTCCCCTTAAAAGTGCCACTGATTAGCTCACTAGATGCTGATATTCCAATTTCTTCACCTGTTAGCTTGTAATCATTCTCAAGATGAAGCGTTGCCTCCTCTATGTTACCATTGCCAAAAAATTTAAACGTTAAAGCTGTTGCCGTAATGCCCGATAGGTCGATTTTTTTATCAATCTGCAACACATCTTCATTCACCAAACTTTGCTCCTCCCAAGGGGATGAAGCGTTTTTGCGGATATAAGTAGTATTGTGCGTCATTCTTACAGCCAAACCTTGCAACGTTAATGGCGCGTTTGTAACAACACCAGCATCGACAATAGCGGTGAGCGAATCATAAGCAACATCATCACCATTGCTTTGATATGTAGGAATAAGTTCCATCCCATTTAATGTAACAGATTCGCCTATCAATGGGATAAACACATTATTATCGTCAAGATTAACCTTGTAACTTGCTATAAAAATTTCGTCGCCAAATAAATCGGTAACCCTGCCATCTGGATAAGTGATCGTGCCTTTTACTGTATCAGTGGTAATCCCATCTTTCGTGCTAATAGTGCCATCCAGATTGGTAACCCTGCCATCCGGATAAGTGATAGTGCCTTTTACTGTATCAGTGATACTGCCATCTGTATTGGTGGTCGTGCCATCTGGATTGGTAACCGTGCCATCATCATTGAGTCCAACAATCGGACATGCTTGCCCCTCTAAAACAGAGGTGCCATCATCACAGCGCTTAAATTCTTCATCAAAATTAGTTCGCTGGGCTTCGCTGCAAGCGGTAAGCATGAAAGAAAATATTAATAATGTAATGATTGAAAATAGCGAATGACGCATAAAATTATCCCTGAATAAATACGTTGCAAAAAGCCCTCTGACCATAGAATATTATAACATATTCTTATAACAAATGAAAGTGTGATATTACCAAACAGTCAAAAATATTTTATTGATTGTTTGTTTTTCTATTTTTATCTGCTGATAGTTTAATTTAAAATGCGTTTCAATGTGCCTGCTTTTTGAGTCTCGTTAAATATATCGGGCATTTCCTCGCTTAATTCGCGCAAACGCAAATTATTGGTAACGGGCTTGATTCGCCCTGCCTCACCTAACGCCTGATGCCTTGCCCATACTGAATATTTCTTATTAACCTGATGCGGTTGATAGGTGCTGAAAATATCGGGCGGAATATCGCCCTCTTCACTCAGTGCGCCATCACGCACCGCCGCCTCGTATAATTCTTGCCCTGCTTCGGTGCGGATAATCACCGCATTCGTGCCTTCATCTTTTTCGGCATCTTTTTCGGCATCTTCCGTGCAATCACCCTCACGATTTCTTTGGGGCGAACCACCTAGCCAGCTATCTGCCGCAGCAATATCGGCAGCATCACCAATACCATCAGGGCAGATTTTACAGCGAAAACCCAACTGCCAATGTTCTTCATCATCACCCCAATAATCCAGATAGTGAAAGCTTTTGGTAACACCGCCTGCGGTAATCGTGGTATCGCCCGGACAACCAAGCCCCCGATAGCGTAACGCTTCCAACTGTTCGGGTTGCATATCATGGCTACGCATAAATTCATCATTCTTGCTAGGCGGTGAAAAGCCACCACACACCAATGTCAGCCAGTATTTAACATATTTATCCACACGCGAATCATGACGCGCATAGCTCCGCAACGCATTAATATCGCATGGCTTGCCAATAAAAGCGAAACTCTGCCCGTTCGTTTCAGCTTGGGTCAGCACCGCCTGAATATCCACCAATGGCGCACAAGGCGCGTAACGCGAGCCAACGCCTGCCAACACATCATCGCGATTATAGCTGATATGCTGTTCGCCAAAATCAGGGTGTTTTGCGGCGGGCTTGGCGTGTAGAACAAAATCCACGCGCTTACTTTCTAGTAAATAAATCGCCAAAGCGGTGAGCACCCCGCCTGTTGAGCCTTCATGGCGGACATGCGAATCACCTGCATAAGCACGTGTCATTCTCCGCCATACGCCCCATACATTATCTTGCTTGCTATCAGTAGCGATTAAGTTACGCGGCAAGCCATCCATGCGCGTGCCCGGACAAATATCATAAATTTTATCCACCAATTCTTTAGAGAGTGGCTGTTGTGGAATCGGGCGTTCATAGCCTTGTTCGCCAGTTTTGTAAAATTTTATCTTATCGCCTGCCACTGAAGCGCATAACCCACAACCGATACATAATTCTTGTTTGATAATAGCGTTAAATCTTTCGGTTTCTGCGTCCATTACAGTCTCGCTCTTCTTAGCATTTTCAAAAATAATTTGTTATTCACTTTTATAAAATTGCTTTATAAAAGATTGCGCTCATTCATATAATCATTCTATACTAGTAGCATATTTATCCACAACAAATAAGAGGTTGCACATAATACGATGTTAGTTAGTCAAAATCCAGTCTTTATCCCCGGTCCAACCAATATGCCCGAACATATCCGCAAAGCGTGTGATATGGCAACGATTGACCATCGCTCACCGATTTTCGGCAAAATTCTACAGCCTGCGCGAGAGGGGATACAAAAAATCATCAAAAGCAAAAATGCCGAGATTTTTATCTTTTCTGGCACTGGCACAGGTGGTTGGGAAACCGCGATTACCAATAGCCTATCAGCAGGTGACGAGGTAATTATCACCCGTAATGGCATGTTTTCGCATCGCTGGATTGATATGTGCCAACGGCATGGCATTACTGTAAATGTGATTGAAGCCGTGTGGGGTGAGCCGATTTCAGCGGAAAAAATCGGTGAGTTACTCAAAAACGATAAGGGCAATAAAATTAAAGCAGTGCTTGCCACCCATAACGAAACCGCCACTGGTGTGATGTCTGATATTGGTTCGATTCGCAAAGCAATGGATAATGCCAAACATGATGCTTTGTTATTGGTTGATGGCGTCAGTTCAGTGGCATCATTTGATTTTCGCTTTGATGAATGGCGCGTGGATATTGTGGTAACAGGTTCGCAAAAAGGCTTTATGATGCCCCCCGGCTTAGCGATTGTTGGCTTTAGCGAAAAGGCAATGCAAGCCAGTGAAAATGCCAAATTACCGCGCACCTATTTTGATATTCGCGATATGTATAAAAGCTATGCCAATAATATGTATCCCTATACCCCACCAGTCGGGCTGATGAATGGCTTGCATGTTGCCTGTAATACTCTGCTAGAAGAAGGGCTTGATAATGTGTTTGCCCGCCATCACCGTATCGCCGAAGGGGTGCGAATAGCCGTAAAAGCATGGGGTTTGCAGATTTATGCAAGCGGTCCTGATTGCTATTCCAATACCATCACCGCGATTCGTACGCCTGATGGTTTTGATTCCACAAAAATCGTCAATCATGCCGCGCAAAAATATCAGGTTGCCTTTGGCGTTGGGCTAGGCGAGGTTGCAGGTAAATTATTCAGAATCGGGCATTTGGGCATGTTAAGCGATGTTTTAGCGTTAAGTGGCATTGCCACTGCCGAAATGGTGATGGCAGATTTAGGGCTTGATGTAAAACTAGGCTCAGGCGTTGCTGCCGCGCAAGAGTATTATAGAAAAAATTAGGATTATTATTAAACGAGAGGTAACAATCATGAAACAACAAGGTAATTTACTGATTCCCGAATTTCAGGATATGCTCGATGCCCATCAGCGCATTGAACCCTATATCCACCGCACGCCTGTGCTAACATCAAGTTTTTTGAACGAATTAACGGGCGCGCAATTATTTTTTAAATGCGAGAATTTCCAAAAAGCTGGCGCGTTTAAGGTGCGTGGTGCTTGCAATGCTGTGTTTGGGCTTGATGATGACAAAGCCAAAATCGGCGTTGCCACCCATTCATCAGGCAATCATGCTTTATCGCTTTCTTACGCCGCTGGCAGGCGCGGTATCCCCTGCACAGTGGTGATGCCGCATTCCGCGCCACAAGCCAAAAAAGACGCAGTGCGCGGCTATGGTGGCGTGATTGTAGAATGCGAGCCTTCCACATCATCACGCGAGGCGACATTTGCCAAAGTGGTAGCGGAAACGGGCGCAGATTTTGTGCATCCTTATAATGACCCGCGCGTGATTGCAGGGCAAGGCACATGTTCACGCGAATTAATGGAACAAGTCGATGGTCTGGAAGCGGTCATCGCGCCAATTGGTGGCGGTGGCATGGTTTCTGGCACTTGCCTTACATTAAGCCATCTTGCGCCAGAGGTGAAAATCTATGCGGCCGAGCCTGAGCAAGCTGATGATGCCTATCGCAGTTTTAAGGCGGGCGAAATTATCGCTGATGATGCCCCCGAAACCATCGCCGATGGTTTGAAAGTGCCATTGAAAGATTTGACTTGGCATTTTGTATCAAATTATGTTACAGATATATTTACGGCAAGCGAAAAAGAGATTATTGATGCGTTAAAGCTAACTCTTAAGAGAATGAAAATCGTCATCGAGCCAAGCTGTGCCGTGCCACTTGCGGTTATTCTTAAAAATAAAGAGACCTTTCGTGGCAAACGCGTAGGTGTTATTTTAACGGGCGGTAATGTGGATTTGCACAAAATGCCCCTAAATGACTAATATTGCATGACTAACAATATGATTAATTCTTGAAGGAGAGTAACGATGAACAGAGCATTAAATATCAGTGAATTAGAAGTAGGCTATGATGTGCCTGCAAAAGCTGGCATGAATGAAGCCGATATTCAAACACCTTGCTTGGTGTTGGATTTAGACGCGCTTGAATATAATATCAAAACCATGGGGCAGTTCGCAAAAGATATGGGGATGCGCCTGCGGATTCACGGCAAAATGCACAAATCAGTTGATATTGCATTATTGCAAGCCGAAATCGGCAATTCATGCGGCGTCTGTTGCCAAAAAGTATCGGAAGCTGAAGTATTTGTGCGTGGCGGTATCACCGATGTGTTGGTATCTAACCAAGTGCGCGATGCCGCAAAAATTGACCGCCTTGCCCGCTTGCCTAAATTAGGTGCGCGCACCATCTGTTGCGTTGATGATGTTGCCAATGTGGCAGACCTTTCGGCAGCAGCACAAAAACATGGAACGACCATCGAATGTCTGGTTGAGATTGATTGCGGTGCAGGGCGTTGTGGCGTGCAAGCGGGGCAACCCGTTGTGGATATTGCCAAAGCGATTGATGCGGCGGAAGGCTTAAAATTCTCTGGCATTCAAGCCTATCAAGGCGCGATGCAACATATGGAACATTTTCAAGACCGCAAAGACAAGCTTGATATTGCGATAGCAATGGTGAAGCAAAGCGTTGATATGCTGAAAGCCGAAGGGCTAGAATGCGATATTGTCGGCGGTGGCGGCACTGGCTCATATTATTTTGAGGGCGCTTCTGGCGTTTATAACGAATTGCAATGCGGTTCTTATGCGTTTATGGATGTTGATTATCAGAAAATTCGTGATGAAAAAGGCGATTTGATTTCTGAATTTAAGAATTCATTTTTCATTCTTACCTCAGTCATCTCTCATGCCAAAGCCGATAAAGCAATCTGCGATGCGGGCTTAAAAGCGCAATCAGTGGATAGCGGCTTGCCAAAAATATTTGGACGTGATGATGTTGAATATATCAAATGTTCTGATGAGCATGGCGTGATTGCTGATGCCAATGGTGCGTTGAAAGTGAATGATAAATTGAAGCTAATCCCCGGACATTGCGACCCAACATGCAATGTGCATGATTGGTATGTCGGCGTTAGAAATGGCAAGGTAGAAACTGTATGGCCTGTTAGCGCGCGCGGCAAAGCCTATTAAACAACAAATATATCAATGCCCCTCTTGCATCATGTGAGAGGGGTATTTTATACCCTATTCTTATTGATGATTGAGAAAAAAATGATTATTGTCCCTGAAAGTAAAATTGCCGCGTTAATCACTGCCACAGATGCGTTTGATGCGATGGAGAAATTATTTGTCTCTATGGCAAATGGCACTGCCTATAATTTTCCAGTGATTCGCGAAGCTATCGGACATGCCGATGCGCTTTACGGCTTTAAATCTGGCTTTGACCGCGAAGCCTTGCAGTTGGGTTTAAAATCGGGCGGCTATTGGCCCGGTAACGCTGCCAAAGGGCTTACCAACCATCAATCCACCGTATTTTTATTTGATGCCGATACCGGCAAATGCAAAGCAGTTGTGGGTGGTAATTTACTCACCGCGTTGCGCACCGCTGCTGCAAGTGCCGTTGCCACCGCGCATCTTGCCCGCGCAGATGCCGAAATTTTGGGCATTGTTGGCGCAGGGCATCAATCGGCATTTCAGTTACGCGCCAATCTTGCCACCCGCAAATTCAAAAAAGTGATTGGCTGGAATCAGAGTCCTGAAAAATTATCACGCCTTGCTAGCATTGCCGAAGAGGCAGGCTTGCCGTTTGAAAGCGTCTCGCTGGAAGCATTGGGGAAAGAAGCCGATGTTATCGTTACCATTACCTCTAGCTTTAAGCCGATATTGCTTGATGGGCATATTACAGCAGGCACGCATCTTTCTTGCATGGGCACTGATACCACTGGCAAACAAGAGATTGACGCAAAAATTGCCAAAAATAAAAATGCGAAACTCTATACTGATGAGATTGCACAATCCATCACGCTTGGTGAGTTTCAACATCCGATTCGCGATAGGCTGATAAGCGAGACTGATATTTGCCCGATTGGTATGGCGATACAAGATAAATCGCGCGCGCGTACCAGCGATGATGATATTACAATTTTTGACGGCACAGGCGTTGGCTTGCAAGATTTGGCAGTGGCATCGCAAGTGGTTGAAAAAGCGATTGCCAGCAATGTCGCCACTGAAATAGACTTTTAATAGGAGTTAACAATGTCAGGATTTTTAACAACACATATTTTAGATACCGCCCGCGGTTGCCCCGCACAAGGTATTAAGATTGACCTTTACCGAATCAATGATGATGGCAGTGAGACTCATCTTAATCAGCTGATGACCAATGATGATGGGCGCACTGATAGCCAAATTTTGGGCAAAGATGATTTCAAGCAAGGCAATTATAAACTAATTTTCCACGTCAAAGATTATCATCTCAGCAACGGCTTGGTAACGGAAGCTAATCTGTTTTTAACGCAAGTGCCATTGGTATTTACAATGAGCGAAGATGCCCATTACCATGTGCCTTTATTGCTCTCGCCTTTTTCGTACTCTACCTATCGCGGCAGTTAAGGCTTTACTTTTTGAGTAAATTGGTAATTTTCAACCGTTCGCCATAGCCATATAGAATTAAAATCAGCGCAGTGCCAACGATAGGCATATGCCCGATAAACTCAATCAACGCCTCTTCATTTCTGCCCTGAATAATAAACACTGTGTTAGATAACAGCATGAAGCTTGAAATTGTGAGTGTGGTAAGGCGGGTAACGGTGCCTAAAATCAACAATGTGCCTAATATCACCTCGCATATGCCAACCGATAACACAAACAACCTATCAGTAAAGCCATCAAAACCGAAGAACGGCATGAAATTCCAGTGATATTGCATCAAGAAATCTTGAGCATACATCGCGCCATCAAGTTTTTCGGTAACGCCCAAAACCACCAATGCAACGCCTGTGAAGATACGCAAACCATCAACGCAATAAGGCTTTAATTGCTTACGTGTTTCCTCATTTGGAAAATGATAAAATAACAAGAAAGCTGCAATGCCAAGCATATTGATATATTCTAACCCGCTGATAACGCCATGCTGTGTGATAAGCCCTAAAAACAAAACGCCCATAGCGGCGGCGGCATAGGCAATTAAGTGATTGCTGATAAGCAAGATGCCAATCAATGCTTGGATTGCTATCAAAAAGCCACCAAGCCAACCATGTGCAACATGGTGCGGTGCAATAATCGCACCCCCATAAGCGGTGAGTAAAAATGATAGACCTGTGAACACGCGCAATAGCTCGATATAACTCTGTGTTGGGATTTTGGTGATGAAGTCAAACACTTTCAGTTTTATATCTAAGATTATCGCAATGAAAATGGCAATGAAAAACACCAATATCCAAATGAGCACAGGCGCATCAAACAAAGAATAGGCTTGAAAATTTTCAATATGCACAGCTTCGGTATCAACAAACCATTTTACATGGGCATGAGACACCAATGAATGAAAAAACACAGTCAAAGCTGTGAGACAAAAAGTAAATATCCGCATCATATTATCCAATCTAAGTTAAATGAGCAATCTTGCTGTTGATGTGTTAAAGATTTTCGTAATTCGGGAGCTGTTTAATGATTCTAGGTTTTAAGAAATCCATTAAAGCACGCACTTTCACATCTTGATAACGCTTGTGATTATAAATAAAGGCAAGCTCAACATCCAGCGGTGGATTTTCTTCGCATACGCGCACCAACGCGCCACTATCAAGATGATGTTGCACCTCAAATAATGGGCGCATCATCACGCCATGCCCTTGTAATCCCCACATCATCAACACTTCGCTATGGTCGGTTTCATACTGCCCTTGCACTGTAAATTTTTTAGGACCGTCTTCGGTTTGCAACGTCCAGCGATATTCCCGTGCGCCCGGGAACCGCAAATTAAGGCATAAATGTTTTTTACCCGCCCATAAATCATCACCATTTTTAGGCATTCCGTGCTTTTTAATATAAGAAGGCGCGGCGCATAACACACGCGGACAATTCGCAACCGACAAAATCCGTAAGCTACTATCAGGCGGCCGCCCCAAATACAACGCAACATCAATTTTATCTTGCATAATATCTAGCGCCCTATCAGTGAGGCGCAAGCGCAAATGCACCAAAGGATTTTCTTTACCAAATTCTAGCAATAATGGCGCAATAATTCTGCTACCAACCCCCAACGGTGCGGATAAAAACAGACTGCCTTTGGCAATCTGAGTCATATCTTGCACGGCTTGTTCGGCATCTTCAATGTTATCTAACACAGTGATGGCTTTTTCGTAAAATAACTCACCTTGTTCGGTTGGGATTAGTTTGCGAGTGGTGCGGCGAAATAATCTGGTGTTAAGATGCTCTTCTAATTTTAAGATACGTGATGATACCACCGCCGCCGAAACGCGTAAATCGCGCCCTGCAGCCGAGAGACTTCCTAAATCATAGGTTCTAACAAAAGTTTTTATATTATCAATGTAAGACATAACACATTATATATATATATGGGTTTGACGATTCTGGCAAGCAAAAAAATCCCCCTTCTCAATTTCTTAACAAGGGGGACTTAATTTTATCGCGTCAATAATGAACGCGTTAATGATGCATCAATGATTAGACATCCGAATGTAAATTATCCTCAGGAAGAATAAGATTAAGAACAACCGCAATAAATGCCGCTGGTAATAAACCACTCACCATAATAATTTTCAACGTATCAGGTAGATATTGCACTGCTTTTGGCTCAACTTGAAGCCCTAAACCAATGGTAAGTGCCACAGCAAAAATCATCATATTTCTGCGTGTCCAATCCACTTGTGATAGAATTGAAAGCCCTGATGAAACCACCATGCCAAACATAACAATCACACCGCCGCCTAATACTTCAATCGGTATTGTGCGAATAACACCACCAATTTTTGGAATCAAGCCACAGACAATCAAGAAGATGGCACCAATTGTTACCACATGGCGCGACATAACCCGCGTCATGGCAACAAGACCAACATTCTGGCTGAATGACGTATTTGGCAAACTACCAAACAAGCCAGCAACTGCTGTGCCGACACCATCGGCAAAAGTTGCACCTTCAATTTCCTTATCAGTTGCTTCACGTTGTGCGCCACCTTTGGTGATACCTGAAACGTCACCAACGGTTTCAATCGCTGAAACCACAGCCATCATACAGAAACCAATAACAGCAGCAAACGAAAATTCAATGCCATACTTAAATGGAATTGGCAAAGCAATCCATGAAGCATTGCCCCACGAACCTGCGATTGAGCTTACGGGTAACACGCCGAGAATAACAGCTAAAATATAACCAACAACGATGCCGAACAATGTGGCTGCCGCCGACATAAAGCCACGGAACCAGAATTTAATGCCGAATGTAACAAAAACCACACTCAAGGCAAGAAACCAGTTGATAGCCGAACCATATTCAGGCTTATTAATCGCGGGTACACCGCCAGCCGAATATTGAATGGCAACTTTTACCAATGATAGACCAATCATCACCACAATCAAGCCCGTAACAAGCGGTGGTAAAGCAAAACGAATTTTGCCAATGAAAAAGCCTAAACATGCGTGGAATAAGCCACCAATAACAACACCTGTGAACAAGGCTGCCAGCGCGTCAACGCCTTTACCTGCCACTAATGGTATCATAATCGGCACGAATGCAAAGCTAGTGCCTTGCACAATCGGTAGCCCAGCGCCAATAGGGCCAAGCGTTACAGTTTGTAGCAAAGTTGCCACACCTGCGAACAACATCGCCATTTGAATCAAATATAATAGTTCTGGAAAATCGGGGGAGTTAGACCCAAACCCGAAACCAGCTGCACCTGCCACAATAATCGCCGGCGTTACATTTGAGACAAACATTGCTAAAACATGTTGTATCCCAAGCGGTATCGCCTTTGCCAGTGGGGGAGTGTAATTAGGATCTCTTAAATCCACTTGTGTATCAGCCATATCTCTTTCTCCTTATCAAAAGTTGGTGACCATGATGGAATTATTCCATCATTGCTTCTATGTTGCCATATTTAACTATGAAAAAGCAAGCTTTTCCACAACATAAGGCACATCGAAGCAATATTCTTGCAAATTTGTGCGTTCTCCAATCCAATCTACCACCGCAAATAGTCGGTATTCATCCGCCTCATCGGTATCTTTTAAGGGACAAAGCGGTGCATGCCAGATATTGCGATGAATATTGATAGATTGACCATGTTCGGTTACAAATGCTTGTAAGTTATAGGGTGTGCCATCATCATCTTGTGCCACCACCACCAGAAAGCGATTTTGGCAACTATTTTGACTAACAGGGATGAAAGCCTGCGAGCCAAGCGGATGACGCTCAAGCAAATCAATTTCAATCGGTAACGAAAATATTTCAGAATTAAACAGACTAATGCCTACATCGCCGTCATCAGCAAAATCAAGTTTTGCCAAATCGTGATAGCGGCCGCACTTGCCTTTATTAATCATTTTTGATGCCTCGCCCTCTAGTTCCAAAACATCACCAAATGGCGCGAATGCTTGTTTTGTCAATATTTGTGGTGTTAAGATTTTGTTTGTCTCAGGCTGCATCATCTTATCTCACGGTAATATTTCGGTTAAGCGCAACTGCGCGATACGTTCCACCTGCTTGCAGGCTTCTTCAAACTCAATCGCGGTATCGCTGGCAAAGCGCGTTTGGAATTTTGCTAATATACTGGCTTTATTATTATCACGGGCGGCAATGATAAAGGGGAAGCCATGCTTTGCCTGATAGTCAGTGTTCAGCTTGGTGAATAAAGCCCTTTCATCATCTGATAACATGCCAAGCCCTGCTGATTTTTGTTCGGATGTCGATTCTTTGGTGAGCTTGCCCGCAGCCGCAATTTTACCTGCCAAATCAGGATGCGCTAGCAACACTTTTAATCTTTCGTCATAAGAAGCGCTACGAAACACCCGCGCCATCGCATGATGCAAGCCATTTGCCGTATCATGGGCAAAGCCTAATTCTGAGGCAAAGCTTCGTTCGGCTATCCATGCAGAATGTTCAAAAATACCACCAAATTTTGAGACGAAATCTTTTTGATTCATTTCAGATGGGCGTTGATAGGGTTGTAAAGGATGATTTTTCTGCCAATGCCTTGCAATCTCTAACCTTGTTGGAAACCACACATCAGCTTTAGCACTGGCATATTCCATAAAACGGCGCAACGCCATCATGCGCCCCGCCCTGCCAATCAGCCTGCAATGCAAACCAATTGATAGCATTTTGGGGAAACCCTCACTGCCTTCTTGATACAGCACATCAAAACTATCTTTAAGATAGGTGAAAAACTGCTCGCCACAATTAAAACCGCCGGCAATCGCAAACCGCATATCGTTACTATCCAATGTATAAGGTACAATCAGCTGATGATTGCCATCACCTTCTTGTCCATCACATTTTTGCCAATAGGGCAAATCATCAGCATAGGCATCTGACGCATATTCAAACCCGCCTTCTTCTGCCACCAAATCCAGAGTATTGACCGAACTTCTGCCGGTATACCAACCAAGCGGGCGTGTGCCCGTTACTTCAGTATGCAACTGAATCGCTTGCGCCATATGGGCGCGCTCATCTTCTTTGCTGAAATCCTTATATTCAATCCATTTCAAACCATGACACGCCATTTCCCAACCCGATTCTACCATCGCGCAAGTTTGTTCAGGGTTGCGCGCCAATGCGGTGGCAACGCCATAGACTGTGGGCTTTATCTTAAACTCATCAAATAACCGTTTCACGCGCCAAAACCCAGCACGCGAACCATATTCATAGATGGATTCCATATTCATATGGCGCATATTTTGCCAATTTGCCGCGCCAATAATTTCTGATAAAAAAGCTTCTGATTGATTGTCGCCATGCAAGACGCAATTTTCGCCACCCTCTTCATAATTGACAACAAACTGCACTGCAATTTTGGCGTTATTCGGCCAGCTCACTTTTGGTGGTATTTCACCATATCCGCGCAAATCTCGGCAATAACGCATATTTATCTCCATCATTATTAAATTCACACATACAATAACAAATTTTTTTTGTAAAAGCACCTAATTTTTATTTGAAAATCTTTACTAATTTCTTTGATTTTCTTAACGCAATATTTCTTATATAATAATGCGTCTTTATTATAAAAATGCGTCTTATATATATTTGGGAGAAGAATATGCAATTTATCATGACTTTTGGGCTAGAATGGCTAGAAATCGCCTTTCGTTGGACACATATCATTGTTGGTATCGCGTGGATTGGCTCATCATTTTATTTTATCGCGCTAGATTTGGGGTTACGCAAGGGCGACAACCTTGACAAAAAAGCGCATGGCGAGCAATGGCAAGTGCATGGCGGTGGTTTTTACCATATCCAAAAATATCTGGTATCGCCCGATAAACTCCCCGATAGGCTGATATGGTTTAAATGGGAAAGCTACAGCACATGGCTGACTGGCTTTGCGCTATTAATCGTTACCTATTATTTTTCAGCCGATACCTTGCTGATTGACCCCTATAAAAACGGCTTATTCGCATGGCAGGCGATTCTCATCTCGCTCGCTTCCATTGGTTTAGGTTGGGTTGTTTATAACACGATTTGCAAGTCAAAATTTGGTGATGATAATACCCGTCTGATGATTTTGCTCTATATTATATTAGTCGCAATGGCATGGGGCTATACGCAAGTTTTTTCTGACCGTGCGGCATTCTTGCATTTGGGCGCATTCACTGCCACCTTAATGACTGCCAATGTGTTTTTTATCATCATTCCGAATCAAAAAATTGTGGTTGGCGACTTAAGAGCGGGAAACACACCCGATGCGAAATACGGTAAAATTGCCAAGCAACGTTCTACCCATAATAATTACCTGACCTTGCCTGTGATTTTCTTTATGATGTCAAGCCATTATCCGCTGGCATTCGGCACGCAATATAATTGGATTATCGCCGCTTTGATTTTCTTAATGGGCGTTACGATTCGGCATTTCTTCAACACGCATCATGGGCAGGATAAATTATTATGGTGGACATGGGGGGCAACCGCCGCTTTATTCATCACGATTATTTTGCTTTCTACACAGACGGGCAAGCTGAACCTCGCTAATGATGAAGAGACGGCTTCCTTCACGCCGAATCAGCAAATTTTACTTGACCATGAATCATATGAAGATGTGAAAGTAACCATGCTAGGCAGATGTTCAATGTGCCATGCCGCAGAGCCATTTTATAGCGAACGCACCTTATGGGCGCCCAACGGTGCAAAATTAGATACTGATATTGGTATTGTGCGCCATGCCAAAGATATTTATTTACATGCAGGGCTTACCCGCTCTATGCCACCTGCCAATGTATCCTTCATGGAAGATAGCGAACGCAAATTAATCATTGACTGGTACGAGGAAAGTATGGCAAAATAGCAATATTATGACTTCTTATTATGCACCAAAAGGTGGCTTGCCATCACAGAATGACCTTATCACCAGCCGTGCGGTGTTCACCGAAAATTATGCGGTGATTCCAAAAGGCGTGATGCGTGATATTGTTACCAGCTATCTGCCACATTGGCAAAATATGCGTTGCTGGATATTGGCACGTCCGCTTTCTGGCTTTGCCGAAACATTCTCGCAATATATTGTTGAGCTAGAATCAAAAGGCGGCAGTGATAACCCCGAATCTGACAAATCTGCCGAAGCCGTTTTATTTGTGGTAGCAGGCAATATCACCCTCAATATTAATGGCAAAACGCATCACTTAGAAACTGGTGGCTATGCCTATCTGCCCCCCGCAACTGATTGGCAGATTCGCAATGATAACGCCAACAAAGCCGTATTTCATTGGATTCGCAAAGCCTATGAACAAGTAGATGGTATCGCGATACCCGAAGCTTTCGTTACCAACGAGAAAGATATCGCCCCAACCATCATGCCCGATACTGACGCATGGAGCACCACGCGCTTTACTGACCCTCAAGATTTACGGCATGATATGCATGTCAATATCGTCAATCTAAAACCGGGCGGCAAGGTGAGTTTTGCCGAAACCCATGTGATGGAACACGGGCTTTATGTGCTGCAAGGCATGGCGGTGTATCTGTTAAATCAAGATTGGGTAGAGGTAGAAGCAGGCGATTTCATGTGGTTGCGCGCCTTTTGTCCGCAGGCTTGCTATGCAGGTGGCACCGAAACATTCCGCTATTTACTGTATAAAGATGTTAATCGACAAGTTAAGTTGACATTGTAAAAAACCCATGCTATAAGGCTGATACGGTGTTAAACTTTTATAGCAGATAAACTGCTCATCACATATAATCATGACTAATCTATCTTTTCGCTGTTCGGTTGACGGGCAGAATGAAATCTTTACACCTGAATGCACTCTATTTTTAAGCAAATTAGTAGAAAATTTCGCCACGCCCATTAATAAAGCCTTGCAGCTGCGTCTCATCCGTCAGCGCGACTATGATGCTGGCAATATGCCAGATTTTGACCCCACAACTGCCAATATTCGCGAGAGTGACTGGCAAGTCGCGCCACTGCCTACCGATTTGCAAGACCGTAGGCTAGAAATTACCGGGCCGCCATCTGATACAAAAATGGTGATTAACGCGCTCAATGCCAATGTGAAATGTTTCATGGCTGATTTTGAAGATTCCATGTCGCCCGTTTGGGAAAATGTGGTGGCAGGGCAAATTAATTTACGCGATGCTGTGCGTGGCACTATCAGTTACGATGCGCCAAATACGGGCAAACATTATCAGCTGAATGATGAGACCGCCTTGTTATTATGCCGTGTGCGTGGGTTGCATTTGCCCGAAGCGCATATCACTTTTAATGGCGATGCCGTGCCTGCTTGCCTGATAGATTTCGGCTGTTATTTGTTTCACAACCATCAAGCTTTGCGCGATAAAGGCACGGGCGTTTATTATTATATCCCGAAATTAGAGCATTATACCGAAGCCAGAATCTGGGCGGATATTTTTAAGTTTGCTGAAAATGAATTAAATCTGCCAAAAAGCACAATTCGCGCCACCATGCTGATTGAAACTTTTCTTGCTGTGTTTCAAATGCACGAAATATTATATGAATTGCGTGATTATGCCGCCGCTCTGAATTGCGGACGGTGGGATTATATTTTCAGCTTCATCAAAACATTAGGCTTGCATAAGCAGTTTTTGCTTGCCGACCGTAGCACCCTCACCATGAATGCGCCGTTTCTTTCGGCATATTCGCGCTTGCTGGTTAAAACTTGCCATAAGCGCGGTGTGTTGGGCATGGGCGGTATGGCGGCGTTTATCCCCTCGCGTGATGAGGCGGTGAATAAGGTTGCGATGCAAAAGGTTCATAATGATAAAACCCTTGAGGTGAATAACGGACATGATGGCACATGGATTGCCCATCCGGGCT
>CBDBHZ010000005.1:0-160280 GCA_965205905.1 Alphaproteobacteria bacterium | reverse complement strand
TAGCATGTTTCTTTATTAATCTGTTAGTCGCTATTTTCTTATAATCATTATTAATATCAATACCAATACCATATCTTTCAATTTCTTTTGATGCCAATAATGTTGTGCCACTTCCACAAAAAGGGTCTAAAACTCTCATCCCTTTTTTTGTAAACATACTTATTAGTTTCTTAATATCTTTTACTAAAAAGGGTGCTGGGTGCTTGTATGCATCTTTATCGTCAGCGCACTTTTCACTTAACCAAAAACTACATGTTAATTTCAACCATTCTTTACCAGTTAAATCATTTAATCTATTACGGTTATCATATTTGCCTTCAGTCTTAACTTCTACAGTCATAATGCTATATCCTTAATAAATAAATTTAAAATATCCATACCTGCTGATGATTGTAAAATTTTTTCGACATCACTATACAAGACGTACTTCCAATTATAAATTTTAAAACTATTCACAAATAAGGGATCTGAAATTCTCAACAACTCATTTTCCCGATGGTTGGGAATGACCATTATCTTGAGTATATCATTAGAAAGATTTGACCCCCTTTGAATACCAGACATAAAATTTGTTGTATTTTCAACTTCAAAAACCATTTTAATAGTATTATTGGCTAATAAAATCACATCTATCATTTCCAGCCTGTCCCCAAGAATTTTCTGTAATTCCAATTCTCTTAAAGAAGTTAAATCACAAAAGTCAGACAATCGTTTATTTCCGATAGGTTCTGATTGCTCCCTTTTACCTACAAAGCTTTGATACCCTATTTTTTTACCTATCATAATCAGCTTATAAATAATATCTGTATGCCTTGTAAAATCTGGTTCGATATCTACAGCATTATACAGCCATCTACCACCTGACTTCGTAGCATATTTTTCAAGGATTTTTGGAATTGATTTTACATCTGGAGTTAGACCATTGGGGTATTTTTTATATATCACTGCTAACGCATCATCAAGAGTAATGCTAGTTTGCCTACGCAAAAGAGAAATAATACTATTTTCCACCCTCCTTGTTAATTCCATATCAAAGTATTTTATGTGTGCAGAAGGGTCTTTAAACCACCATAAATCACCAGTGTGATTATAACTATTGCCTGTTAAACAAAAAATACTATTAATTTTTTCATCAAGAATTTGCTTTACGTTTTTATCAAAATCTTCTAAATCAAATCCCGCTTGCGATATTTCAACTAATAAACCATTAAATAAGAATATAAAAGGAGTAGGTTCATTTCTTAAAGCTATAATTTCAATAGCTTTTTTTGTTACAAAATGTTCAAATTGACCTTTTTCTGTATCAAGGTTTATATTTGGACTTTTGATACATCTTATATAAAAATCTGTTCCAGAAGTACCATAAGGATTAGAAACATTTGCTTCTCCTGTACGTCGATTTTGCTGATGAGTTACCTTTTCTATTTTAAATCCTGCTAAAGAAACTGCTTTAAGAAAAGCATTCCAAATAGATATTTCTTTATTATGAAATGTGAATACAATTTTGCCACCATCTTTTAATACTCTATGAAGATTCTTCAATGCATTTGTAAATCTTTTTTGATACAAATCTTGAGAAAAATTTCTGCCTTTAATTGTTATCTCTGCCTGATAATTAGGAATATATTTTTTATCAATATTTTTCAGCCAGTTTAACCAAATAGCAGATAAATCTAAATATTGTACCAGCCCCCCGTAAGGCGGGTCAGTCATAATAAAATCAACAGATTTATCAGAAACGTAATCTCTTATAGTATTAATATCAATTGCCCCATATTTTAAATCAAAACCGCTTAGTTTGTTTTTATTTTTTAAACTTTCGCTTACGTTTAAAATTTTTGGAATTTTTCCTAAATATTGCTCTACATTGCTTAAGCAACTCTCGACAGACTGTTTCCCTAAACAACTGCTTTCAAAAACAAACAAAGGGTTCATTTCCATTTTTCTATTAGCACAGATATAAGCAGACCTTCCCCAACTTGTAGAAAACGCTCTATTTGCAGCCTCTCTTCTAGGGACACTCATTTTTGTAGTAAGATGTAACGTTTGTATAAAACCAAATAACAATTGTTTTCTTAGATTAATATCAGGCTGTTTTTTAATTGAAGCGAATATTTTTGAAAGAACATATAAATTACGCCTTGTCCATAAATTTGAAAAATTATTTCCACCAATGCAACTAATAAAATTAGCACTAAAAGAAGGTGAATCAAAAAAAGGTTCGTCAGGGAACCATTCATCAATAACAATATTTTTTTGTTCACTTACCAAATAAGTGTCTTCGTCATTAGGTTCAGTGGAATAAAATTTTTTGTTTTTCTCCATAGTTTTTTTTTCTAAATCAGTATAACAAACACCTAATTCATAAATATTATTACCTTCATGTTTAAAGTTTTGAACCAACGCTCTTTTATTAGTCTTTCTAGATTGTGTGGAAAAATATTTCAAGAAAATATCGTCATTTTTGATTTCATCCAGTATATTTTTTACTGCTTCTTTAAACTTCTCTTTATCAAATTCGGTTGAATAAACTTCAATAATAAAAGAAGTTAAAGGGTTTAAGTCAAAGGCAATCACTTTTCTATTTATTTTTATTGCTTCAAAAGCACTGATTGCACTTCCTGCAAAAGGGTCAAGATAAAGTCCATTATCAGGAGTATAATTTTTAATATATTCACGCCAAATATTATGAGGTTTTTTACCCCAATATTTCATTGCTGTATATATGGGTGGTCTTGTATCTTCTACCAATGCAAAGTCAATTTCTTCTGTTTCTACCATTATTATACTTTCTATGTTAGATTAGACTTTTTAGGGGCGTGTAACACATAGACGGTGCGCGAATCAGCTCGCGATGGCTCGGCTTGTCCTTGTACCAATGGCGGTCAAGCCTCACCCCATACCCCCCTTTCAATACGAAAGCAGGAGTAAACCCCATCTCAAAATGCGGGTTCAAGATTGCTTTCAATCCATTGTTTTAATTGCGGTTTGGGTTGCGCACCTGCTTGTGCGGCAATCACATTGCCATCGCGGAACAATAGCAGACTTGGCAATGAGCGGATTTGATATTTCTGCGCTATATCGCTATCTGCCTCTACATCTAGCTTTGCGATAGTAATTTTACCATCCATTTCATTGGCAATTTGCTCTAACACAGGCATTAAAGCCTTACATGGCTGACACCATTCTGCCCAAAAATCAACCAGAACCATTTTATCTGATTTTACCACAACATCATTAAAGTCACTTGCCGTTACGGTTACTGCACCCATTTTGAAATTCTCCTTAAAATTAAATTCATTTACATCAAGCAAGATTCGCAGTAACTTGTCAAGGCGTTAGCATTTTATTATCAGGATTTTTTTGCGCTTTTACGTTTCCAGCCTATCAAAAACAAGCTCATCAACCCATAATAAGGCGGTTTCAATGTTATGTTGCGGATAAAGCGGTTGAAGAAGCTGTGAATAAATCTTCATCACTTTTTGATAATTCTGTAATTTGCGGAGGTTACGTTTGCCAGTTTTATAATCTAGCACCAGCACATTATTATCGGTAATCATCAGCCTATCAATGATGCCGTAAAATGATTGCACCTTGCCCGCTTCATCTACAACATCACCCACAATCGGCACTTCATTTAAGATTTTTTGCTGATTCATCGCCTCACTCTTTGGATTGAAGAATTGTGGATAGGCGTTAATTAATGCCATAATTTGCGTCGCATCTTCTTTTGCCTGCTTCTCAGTCAAACCATTATTGGCAAGGTAACGCGTGATGGTGGTTTCTGCGTCATTTTTCACTGCCCCCATCACTGATATTTTTTCCAAAATTTTGTGAATCAAACTGCCCCGCAATGCCGCATATTGCATGACATGATTCGCGCTTTGTTGTGGCTTATCTTGTTCACTCGGTTTTTTATCAGCTTGTTTACCCGCTTGTGATGGCGCATGAAATGGCAATCTGCTATCGGCAATGATGGTAATCGGACTATCCGCCCATTGTGGTAAGAGAGTGATTTCTTGCTGACGTGAATCGCTTGTATCCGCAAAATTCTTAGATTCCGCGCCCAATATTTCGCCCCAACTGCGTTTGTTATTATCACCTGCCGTCTCACCACTGGCTTTCAACCCGTCATCAATCAGCTGATACCAGCTGAGACTATTACCACTGCTTTTCTTCACCTCTGCTTCAATGCCCATCAGATATAGCTGGTCACGCGCACGGGTGAGTGCCACATAAAGCAAGCGCGCCTCTTCAAATTGTTGCTTCTGCTTATCCGCCTCATCAATGTCGGTAAAAATCTCGGTCTTCATATCGCTATAAGGCACCCATAATGGCGCATCATTTTTGCCTAACTTACCTGGATCTAACTTATTTGCATCCAATTTGCCCGCGCCATAAATCTTATCACTACTATTTCTATGGCTTGTTTTACCCAAACAAGGCACAAATATAATCGGTGCTTCCAAGCCTTTGGCGGCGTGAATGGTTTGTAATTTCACCTGATTAAGCTGGGCAAAATCGCGTTTAATTTCAGCCTTATTCAAATAAAGCCAATGGGTGAAGCCGTAAAAAGATGGCGTTTCTTCGCTTTGATATTGATAGGCTAAATCCAATAATTGCTGTAAATTATCCAACGCCTCGCTTGCCATACGCCCATGATATGCCTGCATCACGGTGGTATCGGGCGATAATGGCAAGGGTTTATGATAGATTTCATGCAAAAATTCAGCAGGTGATAATAAATCAGCACGATTCAACACGGCATCTTGCAACCATGTTTTGATTTTATGAAGTTTCGGGTTGCTTTCACTTTGCTTGTGCAATGCCTGATACAAAGATAATTTACCGCGCTGATGAGCAAGGGCAAACAATTCTTCCTCTGATAAATCAATGAACGGGGTTTTCAGCAAGGCGGCAAGATTCAAATCATTTTGCGGTAAATTGGCAAATTCCAGCAATGCCATCATATCTTGAAAAACAATATGCTCCGATAATTTATATTTATCCAAGCCCGTTACCGCGATATTTTTCTCACGCAAAGCTTTCACAATTAAATGCGCCATCTCGTCACGTTTGCGCACCAATATCATGATATCGCCCGGCTGAATCCGCTTGCCCGTGCTTGGCAATATCGTGTTACTTGCCAATAATTCCTGCATCTTATGAGCAATATCACGGGCATATTCAGCCATTAAAACCTCTTTTTCGCCACTGGGATAAGACTGCAACTGCCATAATTCCACATAGCCCTTATCTTGTGGCAAATTACGATATGCTTTATGGGTAGGAAAATTATTATCCGCAAGCCCTAATTGAGCGGCTTGCTTGCCAAATACCAGATTGACGAAATCCATAATCTGAGCACAAGAACGGCGATTTGTCTGTAATTGTTGGATTTGCAATTTGGTTTGGCTTTTTTCGTCATTTTCAGCTTGGCTTTTATCTAAAAAATATTGGTAATTATTCTCAAATTCATCAACATCCGCACCCTGAAAACTAAAGATGGATTGCTTCTTATCGCCGACAACAAATAGCGCACCTTTTTCAAATAACCGTTCGGCAATATTTTTGATAATCTGCCATTGCAGTGGATTGGTATCTTGCGCTTCATCTAGCAGAATATGCGAGAAACCACCATCGCATTTATATAACACCCAAGCGGCATATTCACTGTTAAGCAGCGCATTCATTTTCACGATTAAATCATCATATTCCACCACGCCATAATAATTTTTCAAACGTTGATAGGCAGTTTGAAAATAGGTGAATAAATTCAACAAATCATGGCTGGCTTCGGCGATACTCAGATGCTTATAAAGCATATCAAATTCAGAATAATGCACCGCCATAGCGTCTAAAAAATCGCCAATATCTTCTTGCAGATTCTTGGCGCATAATTTTGCACGTGGCTTGCCAGAACTGGTATAGAACATCTCTTTTAAATCTGTTAATTGCTTGTTTTGCAAATAATTTTTTAACAGATGCGCAGCTTTTTTATCAGTCTTGTTAGAGCCTGATAACAGCCCCGCTGCATTTTCAAACTGAAGAGAATATTTGCTGAATAAAGAGTCATAATGTTGGGTGATAGTGGGCAAATCATCATCAGCTTTCAACCCTAGAAATTGCTTAAATTTTTGGTTAAACTCACCCGATATTTGCGGATAATGCCCATCATAAAAATAGTGAATATTCAGCATGTTTTTTAGCAAATCGCATAGGGCGTTAAAATCCTTATAGCGCATCATTTGTTCTAGCATCGTGTAAAGCGTGGCCGTCTGCCCGCCCCTATCAAGCAATAAATCCAGTGCCTCATCTGCGATTTGTTGCTTCTGACTATCCGCCACAATCTGGGTGCGCGGAAAAATACCTGCCTCTAATGGAAACCGCACCAAAATTGACTGGCAATAGGCATGAATGGTTTGAATCGCCAAGCCTTCAGGGGCATCTAATAATTTTAAGATTAAATTGCGGGCATCGTGGCATTGTGAGTCTGTTACCGCATCGATTTTGCAATCATGATAGCCTGCAATCTTCGCCCTCAACGCATCATCATCTAAATGCGTCATTTCAGCAAGGTTTTTGATAATTCTCTGGCGCATCTCTGCCGCCGCCGCATTGGTATAAGTGAGGCACAGAATTTTATCAGCGGCAATATCGGCAAATAATAATGCGGTAAAACGTTCCACCAGCTGATAGGTTTTGCCGCTACCTGCCGACGCATCCATCCAGATATTTTGATGCACCTGATGCTGTTGCTGAAATTTTTTCTCTGGCATCAGGCACCCCACCATTCTTGCTTACGCGCCAAATGTTGGTAGGCATCATATTTTTGTTCAATATCCACCCGCATTTCAAACACGCGTGCGCCTTGCTGATATGCGTCCCAATTTTTGCTAATTTCATCATGATATTTTGTAATCAACGTATCGGTTTCGTCTACATCATCTGTGATGATATGCTGTTTATTTTCAGTGATGCGTGATGATAATTTCCAATAGCCTAATTGTGTTATCTCTTGCGCGTTCAACTCCGCAAAACCGCCTTGCTGTAACAGCAAACCTAATAATGGTAATTGCGATTCCAACATTTTATCGATGCAATCAGTTTTGTTTGGCACCGCGCCTGTTTTATAGTCGATAATACAATATTTGCCATCTTTTTGCTGTATCACCACATCTGCCTTGCCCCGCAATGTAAAATTACTATGTTCAGTGTTCCAAATAAACTGCCCCTTATGTTCAGAATAATGGCGGGTGATATTTTGAGTTTCATTCGCAACAAACTTCAGAATTGGCATCACCCTGACGCGTATCAATTTTTGCCGTATCGGTGAGAGTTGGTATTTGGCAATCAACGTATCGGCTTTATCTTGCAAAGACTCAAGCGATAAATCATCACTATCCAAGATTTGATGCACCAAATTTCCCCAATCACTGGCACTATTATCATCAAAAAAATGTGGCAAAGCGCGAAGCCGTAAAATATTGGCGGCATAAAAACCATAGGGATTTTGTAATAAATGATTCAGGTTTGTCAGAGATATGGTTTCAGGCATGGCATCTTTGATTTTGATTTGAGGCTTAACAAGGGGCTTCATATCCGCTTGATGCTGATATATTTTATCTGCCCAATCGCGCCACTTATTGGCATTGTTTTTCTGCGCTTCTGCCCATTGGGGAAACGCCAATTTTAGCCGCGTAACAAAACGGGATTCATTTTGCAAACTGCCATTTATCTTTTGTGGTAGTGTGATAAAAACCTGCTTTGCCGATAATAATTGCCAAAAATCATGCGCCGCTTGCCCCACAATCACATTGCGTTCTGGCAATTCCAATTTTTGTCTGATTTCGCGGTTAAACCATAAATCGGCTTGCGGTAGATTTGGCCATGAGGCTTCGGTTAACCCGCCTAGAATGATACGGTCGGCATAGAGCATACGGCTTTCTAACCTGCCGACAATGGCAATATCGGGGTGAAAATCACCTTGCGGGCGATAGGTTTCTTGGCTCAAGAAAAACCGCAATAATTGATAAAAATCCTCAATATTCAGCGCGGTATAATCATCAGCCACACTGCGTAATTTTTCTAGCAATTTCCAACAAGCAAGCCCATCTTGGTCTTGAAACAAGCGCGGATGCAATGTTTCGGCATCGGCATCATCACCGCTATCAGCATCCCCATCATTATCATTGTGCGCGCTATCTTGCGCCAATTCTATCAAGCCATCAAGCCATTGGGTGAGGCTTCTTTTTTGTTCAGCTTCAATGGTTGCAGGCTTGCAATTCAGCAATGATAAGAATGAATCTTGCAACTCTGTTTCATTGCGTTTGCTTCTTGCCCGATATTGCGACTGACGTAAGTCGCGCAACATATTTTCGCGCGTTTTTCCAAAACAGCTGAAAGGGTGTTGCAACAAAGCAATCAAACGTTCGGGTGCGGTAAAATTTTCTTGCCAACAGCGCGTTAGCAATAACAGATAACGCCCGCGTATGGTATCTTGCAATGCCATGCCATGAGTGCTATCCACCTCAACATGATACCGCTGATGCATCAGCAAAACCACACGGCGTGCCAATTCATTATCTGCTGTTACCAGCATGATTTTTTGTTGTTCGGCAATGCCCTGCCTTATCATCAAAGCAATAATATTCGCTTCTTGCCAGATGCTTTCTGCTTCAATCAGTTGAATATGGTCGGGATTTTCTGCTATAGTCGTTTGTAACGCTGTGCCTAGACGCGATGACCGAAATATATGATGCAACTTTGGCATCTTGGCATCAGCCCTATCACCCCATATCGGCAAATCACTATTGGCTTGCCAACGGTCGATATTATTATAGAGAATATGCAAGGGATGCGCTGAATCGGCACGCACCGCTTCTATTTCGTCACTATTGCGCGGGGGCAGATAACCCGATACCACCACCTCGCCTTTGGAATGTTGCATGATATGATGCAGAAATTTTGAAACTTCAGGGCGCGATGCCGTAGAACCCGCCACCAGATACCAATTATCATTATATTCTCTAATTCTCTCAGCCTCAAGCCATAGCATCTGGTGATTATATGCCACCACATCGCATTGCTGATGCTGTTGCAAATAGGTTTGCCAATGATGCTGTAAAATATTTTTTAAGAATTTGATATTCCTCTGCCAATGATTGGCGATATCTGCACTCAGCTGAATCCCATCTAAATCATCGATGCTTTTACCGATAATTTGCAAGCCATCTAGCAAACGCGCCAAATCATGCGCCATTGCCAATGCCTGCCCGTGATGGACATTAAACGTGCCACTGGTGATGATGATTTTCGCCAATGCCAATAAACGGGCATGGCTGGCAACGGGAGTGTTAGTGAAATTCTCGCCTTCATTATCCGCGACCGAATGATTCATTCCTAAATCTTCTTCTAGCGCGTCTGGTCCTACATCGCCTAATGCCACCATTCGCGGCAACAGGAAATTCTTGCCTGTTTTCGCTTTATGGGCATGTTCCAAAAATGCTTGCCGCACCCCATGCACAGCACGGCGCGTGGGCAGATAAATAACGCCATTAGCAAGCGCGGCTAAATCATCTTGATGGCGATGCAATAAATGTTCGGCAATCACATCGCTTAATGCCACCCCAAATGGGGCGCGGTAAAGTGATAATGGTTTGCTATCTTGCATTAAATTCCCACTTCTTAATCCGTGTAGGTGTTGTTATTTTATAATCGCGCAGTGTTGCATCGGCATTATCTTTAATCGCAATCTGCCAGATTCTATCTTGCGCGATGAAATCTTCTGGTATCATGCCTTTTTCAGGCCATTCAATCAAGATGATTGCTTGATTATCAGCAAAAATATCTAACGCTTCACTTTCAGATGGGTCAGCCAATCGATAGAAATCAACATGCAATAATGCCGTATTTTTCTGGGTTTTATAATATTGCACCAATGAAAAACTAGGGCTAGGCACAATATTAACATCGCATAATTGCTGAATGATAAAACGCGCCAATGCGGTTTTGCCCGCGCCTAATTCGCCTTGCAACAATAGAATATCGCCATTTTTGATATGGGCAATCAGTGATGAGGCTAAATCAGGAAGCGCATCTTCGGGCAATGATAGCACCTGTTCTACACTCATCTATCCAAAGCTTTTGACAAGCGAGCCAACCACCAACGCCCAACCATCGACCAACACAAAGAAAATCAGCTTAAATGGCAGTGAGATAATCACGGGCGGCAGCATCATCATGCCCATCGACATTAAGATTGACGCAATCAGCATATCAATCAGCACAAATGGCACGAATAGCAAGAAGCCAATCTCGAATGCGCGTTTTAACTCGGATATCATAAAAGCGGGGATTAAGGCGCGTAATGGCACATCATCAGGGGTTGCCACTGTTTCAATGCCTGCCAATTCAATAAATAAATTCAAATCATCGGGCCTCACCAAATCTAGCATAAACACGCGCACAGGTGCGACCGAGCGGGTAAAAGCCTCTTGTTCGTTGATTTCTTCGGCAAGCAAAGGTTGCAGCCCATCATTGTAAATTTGCTCAAATACCGGTTGCATGATGAATAGAGTCATGAATAATGCCAGTGATACCAACACATTATTCGGCGGTGCCCCTTGCGTGCCTAATGCCGTGCGAAGCAGTGACATCACCACCACAATCCGCGTGAAAGATGTAACCATCATCAGCAAAGAAGGCGCGAGTGAGATGATGGTGATCAGAATGATGAGCTGAATCACCCGTGCCGATAATGTGCCACCCTGCCCTAAATCAATATTCACCGATTGCGCGTGGGCAGGCAAAGCCACGAGGAAGAGCAACATTGCTATTGTTAGCAATGTTCTTGCAACATTTAATTTTTTACTGTTATGGTGCGTTATCAACATCAAAAGACCGCCAGAATTCGTTAACAATCAGCAACTTACCCGTCGCCATTTGTTTTTCCGCCACCTAATTGTTGTTTTCCTGCCTTATTGAGATTTTTCTTATCGGTAACCTACTTTATTCTAACAGTAAAGTCACGTTTTTTGTGATTTATACACATATTTATGAATTTTTCAGGGTTTGCGCGAATGAGCGTTTTTTACCCAGACTTTTACCCGAATTTTTAGGCTTGGTTTGATTGATGAGGCTTGAATCTTTACTGCCTGCTTTGACTAAATCTTGCGCACCTGTCTCATTCTCCACCTCCTCATCATCATTCTTTTGGGCTATTTTATCAAGCAGCATATCGCCATTATTGGTGAGCATCAGCAAATAATCATGCCCGCTATAATTCAGCACCATCACCCTTCTTTTGGCATCTAAAATACGGTTTTCTTTAATTTCTATCTGTTGACGCATCTCAGTATTACGCTTTTTGGTTAAAAACGCGCCATTAAATAACGACCCCGACATCATGAATTTGCGAAATACCGCGCCCAACAGCAAAATCAGCCCAAGCACAATGATAAGTGCCAATATAAAACGTAAATAATCCATGATAATTCCTACGAAAATTCTAAGTCTCAAAAAACGGCAATTCCTGCCCATTACTATCGTAAATATAGCGGATAATTTGCGCCACCGCCACAAAAGCTTCAGGCGGTATTTCCTCACCCACATCTAATGCTGATAACATCTCTGCCATATCAGCATTTTTAATCACGGGTATATCTTGTTGCAACGCCAATGCGATAATCCGTTGCGCCACATAGCCCTGCCCTTTGGCTTTCACAAGCGGCACATCATAGCTGGTGCGTGGCTTATATTCTAATGCCACCGCTTTTTTTAGAATTTCATTATCAGCATCAATCGTTTTTTTCATAAAATAGTTCCGCTTCCGATACTTTTGGCACAGTAATTGCTTTAATATTTGTTGAGATAAACCGTTTTTATTTCGATGCATTATAACAGGATATGCTGTGATTAGCAAATAAGTCTGGCGCATCATGAATAAAGAGTAACAGAGAAACTATAGAGAGATAAAAGAGAGATAAAACATGTTTGACGATATTGCGATATTATCTGGTACCTCTAACCGCATGAATTACCTAACGGTGCGCCAACAAGTGCTCACCGAAAATCTTGCCAATGTGGATACGCCCGATTATAAAGCGCGTGATTTAGACCAAGAGAGATTTAACCGCATCTTAAAAAGCGGCATCAGCCCACGCCTAGATTTATCGCGTAGCAGTGGACAACATATTCAGGCACAATATAGCTCGGCAGCATTATTTCCAGTCAAAGATGATGAGTTTTACGAAGCCACAATTTCGGGCAACACAGTCAATAGTGAAGAAACGCTGATGAAGCTTAATCAAAATGCCGCTGATTACACAATGGCAACAACAATGTATAGCAAATTGCATAGCTTTATCGGCATTGCAGTGAGCGGACGCTAGATTTAAGTATAACCATAAAGGAGAGATGTTATGGACCCACTTTACGCAACATTAGATATTTTAGGCTCAGGCATGCGCGCGCAATCTGAACGCTTAAAAGTTATCTCGCAAAATCTTGCCAATAAAGATACGGCGGCAACATCGCCTGATGTTGACCCTTATCGCCGTCAGCTGGTGCATTTTGAAAATTATTTTGACCGCGATTCCCAAGCCAATAAAGTGCGGGTAAGCCATATCAGCGAAGACCAAAAAGATTTTACATTGCGCTTCGAACCCAATCATCCGGGCGCAGATGGCAGAGGCTATGTGAAATATGCCAATGTAACAGGGTTAATTGAAATTGCCGATATGCAACAGGCAAGCCGTTCTTATCAGGCACAGCTTAATTCATTCCGCTTAACGCGGCAATTACAAGAAAAAACTATCAATATGCTACGCTAATTTAGAGTTGGAATCAGTTTTTTAAAATAACCACTTGATTCATAGCTATAATATAGGCTAAACATAATTCATCATTATAACAAGGAGAGACATGATGGAACTATCACCGCAAAACGCATTACTGCAAAACGCCCTTACCAGTCAGTTGGGGTCAATCGGCAATAATCCCGTGTTAGAACAAGCCGTTGGGCAGAGTTTTAACCCGCAAAACAATAACACCAGTAGCTTTAAGGCTGTGCTCAGCAATGCCATCAACAGTGCCACTGAATCGCAGCGAACTGCCGAAGAGTTAAGCCGCAAAGCATTAGTAGGCGAGACGAGCCTTACCGAATTAGTGCCAGCGGTGCTAAATGCTGAAAGCACGCTCCGCACTGTTACCGCCGTGCGTGACCGTGTTGTGGAATCTTACCGTGAGATTTTACGCACACCTATTTGATTGGTTTTTTTGTCATTTATATCGCAATTAGGGTGGTAAACAACATCATTGCCACCCCTTTGCAGATAGTATCTGCTACATTAAACAATAATAGCAATAAAATATTTGCTATTGGCACCACAATATATTATAATGTTGCAGTTAGTTTTTTTGCTTCACAATGGCATGTATTTCGCTATGATGGAAGCTATGATAGAACAGAATATTATTGAGTCAGTAGCAGCTGGTCGTTTAGGTAGGTTAAGTTTTTTATGAATATTAATATTAGTCACTGGAAATACGTTTTTTGTTTGCCTCTGATATTGGCATTTATTGCGATTGTTGGCACTTTTTCTAATGTGCTAGAAGATTATTCAATCTCCACTGCAACCGATGTCGGTGTTAAAAATCTTGACCAAATCCGCGCCATTCGCAATTTCTATGCTGACCATATTTTAACCGAAGCCTTAGATGCAGGCCTATCAACCGATACCCAGCATCGCGATAGTTTAGGCACTGTGCCAGCACCTGCAACTTTTCTACATGATTTGAGTGAAGTTATCACCGAAACTGGCACTGAGGCAAATCTTTATAGCCCTTACCCATGGCCGAACCGTGCGGGGCGCATATTAGATGAGCGCCAACAAAAAGCATGGGATATGCTCTCTTCCAACCCTGATGCCATCTATACCGAATTTGTTACCAACGATAATAATGAGCGCATCGTGTATGTGGGCTATGCTGATAGGCTATCAAGCCCGTTATGCGTGGATTGCCACAATAATCACCCTGATACGCCCATCACAGGCTGGAGTCTAGACGACCCGCGCGGTGTGTTAGAAGTTGCCGTCAATGTAGAAGGTATTATGCAACGTGGCGAGGCTATCGGCTACGGTTTCTCTGGCGTAATTGCTTTGCTTGTCATACTCAGCCTCTTTATGGGCTTTGGCATTGACCGCACCATCGGTCTGCCATTGGTAACAATATCAAGGCAAGCTCTGAAAATGCTAGATGGTGAATTGGTGCGCGAAATCCCCTATAGCCACAGAAAAGACGAAATGGGTGTGTTAGCCCGCGCTTTAGAACAGCTAACCCGATATGTGGAAGAGCATGAACGCATCTTAACATTAGAAGCGCAAGAAGCCAAAGCGCAATCAACGCGTAGCTTGCGGTTAGAAGGTTTGTTGACCGATTTTGATACGCGCATTAACAAAACATCGCAGGAAATTGATAATTATATTAAGATTATCTATGATGTTGCGGTTAATTTAAGCACCAATTCTAGCGAAACATCAGCTGAAATCATCACCATTTCTGGCTCAACTGACGAGATGAACCGTAACATTCAAACGGTCTCAAAATCAGGACAAGAGCTTTCAGATACCATTATCACTGTGCTTGAACAAGTTACAAAATCGCGTGATATTGCCCGCTCTGCAAGCATGCAAGCTGATGAGGCTAACGAGAAAATTAAAGGGCTTGCTGATGCCGCTCAACGTATTGGTGAGGTGGTGCAGTTAATTAACGATATCGCCAATCAAACCAATTTACTGGCACTCAACGCCACGATTGAGGCGGCGCGTGCAGGTGAAGCAGGTAAAGGCTTTGCTGTGGTTGCAGGTGAGGTGAAAAATCTTGCCAATCAAACCGCAAAAGCCACCGAAGAGATTTCATCGCAAATTCATAATATCCAAACTGAAACCAACGCCGCTGTTACCTCCATTGCCGAAGTAACTGGGGTGGTCAGCAATATCAACGCGCTTTCTAGCGATATTGCCACTGCCATTGATACCCAAAATCAGGCCGTGAAGGAAATTTCTAACAATGCGGAAGAAACCGCCAAAGGCACATTAAATGTGCTTGAAGGCTTAACCAGTGTTGCCAATGCGGCAACGGGCACGGGCGATATGGCGAAAATATTATTGCTTGATACCGAAAAACTGAACGAGCTTTCCACCGATTTATCAGACCAAATCACGAAATTCCATGATGGTGTGATTGAAATTGAAAAACTAATTCAGGAAGAAAAAGAAGCTGAAACCCAAAAAATGGAAGAAATGGATCGCATGAGTGAACATAAGAACAGTTTCCATGAAGTTATTATTGATGAGCAATTATATGAAGAACAAAGGTTGCGCCACGATATCAATAGCGTTACTGACATCAATGATGTTGAAGAAAGCACGATTCAGCAACCAACCCTTTTAGAAGATGGCGCGATTGATAACAATACCAGTGAGGTTCAATTTGACGCTGATAAGCCGAAAGAAAACGGCGAGAAATAGGTGAAATCCTCGTAACATCCGCTAACATTGTAACAAGTGGCAATTCTAGCGGATGTTAACGACTCCCCCTTGATATATAAAGCCAAAAATCCTATACTGAACTCTATCTATCACCCATAAGGAGAAGCCCCATGCGTAACTTAATCATCTCACTGTTATTATCCCTCACATTAACCGCTTGTTCTGGCTCTGATGGCAGTAATGGCCGTAATGGTGCAACGGGCGCAAACGGCAGTAATGGCAATGATGGCATCGGCGCGAATGGCACTGACGGCACTGATGGTGGAAATGGCACAACCTCCGATACCCATATTGTCAATCCGCTTGGCATTTTCGGCACGGTTAGCACCACGCCTGCAACCGCGAATATTGATGCCAATAACGCTTCATTCTCTGCCCTTACCGCCAAAGCAAAAACCGATGGTGCGCTTAATGTAACCCTGCAAGGCTTTGCGGTGATTCATAGCAATAAAACCAATCAAACGCAATTATCGCGTATCATCTCGCCTAGATTTAACCAAAGCTACATGCCTGCGGTTACGCTTCGATTCGATGAAAATGGCGCGATGTCGGGCGTTACGGCATACGCTGATAAGGAATATAATACGATTTCTGTGGATAACACTCTCTTCGGCTTCACTGCCAATTACATGGTAACGGTTGAATGGGCTGATACCGATATGAACGGCATGATGCTTGCGGGTTTTGACGCGCAAAGATTCCCCACTATCAGCACTGATATTGAATTTACGGGCATGGGCAAGGGTAAGTATCGTGATAGCAAGCAAACCAATTATGATACAACATTCACTGCCAAAGCTGATGTAAATTTCAGCAATAAAACGGTAGCTTTCAGCGCGACTGATACCAAAAATGCTGATAATACTGACCGTGCGGAACTTGATTTCACTGCGCCGATTGTAAATTTTGCGGATAATCATATCAGCACTGATATTATCGCAGGCAGTCTTGCGGGCAAGCTAGATGCACGGTTTTATGGCAATAATGCATGGGAATTTGGCGGCACATTTGCGCTAGCCGATGCCAATAATAGCTATTATGGCGTGTTTGGTGCGGATAGAGACGGCATTGATTTATCAAATTCGCGGGCTTTTCATGAAAATATTGATGAGGCGATTCCTGCAACACGCCCCGATGGATTTATCGTGCCGAATATTGATACAGATGCAGGTGAAACTGAAGCCTATCCATCGATTAATGATGCTTATTACAAAGGTATTTCTGGAACAAGCTCAATTATTAACATGAATGCACTTGCTGTGTTTGGCGATATAAGAACAGATTATGCCCGCACCAATGCGATTGCAAGCCTGAATGATGGTGATAGGACTCCAAGCAATAATATCACACGGTTGTCGAATGCCGCCGCATCAATCACTTTTAATGATTTTGCTAACATTTCAGCAGTCAGTCTTTATCTTGATAATAGCAAACCTTATACAACCACTGCCCATGGAAGTAATAATAGTGTTCAAAATATCGACATAGATGGCGCGCCTGATGATGCTGATAGTGCCACGCTTAATCTGCGATGGCTTAATGCAGATACCACAATCTTCGGTTATGAATCTACTAACTTCGCTTATATTGATTGGGCGATTAGCAAGGTTGGCACAGATGATGACAATCTCATCGATGCAACATATGATATTGCAGGCATGATGGTTGCAGGGGTTGAAAGTAAAGCAAATCAACTCATCAATGCAGGCAAAACTGTGTTTACGGGCGGAGGGCTCGGTTATCATACTGATAAAGACGGCAACCGCACCAACCGCTATTTTAATCTCAGTGCCAATATTGATTTTAATAATTATAACATAACATTAGCAAGCACCGATACTTGTGACTTTGAGCTACATTCTGGTAATAGTCGTAAATGCAACATGGCTGACAGTCAGAACTATCAGCTTAATTTTATAGCTGATTTAAACTATGAAGCAAATAGCAACATCATTAGCGGTGATGTTAAAACCACCGATACAGACACAAGCTATAAAGGAATTGCCGATGCGCGTTTCTATGGCGCAGATGGTGATGAGTTGGCAGGCAGTTTTGCAATGAGTAACGCTGATAATTATCAATATTATGGCGTGTTTGGTAGCGAACTCGGTGATAATTACACCATCATTGAAACCGCAAGAGGCACTGATACCACGATTAACGGTGCTTCTGTGCCACCGCCCACTGACCCCGCCTTTGAATTAACAGGCTTTAATGATACCAGTCGCAATAGCACATCAAATTACACAATGAAAATAGCTTCCATTGTCCAAATCACCAAAAATGCCACTGATAACAGTATCACCAATGAAAAAATATCGGGTGGCATTGTCCGATTTAGTTATGAAAGTGATGGCGATTTTGCTGGTGCGGGCTTTATTCTGTATGTTGCTGATAAAAAATATGAAAGTATTTCTACTGGGAGTAGTCCAAATTCTATTGATGCTAGCGTTCCTACTATTAATGGCGTTCCTGCTGATCAAAATAATATAGGGAATCGTTTATTCCTCGATAAGGATATGACTAGATTCGGTTTTGTGCCAAATTATATGGCAAGGCTTTTTTGGCAAGCAATTCCAACTAATGTTTCTGATAAAAGTTATGGCTTTGGCATGGTTGGTTTTGAAACGCTAGGCACTGATATTCCTACTGCTAGCGGTGCAACATTTAAAGGTGAGGGGCAAGGGCAGTATCATGATAAAAATAGTTTTGCCACACAGTATGTCAATAGTGATACTCACTTTGCCATCACTGCCAATGTTGATTTTGGCGACCGCACAGTCGACCTAACCAGCAGTGAAACATGTAGCCTTGCTGATTGTGCGGGTGGTACAAATATTAAATATGACCACCTTAACTTCACTGGCACATTAAGCTATGAGCGTGACGGCACACATACCCCCATCAATTCGGTAACAGGCACAATCAAAACCGCTGGTGCGGATAAGGATTTCCGCACCGATGACGGCACGGAATTACACGGCACAGCCAATGCCAAATTTTACGGCACTGGCACTGACGCCGCTACCGAATTCGGCGGCACATTCAGCCTAACCAACAACGAAGCAGGATATGTGGGATACTTTGGGGCAGAGAAGCAGTAATATATCAAGGGGGGTGCGTGTCGCAGAAGCAAAGTTTCCACTTGCAATCAAGCAATAATATGATAAACTGGAATAACAAATAGTGCAGGAGAAGATACTATGGCTAAAAATACGACCAACATTAACCAATATATAGCTGACAAGCAAAAACTAAAACTTATCATCCAATATGTATGTGAACATTATAATAGCAATGGCGGTTTAGGCGCAATTAAATTAAATAAAATATTTTGGTTTTTCGATAAATATTGGTTCATTGAAAATGGCGAAAGTGCCACATCAATATCGCATTATTGGCGGCAACCGCGTGGCCCAATGATACCCGATTTTTACAATGTTATAAAAGAGCTTGAGGATGATAATATACTATCAGTATCCACTATTGGCCCTAATAGTTTTAAGCAAACAAAATATAATTGCTATAAAAAGCCTGATAATATCTTAGATTTTATTAACTCAAAACAGCTTGAATTGCTAGACGAAATCGCGCAAGTAATCGTTGAACAAATATCTGCAAATGAAGTGAGTGAATTATCTCATAAAAATTGCTGGCATAATTTTTCTAATGGCAGCTATATCCCCATTGAAACTGTTTTATGGGATGAAGACGATATGCAACCAAGTGATAAAATGATGCAATGGATAGAGCAAGATAGCAACAAAAAAGTAGCTTAATGAACAATGTTATCACTGAACATCGTTCCTTTATTAATGCATATGAAAAAGCAATCGCAAATGGTTGTTCTACTGAAAAATTAGATAACGCTATTGAGATATTAGTAAAACTACTACAACAATGCGATAATAAATTGCCGGGAATACCGATTGTTCGCGACCAAACATATCATGTTATCACATCTGGTGATATTGAAGTTTGCTATACAAAATCAACAGAAGAAAAAAACACCTTTATCTTAAAGTATTTAGAAGTAACATAATTTTTGCAGTATAAGGGTGGCGCGTATATCGCCACCCTCTTATTCGATTCTGGCTATTTTAATTCTGGCTGATTCGGCTCTGATTCTGGCGGTGGTGGTGTTGCTTCAGTTGCTGGTTGCGAATCACTTGCCGCTTCGGGCGCATCGCTGCTGATATTCTCGCCCTCAAGCATCACTTCGGATAACACGCCCGCATTTTGTAACACTTTCTTTTCAATTTCTTGCGCCACAGTTGGGTTGTTTTCTAAAAACACTTTGGCATTCTCTCTGCCCTGCCCTATCCGTTGCTCACCATAAGAATACCATGCGCCCGCTTTTTCAACCAGATTCGCACTGACCGCCAAATCAAGAATTTCACCCAATTTAGAAATGCCTTTGCCATACATAATATCAAATTCCACCTGCCGAAATGGTGGCGCAACCTTGTTTTTGACAACTTTCGCCCGTGTGGTATTGCCAACGGTAAGGTCTTTATCTTTAATCTGCCCAATCCGCCTAATATCAATCCGCACCGATGCGTAAAATTTAAGCGCATTGCCACCCGTAGTGGTTTCGGGCGAGCCATAAGTCATCGCGCCGATTTTCATGCGAATCTGATTGATGAAAATCACCATACATTTGGAACGCGAGATGGAAGCCGTTAATTTCCGCAATGCCTGACTCATCAGCCTTGCATGTAAGCCCATATGGCTATCACCCATATCGCCTTCTAATTCGGCTTTCGGCACCAAAGCCGCCACCGAATCGACCACCAACACATCAATCGCGCCCGAACGCACCAAAGTATCAACAATTTCTAGCGATTGTTCGCCCGTATCGGGCTGTGCCACTAACAATTCATCAATTTTGACGCCCAATTTCTGAGCATAGCCCGCATCAAGCGCATGTTCGGCATCAATAAATGCCGCCTTACCGCCCGTTTTCTGCGCTTCGGCAATCACATGCAAGGCAAGCGTGGTTTTACCCGAACTTTCAGGCCCGTAAATTTCAACCACACGCCCACGCGGAAAACCGCCAATGCCTAGCGCAATATCAAGCCCTAGCGAACCCGAAGAAACCGATTCTATATCAACTGGCTTGTTATCACTGGCGAGATTCATAATCGCACCCTTGCCAAAATTCTTCTCAATCTGGCTTAATGCAACATCTAATGCTTTTTCTTTATCCATCAATATACCCCAATATTATTGTTGTTTTTATCATCAGCGCAATCATCACTTTTTTTATCGATAAATGCAAGATATTGATGAGGATTTACACCATAAAATGTCATAAAAATGATAATAATCATAAAAATTGAGGAAAACAGTTAAAAAACTTGGATAATGCAATAAAATATTTGAGTTTACTGTTTTTTTTTGGCAAGATAGCGATAAATATAAATGCATCAAACCTTAAAGTCTGGCGGCTGGCACAAAACAAAAAAGCAACTGATAGATGCAATCAGTATGGCTGAACAAATATGAAACTACCAAACGATGGCGATGTAAAAAATAAAGCAGTTGAGGTTGATGGCCCGGGTGCGGGGTCGTTGCGTGAGACGACCGCCGCTAAAAAAACCAAAACTGCAAAAGAAATTGTTATGCCTGTATTTGATGCGGGCAAGACACCTAATGCTGATATTTTTGGTGGCGGGTTTCGAATCGATTTCAGTGAGACCTTGCCCGCTTTCAAAACTGATTATGCGCTTGCCTTTCGTGTTACCAAGCAAATTGATAGTGATGATGATTATTTTGTAACGGTTTCATCATCTAATAATCCACCACGCCTTAGCCAAATCACACAGTTTCAAGCCATGAAATCACAAAATCTGTTGTTGCCGTTAGGGTGGGATTTGGTTACCGATGTCAATGGTGTGCAATTTCCAGCAATTTTATTCAATTTGCCCAGAGGAGAACCACTGATTCCGCATATTAATGCCCAGTTTCAGCCGCAAACGGCGGGGGCATCTGTGCAACGTTTCTTGCAACCAATGCTGCCTTGTATCAACGAAATGCACACGCAAGGCATTACCTATCGCGCTTTCTCGCCTACCAATCTGTTTATTGATGTTGGCGGCACAAGGCGCGATTATCTGTTAGGGCAGTGCCTTTCTGACCCGCCCGGCACCATGCAACATACAGTGTTTGAAACAATTACCGCTGGCATGGCAGAACGCCCTTATCGTGGCAAAGAAATATCTAGTAACGATATTTATGCGCTAGGGGTGATGATGGTTTGCCTGATGCGGGGCGCAGTGCCGATGGTGCATATGACGGATGAAGAGATTATCCGCCGCAAATTAAATCTGGGCAGTTATAACGCCTTAACCGAAGGCATGAATATTGCCCAAAACATTACCGAGCCCTTGCGCGGTTTGCTTGCCGATAGTCCAAATGACCGCTGGGGGTTAGAGCAAATTTATGGCTGGTTAGGTGGCAGAAATACTGATAAAAAAGCGCGCACAATCAAAGCGCGTTCAAAAATCAACTTCCATTATCAGCATAATAGCTATAATTCTGCACCAGAATTGGCGGCTGTATTCGCCCATAATTGGGATGAGGCGGTAGAGCAAACTATCAACCCCGATATTCCAGTATGGATAAGGCATGGCATTGCTGATGAAAGTGCCAGCAATACGATTCGTGAATTGCAAAACCATGTCAATTCTTCAGGCGGAGTTGCCAGCAAATATGATTTTAACCTGCATGTTGCGTTTGCTAAAATGCTGTTTTTGATGAACCCTTATTCACCCATCATGTTTCAAAATTTGCGCTTCACCATTACAGGCTTCGGGCATCTTTACGCCCATTATTTTAACAGCCCTCATTCAGCCGAAATGAACCTTATTCGTGCTTTGATTAATGTGGAGCTGATTAATTATTGGTATATCAATCAAAAGAATCGCTCTACCGTCTATAATTCAACCATTCAAGAGATGGCACTGGCGCGTCAAGCCATTTCGCTAGAAAGATTGGAATTTGGTTTCGAACGTTTGCTTTATGTGCTTTACCCTGATTTGCCTTGCTTATCCCCATTATTTGAGAAGCAGTTTGTGTTTGATTTGGGCACATTTTTAGGCGCGCTCAATAAAAAATTAAGCCAACATGACCCTAAAGAATATCAATTCGTGATGGATAGGCATCTGATTAGCTATGTCGGTAATCGCTTTAGACGCAATATTGCCAATATTATTCGTGCTTCTACCGAGCCAATGTCATCCGATACTGGCAAAGCGCAAGTCTTGTTGCTCTCGTTACTGCAAGAAGAATTCAACAAACGTCCTTTTCCTGAATTATGCCGTCATGCCTGTAATTTACTAGAACCTGCGGTGTTGACTTATAACAATATCAATTTGCAAACACGCTTGCGCCAAAGGTTGCAGAATACCTCTGAAATTGGACGGTTATCAAAATTGTTGGATGTGATTGAAGACCCCAAATTACTATCAAACGACCATAGCAATTATTACGATGCGTTAAACGAATTTGGCAATAATGCCCATGAACTCAATGAATTAGAACGCGATAAAGAGCATATCAATAATGATATTACAACACGTTCCAATCATTACGCATTATTACTCTGTTTTGCCATTTCAGCTTTTGGCGTGTTAATGCTAGTTTTTTAAGGAAATTATATGCGAAAATTATCACAACAAGAAAGTGCGATTCTATCACTAGCAATCTGCGTGGTGTTGATTAGTATTATTTATCTGCCATCATTATTATTCTTCAGCTTTATGTTATTGCCGACCGTATTTCTTGTCTATTATGATAAAGATGTTCAATATACCAAAGCCAAAGCAATTGGTAGCTTGAATGTTGTGGGGGTGGCACATGCCATTGGTTACTCGCTTGATACTTATGGCACATTCAGCGATTTGCGTATCATACTGGGCGACCCAATTAACTGGTTTTATCCCATAGGCTTATCGATATTGGGGTTAATTATTTTTCGTGTTTTGCCCTATATTATTCGTGTTTGGACTGAATTTTGGCTAGACCGTAAAGAAACCCTTCTTAAAGAACGGCAAACATATCTTATTTCGGAATGGGGCAATAAGGTGAAAGGCCGCTTAAATTCTGACCTTGAGAATGATTATGATTTTCTGAAGAACAAAAATTAAGCCAATTTCATCAAGCCATCAACAAAGGCTTGCATTTTTACCCGCAATTTTTCGATAGTTTTATTGGTTCTATCAACCGAACCATCCATTTTTTCGGAAAATTCAAATGTTGTTCTGGCATGGTCGGCAATAACTTTCACCCGCTCGCTTGCATTTGTGGTACGGTTAGAGGCACTACTACTCGCCTGATTAATCTCAGATGTCGTAACTGATTGCTCCTCAATCGCGGCTGAGACCGACGCAATAATATCATTGATACCGGTAATTTCCTTATGGACGATATTCATCGCTTCAACCGATTTCCCAGCAATCTCACGAATTGCAGTGATTTGCGCGCCAATATCTTCGGTTGCTTTGGTGGTTTGACTGGCAAGATTTTTAACCTCGTTCGCAACTACGGCGAAGCCTTTACCTGCTTCACCCGCACGCGCCGCCTCAATCGTGGCATTAAGTGCCAGCAAGTTGGTTTGCCCCGCAATATCGTTAATCAGTGACACAATATCGCCAATTTGGTCTGATGATTGTGACATATTTTTAACAACCACATCGGTTTCCTGCACTGCCTTTGCCGCAATTTGCACGGTAGAAAGCGAATCTTGCATTTGCACACTAATCTCATGCACTGATATTGACATTTCACCCGTCGCCGCCGCTACTTTTTGAACATCATCAGTGGCACTTTGCGTTACATCAGCAATCTCGCCTGAATATTCAAAAGTTTCTTGCGCCGCGCCCAGTAATGAGCTATTCATCTCTTCCATATCAGCGGCATCTGCGTTCATTTCCTGTAGTAATTCTGCAATCTCATCTCTAAAATCTGTTGCTAATTGATGGACTGCGTCAAAACGTTCATTATCTTTGATATCGCGCAACTCTTTCTCGGATGATAATTGACTATGCTCATCTATTTTAACCTTAAAATCATTGATGGCACGCACCATATCGCCAATTTGCCCTTTTTTCGCAATCACTGATACATCAACATCGTCGCCTTTGATAAGTAATTTCATCGCATCAGTCATTTTAACGATGGGGATTGATATGGTTAAGCCCGCAACGCGTAAAAATAGAATGATGATAAAAAACGCAAGCATAAAGCTATACAGAATATAAGCACCACTTGCCTGTATAATGTCTAACAAAGCGGGTTGTGAGGCAGGGTGTGCCTGCACCCCTAGCCATATACCAACCATAATGGTGCCCATGCCCAATAGCATCGCAAGCAAACCAATCAAATAGATGCGCTGGTGCAATCCAAAACGGATTAAAAATCGCCTTATGGGTTCGGCAAAAAACATGATACTCCTCATTTTTGCTATAATATATCTGCTAACCTATTAGCAAAAACCATACAAATAAATCATTTTAATATTTTTATTACGCATTATAGCCGATTATTATTAAAAATTCAATTTGTTATTCTTGCATAAATCTATTACATTAAAATAATGATTAACCATTAGGAGAAATAACATGTGTGAAATTGAAAGCTGCATTGATGAGAATGCTAAAAAACCCGACATAACTGATACTCAAAGGCGCGCTTTTTTGGCGGGCACTGCGGCATTACCATTGGCAGTGTTGCTTGCCTATCCCGATTTAAGTAAGGCTGCTGCCAGCAAAACGAAATCTATTGTGATTGATGAAGCGACTGGCACGATGGGCGCGCTTGCCGTTCCGAAAGGGAATAAAAAACATCCTGCTTTATTGCTGATTCACGAATGGTGGGGTTTAAATGATAGCATCAAAACCGTTGCTGCTGAATATGCCGAACTTGGCTATCTCACTTTTGCGATTGATTTGCATGGTGGCAAAGTTGCCACAACGCCTGATGAAGCGCGGAAATTAACGGGTGCGATACAACCCGAAAAAGCCACTGCCAAACTCACCAAAGCGGTTGATTTTCTACGCAATCACGAACGAAGCACGGGCAAAATCGGCACTAATGGTTGGTGTTTTGGCGGTGGTTGGTCGCTAAATGCCTCAATCGCCACCCCTGTTGATGCCACTGTGATTTATTATGGGCGCGTTACCCGCAAGGCAAGCGATTTGAAAAAGCTGAATGGTCCTGTGCTGGGGCATTTTGGAACGCTTGACCGCTTTATCAATCAAGAAATGGTAACTGGTTTTGAGGCTGAATTGAAAAAAGCCGGCAAAGATAAAACTGCCACGATTCACTGGTATGAAGCCAATCACGGTTTTGCCAATCCCACCAGTGCTATTTATGATAAAGAAGATGCGATGCTTGCATGGGATAGAACATTGAAATTTTTTCAAAAACATTTGGGATAAGTGGTGCGCTGATGAAGCAAAAATTCAAATTAGGGGTGCTGGTAACAGGGCCTATGATACCCGAACTTAAAGCACAGCATGGCGAATATGACGATATTTTTGCACGCTTTTTCGGTGATGGAGATGGTGATACTGAATGGCAGTTGAAACCCTATCGCGTGCTAGAAAATATCTTTCCGCAATCGGTGGATGATGCTGATGGTTGGCTGATTACAGGCTCGCGCTATGGTGTTTACGAAGCGCATGAATGGATACAGCCGCTGGAAGATTTTATCCGCAAGGCGCAAGAAAAAGATGTGCCGATGGTTGGTATCTGTTTTGGGCATCAAATCATGGCGCAGCATTGGGCGGCACTGTAGAACAATATAAAGATGGTTATATTGTGGGCGACCAACATTATCAGACAGTTAATGGTGATGATTTTCATATTCTGGCATGGCATCGTGACCAAGTGATTACAAAGCCAAAGCAAGCCGAGACAATCGCGCATAGTGATAATTGCGACTATGCCGCCTTGCTTTACGATGATTGGGGGTTAAGTTTTCAGGCGCATCCTGAATTTACGCCCGCTTTCTTTGGTGATTTATTCAGATTACGCGATAATTTACTGCCAGATACATTGGTCGAGCATATCAATTCAAACAAGCCTGCACCACCTGATTCTTTGAAAATAGCGAAAGTGATTAAAGGTTTTTTACAAAATAGAGTTTGTAACTTATAAGTAAGGTCGGATTTAACCGTTAAGCGATGTTATGTCATCATCGCGTTTGGCATAAATTGCCGGCAATGCTTCAACAATTCGCTTCATATAAACTCTATCTTCGGCTTCATGAAAATCTGCACGCAAGATTTTTTCGCTCACGCGTTTCGCGCAATTAATAATCGCCCGATTAATCATATATTTGGTTTCATTTTCCAACCGCGTGATTTTATCATCCATTCTTTTGCGTTGCATCGCTAAAGTACGGTTGAGGGTTTGCCGTGCCTCATCTTCAATATTGCGGATTTTTTCTTCAGTTTCGCTTTCCATATCGCGAATGCGGGTTTCCGCCAACTGTTCCTTATATTTTGCTTCCGCCAATACCCCTAACGCTTCTTCGCGTAATTGTTGGGCGTTTTCCATCTCTTTCAAGATTTCGCTGATTTTGCCATCTAACATGACGCGCACTGCACCACGCCCTTTGACAAACACAATCGCTAAGAATAGGAAAAACGAGGCATGAACCCAAAATTTAGGGTCTGAAAAATAATGTTCCATTACAGATATTCCATCTTATTGTGTTTTTTGCACATGGTCGCGAATTTCTGCCATCACCCGCGTTTTTGATGAGCGCACCAAGCCATCGGAACTTTTATCCAACACCTCGTCAATCAAAGGCTGTACAGACCGTTCCAAATCAGCCAACGCATCATCACGCGCTTGATTGACCCTTGCTTCGACCGCAGCAAATTTCTCATCAAGCTCTGCCTGTAATATATCGCTTTCGCGCTTCACCATCTGTGAATGCTCTTCAAACGCTTCACGTATCCGTGTTTCGTTTTTATGCCGTTCTTCGCTCATGATACGCTCATAGGCGGCCAGCACTTCAACCGCATCTTGCCGTGCCGTAGAAGCGCGTTCCAAATCAGATGCAATCTGATTGGCGCGCGCATCTAAAATATTACGCAATCGCGGAATAAGAACATACCGCATCATCAAATATAGCAGGCCGAAACTGGTTATCAGCCAAAATATTTGCGATAGGTAAGTATCAGTTTGGTCTAACTGCGGCATAGACGATTAGAATAAGAAAAGAACCATCAAACCGATAAGCAATGCGAATAAGGCAATCGCCTCAGTAACCGCAAAGCCAACCCAGATTGACGCGCCAATTTCTTTTTTGGCAGCAGGATTACGTGCGATTGCTTGATAATAGCTCGCCCATATATTACCCACGCCGATACCAGCGCCTATCATGCCCACAGCGGCCAATCCAGCACCAATTAATTTTGCAGCTTCAGCTTCCATTATTTTCTCCTTCTAAATAAAATCAATGTAGATGTAACGCATCATGCAAATAAATACAAGTTAATATTGCAAAAACATACGCCTGAATAAAGGCGACTAAAAATTCAAGTGCGGTGATGGCGACCAATCCAAAAAATGGCACAATGCCAAACACGCCCATCAGCACCACAAAACCTGCGATCACTTTCAATAATACATGCCCTACCACCATATTAGCAAACAGCCTGACTGAAAGCGATACGGGGCGAGATAGATACGATAATAATTCAATCGGGATAAGAATCGGCGCCAGTAATATCGGCGTGCCTTCGGGCAGAAACATTCGTAAAAATCTAACGCGATGCTTGGCGATGCCGATACATGTAACGGTGAGGAATATGAGTGCCGACATAAAGAAATTGACGATGATATGGCTGGTAAATGTAAAAGCGTGAGGGAATAACCCTAATATATTGCCGAATAGAATGAACATAAAAAGCGATAGAATGAATGGGAAATATGCCCTGCCCTCGCTGCCAACATTATCGCGCACCATTGAGACGATGGTGTTGAAAAGCATCTCGCCTATCAGCTGAAAATAGCCGGGCACCATGCTTGCTTTGCGGCTAGAAAGTAAGAAAAATACGGTGGTTAGCCCTACGCTTATCATCATCCATAAGGCAGAATTGGTGAATGAGATATTTAAGCCAAATATTTCAATCGGCACAATTTCTTCGATGGTGAATTGGTCGAGGGGTGAGTGTCCCCCATCGTGCGAATCATCACCATGCGTGTCATCAGAATATGTATCGGTTGCCATGTTTTACCCTGTTTTGAAAAACATTACTTACTAGTAGTGATGCTCTTATACTCTATTGTGATTTTATTTTGCAAGACATTTAATACGCAAAATTATGGCAAAGCCATAATTTGCTAGCAGGGGGATTATCAAGGCGCACTCGATTTGAGTATTAAACACAGCGGGGGTTGTTAAGGGGGCAGTGGCAAGAGGCGTCTGCTTGGCAAATTGTCCAACGGACAAAAATTTGACAAGCGCGCATCGAGAAGCCACCCGCGCCCCCTTAAATATAAAACCGACTTCGCAAAGCCCCCCATATATAATGAAGCCGCACCCCCCTTGATACAATAAGAGTCAGAATAGGCAGATTCCGTATTTTGTAGGCGAGGTGAACCTCGCCATGTGGATTCCCTGTCTTTTACACTGTGCCTAACGGCACAGTGGCAGGGAATGACGGCGGAGGGAGGTAGGCTTGCCCCGTGTTGACGGGGGGATTAATTCTACTGCTTTCTTGCGCCGAAATAGCCAATATAGAGTCTGCTACTATGCTCGCCCTCACCTTGAAAGGTAAACGTGCCACCCATTTCTTTTACCGCATCCGTGCCTGTGCCTTCACCATAAAAACGTGCTTGCACCCTGCCTTTCATTGCGGGATTGGTTGCATCACCTTGCGTGGTGGCATTAACAAGAATGTTATTCTACACCTGTGGTATCCGCATTGCCGTGTGCATCTTGATGGTCGTAGCGGGTTTTTTCGGTCTTAAAATTCAAATGCGCCCGCTCTGCGAAATCTTGCCACAACGCTTGCGTCGTTCTGTGCTTGTGTCTTACTAGTGTCGTTAAAGAAGCAAGTTTCACATGTGTTGCTGACAGTAAATTGCGCGGTGCGTTCCGCAAAATTGATATTCGCCCTTATATCAAAGGTCATACCATCAGGCGTGAGACCATGACACTGCCTGTGGCGTGTAATGAGCAAAACCATTGCCCTTAAAAACGGCACTGCCAGTTGTTGGGATATTCGCATAGTCTGTTTCAAAACCTGCTATGGCATAAGCCCACGCTGAATAGGTTGTATCTTCTGCTAAATTAGGGTCTAAATAAGGCACTTCATTACCAAAACTAAAACCTTCTCTTTTTCTGCCTTCCCATCTCATAAAAATCATATATTTGCTGTTAAAACTGCCATTATCAATAGAGCCGTTCAAATTTCTTGCTAGATAAATAACATTGTCTGCAATATATGGACTAGTATATTGATGGTTTCTTACACCATTACCATCAACAACCGAACTTCCAATATCGCCTGCAAATCCTACAACGCTGCTACTACTGCCTTGATCAGCATATAAGTTATTTTCACCAAAATATAAGCGTGGCTGATTGAAGTGGGTTGTAATCCTGACATCCAATGCTGCATCGTCGCTTGTTCTAAAGCGCACTGGATATGGGATAGTGTGTTGCGTCGAAACGTCGTCTTTTGACCAAAGATTGCCGATTTCAGACGCATCGCGTGTGTGAATTACATCAAAAAATCTTTCAACACCAAGTGTTTTTAACCCTGTAAACTGATATGACGTGCTATTCGCAAAAGCGGTATCAAAATTAGTAACGGGCGCAGTGGTTGTTGCAGGCACATTATTACCCAATGTTTGCGTGCTAACGGGGTCATCAAATATTTTGCTATATTCATCTTTATTGATTTCCGTGCCAAACATGCCATAATATTGATTGTTACTGGCATCACTTACCGCAAATGTGCCACCAAATTCGCGTGCCACAGGTCCGTAAAACCGCGCATCAATTTTGCCAGTAAAACCGCCATCATCGGTATGCCTAATATCACCGCTGATGATATTATTACCACCGAAATTAAGCAATGCGGTTGTCAAGATTATAGCCAGAATCGTTGGTGCACAGCCACCAAATGACGTGTTACATAATTCCTCGCTATCGTTGGTGCTGATGGATGCTTTGCTATTGCCACAAAATCAATATCTGCTATTACAGCTTGAATGTTATGCCATTGCGCGTGCCATTGCTTAAAGTTGCATAACCACGCCCCTACGCCCTTAAATTCAACATCGCGCTGGGCGAATCAGGCTTAAATCATTATTTTCAATACCCACAAGCATAACGCCATCTGTATCATAAGTGTTTGTTGCAAGCTCGGTATTTGTTGTATCTAGCGCCCCTATCAAGCGACCATCTGATTTGCGCCATATATTCAGGGTTAAAGCCAAACACATTACTGCCCCGATAGATTGTAATTGTGCCAGAATCAGCATCGCCTATATCATCAGTAAGAATATCAGCAGTGGAAATTAGACTTGCCATTGGTATCGCCCGCAACGTATAATTGGCGGTGTAGGTGGCGGCATTATCGGTTAAATAAAGTTGCACTTGGTTATTTTATTACTGTGCATCATAGCATAGAATGATACTGCCGCATTCGCTATATCTGGCAATGGTGTGTGTTTGGTCAATATCATTATTATCAGTCCCAATTTTGCGATTCTGATGAACGCTTGTGATTTTGGTAATATCACCATAGGCAACAAGTGCATTCATGGTAATGGTGCTACCTGATCACGCCAGCCGAAGCGAAAGATGTTTGATTGGTTTTATCAGCGGTAATGGCGGTTGTTACCACGCTATCAAGCGTTATTGGCGGTTGGATTCGTGATTCCAGTATCATGATAACTATATTCAGTGATGCCCGAACGCACGCCACCAAATGCACCATAATAATAACGCGTATCATAAGCATCGGGCGCATTCTCTACCGCAAATGTGCCACCCAACTCTCTTGCCTTATCATTACCATTATCGCCATAAAAGCGAGCGTCAAGCGTGCCAACCATGCCTGCGACTGTGAGGTCAGCGCTGATATTATTGGTAACATTGCTTTGCCCCTCAAGAAATTTAAGTGCGCCTGTGGTGAAATCAAGCCCAGTCTTAACCTCATTATCTGAAGCGCAACCTGTTGATGAAGCTGATACACATTTGGTGTTATCAATATCAAATGTAACAGTGCTAGCCGAAAAATCAGCAGTAGCGGTAACATCAAATTTGGTATCATAATTATCATTAACCGTGTCATCTGAGTTAAGACGATAATAACTGCCCGCGCCTTTGCCTGTGAAAGTGGCGATGCCCGCATTGGGAATATCTGCAATAGTGCTTTCAATACCCGCAATCATCACGCCATCTTTATCATAAGCGGTTTGTTCAAGTTCGGCATTTGCTGCATCGAACGCATTAGTGGCGTCCCATGTAATATACGCCATATAATCAGAATCAAAGCCGAAGAAACCGCTGCTTCTATCGGCAGTTGCGCCTGTGCTATAGGTATCATCAGCATAAACGGTAACGCCCGAAATCGTGCCATCAACACCAAAAGTTAACGTTACAGTAGGTGCAGTGATTCGCGAAATAATGCTTGCATTAGTCACGGTTACTTCCGTATTCAGTTCACCGCTAACATGCCATTCAGTAGTGTCTGCATCGCGGCTATAGATGGTGCTATCATTGCGTAGCACTGCCAAACCTTGTATGGTATAATCTATCGCCTCGCCACCATTAGCGGCAGTCGAAACGGCAGTCAGTGAGTCATGCCCCGTGCTGAGCGCGGGACTATCCAACGCATCTATCGTGTCGATAGGCGATATATATGGCTCAATATAGGGCAGCATCACCACAGGGTCAATCACCGTGTTATCATTGGGATTAGTGGGGTCAGTCGGTTTATTCTCCGCCGTGTCGGCACCGCTACTGGCAACGCAAGCGGTTAACATAACAGAAAAAATGATGAATGTGATGGTTGAAAATAATGCTTGTCTCACGATGCGACCTCCTGATAAGTAACTTATAGCAATCATGCCATTATACCCATCATTTTGCAATGAAAAATTTACGTTTTGACGCGATTATCAGGTTTTCTTATTCTGCTCAGCTTGTCTTTTCTCAAATTTCTGCGCGGTTTTGATGATATTCCAAAAGCCCGTTATCACCCCTAAAAAAAACAGCAATAGCAAGAATAATGGCTTACTATTCAGCCATTTATCAAGCTGATAGCCCAAAAACACGCTGACAAAAACCGCTGCCATCATCTCAACTGCCATCCGAAAACCCATGCCGATACCTGCACTCTCGCTGAGCGCACCCTCTTTTTGTTGTGGATTATGTTTGGCTTTGGCAGTGCTGATTTTTGTATCAAGCGCATCTAGTTGATGCACGATATTTTTATCTTTGGCTTTATCCGCCTTATAATCTTGCGCCAAAATGGATTGCTATCACGCGCTACTGGGCTTTTTAGCGCCAGCAACAAATTTTAATGAAACCGAATTGATGCAATAGCGCAAGCCTTTAGGCATCGGACCATCAGTAAAGACATGCCCTAAATGAGAATCGCAACGGGCGCATAACACTTCGGTGCGGCTCATCAAAAAACTACGGTCTTCTTTGGATTCAAGGTGATTATGGATAACGGCTTGCGAAAAGCTAGGCCAGCCTGTGCCAGAATCAAATTTATCTTCGGAATGAAACAAAGATAAATCGCAACAGATGCAGTGATATAAGCCATCATCTTTATTATCGTGATATTCGCCTGAATAAGCGCGTTCGGTGCCATGTTTGCGCGTTACCTTATAGGCTTCGCTAGAAAGCATCAGCTTCCATTCTTCTTCGGTTCGTGTAATTTTTTCCATCTATATTTCCTCTCGTGATTATTTATAGGCGACAGTTATAATTTCGTAACCGCGCTTACCTTTTGGGGTTTGCACCTCAACCATCTCGCCCTCTTCTTTGCCAATCAACGCACGGGCAATCGGTGAGGTTACCGAAATCTGACCATTGGAAATATCGGCTTCATATTCGCCGATAATCTGCCATGTAACTTCGCTATCATCAGCCTCGTCAGCAAGGGTAACATGCGCGCCAAACATCACCACACTGCCGCTTAATGTGGCAACATCAATCACTTCGGCACGGCTGATACGGTCTTCTAGCAGTGAAATCCGCCCTTCAATCATGCTTTGCTTTTCGCGAGCGGCGTGATATTCGGCATTTTCCGATAAATCGCCATGCTCACGCGCTTCGGCAATCGCCTTAATCACAGCGGGGCGTTCATCGGCTTTGAGCTGTCGCAACTCATCTTGCATATTGGTAAAACCAGAGGGCGTTATGGGGAATTTATCATTCATCTTGTCTCAACCTATTTATGAATAACTATTATAGTGTTACGTGTAAAATCAATTTGCTACTATAGCGAATTTTTTTGTAGAATGCAAGAGAGAGTTATCTACAATGCCTGCACTGTAAATTGTTGCTTATTCTTCATCGCTTGCAAGGCAAAGATAATCGCTTTTGCGCCTGCGCGGGTGGTGCAGTATGGGATACCACGCATCAATGCCGTTTGCCGTAAGCCCCTAGAATCCTCAATCGCTTTCAGCCCATCGGTGGTGTTAATCACCAAATCAATATCGCCATTAATCATGGCATCAACAATATGGGGCGAGCCTTCTAGCACCTTATGCACCAGTTCAATATCTTGCAAGCCTTGTTCCGTTAGATAACGTTGCGTGCCACCAGTCGCGCAGATGCTGAAACCTAACGCCTGTATGTTATGCGCCAATGTAACGAAGAATGATTTATCTTGATGTTTCACCGAAAGAAACACTTTGCCACCCGATGGCAGATGCGTGCCTGCGCCAATCTGTGCTTTGGCAAATGCGCTAGGAAAATCTTTTGCCCAGCCCATCACTTCGCCAGTTGAGCGCATTTCTGGTCCTAATAATACGTCAGCACCCGGAAAACGTGAGAATGGAAATACCGACTCTTTCACATAGAAATGGTCTAATGTATCTTTGCCATTTTTTGGTAAATTCATAGTCGCAATTTTCTCACCAATCGCGATACGCGCCGCATATTTGGCAATCGGCACGCCAGTAGCTTTGGCGATAAACGGAATCGTTCGGCTGGCGCGCGGATTCACCTCTAGCAAATATATCATATCATCTTTAATCGCGAATTGGATATTGATAAGCCCTTGCACATTCAACGCCCGCGCCAAAACTTTGGTTTGCCGTTCCATCTCGGCGACAATCTCATCGGATAAAGAATAAACGGGCAGCGAACAAGCAGAATCGCCCGAATGAATGCCTGCCTCTTCAATATGCTCCATCACGCCCGCAATATAGACATCAGTGCCATCGCATAAAGCATCAACATCTACCTCAATCGCATCTTGCAGATAATAATCAATCAGCACCGGATTCTTACCCGATACTTTCACCGCTGTTTGCATATAATTTTTGAGATGCTCGCTATCACTCACGATTTCCATCGCCCGACCACCCAACACATATGATGGACGTATCACCACTGGAAAACCGATTTTCTTCGCGATTGCCACTGCCTTACGGACACTTTTAGCGATACCATTTGCGGGTTGCCGCAGCTGATATTTCTTCAGCAATTTTTGAAAACGCTCTCTATCTTCTGCCAAATCAATCGCATCAGGCGATGTGCCAATAATCGGCACCTGATTCGCACTTAAAAATTGCGCTAATTTCAATGGCGTCTGCCCGCCAAACTGGACAATGACGCCTTTTAGCTTGCCGTTTTTCTGCTCGGAACGGATAATATCCAGCACATTTTCATCGCTTAACGGTTCAAAATATAGGCGGTCAGAAGTATCGTAATCGGTAGAGAGAGTCTCAGGGTTACAATTAATCATGATGGTTTCGTAACCTGCCTCGCGCATTGCCATACAAGCATGGACGCAACAATAATCAAACTCAATCCCCTGCCCAATTCTGTTCGGGCCGCCGCCTAAAATCACCACCTTATCACGCGCAGTTGGCGCTGCTTCGCACACACCCTGATGATGATAAGTGCTATACATATAAGAGGTATCGGTGGCAAATTCAGCGGCACAGCTATCGATGCGCTTAAACACAGGCTCAATCCGCATTCTTTTTCTAATTTTTTGAATCTGATGCGGTTTCTTGCCCGTTAATAAGGCGATACGCTCATCAGAAAAGCCCAATTCTTTGAGATATTTCATCTGGTGCGGCGTGATAATATCCGCTTCTTTCAGCTTTTGCTCTTCTTTCACAATCACTTCAATATAGCGCAAAAACCACATATCAATTTTGGTAACATTGGCAATTTCTTCGCAACTAAGCCCATGCCGCATCGCTTGTGCCGCACGGCGTAACCTTGCAGGGTGCGATTGCGCCAATGCCGCCTTAATCGCATCTTTATCAGGCGCGCCCGCAATCACCACATTATCCAAACCGTTAAAGCCGTTTTCTAACGAACGATAGGCTTTTTGCAAGGCTTCAGGAAAATTGCGCCCGATTGCCATCGCCTCACCTACCGATTTCATGGCGGTGTTTAATTCGCTAGAAACGCCCTTGAATTTTTCAAACGCAAAGCGCGGGATTTTCACCACCACATAGTCGATGGTTGGCTCAAAACTGGCAGGTGTAACTTTGGTGATGGCGTTATCTAACTCATCTAATGTATAGCCTATCGCAAGTTTGGCGGCGACTTTGGCAATCGGGAAACCCGTTGCTTTTGACGCCAATGCGGACGAGCGCGACACGCGCGGATTCATTTCAATCACCACCATGCGCCCATCAGCAGGATTGACCGCAAACTGCACATTCGAGCCACCCGTATCCACGCCAATTTCGCGCAACACTGCCAGCGAGGCATCACGCATCCGCTGATATTCTTTATCGGTGAGGGTAAGCGCAGGCGCGACCGTGATAGAATCACCCGTATGCACGCCCATCGGGTCGATATTCTCAATCGAGCATATAATGATGCAATTATCGGCACTATCACGCACCACTTCCATTTCAAATTCTTTCCAGCCCAGCACCGATTCTTCCACCAAAACCGCAGTAACGGGCGAGGCGCGCAAGCCTTTATCCACCAATTTGCGGTAATCATCGCGGTTATAGGCAATGCCACCGCCAATACCGCCTAATGTAAAAGCGGGGCGAATAATCACGGGCAAGCCTACTTTATCAAGCGCGTCGTCAGCTTGGTCAATATGCGTAATTTGTGTGGCGCGTGGGGTTTCCAAGCCGATTTTACTCATAGCATCTTTGAATTTTTGCCTATCTTCGGCCTTATCAATCACATCGGCTTTCGCGCCAATCATCTTCACATTATATTTTTCAAGCACACCCATACGCTCTAATTCAAGCGCGGTATTCAGCGCAGTCTGCCCGCCCATTGTGGGTAGTAGCGCATCAGGGCGTTCTTTGGCAATGATTAATTCAGCAAATTCTGGCGTGATAGGCTCGATATAGGTGGCATCGGCTATTTCGGGGTCAGTCATAATGGTGGCAGGGTTTGAGTTCATCAATATCACCCGCAAGCCCTCTTCTTTCAAAGCGCGACAGGCTTGCGTGCCTGAATAGTCAAACTCACATGCCTGCCCGATAACAATCGGACCTGCACCAATAATCATTACTGATTTTATATCGTCAAATTTTGGCATAATATTTTACATGAATTGGAGTTATTACATTAACCAATATACATAAAGGTGATTCTGTTTTTTTGCAAGAGGGTTTTGCAGTATAAATGTAATATAATTGAAGTATAAATGTAATATAATTGAAGTGTAAATGTAGTGGGATATTTATCATGCCCCCTTGACGCGGATGGGGGTGGCAAGCTATTTATACCGATAATGTTTAACTTTAAGATGAATTTTCTATGTCTCTAAATTTTCAAGATATGATATTTGCGTTACAGCAATATTGGGCAGATAAGGGTTGCGTGATTCTGCAACCGCTTGATATTCAAGTGGGCGCAGGCACTTTTCACCCCGCCACAACTTTGCGCGCATTGGGTAAAAATCCGTGGCGTGCCGCTTATGTGCAGGCTTGCCGCCGCCCCGCTGATGGCCGCTATGGCGACCACCCTAATCGGTTGCAACATTATTATCAGTTTCAAGCCTTGTTAAAGCCAAGCCCCGAAAATAGCCAAGCATTATATTTGGAGTCGCTGGCAAATATCGGCATCGACCATCACCAAGCATGATATTCGCTTTGTGGAAGATGATTGGGAAAGCCCGACTTTGGGCGCGTCTGGTTTAGGTTGGGAAGTATGGTGCGATGGTATGGAAGTGAGTCAATTCACTTATTTTCAGCAAGTTGGCGGGTTAGAATGCACCCTGCCTAGCACCGAATTAACTTATGGGCTTGAACGGTTGGCAATGTTTATTCAGGGCGTAGATGATGTCTATGATTTGCGCTATAATGAAACGCTATCCTATGGCGATATTTACAAGCAAGCCGAGCGGGAACATTCGCGCTATAATTTTGAACTGGCTGATGTGGCGATGTTGCGGAAAAATTTTGATAATGCCGAGAGTGAATGCAAGCGCATGATTGATGAGGGGTTGGTATTGCCCGCCTATGAATTTTGCTTGCAAGCCAGCCATTATTTTAATCTGTTAGATGCGCGTGGGGTTATATCGGCAACGGGGCGGCCTGATATTATCAGCAGGGTGGCAACATTGGCGAAATTATGCGCGCAACAATGGATTCAGGTGGAGTGGGTAGAGAGCGAGGCGCAAAATGGCTGAATTGTTGTTAGAATTAAGTGTTGAGGAAATCCCATCAGCGCATCAGCAATCACTTGCCGATGGCTTGGGTGAGAATATCCGCAAGCAGTTGCAACAAGCTGATATTAAAGTGGCGGATAATGCCCTGATTTGCCATGCCACTGCCCGCCGTTTGGTGGTGGCAATTAATGATTTGCCTTTAATGACTGACGCCATTAAGATTGAGCATAAAGGACCGCGCAAAGATGCACCGCAACAGGCGATTGATGGCTTTTTACGTGCCAATAATATCACGCTAGAAGATTGCGAAATACGCAATTTGGCAGGCGCGAAAGGCAAGGTGAGTGAGACTTATTTTTGGCTGAAGCAAATGCCGCCCCGCTCGCTTGCCGAAATTCTGCCCGATATGATACAGCAGGCGATTATCAAATTACCGCAACCGAAATCGATGCGCTTTACCGAGCGAAACGAACATGGCAGTTTTGCGTTTATTCGTCCGTTACGGGCGATATTGGCGTGTTTTAATGGTGAGATGTTGAGCGGTGAGTTTACCTATCAGGGGTTGGTTATTACCTATGCCGACCATGCTGTTGGTAATTATATGAGTAAGCCTGATATTATTACGCCCGAAAATTTTGAGGATTATCAAAAGCAATTACGCGATGCCGATGTGATGCTATCGCAAGCAGATAGGTTGGCGGTGATTACCGAAGCATTGCAAGGGCAGAAGCATAACCACGGGCTTATCAACGAAGTTGCAGGCTTGTGTGAAATGCCAGTTGCGCTTATCGGCAAGTTTGATAAGAAGTTTTTAACCCTGCCTGATTTTTTACTGGAATCGGTGCTGAATCATCATCAAAAACATTTCTTATTGCGTGATGATGAGGGCAAGCCGACAGGCAAGTTTCTATTTTTCAGCAATGGCAATCGTGGCGATAACAGCATCGTGGTTAAAGGTAATGAACGCGTGTTGCAAGCCCGATTAAGCGATGCTTTATTCTTTGTTGAGCAGGATTTGAAACAACCTGTGGAAGAGCGAATTGCGATGTTAGAAGATTTAACTTTTCATCCGAAATTGGGGAGTATGAAAAGACGGGTTGAGCATATTAAGGCGATATTTCTTGAAATGACAGAGGTTTACAATTTTACAGCCCTCGCTGATAATATTCAGTGGGATTATACAGACAATAATATAAAATATGCAATCATGCTGTGATTTATGCAAATCTGATTTAGCCAAGCCTAACAGTGCGTGAATTTCCTCATCTGCAAGGTAAAATGGCGGGCTATTATGCCGAAAAAACTATTGCTGATATGGATAAACGCTTAACATCTGCCATTGCCCAACATTATTTACCGATTAATGCTGATGATAATATACCCGACAAGCTATTAGGACAAGCGCTCGCATTGGCTGATAAAATTGATATTTTAACAGGCTTTTTTACCATTAATGACTTACCCACTGGCTCCAAAGACCCATTTGCGATTCGGCGCACCGCGATTGCGATTATTACATTACTAGAAAGTTTGCAAGATATAAGTGTATCAGCAGGTTCGGATGATATTCCATTTAATGATTCTAATGATTTTGTTGGTAAACCTGTATATGGTTGGATTGATGATTATGCACCATTTATAAGAATTGCCCTCGAACAATGGGCTAGTGATTTAAGTTTAGAAATTGATATAGAAAAGACAATGCTTGATATTGCAAATTTTCTCAATGAGCGGTTATTTACCAAAATGAAAAAAGATGGAAGACGCTACGATATTGCTAAAGCCATTTGCAATAACAGCTATTATCAAAAAAATCCTAGCACTCATGTTGGTATTCTTATGGCATCTACTGAATTACTGGAAGGTTTTTGTAATACGGAAGCAGGTGCTGACATGTTGGCAGTGATAAAACGAGTTAATAATAGCATCAATGCCGAAGAAAAAAAGCAGGGGCATGAATTTAATAAAAATTCTGTAACTGACCCTGATTGGTTTCAATTACCCGAAGAAAGAAGACTCTATGGCGAAATTACTGGGTTTGATGAAACTCCAGAGTCTCTTAATGCTAAATTAGAAAGCGTAGCAAATATGCGTGACCGCGTTAATGCTTTTTTTGAGAATGTGATGATAAATGTTGATGATAAAAAAATAAGAATGAACCGCATTAATCTACTGCTAGAATTGCGAGAGAGATTCAACAGCATTGCCGATTTTTCTCTGATTCAACAGTAAAAACACCAGCGCATGACAGTCAACAGCCTTTATACATTGGATAATTTATTCTTACTAAATGGCATGGATAGCGAGTCGGTTGACCTTATCTATCTTGACCCGCCTTTTAACAGCAAGCGGACTTACTCTGCACCTGTGGGTAGCAAATCAGCAGGGGCGTCATTTAAGGATATGTGGAATTGGGACGATGTGAATATCGCCTATCTTGAACGGCTTTACGAAACCCACCCTGATATTACCGACTTGATTGATAGCATCTATCGCCTCCATTCAAAAGCAATGGCTTCATATATCACTTATATGACACAGAGATTGCTTGAGATGCACAGAATATTAAAATCAACTGGTAGCATCTATGTGCATATTGACCCGACTGCAAGCCATTATCTAAAAATCATCATGGACGGCATTTTTGGCAAGGGTAATTTTCGAAACGAGATTATTTGGCATTATTATAATGGCTCTAACCGTTCGCATATCAATTTTGGTAAAAAGCATGATGTTATCTTATTTTATGTAAAAGAAAAAAGTATCTTTAATTGGAATGATATGCGTGAAGCCTATGCACCTGATAGGCTGGCAGCTATGCCAAAGGCACGAAATATGGTGATAAAGATTTTATACAAGGCAATAAAGATGGCAAATTGCTTCACGATGTCTGGCGATATCCCTAGCATTAATAATATGGCAAAAGAACGCACAGGCTACCCCACGCAAAAACCACTTGCATTGTTGCATCGCATTATCAAAGCATCAAGCAATGAGGGCGATGTGGTGTTCGACCCATTCTGTGGCTGTGCAACCGCTTGCGTGGCATCGCAACAATTAAATCGCAAATGGATTGGCTGCGATATTGAAGAAAAAGCCGCTGATATTCTGGTGGAACGTCTATCAGATGATGCGGGATTATTTAAGGATTTTGTGCATACCACCATTCCGCCACAACGAACAGATGTTGAGAGAAGCGAGCCGAGTCTGCCGATTAAGAAACGGCTTTATAGTCAGCAAGATGGGTGTTGCAATGGGTGCGGGCATGAATATCTTATCAAAGATTTTGAAATTGACCATGTCGTCCCGAAATCTAAAGGCGGCGGTGATTACTATGAAAATTATCAGCTATTATGCGCCCATTGCAACCGCACCAAAAGCAACAAGCCAATGGATTATTTACTTGCAAAAGTTGCGCGAATCAAACATACAAGAAAAGCGTTAACTTATGATTAAATTGTATCATTAAAATATTTCATTTAAAGGGCAGGCGATGAGCAACTGGATTTATCATTTTAGCAAAAAAAATAGTGATGGCGACGAAACCATGCGGAATTTACTGGGCGGCAAGGGCGCGAATTTGGCACAAATGTGTAAAATCGGCTTGCCTGTGCCACCGGGTTTTACCCTCACCACCGATTTATGCAATTATTTTTACGAGAATCAGCAAAATTATCCTGCCGATTTAGAGGCTGCGTTCAATAAAGCCATCAACCATCTTGAAAGTGAGTTGGGCTTAACATTTGGCAGTAACGAAAATCCGTTGCTGGTATCGGTGCGGTCGGGTGCGCGGGTTTCTATGCCGGGTATGATGGATACGGTGCTGAATTTAGGGCTGAATGATGCTACTGTGCAAGGGCTTGCCACGCCAAAGCGGTGATGATAGGTTCGCGCATGATAGCTATCGCCGTTTCATTCAAATGTATGGCAATGTGGTGCTAGGGGTGGCGCATCATCTGTTTGAAGATATTTTAGAGCAACATAAAAATGATGTGGGCGCGTATGAAGATACCGAGCTGACCACCGATTCGCTAAAATCAGTGATTGCCGATTATAAAAGCTTGGTGCGTAATCAAACCAATCAAAATTTCCCGACCGACCCGAAAGAACAATTATGGCAAGCAATCGGTGCGGTGTTCAAAAGCTGGATGAGCCCACGCGCCATTACTTACCGAAAGTTGAATGGCATATCATCACAATGGGGCACTGCGGTTAATGTGCAGGCGATGGTGTTTGGCAATATGGGCGATGATTGCGCCACTGGTGTGGCTTTCACCCGCAATCCATCAACGGGCGAAAATATGTTTTATGGCGAATATCTGATTAACGCGCAAGGCGAAGATGTGGTGGCAGGTATCCGCACCCCGCAACCACTCACGATTCAAGCCCAGCAAGAACAAGGCACAGAATTACCCGCAATGGAAGAAACCATGCCGCAAGCCTTCAAGGAATTATCTGAAATTCGCGCTTTGTTAGAAAAGCATTATAAAGATATGCAGGATATAGAATTCACCATTCAGCGCAATAAACTCTATATGTTGCAAACCAGAGCCGGCAAAAGAAGTGCGCGCGCGGCATTGAAAATCGCCGTGGATTTGGTGAATGAGGGGATTGCCGATAAGAAACGTGCCATCATGAATATTGCGCCACATACGTTAGACCAATTACTGCACCCCACATTAGACCATTCCGCTAGCAAATCAGTATTGGCGGTGGGTTTGCCAGCATCACCGGGGGCGGCATGTGGGCAGGCGATTTTTACCGCTGAACGTGCCGAAGCGATGGCGCAAAATAGCATAGATGTTATTCTTGTCCGCACCGAAACCTCGCCTGAAGATATTCATGGCATGCATGCGGCGCGTGGCATTTTAACAGCGCGTGGTGGTATGACAAGCCATGCCGCAGTGGTGGCGCGTGGTATGGGGCGGCCTTGCGTGGCGGGGGCATCTTCGGTGGTGATTGATGAAGAGGCAAGAAGTTGCCATATCGGTTCGGTGATGATTAATGAGGGCGATTACGATCACGATTGATGGTAGCTCAGGCGAAGTGATACAGGGCAAAGTGAATATGGTGTTGCCCGAACTCTCCGATGAATTTTCTACCATCATGGAATGGGCTGATGAATTCCGCACCTTAAAAATCCGCACCAATGCCGAAACCCCGACCGATTCGAAAGTGGCACGGCAATTCGGCGCGGAAGGCATTGGATTATGTCGTACCGAACACATGTTTTTTGAGGGTGAGCGAATCACCGCCATGCGCCAGATGATTCTTGCCAGCACCGAACAATTACGTAGGCGCGCACTTGCCAAGATTCAACCGATGCAATCAGATGATTTTTTAGAGATTTTCAAGGTGATGAAAGGCTTACCTGTAACGATTCGCTTGCTTGACCCACCTTTGCACGAATTTCTACCCCATTCCAAAGAAGAGCTAGAAGCAGTGGCGCAGGCCGCTGGTGTTGAAGTAAATGTGGTTACCGAACGCACGAAATTACTAGAAGAATCTAACCCGATGCTAGGGCATAGAGGGTGCAGGCTTTTGGTAACCTATCCTGAAATTTGCGAAATGCAGGCGCGCGCTATCTTTATCGCCGCCGCCAATGCCAGCAAAGAAACAGGCGAGGCGGTTTTGTGCGAAATTATGATACCGCTTGCGGCAACCAAGCAAGAGCTTAGCTTGCTGAAAGATGTTATCATTCGCGTTGCCAAAGAGGTTTGCGCCGAAACAGGGCAAGAGATTCCTTATATGGTCGGCACGATGATTGAATTGCCACGCGCCGCCCTAATGGCGCATGAACTTGCCGAACAGGCAGAATTTTTCAGCTTCGGCACCAATGATTTGACGCAAACCGTGTGGGGATTAAGCCGTGATGATGCGGGTAAGTTTTTGGCAGAATATGAAAATAAAGCGATTATTGATAATGACCCATTCACCACGATTGATGTTGATGGGGTGGGCAAAATGGTTGAAATGGGCGTTGCAGGCGGGCGTTTAACGCGCCCCGATATTAAATTGGGTATATGTGGCGAGCATGGTGGCGACCCTGCTTCGGTGCATTTTTTCCATAAGGTTGGGCTTGATTATGTATCGTGTTCGCCTTATCGTGTGCCGATTGCGCGCCTTGCCGCCGCCCAAGCAGGAATTGAGGCAGAAAATAATGATAAAAAGTAACATTCATACTAATATATGCTTGCTTTTTAAAAATGATAGCAATATATTGTCTATCAGGATTTAAAAAAATTAGGGCGTAATATGTTTAGTTGTAGAAAGAAATTATCAAATAATTGTTTTGTTAAGAAAAATAGTTTGCTGAAAACTGTTTTTTTATTGACGGCGATTATTATGTTGCCTACAACAAATGCAAACGCTTCTGAACATTACCTTAGCTTTTCACGTAACTTTCTTAATGTGAACATGCAGGCTATTGGTGAAGCGCCAGACCAAGAAAATTACATGCGGTATCTTTTTGCCACAGCGGGTGATGGCTATAGTGCAATCTATGGTTATAATTTTCAACATGCGACCAAAGGTTTTGGGATAGAGATAGGCTATCAGTTAAATGAAACTGAGCAAAGAACACGGGTTTTTGTTGATGACCCTCAGCGTCAACCATTTTCGTCATTTGGCGATGGTAGCTTTGTAGGCACAACACAGTTAAAATATACGCGTCTATACAGTGATTTACGTTATTATTATCCTATGTTTCAACGCACCGCAACACCAGCAGCATTACATATAGGCGTTGGTCTTACTCAGACAAAAAGTGAATTTTTATTGAATGGGCGTGTTTTACATAACGAAACATATACAAGTCCGGGTAATTTTGTGCTTGGCGTTCGTGTGAAATTTAGAGATAATGCGTTTCTCTATATTGACTATCAATCATTTTTCCCTTATCTGATTGCCGAAAATTTTTATACGACATCAGAGGTTACTGGTGTACAAAAATTTACTGTTGAAGCTGCCTCCAATACAATCGGGGTTGCCATCTTATTTGGTTCAAAAAAATAGAATAGATTTTATATGAAACAGAAATTACCATATTTAAAATTTTCAGATAACAACCAAAATATAGGTCGTTATATTATTGGCATGTTACTTAGTAGCATTGTATATTTTGCATTTAATATACAGGCATTACATGCAGCTGAATATTATATGGGCACTGGCACTGTGCAAGGGGATTTGGTATATGAACATGAAGACCCTAATAGCCCGTATAATCCTAACAAATTTGCTGTCCCTGCAGATGTAGATGCTGGTGGCAGTGGTCCTCAGCCACTTGCAGATAATAATCTAGGTGTTAGCCTAGATGGGCTTATCGTTAATTTGGGCTACCATCTTAAAGATGTTAGAAGTGGTTTAAGTTTAGAGCTGGGTTATTACCAATTAAGCGGTTCTTATTACAACCCTACCCCTGCTGAAGGTGGCTCTTTCTTTGCCAATGTTGATTACCAGAATCAATATGCTGTTGCGCGTTATCATATTCCTTTTGCCCGTTATTTTTCGGTATATGCAGGGTCGGGCATGTCTAATAGTATCTATAGCCAAAGCTATGCAAAGGTTACATATCATTATGGTAAGATAAAGCCATTTTATAATTATGGTATCAGAATAAGGCTAAAAACAGTTTTTATCTTCTTTGATTGGTCAACTATTCTTGCTGAAGATAAATATAAAGAAGCAGGGACGGTATTACTAAGAAAAAATGATGACCCAGAAACTAATGGTGACCGAGTACTAAGTGCAACGCCATTTCTTGATACCACAGCCATCAAAATCGATACATTTACCTTTGGCACAGCCATTTATTTTGGCAGTGGTTCGCGTTAAATATGATAGCATCCGAACATTCTAAACGCTTTTTCATTATTATCCAGTGATAATTTTCTTAAAGAGATAAAACCCGGATTTTCAAATGCGCTATACAACACTGCTCATTACCTTGCTATGTTGCTTTTACGGCAATGTTTCAACGGCACAAGAAAACACACAAAGCACTTTAAGCCAAGCAGAGATAACCACCCTACTTAACCGTTACCATCCTGATATTTATATTGGCAATGGCTCTGCACGGATTGTAGATTTTGAGAATTTCTACTTAAATAACTCTGCCTTAAAAAAAGGGCGTAAAATTATCAAGCCTGCACCCATCACTGCCGCTGATATAAAAGCGGTTGAGAATGACCGCGATTATCACAGCGACTACTTAGGTTTGCATCAAATTATGGATAAAAATGCGCCAATCGATGCACCGCTTTATGGGCGCATTTACGAAGAAACACTGCCCGCTTATCCGCCGCTTAATCTGCCCGCACGCGATGTATTGGTTCTAAAATATAGTGCAGTTTTCACCTCAAGCGGTTTGCCAATGGGTTTGACCTTTATGCAAAGATTTTTTGCATCACTGGCAGGCGACCTCACCATCTGGCACGAGCTTGATATTCATGGTGCGGTACAAATTATCATTGACCGCGAAACCCTCACCCCGATGATTTTACTGCTTGCCCAACATAATTATTTTCGCAGCTATATTATCGGGCATGATGTGATGATGCCCGATAATCAGCATATCAATATTTGCTATGCGGTGCGCTCCAACGAGCCTTACATTTGCCCCGAAACCACCACAAGTTACCGCACAGTCGGCAATCCCAGCGCGTTAGAATTTGTGTTAACGGGCAAGAAAAAACCACTGGTTGATGGCGGTTATGATTTGGTTTATGCGGCAGATGAATCACAAAAAATGCAGGTGCGCGTAAAGCAACTTAAGCCTGACCATCCGTTTTATACAGCGCATATTCCAATGGGCGATATTCGAAAATTATTCGGTATTATCCCAACTTGGTTCAGGCGTGGTGCGCCCGGTGCCGACTTAAACGCGCCCAAAAATTTACGGAATTATAGTAAATTAGCGCAAATATTTTATCTGCAAGATGGCGATGCTGAAATCGCGCGCATCATCAAATCTGCGTTCAAATCGTGGGAAAATGTTGATGCCAGCGCCGCATTAGCGCATAACGCCCCGCGCTTTTGGGGTAATTTACAACGGCATTATTGATTGTCTTTGTTTTTTAGATAGTATTTTTTGTATATACGTGCCATGCGTTTAGATTTTTCTATACCATTGCATATTCTTAAAAAAAGTTGTCCATTTATATCCTCGTGCCTTATTCCATCTCGCAAAAAACTAGCAGGTTCAATTTTTGCATGTTGATATGCAATATAAGATTCATGCCTAATAAATTTATGCTCACCTGCAGTAATAATACAATATTCATTATGTTGCCTATTAGTTTTTGTGCAAACAGGAATAATTAAATATCGCTCATCACGGTCAATATTCGTGCAAATTACAAAGAGATGCTTTTTATGAGGCGCATGTGTTGTTGCTGACTTCAGTATAAAAGTCGCCCGCTTTTTAATTAATTGTGTCATTTATTTGGTAGAATGAGTAAATTCACTCATAACAGATTGCAAACTTTTCCATTCTGCATAATGCTCATCTGCATTTTCAATGCCAACATTCTCCATAATGGTTTTCAACTCAATCCTTTTACTACTATGACCGGGGTCTTGCCATTCTGGAATATTTTCTGGCTGATGCGTCCATTCGCTTAACTTATCTTCGTTCATTCCACCAAATTTTTGCCAAATCTCTTCTAATATTTCAATATCAGATTCACTTAATTCATCAAAATCATCGCGTTCAATAGATAAAACTTTTAACGGAATCATGTAGCCAGAACGCTTTCCTAAAAATTTTCTATCTATATTTGATGCTCTTCCTGCATTTAACATATCTAATGTGTGTGAACATACGGGTCCCTTTTTCATCGAAAAATAATCATCATCAGATATAGGGTCACCATATTTTTCAATATTTTTTCTATCTGCCAGATAAACCAGCTTAATCACTTTCATGATATTGATTTTTTTGCTCGGCTCTTGCATCGCGAAAAATGCAACGATTTGCTCAGCCCGTCTTATTTCAAACATAATAATCTCCTTATTCACCTACTCTAGCATAAATAGGTTATCAATTCGATAAAAAATATATTACTTTTGTTTGGCTTTTGCCAATACCAACAATTCACAGCCGCCGATAATTCTGGCACACCATTTTAATGATAATTTGTAGCCAATGGAAAATATTAACTTCCGAAAACCCGTCAGCGGAACCGCACCCTTATCATAAACTTTTGTATAAAAACTATCAACCACCTCGTAACCCGCCTCTTGTAATGTAGTGATGGCGGTATCGGCAGAAAAATAATGCAAATGCCCTACGCTTTCATAGGCAAACCCAAAGCCATTCTTGATAACTGCCAATACGCTAATATCCAGCGGAATATGGAACACATGATAAGAAGCTTTGCTTTTTAACGAACGAATAAATCCAATATAATCTTCAACATGTTCAAACACATCAATGCACAGAGAAACGTCATATTTCACCTTCTTTTCTGCTAAATTCTCTAAAAAGAATTTAACATTATCAGCTTCTTTTGCTTTGCACATTTCATAAGCAACTTTTGCAATTTCGTAACCATGAAACTCTTTGCCAATATCATTTTTTTAAGTTCTAGTAAAATTTCACCAGCACCGCACCCAACTTCACAAATTTTGTTGGCATCAATATTATTCTTTGTCAGAATTTTTTTAATGTTTTTTGCTTTCCAACCAGAATGTTCTGCATCCCATGTTGGGTGTTTTGCAAAATAACTGCCATCATTGTAGCGTTCTACTGCCGATTGTCTTAATGTCATGTAAAAGGCATCCTTTACGAAATATTGATAGCTTACGCAGAATAATATAGCTGATATTCAAGCGGATGAGTGGCAAGGTCTAATTTTTCTACATCTTCCATACATAGTGCAATATAGGCATCAATGAAATCATCACTCATCACATCGCCCTGTTTCAAGAAATCTCTATCCTTATCCAAGCTTTCCAATGCCTCACGCAAATTGCGCGCAACGGTTGGAATATCTTTCAATTCTTCAGGTGGCAAATCATACAAATCTTTATCCATCGCTTCGCCCGGATGAATCTTGTTGCGGATACCATCTAGCCCCGCCATCAACAGCACCGCATAGCACAGATACGGATTTGCGGTTGCATCAGGATAGCGCACCTCAACCCGCTTGCCATTCGGACTTGCCACATAGGGAATGCGGCACGATGCCGAACGGTTGCGCGCCGAATATGCCAATAATACGGGTGCTTCATAACCCGGCACCAAACGCTTATAGCTGTTGGTGGCAGGATTGCTGAATGCATTAATGGCGCGTGAATGTTTTAAGATACCGCCAATATAATGCAAGCAAGTTTCTGATAAATCAGCATAAAGCGAGCCTGCAAACATATTCTTGCCATCTTTCCAGATTGATTGATGCACATGCATACCAGAGCCATTATCGCCGACAATCGGTTTCGGCATAAAGGTAGCGGTTTTGCCATAGCTATGCGCCACCATATGCACCACATATTTATAAAGTTGCATCTTATCGGCAATATCAATCATGGTTGAAAACTTCATGCCCAACTCATGTTGCGATGGCGCCACCTCATGATGATGCTTCTCCATCTCAACGCCCAAATCATTCAGCACGGTTACCATTTCGGCACGCAAATCCTGTTCGGAATCAACAGGTGCAACCGGAAAATAACCGCCCTTAACGCCCGGACGATGCCCATAATTGCCGCCCTCCATCTCATCACCGCTTTTATAAGGTCCTTCTTCAGAACGCACCTCATACATGCACTTATTCATATCATTTTTAATCAGCACTTCATCAAACACAAAAAATTCGGCTTCAGGACCAAAAAAGGCGGTATCACCCACATTGCATTCGCCCATATAGTTGATAGCTTTTTTCGCAATCGAACGCGGGTCACGATTATAGGGTTGACGCGTTGATGGTTCTAAAATATCGCAGAAAAGCACCAATAACGGTTGCGCCGCAAATGGATCGATATACGCGCTTGTGGCATCGGGCATCAGCAACATATCGGATTCATTAATCGCCTTCCAGCCCGCGATTGACGAGCCATCAAACATCACGCCATCTTCAAAAATATCCTCGTTAATTGTGCAGACATGCTGTGCCGTATGCTGCCATTTACCCTTAATATCGGTAAAGCGAAAATCGACATATTGAATATCTTTTTCTTTAATCATTTCTAGTATTTTTTTCACGTCAGACATTTTATTTTACTTTCTAAGTTTATTTAATAGCATCGTCGCCGCGTTCGCCCGTGCGAATTCTAACGGCATCTAATATTTCAGTTACAAAGATTTTGCCATCACCAATCCGCCCTGTCTGTGCGGTTTGCGCGATAACCTCAATCACCCGTTCTAGCATGTGGTCTTCAATCACAATTTCAATTTTTGATTTTGGCAAAAAATCAATCACATATTCCGAACCGCGATAAAGTTCGGTATGGCCTTTTTGCCGTCCGAATCCCTTCGCCTCAATCACCGTGATACCTTGCACGCCAATTTCGTGCAATGCTTCTTTCACCTCATCAAGCTTAAAGGGCTTTAACACCGCCTCAACCTTTTTCATGCGTTACCTTTTGAAAACCAAATTAAATCGTGATGCAAGATTAAGCAAAATGCGCGAGAGAGTCAAGAGGGTTTTATAAAAAACCTTGCCAAAAAAACTTGATTGCTGTTGATGATGGTGCTACAAATAGCAGATAGGAGTAACGCCATGTATTTATTAATTATCGCGATAGTTTTATTGTTGCTTTACTTGCTGTTAGGCGGTTTCAGCAATATTGATAGCAAACGCATTGCAGGCTTTATCAAAAGCATTCGCTGGTATTTGTTCAGCTTTTTATGCTTTTTGCTTGGCTTGTGGCTGTTATTTAGTGGCAAACCGTATCTCTCATGGGTTGCGTTTGCGGGTTTGTTGCCGATGCTGAAACGCTTGCTATTTGGTGCGCTTTATTTTTGGGGCATCAAGAAAGTCCGCGATACTCTTAATAATATGGGCAATAATATGGGCGGTGGTAATTCTCGCGGGAATCGTGCCGGCGGTGGTGGCTCAAATTTACGCGCTTTACGTGGCACGATGCCTCTCCCCCGCGCTGAACAATTATTGGGCGTTACGCAAGATGAGAGTGAGGATGAAATCATCACCGCTTATCTTAAATGCAAAAAGCAAGTGGCGAAGCAATATAAAGACGAGCCTGATATCAAGGCGCAAAAAATCCACGAGCTCGAAGCGGCAAGGGATAGATTGCTGGTGAAGCATTAGTATATGGGGGGCTTTGCGACACGCACGGTTTTTGTGTTATTTACTTGCCTCTGCCTCTAATGCTTGTTCGATGATGCGGACGACCTCTTCGGCTTTAGCGATGCGGGCGGGGAAAGTTGCCTTTATAGAGGCATAATAGAGTGCATCGCTATTACTTGTGCCGATATAAATACCTTTTAAAGTTCTAACTTGATCTTTTGCCATTTTAAGTGGCGTCCTAGGTATACCAACACCCTTATAAGATGATTTGACATGTAAATCCATCCCCAAATCAATGAGAAATTTTATCAATTCATTGGAACGTCCCCACTTAATAGCATGTATTAAGGGGTACTCGCCACCATTTGAGATAATATTTGGGTCAGCACCATTTGCTAATAATAGTTGGGCGATTTCTAATGTGCCAACATAACTAAAAATTGTTTTACTCCATGTTGGATTCTTTGCATTAATATCAGCACCCTCATCCAAGAAAAATTGTATCAATGGAATGATGTTATTATTGCTTGTATTTGCTAAATGCATGAATAATGGGTTAATCGTATAACCTGAGTAATAACCAATATTGATTGTAGGGTGTTTCGTTACTGCCCGCAGCAAAACTTCATCAATGGTGGGTGAAAAGTCAAATTTATAAAACCCAACAACATCATTCAGATAATATCTGATGTGATAATGTTTTAAGAAAACATTACCATACTCGATGTTAAAGAAAATTTTCTCTATCTCTACATTATTGGCATAGGTTAGCATTTCTTTATGATGATGTATTAATTTAGCAAGGTCTTTTGGTTGAAGTTGTTTTAATTCATCAATAATGGCACTCACATCATCTTCAGTTAAAACATCAAGAAAATATGGAATTTTTAAAATTGCATGATAGCCGAGTAATTTTAAGTCGATGGTTGTTAATTCGCTGGGTAATATTTCAATTTGCGAGAATTTTTTTCTGAGAGTCAATTTTTGCTCATCGGTGAACCATTCTTCGGGAACAAGTGGTTTTTCTTCAGCTATTTTTTTAATGATAGCAGCTTCTTCATCGGTAAATCTTTCTTCAATGATAGGGGTTTCTTCAGCAATAACTGTTTCTTCAACAGAATAAGTTTCTGTAGCGGTTTCTCTGACAATATCTGTTTCTTCAACATAAGAGGTTTCTGTAGCAGTTTGGCTGGCATCAGGCAATGCCAACCACAATATCACCAAACCTATTATGATAGTGATGGTGCTAAAAAGAATGGGTTTTAAGATACGCATGTTATTTCCCTTTATTCACTAAAAGTTGTTTGGCATCAGTAATCTGCCTTTGTAATTGAGACAAATTGCAATTATCCGCTTGATTGCTCTTATGCTGAAGCTCGCACGCCAGTTTAACAATATTCTCGAATGTTAGCAACATGGTATAATCACGAATTGCGGCTCATTCCTCCACTAGTGTTGAGTAACAGCGGTGGGATTATCAAGGGGGGTACGCGCAAGGGAGCGGACGTAAGTCTCGCGACCGATAAAGCGCGTTTCGCACCCCCCTTGATACTATAATGTATCGCAACACACTCCACAGCCAATGCTGACGAATCTTGAAACACACTCCTGCACAGGCGAAATCTCACCTGTAAAAACGCACTCCTCTTTCGTCGTTCCGTGCCAATGCCGATAGGCATTGACTAAGACACGGAATCCACATGGCAAACGAAGTTTGCTTTCAAATTACCGCCTTATATGTTAAATATAACGAAAGCATTCTTAAAACACACGAAATCAAAACAGGAGTGAAATAATGGAAGAAGATTTTTCTAAACATCATTTTGAAAGACACGCGACTCATACCGACGAAGACGGATATATCTATCAAGACGACTATAAAAGAAAGCCGATTGCCGACAATATTATCACATTATTAAAGGGTAAAATAGAAATATCGCCAATGGTGATTGACGGGCAATGGGGCAATGGCAAAAGTGAATTTTGCCATAAACTTATCAATTTGATAGAAGATGAACATCAAAAATTAAAACCCGTTTACCTCAATGCCTATCAATATGATTATAGCGATGATGCGTTTATGATGCTATTATCTGCGATTACTGGTTTGATTGATGATGATGATAGTATAAAGGGTGAAATCATTAAAGCGAGCTCCCTTGTCTTAAAAGTAACACATAGTGTGTCAACACAATTAGCTCATAAGTTAATAGGTATTGATTTTGCAAAAGTTGTAGATGATATGGTAAAATCCGATAGTAAATTAGCAGGAAATATCACCGCCTTTGAAGATTTTACCAAAAATCTTGGCAACCTTAAAACAGCATTGAAAGCATATACAAAAAATAAAGAAATTGTAATATTTATCGATGAATTGGATAGATGCAACCCAATTTTTGCGCTGTCTCTGTTAGAAAAAGTGAAACATATTTTTGATGTTACAGGGATTCAATTTGTTTTTATCACCAATATGCAAGAATTAGCTGCTACGATTCAAAATCAATATGGCACGCTTGATGCAAAAACATATTTATCAAAATTCTTTATATTTAAGATAGGATTATCTGACAAAGTTTTAAGCAATCATTCTAGACCGCTTCTTGCGAGTGCTGAACATTTTTATAATTTTGCTAAAGAAAAAAATATAAATACCACCTTTATTACGAATAATTTTGCAAATGATTTAATAAACTTTCTATTCAGAAAAGATAAACGTAGCCTACGTGATGCTGAACGTTACCTTAAGAATTTTGAAATTTTTCAAACATTGCAATCTAGGCACACAATAAATACCAATACATCTTTACTGGATAAACTCTTCATCATGTTAACCCTTTATATCATAACTTTTGATTCAGCTGATTTAGCATTAACTAATAAGTTTTTGACTAAGAGTTTTAAAAAAGAAGATATTGATAAATTACTTCTTTATGATGATGACGCTATTCCTCAGTTTAACAGAAATCAAATAAACGCTCAAAACATAGTTTATATGTTATTGTTTATGCATTTGCAAAATATTGACGCTCACATATCAGACATAAATGAATGGCAACAACACTTGTCGACACAAGACATCAAACGATGGCTCACTGGTGATGAGACAACTAGTGATATTATAACTGCTATAGAAAAAATGAAAATATCCACTTCAACTGTTATTGTAAACACTATTAGAACAATGCAGTTCGTTGAGCAATAACCGACATTATAAAATCAAAGCCCTTTTTTTACTCGCTTTTCCATTTCGTATTTTGGAAGCGAGGTAAACCTCGTCCATATGGATTCCCGTCTACGCGGGAATGACGGCGGTGTGTAGCACAAAGGGCGGTGCGTTTCAAGATTACTCAATATTAGCAGAGGTGCGTGTTGCGATACATTATTATATCAAGGGGGTGCGGCGCAACTTCTCGGTGGGCATGTCCGTAGGACACCCACCTTGTTGCGACCCCCCTTGATAATCCCCCCGCCCGCGTGTAACACTAGTGGAGTCGCAAGTCTTGATAATCCCCCCACCGCTGTTACTCAAAACTGGCGGAGGGGTGGAATGACAGCGGTGGGGGTTGCGGGGGCGTCCTTGCGGTTAGCAAGGTCGCAAAGCCCGCGCATATTAATGCTTGCATTCTCACCCCTAACCCCATATAATCACCCTATCGCTTGAGATGTTTTTCAGGCGTGGGGCTTCATAACCTCTTTTTACCTTACGGTTGCATCAACTGTAATTGACGCGATTTATTTAAAATTTTGCGTCAAAGTGATGCACCATTTCTCGGCTTCGGCTGGGAAGCGGTGCTATATGTCCAAGCGTTTCGATGCTAAAAAGTGTCGCGCCGTTCCCTAAGGTAAAACGGTTATGAATTCCCAGCTACTAGGATTTTCCTAGTAGCTTTTTTCTAATAAAAGGGAGTTCGCTTGTGAGAAAAATCTTTATACTATTGATGATGAGTATAATATTGAATGGCTTTCACCCCACCATCAGCCAAGCCCATGATTTTCCCGTGAATGAACAAGGCTGTCATGGCGTATTACGTGAGACCGTCTATGTGCCACTTGATAATAGATTCAATAATATTTACGATATTCACTGCCACAATGATGATGTGGAACAAGAAGAGATGTTTCAGGAAATAGAGGCTGAAAAGCCTGATGAAGCTGATGAAATAAATATTGCTGAAACTCCGCCTGCTCCCCCTACTATCACCAAAACTGGTGCTTATGTGGGCACGATAGCGGCATTATTAGCGACCCATAATACCACTGAAGAAGGAGTGGCATTTGATAATCCGACTTCAATCGGGCTGTTTGTTGGCACAAAGATTAGTCAAAATTTTGGTTTTGAATTTATCCTTAAAAACACCAAAACGCCGACAACAATATCCACAACAGTAACAACAGGCGATAGCGAAACGTTCCAAGTAGTATCTGATGGCACAACTAACATAGATTCTACCATATTTAATGCTATTATTTATGGTAATCCAATGGCGACTGGTGAACAATTTTTTGTAAATTACGGCACTGGTAGCAGTGAAGCAAGTTATGATGGCACGGTTAATGGTGATGATATAACGGTTGATTTAGGTGAAGATGTCGCGGTAACGCGCATTGCAATGGGTATACAATTTAAGGTAAAAGATGTGGAATTGGCTAATAATCAAACTCAATCATGGTATTTAAGGGTGGGGCTGTTCAATGAAAAATACGGCGGTGCGAATACAATATCAGGCATCGAGCTTGGAATTTTTAGGTTTTGAGGGGGTAAGATTCGTCAGCATTGGCAGAGGTGCGTTTTGCGATACATTATTATTTAAGGGGGCGCGAATTCGCTTCTCGATGGGCAGGACAGAGCCGCCCATCTTGCGAATGCCCCCTTAACAACCCCCGCTGTGCTTAATACTGGCGGTAAAGTGAGTCTCGGTTACTCAACACGAAAGGCGGTGTTTTAAGGATATAGGATATTTTCTAATTTCAACCGTTGCACTTTGCCCGATGGACCTTTCGGCAATTCAGTCATCATATGGATTTTTGATGGTGCTTTGAATTTACCGCATTGCTGGGTGAGATAATCCATGAATTTATCGCAATCAAAATGTTCGTTATCTTCGGTAACAATCGCCACCTCAACAATCTGCCCATACGCCATATCCGCCTTGCCGAATGCCGCCGCTTCGATAATTTCGGGGAATGCCAGCATCATATCATCAATTTCGCGCGGTGCAATATTCTCGCCCCCTTTGATAATCAACTCTTTGGCGCGCCCCGTAATAAAGAAATAGCCATCATCATCTTGCTTGCCCAAATCACCCGTTTTCAGCCAACCATCAGCGGTAAAACTGCTTTGCGTGGCGTCGGGATTCTTCAGATAATAACTCATCACATTATCGCCCTTCACCGCAATTTCGCCCTCTTGATTGCGGGGTATTTCGTTGCCCTGCTCATCAATAATCTTCACCTGATTGCCATAAGCGATACCCGGCGAGCCAGTTTTGCGTGTTTTTGGTGGCAATGGATTAGATAAAATCTGCGCGGCAGTTTCGCTTAACCCCATGGTTTCAACAATATCAACCTTGAATTTTCTCTCAAAATCGCGTTGCAGGCTTGGCGCCAGTGCCGACGATGCCGACCGCCCAAACCGCACCGATGCACTTTCGTGACCATCAAAATTTTTATACGCCTCATCATGCGTTAGATAGGCAATCTGAGTTGGCACAAGCGAAAACCAAGTGCATTGATAATCATGAATCAACTGCCAAAATTTCTTGACTGAGAATTTTTTATCAAACAAAACGCTACCACCCGAAAGTAACGGCGCAATCAGCGTCACGCAAAAGCCGTTAATATGATAGAGTGGCAGTGAGCATAAAGCCTTATCGGCTGGCGTTAATTCATGGGCTAGCACCGTGTTATACGCACCCGCCAACAGGTTTTTATGGCTCAGCACCACGCCTTTTGGCACGCCCGTTGTGCCAGAGGTGTAAATCAGCAAGCCGTCGTTTTCTGGGGCGATAGTGGCGAAATCACTTTGTGCGGGGATTTCGGCAGGAATATCATCATAACGCATCAGCTTGCATTGATTGCCAGATGCTTGTTGCGCCGATATTACCAACGCCTCGCTATCCGCATCTGTGATAATCAGCACAGCTTCGGAATGTTCTACCACATAGGATATAACTTTCTCACCCGAAACCAGATTGATAGCCACCACGCGAAAACCGCCATAAAGCGCACCCAAAATCACCAAGCAACAATCAAGACTATTGCCCATCGCAAAGCCGATAGATTCACCTTTGCTGATATTCTGACTTTGAAAAAAACGCGCCATCTGTTGCGCTTTTTGCTGTAAATCGTGGTAGCTTATCTGTGTGTTATTGCAGGCATCTGTGAAGCATATTTTATCGGGCGCATTGGTAGCGTGATAATCAATGACGTCTCTTATGGTTTTTTGATGCAACATATCCGCACTCCTCTCCCGATTTTTTACTGTGTCGCCTGCCAATAATCAGCAAAAATATCTTGCAATTCTGGCATTTTTTCAGCAATCGGATGCACAATTTTGGTGATATTCATAAAATGCCGATAATGTAAATTATCATCTAGCACATTGCCACCCCAACTGCCGCAGCCCATAGAAAGCGAGAATTTCATGCCATTATTAAACGAGCCACCTGTTGCGAAACAATGCGCCTGATTAACAATCACACGGCAAGTCGGCATGGTTTTGCCAAGTTCGATGGCGCGTTTGGGCTGATTGGTATGGATACCCAAAGAATGCCCTGCCCCTTGAATAGCAAGATGCCGTTTGGCAATATCTGACGCATCAGCAAAATCCTTTGCTTTATAGACCGATAACACCAATGCCATTTTCTCTTTTGCCATTGGCGCATCATCACGCAAAATATCTTCGGGTGCGACTAAAAATTTCGCGTTCTGGGTATTTTTAAAACCCAAAGCATCAAAGACTTTATCAATATCTTGCGCCATCATCAAGCGATTCAGCTGACCATCTTGACGCAATGTATTTTGTAATATTTTCACCTCATCAGCGTTGCAGATATAACCGCCCGCTTGCTTGAGCGCGAGCAATGCCGCATCGTAAATCTCTGCCAATAATATCACGCCATTTTCTGATGAGCATGAGGTGGCATTATCAAATGTTTTTGATGCCGCAATCTTTTGTGCCGCCGCCGTTAAATCGGCAGTCTCGTCAATGATGGTGCAAACATTGCCCGACCCCACGCCAAAAGCCGGCGTTCCAGATTGATAAGCGCGTTTGATATTATTTTGCGACCCCGTCGCCACCACCACATCCACCGCTTCAAGCAGGCTTTGCGTCAATTCCTTGCTAGGCGGTAAGGGTAGCATCTGCACCAAATCGGGGTTAAGGTTGATTTTTTTCAATTCCTGATGGATATAACCTATCAGTTTCTGGCACACCCCGCCACCTTTGGGCGAAGGCGCGATAATAATGGCATTGCCCGTTGCCAGCGCATTGGCGATATTATTAGTCGGCGTTGCCACAGGATTGGTTGAAGGCACAATCGCGCCCACCACCCCTACTGCCCGCGCAATTTCGGTGATGCCCGTCGCCTGATTTTCGGTTATCACGCCATAGGTTTTCGCGTCTAAAATATCGCGCAAAAGTCCTAATGTTTTTCTGTGGTTTTTGGTGATTTTATCTTGCGCATTGCCAAGCCCTGTTTCTTGAACGGCTTGCATCGATAATTCTTTATTGCGGCTTTCTTCCATCAATGCCCAACATACCGCCTTTGCCGCCATATGATAGGTTACTTGGCTGCCATTGCGTTCATAATCTGCTTGTGCAATGCTTGCTTTTTTTACTAAATCATCAATGTTGGTCATCGCTTTATCTTCTCATAAGAATGGCTTATATATCGACAAAATGATGCAAATATATAAGCCATTGTAAGTTAATCAAATTTATTTTTTCAAATCTTTTAACAAGACTTTCAAATATTTTTCTCTTTCAATCCACATCGCCATCACTTCATCACGCGTCATAATCCGCACAGGCGAACCACCCGCACTCATTTGTTTGGCAACCCGTGCATTTTTGAAAATTTCAGGGAAAGTTGCTGCTAATTTATCAATCACTGGCTTCGGTGTGCCTTTTGGAACCATGATGCCACGGAAATTAACTGATGAATCATCAACGCTAATTTTTTGCTCTAGCAAAGTTGGCACATTAGGCAAAAACTCTTTGTTCCGCTTCAAATCAGCAACGCCGATAATGATAACCGAACCAGCTTCACGTGCGCGATAAGCATCAGATAGATTATTGATACCAGCCAATACATTGCCTGCAATCACATCTTTCATCGCACCAGCACCACCGCCAGCATTAGGGATATATTGGATTTTAATTTTGGCTTCTTTTTCAATTTGTAAAGCCGCAATATGATGCCCAACAAGCGTTCCTGCACCTGATACAGTCAGTTTGCCGGGGTTTTTCTTGGCATATTTCACAAAATCTTGCATATTTTTGAATTTGCTGCTTTTATTAACCACAATCACCGCAGGGTCTGCACCCCAGTTGGCAATCGGCTCAAAGCTATCACGCGAATATTTAACACCGCCATTGATTGATTGTGCAATGAAATGCGGCACATTATAAGCACCCATCACATAGCCATCTTTATCAGCTTCAGTGGCAAGCCAATTCCAGCCAACACGTCCGCCTGCACCCGGTTTATTCACGATAACAATAGGTTGCCCTAAATAATTATCATTGCCTGATACCATCGTAACAATCCTTGCTTGGAAGTCAGTTGCACCGCCTGCACCATACGAAACTGCCAACGTAACTGGCTTATTCGGATAGGTTTGGGCATTTGCTGATACACTTACCAATGTTGCCACGCTAAAGGCAATCATCAGTAACATTTTATTGAGTGTTGTTATTATTTTCATCTGTCTTATCTCCTTAAACATTAATGAAATAACATGCCAAATGTTTGACATATTATTTACAGTAATAACCCTCTTGGTGTTTGCACTTTTAATAAGAGCGAAAACAACAAATAGATAACCACCATAAATCCTGAACTCACCAAGATTCTACGCATCCATGCTTTGATATCCTGATGCGCTTTACCATCATATAATGATAATAAAGCAATTAAAAACACATAACATGCGCTGTAAAAACCAAAAGTTTTTAGCGCGAAATAAACCACAAAAACCATCATGGTAAGCCCTATGACTATCGGCTTCATCACGGGTAAATCCAGTTTGATTTTATCTTCATTAAAGCTTAATGCCAGCCCTAGCAATGTTAGGAATATCAAAATGACTGAGATAATTTTAGGAAACAAAAACGCGCTATCATATTCAGCAAAAAAACTTTGATAGGCGATGATGAAAGCAAATAATAGCAATAATCCGATAATAATTTGCGACTGATATTTCTGCATATTAACGACTCGCTTTCTTTTCAAGGTAATGCGTTGCAATACTGTAACCAATAGAGGCAAGCACAATTAACACAATCACGATATTCAGCGGCCCTAAGAAGAAATACGGGAATATACCATCAGTAGCGCCCGCAATCAGACTGCCTTGAATATAATTCGCCTCAGCAATCGGCCCTAATATCAGCCCAAGCACCAACGGCGCAGCTGAGAAATTGAACTTTTCTAAAAAATACATCATTACGCCAAGTGTGAACATCACATAGACATCACCCATTGATTGCTGCACCGAATAAGAGCCAAATACCGCTAATACCAACACACAACCTGCCATAATATAAGGCGGAATCTTGACAATCCGTGCCGCATAGCCCGCAATTAAAATGCCGAAAATTCCCATTAGAATCTGCCCAAGCAACATGCTATCAATAAATGTCCAAATCACTTCAGGGTGTCTGGTGAAAATATCGGGTCCGGGGAAGATGCCATGAATCAGCAAGCCACCCAATAACACAGCTGCCGTCGGGCTACCGGGGATTGAGAGCGTCAGCAATGGCACCAAAGATGGCCCTACCATTGCGTTATTCGCACTTTCGGCGGCAATCACGCCTTCAGGGTGTCCCTTGCCGAATTTTTCAGGCGTTTTTGAGAATTTCTTGCTTTGGTCATAAGCAACCAAGCCAGCGATTTGTCCGCCAACGCCCGGTATCAAACCCACAACCGAGCCAATCACTGTGCCAAGAAACAGTGAAACGCGTGCCTTCACCAACTCTTTCACAGAATTTAAGATTGAGTATTTCTTAATTGTCAGCACCGTTGGGTCGCCTGTTTTCTTTTCAAGCAAGCCTAGCACTTGCGGTATCGCAAATAAGCCAATAAGGGCTGCGATAATATTGATACCTCCCGTCAGGCTATCATGCCATATAAACCGTTCTATGCCCTGAATATCATCATAGCCAATCATCGCGAATATCAAACCGACTCCGCCTGCAATCAAGCCTTTAACCGGTGATTTGCCATCAAGCGATGCGATGATGGTAACGCCCAAAATTGCCAACCAAAATAGATGCGATGGTCCGAATGCCAATGCCCATTTTGCCAATATCGGCGTTAAGAATATCAGCAATAACACGCCAATCACACCACCAAAAACTGATGCCATGAACGATATTTGCAATGCTCTTGCGCCCTCGCCTTTTTTTGCCATCGCATAGCCATCAAGGGCAGTTGCAATATTGGCAGGTGCGCCCGGAATTTTCAGCAAAATCGCCGATATTGCCCCGCCCGCAACTGTTGAGGTGTAAGCCGCGCCTAACAGAATCAATCCATTGGTTGCGCTTAAATGAAAAGTGAAAGGAATCAGTAATGCCACAGTCATGGTAGGCGATAGACCGGGCGTTGCGCCCAATATCAAGCCACCAACAGTGCCTATCAACAACAGTAAGAATGCGGTGGGTTCAAAAACACCCGCAAAATAAGTGATAAATTCCAAAAGAGTTCTCCCTCTTTAAAACCTATGATTTTATTTTCCATAAAAACCGTTAGACATTTGGTAAGGCTATATATCAATAAATATGGCAATTAAGTCAAGTGAATATTTTGAAAAAAACTCTAAATGGCGAGAATTAGCCATTTTTAACAGTGGATAATTTCGCATTATAGCTTAAAGAGTTTCAAATTTATCAAAAAAATGCAAGTGATTCGTTTTCATAAATCCGATAATAATGCCAATACTATATTATCTATGGCTACAAAAATAATGACGATTCGCTGCTTATACCGATTGTGAAATCGCGACTAATCGCCAGCGCGCCCAATATCACCGCAATGATTTTTGGCAAATCCAATTTTTCCATACCGCGCATCACCGAAATCATCAATGCCAGCACAAAGCTGATATTAGCGATGGGAATCACCAAACTGGCATCACCATATTTAAGCCCTTCTATCAGGCTATTAACGATGATAAAAACTGCCGCGCTTGCCATCAGCACATATTGAATTTTGGCTTTCAAATTTTTACGTAAATCTTCGCCTACAATAACCGCATAACCAAGCCCCAACACAAACCAGAAAAACGCGCCAAATAATAATATCGCATTGGCATCTGCGCCTTGCGTCAATCCGATTTTGGTGAATATGCCATATAATGCGCGCAATAGAGACGCCAATAATATCAGCTGCAATAATTGAAAAGCCGATAGTGATATATGGGCGTTTTTTTGCAATAAGGATTCTTTGCGGTGTGGCAAATAAAGCAAAATAACTGAGATAACGCCCAAACTAACGCCCACTGCCCGCAGAAAATCTATCTGTTCTTGCAAAAATATAACCGATAAAATCACAACCCCAATGGTATTCAATCGATAGACGGTTGAGCCAAGACTGACATTGATATATTTCATCGAGCCTATTAATAGCAAATTGGCAAGCGCAACTGCCATACCACTTAATGTACCATATAATAAGGTGGCATGGTTGATGGCAAATGCTTGATTGCCTGCCAGCATAAAGATAAGTTGCGCCACGCCCCACACCAGCCCGATGCCCGCCATAAAAAAGCCACGTCCGCCAACATTTGAGGCGAAACTTTTATAGAGCACATCTAGCACCCCTGCCGCACACAGGCTAATCAGTGCCATGATGACGGCATAAACTCCTAAATCCATTTGGCTTCCTTAAGCATAATCTTTGATAATTTTATCATCATCTAAAAAAGTTTGATGATGAATGGTGATTTGCTGATGTTCTAGCATCACCACCGCATATTCGGGCGCGCTATGAATCACAGTATAATCTTGATGGTCAGCCAATATTACTTTGGTTTGGTGCATCACCGACCGTATCGCCGAATAGGGAATATTGTGCCACATGCCATGACAATTTGTATGTAAATGCCCGATAAATAAATGCTTGACGGGATATTGTTGCACCAGTGCCAAAAACGCATCAGGATTGGTTAGCTTGATGGAATCCATACTGCCAAAGCCGATATTCATCGGTGGGTGGTGCATGAAGACATAAATATCTTTGGCTTGCTTTTGATGATGTTGCAACATATTTTCAAACTGCTTGCAGCCTAATATCGCATAACAGCCCCATATGCTCACCATCTAGCAAGGTATCTAAGAAAATGAACGCGTTTTCTTTCACGCGCGAAATCATATTGCAAGAAACCATGCTCACTCCATGCAAGCGAGGGCAGCATTTGCTTGGCAGTGATACGGTTATCGTGATTGCCAAGCATCAGATAATAGGGGCAAGGCAATTTATCCAATATCGCAGGCGCATTTTTATAAGCCTCCGCCTCGCCATCTTCGGTTATATCGCCCGTTAGCACCAAAAAATCGGCATCGGCATGATGGGCATTGATACTGGCAACGGCTTTTTCTAGCCTATCCCAACCATCAATGCCGAATAATAACGTATCGGGCTTAACCAAATGAGTATCTGTTAGCTGAATAAATTTTATCATCGGGCGTATCCTCTTCCTTATTCAATGTGAGTATCATAACATAAAATCGTTTCACTTTCATAAATATCATCATTATGCTAATATTAAAATCACTATCATTAATGAAGAGGTTAAAAATGAGCTTCAATAAAAAAATATTCGCTTTTATCGTATTGGCGATTTATGGGTTTTGCACCAATGCGCAAGCAGATGATGAAACATGCGTGGTTGTTTTGAATAAAGATTCCGTCAAAGATTTAGATGCGATGTTAGAATCAATGATAGCAGTCAATCAATGTTTAGGTGACACAACAAAGAAATTCATCAACACAGAGAATTTGCTAGAGCTGAAAGGCAGATTTAACAAATTACAGCAAAAATATAACATACCCGAAGCGGATTTTAAGAAAATCGTGCAATTATTAGAAAAAAATGACATCACCGAAAAAGGCGTTGCCGAGATACGGGCGTTATTACAAAAATATGGCATCACCCAAAGCCAAGAAGAAATTGACGCATTATTGGAAGATTTGCAATAAAAATGGCGGTCTCAATCAAGAAACCGCCATTTTTTTCATTCACAAAGAAAATTGCACAGAATTGTTACGATGTAACCATATCTGATGCTTTAATGCCTGCCACTGCGACTGGCTTTTTCATGGCATCACGACGGAATGGTTCGCCCAATTCTTGATTAATCAATGCTTCAATCAAGGTGGTTTTGTTATGCTTCATTTGGTCTTCAATCGCTTGATTCAGCGCATCGGTCAGTTCTTTCATTGTCCGTGCCACAACACCTTGCAACCCGCAAGCTTTTGCGATACCCGCATATGTAACTTCCTCATCAAGCTCGGTGCCAACGAAATTATCGTCAAACCACAAGGTTGAGTTGCGCTTTTCAGCACCCCATTGATAATTGCGGAACACGATTTGCGTAATCGCTGGCCATTCCGAACGCCCAATAGCGGTGAGTTCATTCACGGCAATCCCAAACGCGCCATCGCCTGCAAAGCCAACCACTGGCACATCAGGACAACCAATTTTCGCACCGATAATCGCAGGCATACCATAACCACAAGGACCAAACAAGCCGGGGGCAAGATATTTTCTACCCTGTTCAAACATTGGATAAGCATTGCCAATCGCGCAATTATTACCAATATCAGACGAGATAATCGCTTCTTTCGGTAATGCCGATTGAATCGCGCGCCATGCCATACGTGGCGACAACCAATCAGGACGTGCATTACGTGCGCGTTCGTTCCAATTTGTGCCGGGGTCATCATCTTCATGGTCTAAAGATGATAATTCTTGCGCCCATTTTGATTTGGTAAAGCTAATCAATTCATTGCGCTCTTTACGCCCTGCATCGCCTGCATTGGCGGGTAATTGTGCCAAAATGCCTTTGGCAACTTTGGCTGCATCGCCCACAATACCGACCGAGATTTTCTTGGTAAGCCCGATACGGTCAGGATTAATATCCACCTGAATGATGCGCGCATCTTTGGGCCAATAATCAATGCCATAACCGGGTAGCGTTGAAAATGGATTAAGCCTTGTGCCTAACGCCACCACAACATCGGCTTTAGAGATTAATTCCATGCCTGCTTTTGAGCCATTATAGCCCAAAGGTCCTGCAAATAAGCGATGGCTGCTAGGAAACGCATCATTATGCTGATAACCAACACAGACAGGTGCATCTAATTTTTCAGCCAATGCCGCCGATGCCGCAATACCGCCTTCAGATAGAATAACGCCAACACCATTTAAGATGACTGGGTTTTTCGCGCTTGCTAGAATTTCTGCCGCTTTGGTAATTGATTCTTCACCACCCGGGCTACGTTCAAAAAAGATTTGGTCTGGAATTTCAATATCAACCACTTGCGTCCATAAATCACGCGGAATGTTGATTTGTGTGGGCGCGCTTAATTGATGCGCTTTAGAAATCACCCGTGTTAACACTTCAGCCATGCGCGATGCATCACGCACTTCTTCTTGGTAAGCAACCATATCAGCAAATAAGTGCATTTGCTCAACTTCTTGGAAGCCGCCTTGCCCGATGGTTTTGTTAGCAGCTTGCGGTGTTACCAACAATAATGGTGTGTGATTCCAATAAGCGGTTTTCACAGCCGTTACAAAATTGGTGATACCCGGTCCGTTTTGGGCAATCATCATAGACATCTTACCGGTTGCCCGCGTATAGCCATCTGACATAAAGCCAGCACTGCCTTCATGCGCGCAATCCCAAAACGTAATCCCCGCTTCGGGAAATAGATTTGATATTGGCATCATCGCCGACCCAATAATTCCAAACGCATGTTGAATGCCATTTTTTTGTAATACCTTGATAAAGGCTTCTTCTGTTGTCATTTTCATTTTATCTGCTCCTTACAATGAGATAAATGTTAGTTATAAATGTTACTTTTTATTATTATAGTGTTGTGCCTGCACCGATGTTACCGCAATCATTTGGTAAATATCATCAGCAGAACAGCCCCGTGATAAATCGTTAGCAGGTTTTGCAAGCCCTTGTAAAATAGGACCTATCGCCACCGCACCGCCAACATATTGGGCAATCTTATAGCCAATATTCCCCGCATTGAGATTTGGGAAAATAAAGACATTTGCATCGCCTGATAATGGCGAATCTTTCATTTTTTTAGATGCAATATCAGCATCAATCGCAGCATCAAACTGCATTTCACCATCAATCAGCAAGTCAGGTTTTTGCTTTTTCACCATTGCCACCGCCGCCGCTATCTTTTGCGCTTCGGGGTGATTGGCACTGCCTAATGTGGAAAAACTCAACATCGCAATTTTTGGCTGATTGCCGGTTAATGCCTGATAAGATTGCGCGGTATTTGCCGCAATCTCTGCCAATTCTTCCGCATTCGGCTCTACCACCAAGCCACAATCCGCAAACGCGACATATTTCTGCTGAATCGGTAAGTGCATCACAAAAAAGCTGGAGACAATCTTTGCTGATTCGGCTTTGCCAATCAGCTGTAATGCCGTGCGGACAGTATCGGCAGTGGTTGCAACAGCGCCACCAATCGTGCCATCAGCGAGATTATTTCGCACCAACATAGCGGCAAAACCAAGATTTGATGCTGCCATCTGTTCGGCTTGCTGCTTGCTGATACCCTTATGTTTTCGTAACGCATAAATATCGTCAGTAAATGTTTCGCGATATTCCGATGATTGCGGGTCGTGATGTATTATATTGTACGCGGCATTATCATTTACATTATCATTTGCATTATAATCACTTGCCAGTTTCTGAAACGCCTTTGTCTCACCCACAAAGATGATATGCGCCAAGCCATCGGATGCTGCACGCATTCCTGCCTGCACCATACGCGTATCTTCGGCTTCGCAAAGCACGATACGCATCGGGCGCGCTTTCGCCGCCTGTTGCAACTGTTCTGCAATATTTTGTGGCATGATTATTCCGTATGATAGTGGAAATTATCAGACTGATTGCAATGTTTTACGCAAGCAATCAATTATCTGGTCAATATGCGATTTATTAGCAATCAAAGCAGGTGCAATGATGGCATTATCGCCTGTCCATTTCATATGGCAGCCATTCCAGAATAATTTACTCTGCAATTCATTACCGCGCAAGCCTGCACCTCTGGCGTCAGGATGCACTTCAACCGCCGCAATCATGGTAATCCCGCGTATATCTTTGACCACTGGAATGTCTTTCAGCGACCATACCGCATCAAGGAAATAATCAGTCAATGCTTTGGCATTTTCGCCAACGCCTTCATCTTCCATCAGTTGCAGTGATACCAAACCAGCGGCACAAGCAGCAGGATGTGCCGAATAAGTATAGCCATGAAAAAATTCAATCGCGCCATTAGGTGCGCCATTCATAATGGTATCATAAATATCGTCATTCACCGCAACCGCGCCCATTGGAATCGCGCCATTGGTGAGGGCTTTTGCCATTGTGATAATATCAGGGGTAACGCCAAAATAATCACTGGCGAAATTATCGCCCATACGGCAAAAACCAGTAATCACTTCATCAAAAATCAAGACGATATTATGCTCATCACAAATCTGTCGAATACGTTCTAAATAACCTTTGGGTGGCACGATGACGCCTGTTGACCCTGCAACTGGCTCTACAATTACTGCCGCGATGGTTTTACCGCCATAAGTCGCCACCATGCGCGCCAAATCGTCAGCCAATTCAACACCGCCCTCTTCGGGTTGACCGCGTGTGAAGCTCTGTTTTTCGTTCCATGTATGGCGCATCATCACCACATTTGGCATGGTGAATGGAAAGGCTTCGCGATTCTTAACCATACCTGATAGTGAGACACCGCCAATATTCACGCCATGATAAGCGCGTTCGCGTGAGACAAAACGGATACGGTGGCTTTCATTTTTCGCCTGATGATATGCCATGACCATTTTCAGTGCGGTATCAACCGATTCTGACCCAGAATTGGTGAAGAATGTATGGTTGAAGCCATCTGGCAACATGCGCGTTAATTTTGATGCCAATGCGTAGCTTGTGGGTTGCCCCATAGAAAATGGCGCAATATAAGCATTTTGTTGCATTTGTGCATAAACAGCATCAGCAATTTCTTTTCTGCTATGCCCTAATGCCGCGTTAAATAAGCCAGAAGAGCCATCAATCAATTTATCGCCTTGTTGATTCCATAGATGCATACCTTCCGATTTTGTTATCAAACGGGGGGCTTTCTTAAACTCGCGATTAGATGTAAACGGCATCCAATGCGCTTCGAGTGAATTGACTGCATGGGGTTTTAGAATATCCACCATATCACCAAATGTTTGATTATCACTATTATCCATTGCTCATACCTCCTACAAGACATTGTTAAAATTTAATTGCTACAATAACATTATATTGTTATAATGATAGTGCCAGTTTTCTTAAATCAATAAACCAGATACCCACCCTACCCTATTTCTATGCGCCATATCAGCTTTCACCTAGACCCCAACAGCCCTTTGACTCTACAAGGGCAGATTCGCCATTTTTTGATGCAAGCCATCATGCAAAAACAATTGGCAAAAAACACCAAATTGCCCTCAACGCGGGCGTTGGCGAAGCAATTAGGGGTATCGCGCAACACGGTAACATTGGCATATCAGGCGTTAGAGAATGATAATCTGCTGAGTGTTTCAGCGCAAAGTGGCTATTATGTTGCCGATAGTGATGAATTGGCCGCCCCCAAACCTGTGATTTCGCCACCTAAGCCCAGCGAATCATCTCATCAATGGCAGGATAAGCTGAATCATATCTCGACCGATTCTGCCACCATCACCAAGCCTGAAAATTGGAGGGATTACCGTTATCCGTTTCTATATGGGCAATCCGATATGGGCTTATTTCCATTTTCGGCATGGCGCAACTGTATGCGGCAAGCCATGACCCGCCGCTTAACCGAGAAATGGACTGATGATTTACTCGCCAACGATGATAGCGAGCTTATCAAGCAAATCAGAGAGCGCATTTTAATCACGCGGGGCATTCAGGTGAGTAGCGACCAAATTATCATCACATTAGGGGCGCAAAACGCCTTGTTTTTAACCGCGCATTTGCTGACCAAACCTTCGAGCATTCTGGCGATGGAAGACCCCGGCTATACCGATGTGCGTCATTTATTTTCATGGCTTGCCAAAACAACCAATCATGGCGTGCCAAAATTTTTTCCTATCAAAGATTATGCAGACCCCGATGGGTTAGATGCGAATCGCTTAAGCAACGCCAGCCTGCTTTATGTAACACCTAGCCATCAAGTGCCGACGGGGGTAACGATGTCACTTCAGCGCAGACGCGATTTATTGCAATGGGCAGAAGATAATGATGCGATTATTATCGAAGATGATTATGATTTTGAAGTCAACCCCTATAGCCCCGCTTTGCCAACCCTAAAATCCATCGATAAAAATGACCGCGTTATCTATATTGGCAGTTTCTCTAAATCAATGATGCCGGGCTTGCGTTTGGGCTATCTGGTGGGTGCACCCGATTTTATTAATGAAGCCAAGCAATTAAAGCGGTTATGTTTGCGCCATGCACCGGGTAATAATCAGCGCGCTTTGGCGTTATTTTTGGCATTGGGCGATTATGAATTGCATTATCACAAATTAAAGCGCGTCTATGAGCGCAGAAGCATGATAATGGGCGCGGCATTGCAACAATATGCTGATGAGTTGCAGCAAAATGGGTGGCATATCAGACAACGTCAAGGCGGTATGTCTTATTGGTTAGAAATGCCTGCTGGCAGTGATAGCCGTTTGCTTGCCAAAAAAGCGATGCAACAGGGTATCTTGATTGAGGCGGGGGGTATGTTTTTTGATGATTCTGATCATAACCATCACCATATGAGGCTAGGCTTTTCTAGTCTTGACGAAAAAAACATCACCGATGGCATTGATTTATTTTATGATATTGTTAGAAAGAATGTCAACAAACCATAATTGGCACATTGTTTTTAAATAATTGGCACTATAAAAATGATAATTTTACTTGATGCGAGGCATTTTTTTCCTTAAAGATGATTAATTCTGCATTAAAGCACTATGAAAATAAAAAAAAATGTAGTAATGTCTAAGAGGTTTCATTTTTAAGGAGGTAACCGATATGAAAAATATAAAATTAATAGCAATAGCAATCGCCGTGGTTGCGGTCACACTCACAGGGTGTAAGTCAAAGGGTCCCTCTTTGGAAAAAATCACTGTGGGGTATTTTCTTGAATGGCCAACTGCCAATCAAGTGGCGCAAGTTGAAAAAACTTACGACGAAGAATTGGGTGTTGAAGTTGAATGGCGTGCATTCGGCAATGGTAACGAGATGACTCAAGCCATGGTTTCAGGCAATGTGCAAATTTCTTATTCACAAGGCTTTGTGCCATTTGTTGTGGGTGTTACCAACGGTGCACCGCTTACATTGGTTGGCGTGGCAGTTACATATGCAGAAAACGATTTATGTATCGTTGCTGATAGAACTGGCATTAACCAAGATAATGCACAAGATTTAGAAGGCTTGAAAGTTGCAACACCTATCGGTAATGTAACGCATTATAAATTGTTGAGAACTCTTGACCATTTGAATGTAGATATTGATGCGATTGACTTGGTGCAAATGAACCCTGCTGATGCCGCTGTGGCACTCGTGCGTGGTGATGTTGCGATGAGCTGTGGCTTTGGTGCTGCGCTTGCTAAAATGCGCGAAGTTGGCACACCGCTGATGACTGGTGCTGAGCAAGAAGCTATTGGCATCAATACATTTGATATTGTTACTGTGCATAACGACTTTTTGAGGGATCACCCTGAATTGGTTCGTAAATTTATGCAAGTAACTGAACAAGCAAATACCGCTTACAAAAACGATCCATACGATAAGCATGAAACAATTGCAAATGCTGCAGGTATGGATGTGCAAGCAACTGCTGACTTCATGGCTGGATTCGGTTTCCCTTCTGTTGCAGAACAGCAAGGCAGCAACTGGTTTAACGGTGGCATTCAAGCCGCTACTCTTGGTGTGGCAGAAGTGATGGCTGAAGCAGGTAATCTTGAAACTGTGTTAGATGATTATTCACCATTTATCACTGCTGATTACTTACAATAATAAACATTGAACGAAGGCTATCTTATATTGAGATAGCCTTTTTTCTTTTGATATAAAATATCACAACTTAAATAATAATCCACAAATAAGGATAACAAAAATGGCGGGAAAAAAGAATAAGCCTTCAGGTGAGGGCATTGTGCTAGAAGATATTTCAATGATTTATCAGCTCACCAATGGCGAAGAAATTCATGCCTTAAGCGATATATCACTCACAATTAAACCAGGGGAAATGGTCGCAGTTCTTGGACCTTCAGGTTGTGGCAAAACAACTTTACTCAATATTCTAGGCGGTTTTCTTGCGCCTAATAAAGGCACGCTTACACTTAATGGCAAGCCTATTACGGGTCCTGATTCTGATAGAGGCGTTGTGTTTCAACAAGGCGCATTGTTTGAATGGATGAATGTTGAACAAAATATCGGCTTTGGCCCTAAATTATTAAAAAAAGACCCCGCTGAAAGCAAAGCAAAAGTAGATGAAATCATCAATGTTGTTGGTTTGCAAGGCTTTGCCAAAAAACCAGTCTATCAGCTTTCGGGCGGTATGCAACAGAGGGTCTCGCTGGCGCGTTGCCTTGTGAATGAACCTGATGTGATTCTAATGGACGAGCCTTTGGGTGCGCTTGATGCTTTAACGCGTGAAAAAATGCAAGACCTTATCTTAAAATTATGGGACGAGACTGGCAAATCTGTTATGTTGATTACCCATTCGGTGGAAGAAGCACTCTATTTGGGGGAACGCGTGATTGTAATGGCGCCACGCCCCGGCAGAATCTTAGAAGATATGTCATTGCCTTTTGCCAAACAAGGCTTGAAAAAAGATGCGCGTGATGTAAAATCGTCAGCGGAATTTGTAAAAGTCCGCGAAAAAATATTATCAATGATTTGGAAAATGGAATCCGAAATCATGGGCACGGGAGAATAATTATGAGCGACCAAAATTCAACTCAAAAACAAAAACAACTGAAAAAACATGCGATACTGATTTGGTTGGGCTTACGTGATAACAGCTTCACGCGCCAAAAAACAGTCAAATTTGGTGATTCCACCGCCATCAATTCTGGAAGATTCTATTCCATTGTAACGGTGATAAGTTTACTTTCATTATGGACAATATCATCGGTTTTTCAATGGATAGAACCATTTTTCTGGCCACAGATTGATGCCGTGTTATCACGATTCTCTAAATTAGCTTCCGAAGGTTTCCGTAATATCGCATTATTTGACCATGTCAGTATCAGCGTGTATCGCGTGCTTTCTGGTGTTTTTTATGGCTCGCTGGTCGGGATTCCATTAGGGCTTGCGATGGGCTTATCATCAGTGGTTCGCGGATTGTTTGACCCCGTGATAGAATTTATGCGCCCCATACCGCCTTTGGCACTGATTCCTTTGGTGATTCTATGGTTTGGTATTGATGAGACTGCAAAAATTTATCTGCTATTTTTGGCATCTTTATTCATCATGGTGATTGCCGCCCGCTCAGGCGTTTCTAGCGTTTCGGTCTCTAAAGTTCATGCGGCCTATATGTTAGGGGCAACAAAAACGCAAATCTTGCGCTATGTGATTATCCCTAATGCGATGCCAGAAATTTTCACGGGCTGGCGGATTTCTATGGGCGTTTGCTGGGGCACAGTGGTTGCTGCCGAATTGGTTGCGGCTGACCGCGGGCTTGGTTCTATGATTATGATTGCCAAAAACTTTTTGCAAACCGATACAGTTGTGATTGGTATCGTGCTGATTGGTTTGATTGGCTATTCTATCGAGCTCATCATGCGTGCGCTTGAAAAACGTTTTCTGCCATGGAAAGGCAAAGGTTAATACTAATTTCAATTTTATATCGACTCAAATGAATAATTTTGATAAATATTAAATGATATTTGATGGGCGGTTGATGATTTAACCGCCCTATTTTTATATGTAATACTGCATAATATTGCGAAAATGGAGTCTATACGATGAATGATATGTTACCGCCGAAACAGGCAAAGGTAGTAATTGTTGGTGGCGGTGTATGCGGTTGTTCTATCGCCTACCATCTGGCAAAAATGGGCTGGCGCGATATTGTAATGCTGGAACGCAAGCAAATCTCATCTGGCACCACATGGCATGCCGCAGGCTTGATTGGGCAGTTGCGCTCAAGCCATAATCTCACAAAATTAGCGCAATATTCGGCACAGCTTTACGAAACATTAGAACAAGAAACGGGCGTTGCTACTGGCTATCGCCGCAATGGTTCGCTCACCCTTGCATTAACCCAGCATCGCGCCGAAGAATTAGCGCGGCAAGTGGCGATTGCCAATTTTTATGGCGTAGAGGCTGAGATGGTCAGCACCGAACAAGCAAAGAAATATTACCCTTATCTCAATATTGATGATGCACTTTGCGCCGCCTATATCCCGAATGATGGGCAGGCAGACCCTGCCAATATCGCATTGGCGCTTGCCAAAGGTGCAAGGTTGCATGGGGCGACATTGCTGGAACATGTGAAAGTGCTTGATGTCAATTTGGCAGAAGATAGCAAAAACCGCCAATATGTTACGGGCGTTACATGGCAAAAAGGCGAGGCAAGCGGCACGATACAAGCCGATTATGTGGTGAATGCCACTGGCATGTGGGCGCGTGATTTTGGCGCGCAATCGGGGGTAAATATCCCGCTCCATGCTTGCGAACATTTTTACATCGTTACCGAAGAAATCAGCGAATTGCAATCATTGCCCACCTTACGCGTGCCAGATGAGGAAGCCTATTACAAAGAAGATGCCAAGAAAATATTGCTAGGCGCGTTCGAATTAAAATCAAAACCATGGGGCATGGCAGGCATTGATGAAGAATTTTGCTTCGACCAACTTCCCGATGATTTTGACCATTTTGAGCCGATATTGGAAAAAGCCATCAACCGTATGCCGATATTGGCAGAAACTGGCATTCATACTTTTTTTAACGGACCGGAAAGCTTTACCTCAGATGATATGTTTTATTTGGGCGAAGCACCGTTTGTCAAAAATTATTATGTGGCGGCGGGCTATAATTCTATCGGCATTGCCTCATCGGGCGGGGCGGGCAAAGCACTCGCCGAATGGATGCAAGCAGGCGAGCCTCCTTTTGATTTATGGGATGTTGATATTCGGCGCGCCCACCCGATTCAAAGCAACCGTTCTTATTTACGCGAACGGGTGAGCGAAACATTGGGGCTGCTATATGCCGACCATTACCCATTTCGGCAAAAGGCAACATCGCGCGGAATTCGCCGTTCGCCGTTTCATCATTTGTTGGAACAAAATGGCGCGGTATTTGGTGAAGTAAGCGGTTTTGAACGTGCGAATTGGTTTGCGAACACCGATGACGGACAGAAAGCCGAATATCAATATGATTGGGGCAAGCAAAATTGGTTTGGCAATCACCGCGAAGAACATATGGCATTGCGGAACAATATCGGGCTCTATGATATGAGTAGCTTCGGCAAAATTCGGGTGATGGGCGCAGATGCGCTCACTTTACTGCAACGGCTATGCCCGAACCAGATTGATATGAAAGCAGGAAGCGTTATCTATACGCCGATGCTGAATCACAAAGGCGGTATCGAGGCTGATATTACCGTTACCAGATTGGCGCAAGATGATTTTTTGCTGGTTGTGCCATGTGCCAGTATCATTCGTGATGTAAGTTGGCTGAAACGCAATATTGCCGATAATGAGAATGTAACGATATTTGATGCTAGCGCAAGCGAAGCTGTGTTGTGCCTGATGGGACCAAATCTGCCGAAATTATTGGCGCAGATTAGCCCGAACAAATTTGATAATCAGCATTTTCCATTTGGGTCTACCCAAAATATCGAAATTGGTATGGGCATTGCGCGCGCGCATCGCATCAGCTATGTTGGCGAATATGGCTTTGAATTTTATATCAGTGCCGAACAAGCGGCGCATATTTTTGAGGTGATACACCATGAAGGCAAAAAATTTGACCTGAAATTATGCGGTATCCATGCGGTGGATTCATGCCGTATCGAAAAAGGATTTCGTCATTTTGGGCATGATATTACCGATGAAGACCATGTGCTAGAAGCGGGATTAGGCTTTGCCGTTAAACCCGATAAGGGCGATTTTATCGGGCGTGATGCGGTTTTAGCCAAAAAACAAAATGGTTTAACCAAGCAAATATTGCAATTTAAGCTAGACGACCCTAGCGCGCATTTATTTCATCACGAGATTATTTACCGCGATAATAAGCCCGTATCTTACCTAACATCAGCCAATTACGGGCATTATTTAGGTGGCGCGATTGGCTTGGGCTACGTCAATAAAGAGGATAAAGATGACGACCTCTTGCAATCACGCTATGAAGTTGCTATCGGTAATAAGCGTTATCCTGCAACCGCAAGCCTTAAACCACTTTACGACCCCAAAGCCGAAAAAGTCAAAAACATTCAAGGAATATGAATATGTCAAAATTATCAGAACTCGCATTACCGCAAAAAATAAGGCTTTATTATCCGGGCTTCAGCATCGCCTGTTTGGTAGGCTTTGTTGCCTATTCGGTCGGCACGCGCTATACTGCGCCCGTCATGCTATTCGCATTATTGTTTGGCATGGCAGTCAGCTTTGTAGGGCAGTTAGATAATTGCAAATCTGGCATTAATTTCACCGCATCACAATTATTGCGGTTAGGCGTGGGCTTGTTGGGCGTTCGCATTGCCACCAGCGATATTTTTCAAATCAGCGCGCCTATCTTAATCTCAATCCCCGTGTTGATTGCACTCACCATTTTGGTTGGGTTTATTCTTGGCAAACTCACCAAAAGAAGCTGGCATTTTGCGTTTTTAACCGCAGGCGCGGTTGGCATTTGCGGGGCATCGGCGGCATTGGCAATCTCTAGCATCTTGCCAAAGAACGAATTATCAGAGCGCAACACATTGCTGACCGTGATTGGCGTTACCACTCTTTCCACAGTCGCGATGATACTCTACCCTATCCTGTTTCAAGCCTTGAATTTTACCGATTTGCAAATCGGTTACTTAATCGGCGCATCTATCCATGATGTGGCACAAGTGGTGGGTGCAGGCTATTCGGTATCAACCGAAGTTGGCGATTTTGCGGTGCTGATAAAATTATTGCGCGTTACCATGTTGCCTGTGGTAATTCTGATAGGGGTGTTATGTATGCCAAAAGAAGAAGGCAAGAAACTCCCTTTGATTCCATGGTTTGTGATATTGTTTTTTTCATTGGCATTCTTAAATAGTGTCGGGCTTATTCCGACTGCTGTTGCCAGCACCATCAGCGCATTTTCTAAATATTTGCTGATTGTATCGATTGCGGCATTGGGGATTAAAACATCATTCTCGCAAATGGCAGGAGTAGGACATATGCATGTGATTGTAATTGTTGGCGAAACAGTCGCGTTATTGCTATTGGCAATGGGTGTTACCTATTGGCTGATTTAGTTTTAGGGCTTGCTGCACTGCTATTATGACGCACGCCCCTTTCGTCGTTCCGTGCCAATGCCGATAGGCATTGACTAAGACACGGAATCCATATGGTGGTGAAACAACCACCTACAAATTACCGCCTTTATGTTGAGTATCTAGTCATACACTCCTCCGCCAGTGTTAAGCACAGCGGGGGGATTTTAAGGGTGAGGTTTGCCCGCCATTGGTAACAAGGGCAAACCGAAAGCGCAAGGAAGCGGACGTAAGTCTCGCGACCGATAAAGCGCGTTCCGCACCCCCCTTGATACATAAAACCTAAACCGCAAAGCCCCCCATATAAAAATGTGATGAGACAGGCTAGATGCCAATGCTGATGAATCTTGAAACACGCACTGCCTTATGTTTTGATTATTACAAACAATATTAAAACTGAAAAAAGACTCTTCTTGAAATCAATTGCATCGTATATTTTTCTAAAGCCACACTATCTTTTATACCAATTTTGGCTAAAACTGCTTTAATAAATAAACCACACAGATGGGCATAAATATTATTTAACTGAATATCATCTTGAATGATTGATACATAAATTTTTTCCTTTTTCGAATTATTCTTAGGATGAACAATGCACCCCCTTATCTTAGAAATGCTTTCATCAAAAGTGTCTTTATTGTCATTTGGTAAATTTAGCGTTTTAGTTAAAGAATCACCCCATTCCTTAAAGGCGTATTTTTCTATTAAAGTTTTAATTTCTTTTCTAGCTTTCACATTATCTAAACCGATAAATGCTGTTATAGTAGCATAAAGCATTAAAAATTTTGCTCTATCTATTTTTTGACGGTCAATGATAATTCTTCTAATAGTTTCTAAAATAATAGAATATTCATATTGAACATCTTTTACCATCATTACCCAGTTTTGAATAACGGGTTCTATATTAGAAAAATTTTCCACTTCTTCAGCAAAAGAATAAATAGTTAGATAATTATAATCTATCGACTTTAATGTTTTTTTATATTTTTGGTTCAACAATACATAGCAACGGCTAGCTGTTGAATTGTTGTTTTCGTAGACCCATAAGTTTTGACATAAAAGCATATCATCAAGCAAAATCTGCCATACAAGATTCCATTCTTCATGAATAAAATTAATAAAATCTGATAATTGAGTGTTTCGTTTGTTAAGCTCTATAACAAAGTCAATCTTATCTGGTAACGTAACGTTACTATTTAATAGTAACGTTTTTATCTTTGCTATTGTTTCTTCACTGCCAATTAACTTATCTGCGATTTTTTCACTATTAGAGAATATACCATAAGAATATTGGAAATCGGTTTTAATTTTGTAATCACCTATTTTGATGTTACTGCCTTGCATTTTTTTTAACGCTTGTTCTCTATAATTACTACTAAAAAAGAGTTTTTCAAAACACTTGTCGTATACGACACATACTTTATCAAATTGCAAATCCCTAAAGTGGTAACCTTTTATTAAGTAAGCACAGTGACAATTATATGTGCTTAATGAAAAGTTAAATGTTTTTTGCATAAATAATGTTATATCACACAAAGTAATTTGACAGTTTTCTTTATCACCCGTAACATTGGCATGCATTATGTTTTTTTTAATGCGTGTGTCACTTTTGTATATAAAAGTACTTTCTTCATTTCCTACTTTTAAGTCTTTATTACTTTTATCTATTTCCCTACATAATTCAAAAATAGATTTTTCTATAAATAATGTTATCTTAATACCACTATCTGCACTATAATTTATTTTTCCTGCAAATATGATGTCAGCATTTTCAGGGAACCAAAAATTACCAAACCACTCATATGATTCTCTATGGTCAAGAACTTGTACCATCTTATTTCCCCTCATACAGTTTTATATTTTGTTGGTTGCTGTCAATACTTTTACTGCTCTGCCGTCTGGTTTTATAGGACGGAGGTGCATTTCTCCATCACTCATAACTCACTGCCTGCTTTGCGTTTCTGATTTTTGCAACTTTGGCAAGTAAATATTCCATTGGGCGATTGCCTTTCACCCTGTTACAAGCACCACATAACAGCTGATAATTTTCGTAATAATCGCCCCCGCCTTTTGACTTTGGTATGATATGGTCAATTTCAAGATTGCGTGGGTCAAATTCATTAAAGCAACCATGACACGCACCATTTTGCTCACCATAAAGCCGTGTTTTTATCGGGATTGTTGGTTCAATTTTCTCAACATCTGTGCGCTGTGGTGGGGTGGTTACATGAATAAAATCTGAAAACATACCTGCATCATCTGATAGACGTTCTACCAGAATATCGGCTGCTTTTTCTTCAATATCGCACCCAATCCATTTGCGATTTAATTGTTGTGATGCCACACAAGCGGTTGCACAGCCACAAAAGGGGTCGAACACCACATCACCCTCATCGCTTGATGCCTTGATAATTCGGTGCAACAAAGCAAGCGGTTTTTGCGTGGGATAGCCTAACCGCTCATTTGATGATGGCTGTATCGCATTAATATCAACCCACCAATCTTCTGGTGTTTTACCATCGTCTAAATAATAACGATAATATTTGTAATTTCCATTTTTATCGCGTGTGCCTTGCTTTTCTACATATTGTCTGCCATCACTATCTGCCATCATTTTTCCACCAAAATTTTTCCCTGATTTATTTTGTTTATGTGGCGTCATTGGCAATGACACGTTTTTATGGTTAAAAACATAATCTTTTGTCTTGCTATATCGCAAAATGATGTCATGTTTTCTTCCAAAATCTTTTTTACCTCTACCACCTATAGAGTAACACCATACAATTTCATTGCGAAAATTATTTTTACCGAATATGCCGTCCATGATGATTTTTAGATAATGGCTAGCGGTGGGGTCAACATGTAGGTAAATGCTACCAGTCGGTTTTAAGATGCGCTTCATTTCCAAAAGCCGTTGCGTCATATAAGTGATATAAGCTTGCATTCCTTTTGTGTGCAATATATCTAACGAATTGATAAAATCCACCAATTCAGGATGCTCGCTATAAAGCCTTTCAAGATAGGCGATATTTACATCGTCCCAAACCCACATATCTTTGAATGACGCACCTGCTGATTTACTACCCACAGGCGCAGAATAAGTGCGCTTGCTGTTAAAGGGTGGGTCAAGATATATAAGGTCAACCGACTCACTATTCATGCCATTCAGTAGGAATAAGTTGTCGCAGGTGTAAAGGTTATTAACTGTCATGCGCTTGGATTTTTCTTATCAATTTTTTTTATTTTTTGTATCGTTAATATTTTATATAGCAAAATCTTATTGTCAATCTTTTTTGCTATATTAAGCAATGTTATTGTTTTTAATTTTGATGTGCGTTGTTAGATTCGTCAATATGAGCATCTAGCGTTTTGCTTTGCATTATATATATCAAGGGGGGTGCGGTCTGGCTTCTCGATGCGCGCTTGTCAAATTTTTGTCCGTTGGACAATTTGCCAAGCAGACACCTCTTGCCAGAACCCCCCTTGATAATCCCCCCGCTGTGTTTAACACTGGCAGAGGCGTAAGTCTCGGTTACTCAATACATAGGGCGGTGCGTGTCGCTAGATACTCAATATAAAGGCGGTAATTTGAATGCAAACTTCGTTTGCCATATGGATTCCGTGTCTCTTACAATGTGCCTTACGGCACATTGGCACGGAACGACGAAAGGGGAGTGTGAAATGACGGCGAGGTGGTGATGGTGCGTGTCTCATCACTCATCACTACTCATCATCATCGATTAAACTGGCACCATCATCAAAACAGATGTGATGCCAGTCAATCTTATATCACGCTATCTTCAATGTTAAGAAGATGATTTTTCTTGGTCGCGTTTGCCATCACGGTATAGTGCCTTGCCAAGCGAGATACACATCAGCCCCATCACCATCGTAAATGGTAACGCGCCGATAATCATCGCATTTTGCAAAGTCGCCATCGGATTTGCACCCGAACCTGACGTGCCAGCAACCAGCAACGCGCCAATCACCAATGTTAAGATAACACCCCATACGATACGGTGTTTCACATCAGTTTCTTGCTCGCCACCCGACATAATGGTGTTCATCACCAAAATGCCTGAATCCGCTGATGTAACAAGGAATGTTAAAATCAGCACAACACACATAAGAGTGATAATCCATAAGAAGCCGCCGCTGAGCATATAGCTTAAAGTTTCAAATAATTTTGAGCTATTTGATGCCGCAATGATAGTGCCATCAGCCACGCCTGATAATTCCAAATCAATCGCTGTGCCGCCCAAAATTGCCATCCATGCAAAGCAAACCAACGCAGGTAAGAATACGCAACCCACGATAAACTCACGCACTGAACGCCCTTTAGAAATCCGCGCTAAGAACAAGCCAACAAAGGGCGAGAATGCAATCCACCATGCCCAATAGAATGTTGTCCAGCCTGCTTGCCAGCCGAATAAACGTCCATTCGTGCCTGCTTCATAAGCAGCCGCTAATGTAACAGCATCAAGATTAGCTGCGCCACCTTCTAAACCGCCAACAAAGCCATCAAAAGACCCCCAAGCATTGGTAGCCCCGCCATATAAATCAGCCGCAAAAGGTTGCGCCGCCGATGGTAATGCCGCACTAAAATCAGCCATATCAATCGGGCTAAAAAATACCAAGCTAAGTGATACATAATGAATGATATAGTCAACAAGCGCTGTTGCGTAAGTTGTCATCGCAAATAGGAACGAGCCAAAAATAACGAAAATCAGCAATAATATCAGCGATAACACAAGGTTAAGGTTAGAAAGATATTTCACCCCTCTGCCAACGCCAGAAACCGCAGAAACAATAGATAATGCCATAATCACCACCAACCCTACAAGCAAGCCAACAGTGGTAGGTGTAGGCGCATCGCCTGATGACATTCATCAGCCAACCCATGCCCGTAATATTATAAACGCCATCAACAAATTGCGAAACGCCAAAGCCAATGGTTACCGAAACACCCAATATGGTTGCAACCACACCAAGCACATCAACAATATGACCCGCAAAACCATTCATATGTCTGCCAAATAAAGGCGTTAATGCCGAACGAATCGTGAGTGGCATGCCACGCGTATAGGCGTAATAAGCAAGCGATAAGCCCGTTACCACGTAAATTGACCACGCATGAAAGCCATAATGCAAGAATGTGTAGCGATAGCCAGATTTTACGGCTTCAGCTGTGTTGCCTACAACTTCTTGGCTAACAACAACGGGGTTTGAGCCCCATAGTCCCAAAGGTTCTGCGGTTGAAAAAACCATTAAACCCACGCCAAGCCCTGCGCCGAACATCATAGAAAACCATGAGAAGTTTGAAAATTCAGGTTTCTCGCCTGCCATACCCATAACGCGCTTGCCAGTCTGTGGAATCGCTGCCACGATGAATAAAAAGAATGTGAATAACCCAACAATCACGATATAAAAGCTGTTAAAGCTTCCTAATAACGCCCAGTTGAAACTGCTTAAAACACTGCTCGCATTTTGTGGAAATACCAGTGCCCAAAGCACTAATGCGACCATAATCCCCTTGCTTAACAGCGCAATTTCAAGGCTGTTGCCCTGATAAAAGCCTGAAGAGGTGCGTTTGATTTCAAGTTCCGTAAACGGTGGTGGTGTTGCCATAATAATTCTCCCTTATATAAATTTATTATTTTGGTGAGGTATCTTAACCTAACTGATACTATTTTGCAATATTATTATATTATTGTTTTTGTAACATTATCACCAACATCACACCCATTTAAACGTGCCATCTGCTGCAGGTTGCGAGAATGGGTTAAACGCCACTTCCCATAAATAGCCATCTGGGTCAGCAAAATAGCTTGAATAGCCACCCCAAAACACTTTTTTTGGTTCTTTGACAATTTTTGCACCGATATTTCTTGCCTCCTCAATCGTGGCATCAACATCGGCTTCTGATGCAACATTATATGCCAATGTAAAAGTAGGCGTGGTGATTTGCATTGGCATATCCACCTCTTCTGCTAGCCCCTCAAGCGGATAAAGCGTTAGCACAAATGATTGTAAATCAAAGGCGACAATATTATCTGCGCCCTCTTCTGTCGCCACTTGCCACCCCAAATCCTCATAGAATTTTCTTGATTTTGCAAGATTTGTAACCCCTAACGCAATAATGCTTAATCTTTGTTGCATGATACACCTCATATAGTTATTATTCTTTCCATTTTACGACAATATTACTACAATATGATTTGACAGGGCAAGATAAAATCTGTATTACTATGGGGTTATAGGATTTTTATTGACATCAGGGCAGTAAAATAACACGTCGATATAAGGGATTTATTCACATGCTTGCACGTAACAAAACAACCAATACTCTAAAATACACATTTATTGCTTTATCCGTTAGCATGGTGTCGCTTATGGCACCCAATGCAATGGCATCATGCGATGCGGGCGAGATGGTGATAAAATTCAGCCATGTTACCAATGCCGATAGACACCCCAAAGGCATTGCAGCCAAACTATTACAACAAAGGGTGAATGATGAGATGAATGGCGCGGCATGTATGGAAGTCTATCCAAACTCAACATTATATGATGATAGTTCAGCATTAGATGCCTTGCTAACAGGTGAGTTGCAATTAGCCGCACCGTCTTTATCAAGATTTGAAAGATTCACCAAGAGATTCCGTATTTTTGACCTGCCTTTTATGTTCAAAAATATTCAGGCAGTTGATATATTTCAAGCATCAAAAAATGGACAAGCATTGAAAGATATTATGCAAAAAGACGGGTTTCAAGGGCTTGAATTCTGGCATAATGGTATGAAACAAATTTCTGCCAATGTCCCGATGACGCTCCCTATCAATGCCAAAGGTTTGAAATTCCGTGTGCAATCTTCTGATGTATTGGTGGCACAGATGAACGCCGTTGAGGCAACCCCATATAAACTGCCGCTTGCAGAAGTCTATGATGCGCTGAAAGGCGGTGTTGTTGATGGGCAAGAAAATACATGGTCTAATATTTATGGGCAGAAATTTTTTGAAGTGCAAGATGGCGTAACAGAAAGCAATCATGGTGTGCTTGATTATTTGGTGGTAACCTCAACCAAATGGCTTGATAGTCTTAGCCCTGAAATGCGTGAGCAATTCTTAGCAATATTGAGAGAAGTAACTGAACTTCGCAATACAGAATCAGTTAAAATTAACGAGCAAAACAAGCAGTTGATTATCGCCGCTGGTGGCACCGTGCGCCCATTAAACGACAAAAAACGCACAGCATGGTTAAGGGCAATGCGCCCTGTGTGGAAACAATTTGAAGCAGATGTTGGCAAAGAGAATATTCGTGCCATTCAAGAAATCAACGCTGGATTGTAAACATTAATATCCCCCGTAAATACGGGGGCGGAATCCAGTGTCGTTTTGCGCGGAGGCAGTAACGAATACAAGGTTTGTGTTACTCACACCACCCGCTTGCTTTATCCTCATACAATATCGCGTGGTTATTTTTGAGTAGCAATTCTGATATATTGCCATGCGTGTTGTGATGGATATGCGCCAATATCCGACCGAAACCATCAAATTTATCCCTAATGTGCAATGTTACCTCGCTTTTGGGTGGTAGCAACTGTTGCAGATAAAGTTTTGCTTGTTTGGCGCGTTGTTTTTCTGCTGGGCATTTGCCATTTAATTCGGGCGTATCAATATCTGCTAACCGCACTTTATAAACCGCTTCTAATTGCGGAAAAATAAATATTCGTGCCTCGATGGTATCGCCATCAATCACCCTGATAATTTCGGCGCGGTAAGTGCCTGTAAAAGCAACAGCATCAAACCCGCATAAACATAATATCAGTAAACAATATCGGTGCATGAGTATCTCCTTAACATTAAGCCCAAGAGAGTCTTGGGCGAACCGGAGATACAAAAGTTGAGCATAGCCAACCCGATATTTTTTAGCGTTACAATATGAAATTATAACACTTGGACATAAATATCGTCCCCGGTTCTTGAAGAACCGAGAACAGCGAAAACACAAAGCCGACCATTAACAACAGACACACTTTGTGTTTTCTTGACGATGGATAATCCACCGTCTATGCTTTGGGTTTTGTAGCCCGATTGCCTATGTTATTTTATTACACAAGGCGAGGGTAGATTAGCATTTTTGGAGGGGATTTGCAAGAAAAGCTTGCACGGAATAACGGGGGGCGCATCAATCCTTATACTCATCAGGAATCGGAAGCTGATTATTTAATTGATGGGCTTTATGAAAATCAGCCCGCGCGCCTGCCTTATCGCCCATGCTATCTTGTGCAATGGCACGATTAGCATAGGCGAATGCAAATTGAGGATTCAACTCAATAGCTTTATCGTAATCTTCTAATGCGCTTGCGTTATAACCCTTACGACCTTTTAGATTGCCACGATTAAAATAAGCTTCTGCGTGTTCAGGCTTTAATTCAATCGCTTTATTGTAATCTTGTAAAGCTTCTACCAGCTTACCGATATTACTTTTTGTAACGCCACGATTATGATAGGCTAGTGCATATTCAGGATTTAACTCAATCGCTTCATCGTAATCTTCTAACGCGCCTTCCTTGTCACCCATTTTACTTTTTAGCTGACCACGATTATGATAGGTTTGTGAATCGCTAGGATTTATATCAATCGCTTGACAGTAATCTTGCAACGCTCCTGATTCATCACCCATATGCCTTTTTATTCCACCACGATTATTATAGGCTTGTGCATATTCAGGATTCAGCTCAATAGCTCGATTAAAATCTTGTAACGCCCCTTCTTTATCACCGATATTATCTTTCACAGCACCACGATTACCATAGGCTTCTGCAAATTGAGGTTTTAGTATAATCGCCTGATTGTAATCTTGTATTGCTTCTGTCTTATCACCCATAGTATTTTTCACAGTGCCACGATTATAATAAGCTTCTGGATATTCAGGGTTGAGTTGAATCGCTTGATTATAATCTTGTAGTGCCTCTGCTAATTTATCCATACGCATTTTTATGACACCGCGATTATGATAGGCTTGCGCATATTTAGGATTAAGGCTAATCGCTTCATCAAAATCTTGTAATGCTCCTGCTTCATCACCCATCTTACCTTTTATGATACCGCGATTATAATAGGCATGTTTATGTTCAGGATTTAACTCAATCGCTTGATTGTAATCTTGTAATGCCTCTTCATCTTTATTCATTTCATGCTTTACAACACCACGATTATGATAGGCATTTGCATATTCAGGATTCAGCTCAATCGCTTTATCGTAATCTCGCAAAGCTTCAGTTAATTTATCCATTTTATCTTTTACAAGACCGCGATTATGATAGGTTTCTACAAGTTTAGGATTGAGTTTAATTGCTTGATTGAAATCTTGTAACGCTTCTACAAACTCACCCATATCACCCTTTATAGTGCCACGATTATGATAGGCTTCTGGATATTCAGGATTGAGTTTAATTGCTTGATTGTAATTTTCTAATGCGCTTTCTTTGTCATTATTCTCATCTTTTATAAGTCCAAGACCATAATATGCTTCAGCAAAGTCAGTATCCAATGCAATCACTTGATTGTAATAGGATAATGCATTTTCTAGATCATCTTCTTGGTGATGCTTAACGGCAAGCAAAAACAATGCTTCAGCATCATCGTCGAAAGCATGTGGCTTATCATGAGCATGTAATTTTGAAAAACCGCTAAAATCAGGAAAATTGCGCTGTTCATTAATGCCATAAAGCTCATCTAATTCTTTTAAAATAGATTTCTTACTACCCTTATCAATGATGATGCTAAAAAGATGATTATCATCAATATTTGGAATATCGCCTAATAGAAAAACCGATTGCTGCACGATGATACGTTGATTGATATGAGCAGGTTTCCATCGGTAAATCGGTCTCTGGCTATTCCCTTGTGAAATTTCTATAAACTCAAAGAATGTTTCAATTTCTTCTTCTTTAACTGCAAAAAATGCTTCAATTTTTTTAACCTTTAAATCGTCATGATTGATGATTTTATATTTGCTAATATCGCTCACATTAAGCATCATCATTTTGCCATCTTTCTCTCTTTCATCTATGCAGGCAAACCATAAGGAAAGCAGTGGGTTTTTACTCATATCTAACAGGCACGTCGCCGCGCCCTGATGCTGTAGATGGGCTAATAATTCTAAATCACCCATAGCATCAATAGGCTGATTTTTATCTATCTCATATTTATTATTTTTGGCATCAGTAATTAATTTTTGCAAATATTTGACAAGCAGTGCAGGATTGCTGTTTTCAATTCTGCGTTCACCCGATGTTTCTAATCCCCATGCACTATTAGCAACACCACGATAAAGCCAGAGAGCAAGCGGATTTTTTTGACGAATCTCAGCAATCTTTGCCGTAAATTCAGCAACGGATTTAACCCTATATTCAGATGGTTGTTTTTTACTCATCATCATTTATACAAAATTCTGTAATATTTTGCAATTATTAATATAGGGGCGGTGTAATTTGAAAGCGGGCTTACGTCCGCTTCCCTTGCGCTTTCGGTTTGCCCTTGTTACCAATGGCGGGCAAACCTCACCCATACCCCCCGCTCGTGTTTAACACTGAATATGGTGCGTGTCTTGATAATCCCCCCGCTGTGTTTCAAAACGGGCGGAGGAGCGTGTCGCTAGATTACTCAATATAATGGCGGCACAACCCTTGCCTTATAAACCTCACCGATGATATTCACCTGTAATTCCGTGCCGATTTTATCAAACCCGCAATCAACAAATCCAAATGCGATATTTTTCTGCACCCTAAAACCATAGCCGCCCGATGTTACCGAACCGATAATCTTACCCTGATGCAAAATCGCCGTGCCTGCATGTGCCGCCGCAATATCGCAATCAACTTCTAGCATGATGAATTGCTGTTTCGCGCCCCTTTTTATCTCATCTTGCAATGCCTGCTTGCCGATAAAATCCGCGGGCTTATCTAACTTAACAAATTTTTCCAACCCATGCTCATAAGGATTATGCTCATAAATCAAATCGGCTTTCCAATGGAGATAACCTTTCTCAAGCCGCATGGATTCGGTGGCATATAGCCCAAATAGCCCAAGCTGAAACTGCTTGCCTGCCTCGCGCAAAAGCTGAAAAGTGAGGTAAAGCTGTTCGTTCGGGATATGCAATTCAAACGCATCTTCGCCTGAAAAACTGACACTCATCGCCATGATTTCAGCATGGGCTAATTGCACCCATTTTGCGCGCATATTCGGAAAATTCTGTGCCGAGAATTCATCATTATCGCCTGCCGATAGATGATTCAGCAAAGCACGGGTTTTTGCACCTGCCAACACCAAAATCGTATGGCTTTGCGTGAGGGGAGTGATGCTGACCGATTCAGGCTTATAGCGATTCAACCAATCCAAATCATGCCACTCACTGGCAGCCGCCGAACCATACCAATACACATTATCTGCAAGTTTGGCAATCGTAGCCTCGCATAACACATGCCCGTTTTCATTCAGCAAATAGCACAGATTCACCTTGCCGATGGCTTTAGGCAATGTTCCGCAAATCATTTTATCCAAAAACGCGCTTGCACCCTCACCCCTAATTTCATAACGGTTAAAGCCCGAAACTTCCATCATGCTAACATGCTGTTGCAGATGCTTCACCTCGTCCGCAACCACCTGTTTTGTCGCGTTAAACCTAAACCCAACTTCGTCAATAAAATCATCAGCAGGCTTGAAAAACAATGCACGCTCCCAACCATTCACCACACCCCAAGCGGCTTTTTCACGCGATAATGTCTCATATAATGGCGTTGTCCGCGCTTGCCTTGCCGCAGGGCGTTGCTCATGTGGCATATGATAATGAAACTCATTCTGATAATCTTCAATCGCTTTCAAACTGGTATATTGCAAATTAGCGTATGAGGTAAAACGGCGCGGGTCAAGACACCATGAATCCCATTCAGCCTCGCCATGCTTGATGATTTGCGCCAGAATTTTACCATGCCCGCCTCCTTCGCCAATGCCTGCCCGTAACCCGATACAGCAATAAGCGTTTGGCACATTCGGCACCTGCCCCACCAATGGCAAGCCATCAATGGTATAGGTGATAGGACCATTGATAACAGTATGAATGCCCGCTTCTTGCAAGCATGGCATGCGTTCAAAAATGCCTTCCATATTATCCAAACATCTGTCCAAATCCGATGGACATAAATCTTTTGTAAAATGCGGGTCAATGCCATTCATGCCAAATGTTTTGCAATTTTGTTCGTAAATCCCCACCAGCAAGCCTTTCTTTTCTTGGCGCGAATAGAAATCATCATGTGGGTCGCGGATTACTGGCACTTGGTAATCTAATTCTTGCAAAGCAGGCAAATCTTCAGTTAGAAAATACATGTGTTCCATCGATGTAACAGGGTGCGTTACGCCAATCATATTGCCCACTTCGTTCACGCGGTAACCCGCGGCATTGACGATTTTTTCGCACGTAATATCGCCCATTTTGGTATGCACAATAAACTCGCCATTGCGCTTGATGGTAATATCTTGCACAGGGTTTGATTGATAAATGGTTGCGCCATGTTGCTTGGCATGTCGCGCCAGTGAATGCGTTAGCCCCGATGGGTCAACATAGCCATCAAGGGGATCCCACCACGCGCCCAATATGCCATCACCCGTCAGCAAAGGGTGGCGTTTTAGAGCTTCATCTGTGCTGATAAATTCCATATCAATCCCCATCACCGCCGCCAGCGAAATATGGTGCTTGTAAATATCAATTTCATTTTGAGTGTAAGCGGTGCGCATACCGCCAGTAATGTGATGATAGAATGGATGCAAAGGGTCAGCCGATAGTTTCTGATAAAGCTGTAGGCTGTGTTTTTTCAGTGCCAGCATGGTTTGATTGCCACCAAATTGCGTAACTTGCGCGGCGGCATGCCATGTTGAGCCAGAGGTGAGACTATCGCGCTCTACCAATATAGCATCGGTAATCCCCTCTTGCGTGAGGTGGTATAGCACCGAGCAACCTGCAACACCGCCACCAATCACCACCACATTGGCATGATTCTTAAATTTTTGCGTGTCATTCATGGGTTACGTCTCCTATATGTTATTACATTGTTATGCTACATAAAATGAGAGAGAGAAGCAATAGTTTTGTGTGTTTTATAGCGACAAGCACCATCGCCAATTTTGAAATACAGCGGGGGGGGTTATCAAGGAGTCCTCGATGCCAGTATTGAGTAACAGCGGTGGGGGGTATGGGGGGCGTCATCGCGTGGCGGTTGTCCTACGGACATAACCGCCAAAGCGTATGTCGCAAAGCCCCCGCAATATTAATGAGCAATGATTTTACTGATAAGGTCTTTCATTTTATGATTGCCTTTCTTTAAGGCGTTGAAGAGTATTTTACCGTTAGGACTCATTTTTGACGATGTCTCATAAGTTTGCTGTTCTGCCAAACATGCGATGATGGCACCCATATCGTGCCGTTGCACCGATAGCGAAAATGTGGTGAGAGTGGGGTAAAAATTGTGTCCCGCAAGCACAGTCAAAGCAATCAAAGGCAAGAATGGAATTAAGATGATACTGGTAACAATCACCCCAAGAAAGGTGAGCAAAATATCAATGGCAGAACCCTTATGTAACGTAATTGTCTTGAAATTTTGATGCCCTGCTTGTTCCAACCTATTGGTATCAAGCACAATATACTTACACACTTTTGGGTTTTTCAATATACTGGTTTCGCGCAACAGATGCAGTGCCTCTAAATCAATATAATAATGATAGATTGCTTTATGCGATGGGCGCGATAGCACAAATTTTTGCCTTTGATTTAAGGTTAAAGTGGGCATGAAGCCATTAAAAATAATTGCCTCTTTACGCGCCATAGCGGCGGCAATATAGACAAGCGCTGCCCCCAAAGAATGTCCCGTAAAAGTAACATCATCTCTGTCTTTCATCAGCATACCTATTTTCATGGTTTCGCGCATATATTCATCTGGCGTTAAATCTTTGATTTCCAATGTTGAAAAAAGATTGAACGCCCAATCTTGAGGGTCGGCACTGCCAATAAAAACAATAATATAATGTTGCTTTTGCTGTTGATTTTTATATTTATAGATGGCGATTTGAAAGCTATCTTTCGCTGTTTGATGCTGAAAAAAATGTTGCAAACCTATGGTTTTATAATCCTCGTAAGTTGCAAGCGTATAGGTGCGCCCATCATGCGTAACCTGATATGTTTTATCGCCAGTCTGGTCTTTATACTGATAGGCATCTTGGCATAATAAGGCGTAATCATAGACATTTATGTTTGTTGCAGGCAGCTGCGCCAGATATGATTGTGGCGGTTGATGGGCATCACCATCATTTATTTTTTGAACCCATTTTTTGATTTTTTTATCAGAACGACGCACAGTATTAATCAGATTTTGCCCCAAATATCCAATTTTTTCTAATTCTTTTTCGGCTTCAATGGTGGCGTTTTTTAATTCAGCTCTTGCTTGTGGCGCAAGTTGGTTCACCTCATTTGTTACTTCTTGCACAAGGTTTTCAGCTGCATCTTCCAAACTTTGAGTGATGTCCTCTATTTCGGTTTTGGCTCTCATTCTTATGAGATTGAACATTCCTGATAATTTAGATATAAAACGCATTACCTGCCTCCCAATAATTTACACAATCTTATTATAACGTAAGTAAAGTTGTATTTCCATAAATAAATCAGTTAGATTCAATATTTATCACCATAATGACACGCTAGATATGAGTATTAAGTATCTATCAACTCACTCCTCCGTTAATATTTGGTATGGCGGGGGGTAAGGCTTGCACCATCGCTAGTATTGAGTAACCGAGAAACACGCCATCGCGAGTATTGAAATACAGCGGGGGGATTGTTAAGGCTAGCACCATCAGAGTATTGAGTACCAGCAATTTACACCATCGCTAGTTATGAGTATAGCGGGGGGATTATCAAGGCTTGCGCGGTATTAGTATTAAACACAGCGGTGGGGGGTATGGAGCGATACACTCCACTGCCAGTTTTTGAACACAAGCGGGGGGATTATCAAGGGGGGTCGCAACAAGGTGGGTGTCCTACGGACATACCCACCGAGAAGTTGCGCCGCACCCCCCTTGATAGATAAAATCTAAACCGCAAAGCCCCCCATATATTAATGTCTTGCAAAATGCACCGCCCTTGTTTTATTTACTTGCCTCGTCCGCTAATGCTTGTTCGATGATGCGGACGACTTCTTCGGCTTTAGTAAGGCGGGCGCGGGAAGCTGAAATTTCAGAAGCAAGATATTGGTCGCGATACTTTAGAATACGACTATGCTCTCTGTCTAAATATCCAATGTACTCTTTTGCTGTATCAAGTGCAGTGCCATAGCGAGGTGATTTGGCATGTAAATCTACCCCCATATCAATTAAAAATTTTATTAATTCATTGGAAGCCTCGCGATAAATTGCATACATTAAAGGGGTAGTCCCATCTTTTTCTATAATAGTTGGGTCAGCGCCATTTGATATTAAAAATTTTGCGATTTCTAATGTGCCAACTGAACTAAAAATTGTTTTCCCCCATGTTGGATTCTTCTCATTAATATCAGCACCATCATCCAAGAAAAATTGTATTAATGGGATAATGTTATTGTTATTTGTAAAAGCTAATTCCATAAATAATGGGTTCTCTACATCGTTTGGAGCATAAATAATACCCATATTTGGATGTTCGGTATTTGCCCGTGCTAATACTTCATCAATGGTTGGTGAAGATTTTATGTTGCTACCATCATAAGTTACAAAAAATTGCTGTAAGCGAGAATATTCTAAATTTTTTACTGCTACTTCATCAGCATATATCAAAAAATCTTCAGTATGATGTAAAAAATTATGAAGTTCTTTTGGTTGAAATTGTTTTAATTCAGCGATAATGTCTTTCACCTCATTTTCAGTTAAAATATTCCGAAAACTTACATTCTTTAAAAACACATAATAGCCAAATAATGTTAATTTTTCGGTCGGTAATATTTCCCATATTGGTGGGGTTTCAGCGGATGCTGGTTTGGTGTTTGCGAATGTTAGTAAACATATCACCAAGCCCAATATGATAGGCTTGGTGATTGAGAGAATGGGGGTTGATAGTTTCATTGGGTTATCCTTATTTTTTTATTTTTGGCAATTTTTGTGTGGTTAATATTTCTTTGGCTTTGGTAATCTTGCCCTGCAATTCAGATAGGTTGCAATTATCCTGTTGGCTAGTATAGGTACGTAATTCACAAGCAAGTTTAACAATATTTTCGAATATTATCAAGGTGGTATAATCACGAACAAAACCATCCACCTTTGCTGCTCTAATATCTGCTTCCAACTGTTCTTTACTCAATGTGCCATGATTTTTCTTAAAATATGGCGTTCTTTGTATATTTTCACGTAATCTTACCATATCATTGAGCAATAATTTGCTATTGGCACTGTTGGTATCCAGCAATGCTGAGGCAGGAAGTAATTTACCAAAAGAAGAATTGAGTGCCACTGTTTTAAGTTGATAATGTTCGCCAAAATGCTTCGCTATATTTTGCGATAGATTGATATTTTTCAGCGAAGCATTCTCTTTATCGCTAAAATGTTTTTTCAAATATTCTTGTTTACTAACAAACCGTCTCTCAACATGAAAATGCTCATTCTTGAATTTTAACGCCCTATCTGCAAAATTCGCCTCTTGCAATGTCTCGGCTTTACCAATATCTAGCATATGATAGAGATTTTGAAATGTTTTGACAAAATAAGGGAACTTACCATCACCCTGATTCGGAAAATGATGAATTGTAAAAGCCCCTTGTGATGCTACCCCACGCAAATGGTTTGATTTACCATCGGGATTCGCATAGCCAACAATCTTGCTATTATCAGAAGTTTTGATATATTTCCAATAATTGCCCAATTTATCCCCCGCTTTGATTTTATCCCCCTCTTTAACATAGATGTGAAAAACATGATGATAGGTGCTAAAAATGATACCTTTTTGATGGTTAACCATCACAATGGTGAGGTAATTCTTTTCAGGATTACTCTCATTTTTCACAACATCTAGCACAAAAATTTCATCAGCTTCCAACATGGCACCATCTTTGGTTGGGAATTTTGATGGGCAGTATAAAATGCCCTCATGCTTATTGCCATCAAAATCATTACCTTGATGGAAATAAGGGGCATAATTTTCTCCCTTATGGGTGCGGAATTCTAATAAATTCGTTGTAATGGTAACGCTTGCCATCAATTCCTCAATGTAATGTGTGGCGCCTGTTGCTTCTTCGCTGATTTGTTTCACAATATAGGCGATGGTTTTAAAGATTTCTTCATTAAACAATTTCTTGCTTCTTTCGGTATAATTCGCATCATAGCCTGTCATCTCTCGCTTCAACCTGTCGCGCTCTACCAGAAAGTTATGGCGCTTATTGGCAGGAAAATCTTGAAGATTCTCAACCACCTTATCCATCACCAATATTTCAAAAGTTGTGGCATTGCTGTTATTGGTATCCACCATCTTTTTCAATGCTTCTTTCAATGTGTCTGTTAACCCATTCAATGTTTTGTTGTAAGCAGCCACAGCTTTCACATGCTTCTCAAATGCCGTGCGGGTTTGCGAATTGAGTTGGTTAAGATATTGATTGCTTTTCAGATAGGCGTGTAGCTTATCAACATCTTCGCTTTTAACCGATGAATTATCTTTTTCAAATCTTTCAAGCGTGGGTTGAAAATTGCTGAATGTCTCAAGTTTGGTTTTGAACGAGCCAAAATTCAAACCCTTTTTACTGAAAATAGCGTAAAATTGCGATAGCAGTTTCATCTCTTGATAGGTTAGGGTGCGACTCTTTTGCAAATTTTCATAGGCAACATTTATTGTTAACCAATTCGCTTTGATGGCACTCAGCAGTGAAAAATCACTATCCTGCAGGTGGGCGAAAATAAAATTCACTGCGCTGAAAAATTGCGATAATGGCATAGATGAGAGAGATTGATTTTTAATCTTTTGAAGGTCAGTGCCAATATGTTTGTATTCACCCATCGTTTTTTGCGCTTTGGGGTCAAGCTGCTTCAACATCGCTTGATTGTTATTAACAACTTTATGCAGTTGCTCCATATCAGCGAATCGGCATTTTTGATTGCTTTTGAGTTTGTTATTAATGGCTAGGTTTTGGCTAGAAAGTGCTTGGCTGTTCATGTTTTTTCCTCTGAATAAACGGGTATTTCATCAATATATACATTTTTTATCGTGTATATTCTTTATCATTATCGCATAAATATATGCTTGTCAATACTTATTTAGAACTTTTTTGCATTATAATTATTTTTTGTGGATATTTAGGAACATAAAAGAGGTGATAGTGTGTTTTTAGGGGGTGTAACACATAAGGCGGTGTGTTTTGCGATACATTATAATATGGGGGGCTTTGCGGAGTTGGCTTTATTATTTAAGGGGGCGCGAATTCGCTTCTCGATGGGCAGGGCGGAGCCGCCCATCTTGCGAATGCCCCCTTAACAACCCCCGCTTGTGTTTAACACTAAAGATGATGCAAGCCTTGATAATCCCCCCGCTTGTGTGCTATACTAGCGATGATGCAAATCTGCCCGCTAACGCCTCACATTAACATGCGTGATGCGATGGGGCGCACACCCTTACATATCGCACAACCCAATTAAACCATGAACCAATAGTTGACAATTAATAAAAAATGGCGCAGATATCAAGGTGCAAAAATTCAAGAGCTAGAAGCGGCAAGGGATAGATTGTTAATCCCCTCTTGACACCCCAACCAAAAAAAATTACATTAACTCTATCTATCGTGTTCTTACAAAGGAGATAATCATGCGTAACATAATTATATCAACCATCTCAATCTTATCACTCATCACCCTCACCGCCTGTACTGGTAGTGCTGACGGTGGTGATACCCCTGCCGCCAACGCCAACGCCAATCCGCCCGTTACTGAAACGCCGATGGATACGGAAACGCCGATGGAAACGCCGATGAAAACGGACGACCTATTCCCGCCCATAGTAACCACTGGCGTGCCAACGCAAGACCTTGATGGCGTAACAAGCTTTGCTCCTGATGACGCCCACCTCAAACATATTATCGCGCTACCTGTTGCCTCTATGGCGCAAATCACCACAGATACAACCGATAACAGCATCACCACTAATAATATCACTGGTGGCGCGATTAGCTATCGCTATGCTGATGGTTCTTTTGATACAGGTTTCAATACAACGTCAAAGGCGCCCAGACTCTATATTGGCAGTAGCATCTATCAGGTAACGGCTGGCACCTCATCTAATTTAAACTCCGTTTCAAGCACAACTGTTGAAATTGATGATACGGAAGTTGCGGGCGCAACACTCCGCCTGTTCCGAAATGATTCTTTCGGCTTTATCGCGAATTATATGGCACGGCTTGATTGGGTTGTAGGCGATACCAAAGGCTATGGCATTGCAGGTTTTGAAACAGGTCTGCATGGTGGCACACTTTTAAATTCTGGCACAACCACTTTCACTGGCAAGGGGCAAGGCACTTACAGCGATTCTGATACGAGCAATCTTACCTTAGGCTTTAACATCACTGCCAATGTTGATTTGGGCACACGCATGGTTACGCTTGAAAGTGATACAACATGTCAAATAGATTATCAGGGTTGCCCTTTGAACGACGCAAATGAATATTACAATCTCAATTTCAAAGGCAGTGCAAATTATACTTCAGGCACAAACGCGCTGAATTTCACCAATATCGCCACCGCAGGCGATGATAAAAATTTTGATGCTGATGATAGCACAGAACTCAACGGCGTGGCATCTGCCCGTTTCTATGGCGGTTTAACCAACGAAATCGGCGGCACATTCAACTTAATCAATTCGGATAACAGCGCAGGCTATGTCGGCTTCTTTGGGGGTGAACGGGGTTGGGTGATTAGCGCGAATCCTGAAACAGCAACAGCGGCAATGATTGATGGCGAACCTGTGCCAACTGGCAATGCATTAAATCCTAATAATCTCGAAAACTTTACCGATTCGGCTAAAGATGGCACAACAGGCAATGCTTTATCTGCCGATTTCTTGCAAATAACCAGAAATTCTGTGGATAAGTCTATCAATAACGATATTTTCACGGGTGGCGTGGTCGTGTTTGATTATAACGGTAGCAATTTTGCAACCTCAGGCACACCGCTTACATTCTATCTTGGTGATAGAAAATATTCGGCAACAACGTCAAATGCTTCAAATGTTAGCACGCGTATTAATTCTAATACGAGCACAAATATGAGCAACGATAGCGACGTTCCTGAAAATCTTTATTTCAGCATAGATGATTTTGGCTTTACCGCAGATTATATGGCGCTCGCTTACTATAATGTGATGGGGACAGGCTATGCTAGTGAAGGCTTTGGCATTGTGGGCTTTGAAACCGCCACACCGTTAGGTGCTGGCACAACCATATTTACAGGTGCAGGTTGGGGGGCTTATTCTGATAGCTCTGCCACTATAGTCACTAGCTTTAATATTAACGCCAATGTTGATTTTGGCAACCGCACAGTTTCATTGGCAAGCACAGGCACATGCGACAATAGTGATTGCACAGGCTTAGCGCGTGCTGACCTTAATTTCACGGGTGATTTAACTTATGGCGCAAACACAAACGCGCTGACTAGCACCGCTACTGGAATCACCACCACAGGCGATGCAACTTATGCCTCACTTTCAGGCGATGCAACTGCCAAATTCTACGGACCACAATCCAACGAACTCGGCGGCACATTCAGCCTAGCAAGCGGTGAAGCAGGCTATGTGGGGTTCTTTGGGGGAGTGAGATATATTGTCGAAGCGACTGATACCACGACCACTGGCGCACCAACTCCAGCGACCACGCTCACAAGCTTTAAGTTTTCTGAACGCAGTAAGCAAACAGGTAACATATTAGATGTCAATAATAGCGTTCGCATCACCAAACATAATGCTGATAAAACCATCACATCTGATGTAATTTCGGGTGCGGTTATAGAGTTTGATTATAATAATGATAATGATTTTAAGGGTAATAGTATCGATGTATATTTTGCAGGTGAAAAATATACACCAACAAACGCTAATTCGGTTGGAACTGAAGGGATTTCAAGTAGTAGTAACAGTGGCGGTGCTTCTAACGTTACTGTTGATTACTTACAGCTAGGTGTAAGCATTGGTGCAGTAGGATTTGCAAGCGATTATCTCGCATCGGTGCGTTGGGATGAAAGCCATGCCGATTTCACCAGTTTTGGCTATGGTATTGCAGGCTTTGCGACTGATAATGTAAACCCAATTCTATCCGCCACATCAGGCAGTGCTACCTTTACGGGTATCGGGCGCGGAAACTATCACGATGCGGGTAAGGATACCTTCTATCGCTTTATTGCTACCGCCAATGTTGATTTTGGCTTGCACACGATTGTATTGAAAAGCACAGATACGTGCGAAACTGCTGACCCCACTGCTTGTAACGGTAACGAAGCCCCCGCTTTTGATTTCAAAGGTGATTTAACCTACAATGCAGGCGCAAATGCTTTTACTGGCACAGTAACCACCGCAGGCACTGATGAAGACCATAATGCTCTTGATGGCACAGAATTATTAGGCACAGCCAATGGTAAATTTTACGGACCAAGCGTCGATGAATTGGGTGGCACATTCAGCCTTAGCAATTTCGGCTCAAGCTATGTAGGCTTCTTCACAGGCGAACGCGATTGGTTGGTAAGCACGTCAGAGGTTGCGCGGACTATCGCAGTTACCGCACCAACTGATATTACCACAATCACTGATTATGCTGATGGTTTTGATAATAGTGCTTTAACTGGTGCAGTGATAGGCACAGGCAACACAAAAACCATTGCCCTCAATATGAGCAACGCAGTGCAGGTAAGAAAAAATGCTGGTGCTAAAACTATCATTAATCATCATTATACAGGTTCAGTCGCGCAAATTACCTATAATGAAGATGGTAATATTACAGGCGTTAGTGCATTTTTTGATGATAAAAAATATAGTGGCACAGGTTCAGGTGATTCAACTTTTATTAGCACAGTGCCCACGAGTAGCGATGGCATTGCTGTTAGTAGTCTATACCTCACTAGAGGTTCATTTAATAATTTTGGTTTTACCGCAAAATATATCACAACAATAGCTTGGACGACTGGTACCTATGAGCGTGGTTATGCCATCGCTGGTTTTGAAACCACTGGCAGTGCTATTCCAACCAGTAATACGGCAACATTTACAGGACGAGGTGCAGGCATATATTATGATGATAGTGGTAGTAATAATGTTCCTCGTTACTTTAAATTAGAAGCAATAGTTGATTTTAGTGACCGAGATATCACTTTTGACACAACCGAAACATGTACTAGCTCAGGCTTCAATAATTGTGGAAGTGGTAGCCATCACCTGAATATGACTGGCACATTATATTATGATGCAAACACAAATGACCTTGCTAGCATGGCTAATGGCATTGAAACCACAGGCACTGTTGGTGGCTCAAAATTAACAGGTGATGCCAATGCCAGATTTTACGGACCAAATGCCGAAGAATTAGGCGGCACATTCTCGGTAAGCAATGATAGCGCAAGCTTCGTAGGCTTCTTCGGCGCGAAAGAATAACCATAGTTTTATGAGTGGGGCGGTTCTCTGTAAGGTGTTTCATGGCTTCCCCACTCACCTTAATCATTAATATATGGGGGGCATTCCCTCTCCTCCGTCATTCCGACGAAAGTCGGAATCCAGAGTATAAAGCACATAAAGAGACAAAACCGCAAGCATCAAAGTATTCCGCATAAATCTGCAAAAGAACGACACGCATTTCGAAATGCCTCCTGCGGAGGGGGCAAGCATATCAATAAACACCAACTTCGCATTTTTTCACTCCCTCCTGTGCAAACGACTCTGGATTCCGTGTCTCTCACGATATTCTTCGAATATCGGCACGGAATGACGGAGGAGAGTGCGTGTCGCTTCGCATTATAATATGGGGGGCTTTGCGAGGTCGGTTTATTGTATCAAGGGGGGTGCGGTGATTCCCATTATTTAAGGGGGGGTGCGGTCTGGCTTCTCGATGCGCGCTTGTCAAATTTTTGTCCGTAGGACAATTTGCCAAGCAGACGCCTCTTGCCAGAACCCCCCCTTAACAACCCCCCCGCCGTACCTAATACTCACATCGAGTGCTCCTCAACAACCCCCCCGCCGTACCTAACACTCCCACCGCGCGTGTCGCTGGTACTCAATACTGGCATCACGAACCCCTTGACACCCACCCCCATCTGTTATAAAATAAAACAATGATTATTAGTTTTAAGTGTAAAGAGACTGAAAAAATATGGAATGGTAAGGTATCACGTAAGTTTTCTTCTGATATTCAGCAAAAAGCATTACGTGCATTGCGGAAATTGAACGAAGCAAGAGAGGTGAACGATTTACAGCAACCGCCCTCCAACCATTTGAAACGACTTGAGGGAACACGAAAGGGACAGTGGCGTATAAGAGTTAACAGGCAATGGCGTATATGTTTTTATTGGGAAAACAATGAAGCCTACGATGTAGAACTAGTAGATTACCATTAAAGGATAAAATTATGGCTGAAATATTACTTTATAACCCCCATGCGGGCGATATTCTAAAAAGCGAGTTTATCGCACATATAGGTATTAATGCGACCAAACTTGCAAGGGCAATTGATACCGCACCCAAAAATCTATATGCAATGATAAACGGCACAACCCCAGTTGATGACGCGCTTGATGCAAAATTATGTGCCTATTTCAAAATATCAAGCGGGTATTTTTTACGCTTGCAAGCCTCTTATGATGCGCTAGAAGTCAAACGAAATCGCGTTGCAAGCCATCGCAAAAATACGCAAGTCTCAGCGCAAGGCATTGCCCGTGTTGGCGCGCCCTTAAAGCAACAAATCTCTGTAACGTGACGTAAACTTGTTGCAATTCTAGCGGATATTATGGCGCGGGGTAAAGGGGCGTTCCTTGCGATTAGCAAGGTCGCAAAGCCCCCACTAGCGAATTGAACGTGTTGCAATTCTAGCGGATATTAATGCTAAAGCCTCACCCCAACAACCCTTTATACACTCCCGATTTTAGAGTGTTTTCATCATAGGGGGTGCGGTTGAAAATCTCACGCACCATCGGGCGGAAGAACTCGATGCCCTCGCTATCATAATCAGGGTCAAAGCTATTTTGATCCCATTTCTCGCAAAAATCGATACATGCCTGATAAGCGGGGTGATCCTTATATTGCTCACGTTCATAGCGGTCTCCGCCAAAATGGTGCATGTAATAGACTTTTTGAAAAATCCCATGATACTCAACCACCCAACTACATTCTTCGCGCACAAACGGACGGATAATCGCCGCCGCCACCACATCATGCGTGCAAGGCGCAACAATATCGCTAACATCATGCAATAACGCACTCACCACCCAATCAATATCCGCGCCATCGCGATAGGCACGCGTGCCAGATTGCAGACAATGTTCCTTACGATTGATGCGATAACCTTCAAGCGTGCTATTGCCCATCGCATCAAGCAAATCCAGCAATCTATCGCCTGTATTCCGCACAAATTCTTGCTCTAGCTCATGCAACAATTCATATTCTTCCTTCGTGCCATCTTTCATTTGGGTAAAATTCACCTGCTCCATCATGCTCTCCTATTCACTAAAACCGTGTAATGTTTTGATTTCCATATAATCTTCAATGCCCCAGATACCGCCCTCGCGCCCAATGCCCGATTGCTTATAGCCACCAAACGGACTGCTATAATTGTAGCCGCCGCCATTAAGATGCACACCGCCCACACGTAATTGCGCGGCAACCCGCTTGGCACGTTGCATATCACTGGTTTGGATATAAGCAGCCAGACCATAATCGGTATCATTCGCCATGCGGATAGCATCTTCCTCAGTTTTGAAAGGCGTGATGGTCAGCACGGGACCAAAAATCTCTTCTTTGTAAATCGCCATATTTTCGGTAACATCGGCAAAGATAGTCGGGCGGATATAATAGCCGCGCTTGATATGTTCAGGCATACCAAGCCCGCCACAAAGTAAAGTCGCCCCCTCATCAATGCCACTTTGGATATAATGCCCAACTTTCTGCTGTTGCACGGCACTTACAAGCGGCCCTAAAAAATCGCCCTCTTGCATCGGGTTATCGCCTAGCAACACAGCTTCGCCTGTTTGCTTTGCCAATGCCACCACATCGTCATACACGGATTCCTCAACCAAAAGTCGCACTGGCGCATCGCAAGATTGCCCGCTATTGAAGAAACATTCACTCACCGATGCTGGCACGCGGGTTTTAATATCGGCATCAGCAAATACGATATTTGCCGAATTACCGCCCAATTCTAATGTAACTTTCTTCACGGTATCGGCAGAATCTTTTAGCACCGCCGTGCCACCGCGTGATGAACCCGTGAATGACATCATATCAATGTGCGGATGGCGAGACATTGCCGCGCCTACTGTTGGTCCATCGCCATTGACCAGATTAAACACCCCTGCAGGAAAACCCGCCGCATGAATAATTTCGGTATAAATCACCGCAGAAAGCGGGGTAATTTCGCTTGGCTTTAATATCATGGTGCAACCCGCAGCAAGGGCAGGTATCGCCTTCATCACTATCTGATTGATAGGCCAATTCCATGGCGTTATCAGCCCGCAAACACCAATCGGCTCGCGCCAAACCATATCACCGCTTGGCAATGTTTCCTGCAATTTGGATTGCATCTTTTGCATATCTTCAATCACTGATTGCACCATGCCCACGCCTGTTTCAGCCTGCACCTGTTTTGATGCGGTGATTGGCACACCAAGTTCAATCACCATCGCTTCGGCAATCTCATCATAGCGTTTGTTATATTCAGTGATGAGGTTTTGCAACAATTCAATGCGCGTTTCAAAACTTGTTTGCGAATAGCTGATAAACGCATGTTTCGCCGCCTGCACAGCCTTATCAATATCAGCCGCACTGCCTAGCGAAATTTGCGTTACCGCTGTTGCAGTAGCGGGGTTAATCACATCAAAATCATTCACGACTATTGGAGCAACCCATTCGCCATTAATGTAGAATTTCTTAAAATTCTGATTATCTAAAACTGCCATGCTGTTACTCCTTTTTTATCTATTGATTCTATAAGAATTTAGCACTATGATGCAAGTAAAATAATGATGGTGTTAAGATAAAGTTCCTTTATATGGTGATATTAAACAGTATACCGCTTTTTAGAGTAATGATACAAATTCTATTGACAAAACAAATATATTGTTTTATAATGAAAACATAATTAGAGAGGGGTAGAATACGATTGCATTGCAAGCTATTACCCTACTAATGATTATGCTGATTGGCACTGCGGAAGCAAGCAACCGCTGATTTATATAGGAGATATGTGATGTTAACCGAAATACAAGCAGAAACAACCGAACTTGAACAACAAGTGATGGATAACAGCCAGTTGCTAGATGCTCAGATTAATCAATATGTTGCATCGCATAAAGGGCAGTATATTGTTTTTCACGAAAATAAACATTATTTCGTAAATGATTTAGATGAAGCTGAAACAAAAGGAATCGCTGAATTTGGTGAAGATACAGGTTTCGTTATTAAAAAAATCACTGATAATCCTACCCAACCTGCCATTTTTTCAACTGTCATCATCGGTTCTTAAAAACTCATGAGAATCACTGCTAATGATAGTGGGCTGTATATATTTAATGTTGACGTATATAGAAAAGATAACATCCGTAAATTCAAATGTTTGATTGATACAGGTAGCACCGAATGTGCCGCCACCTATCGGGTGATTACAACACTTCAATTAAAAAAGCCACGCTACTTTGAAAAAGCCAGTATGATAAATAATGTCAGCGGCACTAGCTGTTTAAGATATTATACGCCATTTATTTTTAACCACACAAAAGATGAGGTTTCGCTTTATCGCCGTGATGAATTACCAAATAAACTTGCTGATAAAGCTGAGACCATTTCGCTCTATCGCTTTCACCAACTTCCCGAAGGCATAGATTTGCTATTGGGCATGTCATTCTTATCGCAATTTAAGATGATATTTCACAATAATATCTTAACAATAGAATAACACCCCCACAAAATTTTACTGCTATACCGCGTTAAGTTGTTTCTTATGCGCTACAAATTGCGCCACTATCACTGGTATCACCAATACGAAACCAATCAATAATGTGTAAATACCCGGTGCGATAAAAAGTAACGCCACCACTCCCAACCAATAGCGTTGATATTTTGACACAGGCGCAACAATATAGCCCGTAAATGCCGCCGCCAATGCGGTGATACCTGCCATCGCGCCCACCAATGCTATTGTAAATTCATTCCAGCTGAAATCATTGACCACCAGTAAAAATGATGGCGAATACACAAACACAAACGGCACCAATGCTTTGGCAATGCCTAGCCTAAATGCGGTGTTGCCCGTTCTAAACGGATTCGCCCCTGCAATGCCCGCCCCTGCATAAGCGGCAAGTGCCACTGGCGGGGTAATATCGGCAAGCACACCGTAATAGAATACGAAGAAATGCGCGACCAATGGCTCAATGCCCAAAATCACCAAAGCTGGTGCTGCCACCGATACCAATATAATATATGTGGCTGTGGTAGGAATCCCCGCGCCCATCAAGATACAAGCGGCGGCGGTGAAAATCAGCGTGAATAGCAATGTTAGCCCTTGCACTGAAAAAATATAGCTTAAAAAACCGACAGTGAAAAAGCCTGCTAAATCTGCCGCGCCTTGCGTAATCATCGCGCTTAACCGGAAGCCTGTGCCTGTTAAAGTTACCACGCCAACAATGATGCCCACTGCCGCCGCTGCCGCCCCTACCGATAACGCATATTTTGCACCCAATGCAAAGCCATCTATCAGTTGCCGTATCGTTAGCCTATCATGCGGTTTGATGAAGCCGACCACAATCACCGCCACAATGCCCCAAAAGGCGGCATAATCGGGCGTGCGCCCAGATATAATCATGTAAATCAGTAAGAAGAGAGGAAATAATGTCAGCCAATGTTTCTTTAACACCTGCAATATTTGTGGCATCTCATCTTTGCGTAACCCGCGCAATTTCAACCTTTTGGCTTCTAAATGCACCATCGTGAAAATGCCGAAATAGTGCATACAAGCGGGCAGTAATGCCGCCAGTAAAATATTGCGATAGGGGATTTGCAAAAATTCTACCATCACAAAGGCGGCTGCCCCCATAATGGGCGGGGTTATCTGCCCACCTGTTGATGATGTTGCCTCAACCGCGCCTGCAAAATGCGGTTCGTAGCCAACTTTCTTCATTGCTGGAATCGTCAGCGAGCCAGTGGTTACTGTATTGGCAATTGACGAGCCAGAAATTGTGCCCATCATCGCCGACGAGAAAATCGCAACTTTGGCAGGTCCACCTGCATAACGCCCCGCCACTGCCTGTGCAAGGTCGATAAATAACTGCCCTAGCCCAACTTTGGTGGCAAGCACGCCAAACAACACGAATAAAAACACATATTGCGCCACCACGCCAATGGCGATGCCATAAATGCCCTGATTGGTGAGATAAAGATGGTTAATCAGCCCAAGCCAGCTAGTGCCAGTATGTTTCAAAATTCCGGGCGCAACCTGCCCCCATAACGCATAGGCGATAAAAATCAGGCAAATCACGGTCAGGCTTGTGCCAACAGCACGGCGCGTGGCTTCAATCACACATGCCAGTAAAATTGAGCCCATTAATATATCGGTGCTATTGGGGTTGCCCACCCGTTGCGCTAAATCCACAGTCGAGATATTCGGCAGATAGGTTACCGACATCACCGCTAAGAGTGCCAGTGCATAATCCCATAATGGCACACCGCCTATCACATACCATGCGTTCGGGGTGATGGGTTGTTTACGCACACCGAATAATAAAAATACCAAGCCTAAAATGAAAGAAAGATGCACGCTGCGATGCACCAAATCACGAAACAATCCGAAACCTGCGGCATAAAGATGATAGAGCGACATCGCGGTCAACAAACCGATAACGAATAATGCAGTCTTGCCCGTTACGGCACGAAACGCGACCGATGGGTCGTAATCTTCTTCTTTTACCTCGCGTGGTTCAAATTCGGCTTCAGTGTCTTTGTTTTGTTGTCCCATTTCTCTTCTCCCATAATAAAAAGCGGCAATATATCACTATATTACCGCTTCTCAATCATTGCAATCTTATTTTACTTAACAAGACCCATTTCTTTATAAAACTTCTTCGCGCCATTATGTAGCGGAATACCAATGCCATCAAGCGCGCTTTCCTGCGTGATAACTTGCCCTTTAGAATGCCCCTTATCAAATAAGATACGAGATTTTTCATTCCATAATGCTTTGGTAATGTTATAAATCAAATCATCACTTTCTTTCGCGCTGGTCAACCATTGTGCACCAACAGCAACTGTTTCAGTTGCGCCGATACCCTCATAAGTGCCTGCTGGAATTGTGCCTTGCGAGAAGAAACTATATTTTTTCGTTAGCTTCTCCGCACCTTTGCCACTGATTGGCACCAATACAATATCGTTGCTTGACGCTAATTCAACAATCGCGCCCGCAGGATAACCCGCCACCACGAAGAGAGCATCAATTTTGCCATTTTTCAGCGCATCAGTTGCCGCGCTGCCTTTAAGATATTCAGCTTTCACTGATTTTTCAGATAGTCCAGCGGCTTCCAAAATCAGATTTGCATCAACATAAGTGCCTGAACCGGGTTCATCAAGTGATACACGCTTGCCTTTAAGGTCAGCAACTGATTTGATACCCGCTTTTTTGCGTGCCACCAAATGGATATGTTCAGGATAAAGTGCCGCAATCGCCCGTAAATCTTTGACTGCTTTTTGACCCTTCATCGTGCCTGTGCCACTATATGCCCAATAGGCAACATCAGCTTGCACAAAGCCAGAAATTGCGAAGCCCTGAAGCAATCGCATTGACATTATCAACCGAACCACGTGATGAAACCGCTGATGCTATCAGGTTTTCAACACCACAACTGCCACCTTCGGCGCATGGACGCGAGCCCGGGGGACGCGAAATCGCATTCGCAATCATGCCACCTACAGGATAGTAAGTATAGGCGGTGCCGCCCGTGCCGATTGTGAAAAATTTAATATCTTGTGCATTTGATGCAACGCCGATAAATAGTGCGCCACTTAATGCCAATAATTTTATGAATTTACTCATTTTGTTACCTTCTCTTAATGATTACTTTCATCATCTTATCAATGATGTATTCCTGTTATAACCGATTTAGAATCATTTTGCAAATACCAATTTTCATGTTATTATAGGCTTATACATAATATAAGGGGTAATATCATGCAATTACATAATATTTCTGATGATAATGAAAAACAGGCTTTCTATCAAGAGCGTGTGGATTTGGCGGCAAGCCTGCGCTGGACTGTGCGCCTAAACATGCACGAAGCGGTCAGCAATCATTTCTCGCTCGCCGTCAGCGATGATGGCAAAACATTCTTGATGAACCCCAATCAACGGCATTTTTCTAATGTGAAAGCCAGTGATATGTTACTGCTAAATGCTGATGATACTGATACTCTTAATCAGCCTGATGCGCCTGATAAAAGCGCATGGGGCTTGCATGGCGCGGTGCATCGGCAATGTCCGCATATCAAATGTATGATGCATGTCCATTCTATTTATGCCACTGTGCTGGCATCGCTTGCTGATAGCACCCTGCCGCCGATTGACCAAAATAGCGCGATTTTCTTTAACCGTCATATTGTTGATGATTGCTTTGGTGGCATGGCATTCACCGATGAAGGCACGCGCTGTGCCAATATGTTGCAAGACCCGAAAATTCAGGTGATGGTGATGGGCAATCATGGTATTTTAGTGCTAGGCGATAATGTGGCGCAAACGTTTAACCGCATGTATTTTTTTGAACGGGCAGCTGAAACCTATATCAAAGCCTTATGGACGCAAGCAAAATTGCGGTTATTATCAGACGAGGTGGCTGAAAAAGTTGCCCATGAATTAGAGAGCGAATATAGCGACCAAGCGACACGCCATTTCAGCGAATTAAAACAAATTCTAGACCGTGAAGAGCCTGATTATAAGGGGTGAGGTTTGCCCGCCATTGGTACAAGGGCAAACCGAAAGTGGCGGGGGGATTATTAAGGTATCCTCGATGCCAGTATTAGGCACAGCGGGGATTATCAAGGGGGCATTCGCAAGGGCGTGGGCTCCGCCCTCACGCCCGAGAAGCGAATTCGCGCCCCCTTAAATATTAATGAGAATCTCCGCACCCCCCTTGATAGATAAACCAACTCGCAAAGCCCCCATATTATAATGAGCCCCCCCCTTGATACTATACGAGTCAGAATAGGCAATCCGCATCGACTAAGGCTTGAAAATATATTTTCAAACCAAGTCTCGCTCGATTGCCCCCATATTATTATTGCAAAACACCTCCAAAAATGCTACTCTAACCCTGCCTTGTGTGAATAAATAACATAGGCAATCGGGTTACAAAACCCATGTAGAATGATGGATTATCCATCAATAGAAAACACAGAGTTTGTCTGTATGCTATGGTCAGCTTTGTGTTTTCGCTGTTCTCGGTTCACTTTGAATCGGGGACGATATTTATGTCCAAGTGTTGTAATTTCGTATTGCAACACCAAAAAATATCGAGCTGTTTCTACACAGTTTTTGTATCCCCGGTTCGCCCAAGACTCTCTTGGGCTTAACGTTAAGGGGATATTCATGCACCGATATTGTTTACTGTTGCTATTATTATGCGGATTTGATGCTGTTGCTTTTACAGGCACTTACCGCGCCGAAATTATCCGCGTGATTGATGGCGATACGATAGAGGCACGTATATTCATCTTCCCGCAATTAGAAGCGGTTTATAAAGTGCGTCTGGCGGATATCGACACGCCTGAATTAAACGGCAAATGCCTAGCAGAAAAACAACGCGCGAAACAGGCGAAACTCTATTTGCAAGAATTACTGCCACCCAAAAGCGAAATAACATTGCATGTCAAACATAAATTCGATAGCTTCGGGCGCGTGTTAGCGTATATTTATCACGATACGCATGGCAATATATCAGAGTTACTACTCAAAAATAATCATGCGGTATTATATGGGGATAAGAGGGGGTGGTGTGAATAACGCTACCCTCACATATACCACTCTCTCCCTCGCAAAACGACACTGGATTCAGCCCCTGCCTCCGCAGGGGTGACGGGTCAGAATGACGGCGGTGCGTAACACAAGGGCGGTGCGTATTTTAAGATTCGTCAATATCAGCATCTAGCGTGTCTCATCACATTATATATGGGGGGCTTTGCGGAGTCGTTTTATGATTTAAGGTGGGCGCGATGTGGCTTCTCGATGCGCGCTTGTCAAATTTTTGTCCGTTGGACAATTTGCCAAGCAGACGCCTCTTGCCACTTGCCCCCCTTAACAACCCCCCGCTGTGCTAAATACTGGCGGAGTCGCGTGTTGCTAGATACTCAATACTATCGGAGGAGTGGGTTGCTGTTACTCAATACGAGGGAGGATGGTGGTAATTCTAGCGTATACTAACGCATCAATTATTCAACAGCCGCCATAATAGTTGCACATCTTTTTCCAGTGATGAATCAGTCTTCATCAATTCTTCAACTTTCTTGGTAGCGTGCATCACCGTTGTATGGTCGCGGCCACCGAATTTTCTGCCAATTTCTGGTAATGAGCGATTGGTGAGCTGTTTCGCCAGATACATCGCCACCTGTCTTGGACGGGCAACCACCCGTGAACGCCGTGCCGATGCCATTTCTGCGGTTTGAATCGCGTAATGGTCTGCCACTTGCTTTTGAATATCATCAATCGTGATGCGCCGCTTATTGCTTTTCAGCAAATCATGCAATAATTCTTTGGCACGCACCAAAGTCGCATCGCTATTGCTAATATCGCAATGCACCATCAGCCGATTAAGTGCGCCCTCTAATTCGCGGACATTGCTGGTGATTTTTTCAGCCAAAAACTCTAAAATCTCCTCAGGGAAATTATATTTTTTACCCTCTAATTTCGCCCGTAAAATTGACATTCGCAAGTCAAAATCAGTCTGGTCAATCCCCGTTACCAAACCGCCCGAAAGCCTTGATTGCAACGCAACGCTTAAGCCATCAATCTCGGCAGGCGCACGGTCGGCAGAAACCGCAATCCGCTTATTTTCTTCTGCCAATAAGTTGAAAATCTGTAACAATTCGCGCTGTGTGCCATCACGCCCCGCAATGAAATGAATATCATCAAGCAGTAATAAATCCACCGAATGATAAAAATCCTTAAAAGTGGTGGTATCTTTTTCGCGCACCGCACGCACATAATGTTGCATGAATTTTTCAACCGATAGAAACACCACATGAAAATTCGGGTTACGCACCAGCGTATGTTGGGCAATAGCGTGCAACAGATGCGTTTTGCCCATGCCGACACCGCCATAGATAAACAGCTGATTCAGCGATTTTTCCCATGAATCCGAGAATTTCCACGCCACTTCACGCGCAAACGAATTGGTATCGCCCGTAACAAAACTATCAAAGGTGAAATCCTTATTGAGATTGGTTGAAAATTGCTTGACCTCGTTTTGCATGATGCGGTTGGGCGTAATGCCAGCATAGCCCATATGGGGCGTTTTCGGGCGTTCAATTTCTTCGGCCGCGCTTAATAAAACCTGTTCTATTGATGGGTTGAGCGAATACCATATCCGTTGAATGCGGGTGAGGTAATTTTTCTTCACCCATTTTTCAATCGTGCTATTAGGCGCAACCAGTGATACCGCATTCTGATTCTGCCCTTCTAATGTCAACACTTTCAACCATTGATTAAAAGCACTCTCGCCTACTTCACCACGAACAATTGCTCTTATTCTTGTCCATTGTTGCTCAACACGTTGCGAACTCATGATAATAGCTACCCCTATCTCAATTTATTGTTGTTACTTCAGCCATTTGCAATTAATACAACCAATTTTATTTTGACAAAGTGAAAGGGATGACGCACTTTAATAAAGTTACCCCTTTCAGCCGTAAAACACTGGCTGTGTTAGATGTATGAAATATTTTTTTCAAGGCTATGTTGTCAAAAAATCAAACAGAGTGCAAGCAAGATATTTTAATTTTTTTCAAATAAAAATCTTGACACGAAAAACCGACATAAAAGTTTGTGTTTTTTTATAAAATGTTAACTACCTTGATAAGTATTTGTTTTTATTAAGTTTTTTTAATTTATTTTGATGGTTGGAAAATAATTATTACCGTAAGGTTTAACATTATAAGCAATATAAATTCGCTATCTATTTGAAAAACAACCGAATCATTGAAATGAGTGAAATGCTTCAAAACGACTTATAATTGTGTTGCAATCCGTGAAACCCTATCGCGAAAATAGTAATGACGAATTTTATCGCCATGATTAATAGAAAAAGAGATTCTTGCAAAAGCGCAATATCAAAAAATCGCCAAACTTTTGTCATTTAATATATAGAATCAGTTGCAAGTACAGAATCAGCTTATCCAGAAGAATTATCCGCCAATATTAATGGCGCACACAAAATATCAATATTTATAAGGGGCGCGCTCGTTAAAGAATAATTTTTGCCGCAATGATTGATAACCGCTACTGCCAAGCGCATTCCAGTTTCTTTGCACCAACACCGATTCGCGCATCGATTGATAAATTTGAGCAAACTTCTTATCTTCTTTGCTTAATTTTGCTACCAAATCTTTCCACAACACCACCATTCGCTCAAGCGTATCATCGTTAAACTCACGCAGCTGCACATTATGCTCACGCACCAACCGCCGAATCGCTTGCTGGTTTCCTATTTCGCGCAGCAGCACCGAATCGTAAAGCCGCCGATTCACCACATTATGAATCAGCTCGCGGTCGCTGATAGATAATCCCTGCCACCGTTTCAAATTCAATGATAGCTGATAAATCTGCACGGGCGCCTGAAAGCCCGGACTGAAATAACGCGGCGCAACTTTATAAAGCCCCAACGCCTCCTCATAAAGCGGGTCGCTCACAATCGCGCCCTCCACCGAGCCATCTTGCAATTTTTGATAAATATCAGCATCGCGATAAGAATACACTTTCGCACCAGCGGCGCGATACAGCATAGCGGGCAAGCCTTGTGCCGCAATCGGCCTATCTTTCAAATCACTTAACGATAAAATTTCATCAATAAACCAGCCCCCCATATGCCCGACTGAGGCGCTGACCGCAAGCGGCATAATCTTAATAGGGCGATGTAAATTTTGCCATAATTTCTGTCCCTCACCACCTATCAGCCATTTATAAAATTCATCAAGAGTGGGACCAAAAGGCTGTGCCGAAAAAAGCAGATTCGCAGGAATTTGTTTTTGCCAAAAATTAGGCAGTGAATAAATACCATCCGCCTTACCATTATCGATATTCTTAATGATAGCATCATCCGATAAATCACCACGTTCAATATATTGAATGATAAGCTGATTACCACTGGCACGCGCCAACTGCGTTTGCAAAGTGGCAAGCTCTTCACCAATCCCCGGAAAATTCAGCCGCCAATCGGTATAAATACGAAGCACGCGTTGTGGCGATTTACCGCCTGCACCGCGCCCACCGCCTAAACCACCAGCCGATAGTAAAACACCGCCTGCACCTAAACCGCCACCCAGTGCAAGCCCTGCACCAATTTGTAATAATTCACGCCGTGATGCCATTTTATCACACTCCTAAAAAAGCAATCTTCATTAAATGAACATAATTAATTGGCACTATAAATCTATCTTACCCACTTGTCTATAAACTTAACCTTGTTTTATACGGTTTTATACGATAAATTATCAATAAAGGAGACACTACAATGAATGATACCATTAATCAGAGCCAATATAGGCTTGATATGCTTAACCAAAAAATCACCGCAGCGCGCAATATCACCGCCCCCAATCTGGTGCAAGACGATATAACATTAATCGCCGTTAGCAAAACATTTGATGCCCCCGCCATTATCCCGTTTCTTGAGGCAGGGGTGAGAAATTTTGGTGAAAACCGCGTGCAAGAGGCGGTACAGAAATGGACAACACTCAAACAAGATTATCCTGATTGCATTTTACATCTTATCGGGCCATTACAGCGCAATAAGATAAAACAAGCGGTGGCTTTATTTGATGTGATTCATTCGGTTGACCGTCCGCAATTATTAGAACCGCTGAAAAACGCCATGCACAGTCAAAACCGCGATTTGCCATTGCTGATTCAAGTCAATATTTCTGATGAGCCACAAAAATCTGGGGTTGCGGTAAAAGATTTAGCTGATTTTATCACATCGGCAAAGCAAACATATCAAATGAATGTGGTTGGGCTGATGTGTATCCCGCATTTGCAACACGACCCTAGCCCTTATTTCGCGCATCTGTATCAGCTGGCGAAGCAACATGATTTACCGAGTTTAAGCATGGGGATGAGCAATGATTTTGAAACCGCCATCAGGTTTGGCGCAAGCTATATCAGAGTCGGGTCTGCATTGTTTGGGCAAAGATAATTGTTTACGAAAGCGGTCTCACGCCCATCTCGATATAATATTCCGACCAATAGGCAATCATATCGGCGGCATAATAGGCATCATTCGGGTTATTCATCAGCAAATGGTCAGATTTATCAAGCGAGATATAGCTGCGCGGATGCCGTGCATGGCTGAATATTTGTTCGGCATTTTCAACGCCCACAAAATCATCAAGCGGTGCATGCATTACCAATAAAGGCTTATGCAATTTTTTGATTTTATCGGCTTGGTCTTGACGGTGCAAATCTTCGATAAATTCGTAACTCACCTGATGCGGCCGCCCCATGATTTTCACCTCACCGATACCCTCTTTTTTAAGGCGCGGAATATCATCGCTGAAATGATGCGCAACATGGGCAGGGTCAAACGGTGAGCCGATGGTAATCACACATTTGCCTTCATCAATCTTGCCTGCCGCAGCCAACATTGCCGTGCCACCCAATGAGTGCCCTATTAGAATCTCAGGCTTTTGGTGATGTTCTGCCATATATTCAGCGGCTGTAATAATATCGTTGACATTGCTGGTGAAGGTGGTTTCTTCAAACCCGCCCTCGCTCTTACCGATGCCCGTAAAATCAATCCGCATGGCCGCAATCCCGCGCCGTGCCAATCTTTGACATATTCTTTTTGCCGTTACAATATCTTTGCCACACGTGAAGCATGGCGCAAACAGCGCATAGGCAATCGGCACGCAATCAGGCAATTCAATCTTTGCTGCCATTTTATAGCCCAACGACCCTGCAAATTCTATATTTTTTGTTGTTACATCAACCATAATATAACCATCTAAAACAATCTTTAACAAAAAGCAAGTCATATTTATCATATTTTTTGCACTTGACAAAATTAACAAAAAAATTTAGCATGTTTGTTGCTTTAATCAGAATTCACGATGCGTTTTTTAACAGAGGAAAGTTGAGTATAACCATGACATATATATCCCAAAAAAATTTAATGAGACATATTTGTAACATCTTATTTTTCACATTGGTATTCAGCATGATAGTCCCATCTGCGTTTGCACAAGATACCAATATTGTTAACCCCGATGATGAGCCGACAGGCATAGAAACTGAATGTGTTGTTTTTTTACATGGTTTAGCGCAACGCGCAGAGAGCATGCAATATATTGCCAACTATGTTGCGAATGAGGGCTTTCAGGTTCAAAATATTGTTTATGATTCCAAAGCTGCCAAAATTGAATATTTGGCGGAGGCGGTAGAAAATGGGGTCGGTTTATGCCAACTGATTGATGCTAGCAAAATTCATTTGGTAGGGCATTCGTTAGGTGCTATTCTTGTCCGTCAATATATCAGCAAAAGCAAAGTGAATAATATTGGCAGAATCGTGCTGATTGCGCCGCCTAACAAAGGCACGCGCATTGTTAATTTTTTGGGACGCAATGAAGAAAAAGCCATCGAAAAATACGGTGTTGCCTTTGTAGAATTAGGGCAAGGCAAGGAATATTTTGTCAATAATATTCCTATTGTGGGCGTTAGCGCCACTGGCATTATTGCGGGTTCGGGTAAATCAACCAGAAATGACTACATTTTTTCGATGTTTATTAAGGGCGTAGATGATGGTAGGGTATCGCTTCAAAGCACAAGGCTACAAGGGGTAAAGCACCATATCACCGTGCCATATTCGCATCACGATATTATCTATGCTAACGATGTTCACGAACAAGTGCTGCATTTCTTATTGAATGGTAAGTTTGCAGTGCAATGATTCCAATCATAAAGAATTTGGGTAGTTTTGATAAAGCACGGCTTCTTCGCGTATTATTTTTGTTGCTGATGCTATCCCCTGCCTCCATACAGGCGCAAAATAACGCGCAAGATAGTGGGCAACAGAATACCGCCCAAGATAGTGGGCAACAAAATAATAAGCGGATATTGCCAACTTTGCCAACGGCGCAACAATGCATCATTCTGATTCATGGCATTACCGCCACCCCTGAATCTGTTGCCTTGATTGAGGAAAGCCTCAACCATAATGGCTATTTTGTGGCGAATATTGCTTGGAAAACTGGCGGTAAGCTAGAACCTATCAGCGATAATGTGTTCACCGAAGGTTTGCAAATATGTCGGTCGATTGATGATATTCAGCGCATTCACCTTATCGGGCATTCTACGGGTGGGCTTATCATTCGCTATCACCTTGCTAACAATACCATCCCCGAATTGGGCTATGTGGTGATGCTTGGCACACCGAATAAGGGCAGCAAGCTTGCCAATCTGGCAAAATACACCATGCCAGCCGATAAATATTATTCGATTTATGGTGAGACCATACGCTATCTGCATGTGGGCGATAATGCGTTTCATACCACCCTGCCTGATGCTTCGGGTTATTATTTGGGGGTGATTGCGGGCACGGGGCATAATACGCTGAAAGACCGTATTTACGCGTTGGCTGAACCCGGTATTGATGATGGTAGGGTATCGCTAGAAAGCGCGATGATTGAGGGCATGAATGATTTTATCATCTTCCCGCATCAGCACACAAACCTGACCGAACAAGATGACGTGCATCAGCAAATTATCGCATTTTTGCAAAGTGGTAATTTCGACCATACTGCTTTGCAAAAGAATTAGCAAGGCTCGCGCTTGAACCTGTGGCGCGCTCACCTTGCCTATGGTATTTTGGAGGTGCGTGAATACACACCACCGTCATTAATATCCGCATTAATATCCGCTAGAATTGTGGTGAAACCACAATTCGCTAGAATTGCTATTTTTCTGTGGGCTCTAATGCGCGGGTGGGGTCTCCAACGATGGTGACGCGTTGTAACATTGCTCTACGTTCGGGAGTCAAAGTGCTTACAGGCACGTAATCATCTCGGTTGACATATTCTTCGATGCCTTCGATAAGGTCTCTTTCCTCATCATCGTAATAGTCACCGATGGTTGGTTCAAATGATTCCATTTCTTTTTTCATTGGCTAGACGCTATTTTTTCAGTTGATTCAGTATTACTCGCGTTATTTGAAGATTTATTTAAGATAGCAACATCAACGGCAATATTCCGTAAGATTTCATTAAGCTCGTCAAATTTCAAATCTATTTTATCAAACTTTTCATCTATTTTATCAAACTTTTCATCTATTTTATCAAACTTTTCATCTATTTTTACAAATTCGGCTCTCACCTCTGTTTTCAGCTCGGCTACATCTCTTTGCAAAACATCCACATCTTTGGCTATTCCAATAGTAAAAGTAAAGACTAAAGCAATTACCCCGATAATACCTACTAAATAGTAAACCGTTTTTATCATTTCATCGAACTCTTTTAAGAATTTCATAAGTTTAATCCTTATAATTTATATATACATCTCTAGTTTGCACTTCAAGATATGGTTTGTCAAGCGTTAGTATACGCTAGAATTGCAACAGCGACACGCACCGCCATCTCCGCCGTCATTCCGTGCCGATATTCGAAGAATATCGTGAGAGACACGGAATCCAGAGTCGTTTGCACAGGAGGGAGTGAAAAAACGCGAAGTCGGTGTTTATTGATATGCTTGCCCCCTCCGCAGAAGGCATTTCGAAATGCGTGTCTTTCTTTTGCAGATTTATGCGGAATACTCTGATACTGACGTTTTTGTCGCTCTATGTGCTTAATACTCTGGATTCCGACTTTCGTCGGAATGGCGGGGGGGGTTGGTGAGGTACGCGACTCCGCTAGTATTACACGCGGGCGGGGGGATTATCAAGGGGGCAATCGAGCGAGTCTTGGTTTGAAAATATATTTTCAAACCTTTAGACGATGCGGATTGCCTATTCTGACTCACATCGAGAAGTTGCGCCGCACCCCCCTTGATACAATAAACCGACTCCGCAAAGCCCCCCATATATTATCAATCTTCTGCGCCGAAGACCCCATAATATGTGCGGGTGTTATCATCATCAGTGCCTCCGCCATTATCGGTCATTGAGAATCTACCGCCTAATTCACCCACATCTGCACCGTAAAATCTGGCATCCATTGTGCCTGATAAAGCATCAGCCGCTGAACTATTTGTGCTTGTTACCGTGCCATTAATGTCATTTGTGCCTGCGCTGTAAGTGGCGTTACTGGTGAAATCAAGATTGGTGAATTTTGTGCTTGGGTTAGCCATGTCTTGTGTGCCAGTGCTGGTGATATCGACTGTGCGGGCTGTGGAGGCAAAATCAACATCAACATTAACCGTAAATTCGGTGATAGCATCAATGACATTAGCCGTATCAGAAATATCACGATAGATACCGCGCCCTTTACCCGTAAATGAAGCCGTGCCAGTGGTAGGAATAGTGCCGCCTACGCTTGCATGACCTGTTTCAAAACCGCCAATCGATAGACCGTGTGTAGTATAGGTGCTGCCAGTGAGGCTGGTGCTAGCATTATTTAGCTTATCAGCATCGCGGGTAATTTTCCAATAGGTCGATATCATATAATCGGAATCAAAGCCAAAAAAGTCACTACCACGGTTGCCTTCAATAAATGTAGAAGTGGTGCTAGAACTATTGGTAGCACTTGTTTTAAATTGAGTGGCACCATCAGTAGAACCAAGTGAATATTCTACATTAGTTTGAAGTGAAAAACTATTTATAATATAAACACTATTTGATTTCGTAAAAAAGGTGGCATTTGTCGCGCCCGTCCAACTTTTTATTTCACTGGTTTGGGTAATCATGGCATATTTCCATGCATTGCTATTTGTGGTGCGCTCATAACTATCAGTAACCTTTCCTTCCACAACCAATGCAGAGGTTATAACATTATTGATACTACCATCAGCATTGTTTGGGTCAGTCATCTCAGAGAATGATGTATATTTAACAACTGGATCAGTGCTTGGGTTGTTGGGAATAGATGGTGGATATCCTTGACTCGCATTAAGATTAACTCGCACATCAGGCAATACGATGACATCTGCAACACTCTCTGGACGCTTGCCACCAAAATACCCCACATAGGCTGAAGTTGCGTTACTAAGGCTGAAAGTGCCACCCAATTCATCGCTATCTGGTCCGTAAAATTTTGCGGTTGCATCGCCTGTAAGCTGTGCATATGTGCCACCGCCTGTGGTGGTGGTGATTTTTACACCATTGGTATGTGCGGTGCTTAAATTATTATCACCATCAGCATAGGCTAATGTGCCAGTAAAGTTAAGCTCGTCAAAAGCATTATCAGTATGCGTTCCCGCTAGCACTGCTGTGTATGCACCGAAATCAACATCGGCTGTTATGGTAAAAGCAGTTGCAACATTGCTATTATCAGCATCAGAATAACGCCCTGCACCTGCACCCGTGAATGTGGCTAAGCCAGCATTTTGCAATGTGCCATTCAGCAGGGTTTCATAACCCGCAATGCCATAGGCGTAAGAATCATAGCCTGTTTGGCTTACAGCCCATGCAACAACCGACATGTGATTTGCGGTGCTACCAAAAACATCGCGATACAGCCCCATCTTGCTAGGCGCGATACCGCTAGTGCCATCTTTCAACGTATTCGTAGCAGAGGTGTGTTCCACTTTATTGACATTCCCCGTGCCACCATTATTGAGCGAATATCTGTTTTGCCCAACATAGAGTTCTAAATTATCCGCCTGACCTGTGTTAATAAATGTTCCATCATGACCATAGCTAAATTCGGCAATGCCACCAGTGATAAAATCATAGGTGAGGGTGCGCTCAGCATTGTTACGGGTAAGGCGCACCGCCGAAGCGATGGGAAGCGTTTGATTTTGAAGGATAGAACCACCAATATCAGAATCATCAAAACTGGTTATGCTGCTAATCCGATAGAGATGATTACTTGCTGGCATTTCGTTCGCATCGGTTGCGATAGGATTATTGCTATTGTTGCTAACAACATAGTCCCGCACTCCCCCAAAATACCCCACATAGCCTGCGGTTGCGTTGCTGAGATTGAATGTGCCACCGAATTCATTGGTATCTGGTCCGTAGAATCTGGCATCGGCTAAGCCTGATAGTTCTGTGCCGTCAGCATCAGTCATACCAAAATCGCCATCAGTGCCTGCGGTTTTGATATTACTGCCAAACAGAATATTTTCGCCTGCTTTATAGCTTAAATCGCCTTTGAAATTGAGGTTGGGGCGTGGATTAGCACTTTGCTGTGTGCAATCGCTAGAATCGCAAGTGCCAGTGCTTTCTAGGGCAACCGTGTGTGCGCCGAAATTAACAGTGGCAGTGATGTTAAAATGAAGAAGCGTGCCACCGCTATGGTAACCGCGCCCTTTGCCGGTGAAAGTGGTGGTGCCAGCATCTAAAGGTGAAGCGGTTTCAAAGCCTGCAATGCCAAAGCCGTAATTATCGTCTCTGGGGTCGCTAGCGCTTGCCCTGTCTTTTCGTAATTGCCATATTAAGCCAGCCATATAATCGGCGGTAAAGCTGAAATCATCTCTAGCGAGGTCGAAAGAGTTTGGAATAAGAGCATTGCCAGTGCCATCATCAACCGTAATATCAGTGCTGGTAACTGAATTTGGGCTGGCAGTGCCATCAGTCAGCTTATATTCTTTATCGGCAAAAAAGACTTTTAAACTGTTAACAACAAACGAATTCTCATAGTTAAATTGTAGCACACCACCGCTGATTCTATCGGTTGTGATGGTGCTATCAGTATCTGTGATTTGCACCAAACTACCGATGGGCAGGTTAACATCATTTTGTTCAGTCAAACTATTAAAGTCTAGTAATGTGGAAAATGTTTCTGCCTTTGGTGTATCAGCATGAGTGGTTGGAATGGTTGGGAATGGGTCGGTCACGGTCATATCCATCGGCGTTTCAGTAACGGGCGGATTGGTATTAGGGTTGCCGTTATCGGCAGGGGCATCACTGCTGGCAGTATCGCCACCGCAAGCCGTTAGGGTAATGAGTGAAATGAGTAAAATAAGGTTTTTCATTGGTTGTCTCCTATTGATTCGTTATATACAGGGTTACTGTAGCCTGTTGAAATAAGTTTGTAAAGGGGGTAAAACTTAATCAAGCAAAAATTTCTGATAAGCCTGCTGATATTCTTGCAAGATTTTCGGATTAGCCAATGCACCGATATTATTAGGGGGCTTACCATTGATAATATCGCGGATTGTTGCTTCGGTGATTTTGCCCGAACGCGTGCGGGGAATATCACTGACCGCGATGATTTTTGCTGGCACATGGCGCGGTGTGCATCGGGTTTTGATGGCGGTTTTAATGGTTGCGCGCAAATCATCATCTAGGCGCGCATCAGGCTTCAGCACCACAAATAAAATCACGCGCACATCATTGTTAAAATTCTGCCCAACCGCTAAAGCCTCGCTGATTTCAGGCAATGTTTCAACCACTCGGTAAATCTCAGCTGTGCCAATGCGAACGCCACCGGGGTTCAGCACGGTATCGGAACGTCCATATATAATATAGCCATCTTGCTTGGTGCGGGCAATGAAGTCGCCATGATGCCATTTACCCTCAAAAGTTGCAAAATAAGCCTTGTGATATTTCGCCCCATCAGCATCAGCAAAAAAGCCAATCGGCATGTTGGGGAACAAATTCGCACAGACTAACTCGCCCTTTTCATCGGGCTTGCATTCATCGCCCGCTTGGTTCAGCACTTGGATTTCTGCGCCCAATGCCGCACCGCTTATCTGCCCTGCATAGACAGGTTTGGTAGGCACACCCAACACGAAACAGCCTAAAATATCAGTGCCACCCGATATTGAAGCAACATAAATATCAGACTTAATCGCTTGATAAATATAGTGAAATGCTTCTGGCGTTAGCACCGACGCGGTGGTGAGGATAAAATCTAAATGCGATAGCTTGTTATTATTATCGCGCATGTTGACTTTTCTATCCGCAAGCACATCGATATATTTTGCTGAAACGCCCATCAGCCGAACCTGATGCTTTGCCACGAAATCAAGCAGACTGGTATCGTTTGAATAAAATGGCGATTCATCATACAGCATAATGGTTGCGCCACTGGCAAGCCCGCCCACCAGCCAATTCCACATCATCCAACCACAAGTTGTGTAAAAAAACAGCCTATCGCCCGCCCGAATATCGCAATGCAAGCGGTGTTCTTTCATTAGATTTAGCAATGTGCCGCCGATGCCATGTATGATACATTTCGGCGCGCCCGTTGTGCCAGAAGAATACATAATGAATAAGGCTTCGTTAAATTTCAGGCGGGTGAATTGCAATTTCTTGGGGCTGTAATCAGCGACAAAATCCTGATGGTTTATCATATTCGCATGGCTACCTGCATCCGATATTTTTGCGCCCGCATTCGCCAATATCGGCTCAATAATAATATGAGTGATTGATGGGATTTTTGCGCTAAATTCGCTGACTTTTTCGCGACTATCATGGCTTTTGCCATTGTAAAAATAACCATCACTGGCGAATAGAATTTTCGGCTTGGTCTGCCCAAATCTATCCATCACCCCCTCATGCCCAAAATCGGGCGAGCATGACGTCCACACACCGCCAAGCGAGGTTACCGCAAGCATGGCAATCACCGCAAAAGGCGCGTTCGGCACAAAGCCCGCCGCCACATCGCCCGCACCAAAACCCGATGCCTGCAATGCCTGTTGCAAGCGCGAGACTTTATCGGCTAATTCCTGCCAACTAATCGTTTCTTCAATGTGATTGGATTTGAAAATAATCGCTGGCTTGCTGGCATTATCCGCATTATCCGCGCTAAAATTCAACAAATTTTCGGCGAAATTCAAACGCATATCGGTAAAGAAATGCCCGCCTTTAATGTTGCCAGTCTCATCAATGATATTCTCACCCAAATTTTCAGGAAAATCCGCGATAATATCGGCATAGAGTAAAAACTCATGCCAAAACTTCTCCGTCTCCCTCACCGAAAAATCATGCAAATCCTGATAATCCTGATAGCTGAAATGATATTTTTCAGCCAGCATCATCCCAAATTGATGCAGCTGAGTCTGTTCAGGGTTTTTGGGGGTGAATAATAAGTCGCTCATTTTATGCCGCCTATCAAACCATCTCAACCATCAGCGCGATGCCCATACCGCCACCCACACATAAAGCGGCGATGCCACGTTTCAGCTTTTCTTGCTTCAGATGATGCAATAATGTAACCAAAACCCGTGCGCCCGATGCCCCCAACGGATGCCCTAACGCAATCGCGCCACCGCGTGGATTTAGCTTTTCGGGCGGGATAATAATGTTGTGCGCCGCCAAGCCTTTCAGCACCGCTAACACCTGCACCGCAAAGGCTTCGTTGATTTCAAACGCGTCAATATCGTCCGCACCCATATTGGTTTTTGCCAATAATTGCTGAATCGCGCTCACAGGTCCGATGCCCATAATGTCGGGCGCAACACCGCTTGTTGCCCAGCCCGTGATACGCGCAATCGGTGCGCTTGCATCAACATTTTGCGCGTGTGCTTCATTACCCACAATCACGATTGCCGCGCCATCATTGATACCGCTCGCATTGCCTGCGGTAACTGTGCCATCTTTTTTGAAGACGGGCTTTAAGGTTGCAAGCGCGGATAATTCGGTGAGGCGCGGATGCTCATCTGTCTCGAAACTGATTGCATTCCCGCGTTTTTGATATATATATGGCACGATTTCATCAGCAAATAAGCCTGCTTTAATCGCTTTATCGGTTTTTAACTGCGATTGATAAGCAAACGCATCTTGAGCGTCACGGCTAATAGCGTATTGTTCTGCCAAATTTTCAGCCGTTACCCCCATGCCACAATCGGCAAGCGCGCAATTTAAGCCATCATGTTGCACGGCATCAATCAGAGTGGCATCGCCTAATTTATTGCCAAACCGCATCTGCACCATGTGTGGAATATTGCTCATCGTCTCTAATCCGCCTGCCATCAAAGCGTGATTTTGCATTACATCGCCGCTTTCAATCATGTCATTGGCCATCATCTGATGAGCAAGGGCAACCGAACGCAAACCCGAAGCGCAAACTTGATTGATTGTAAAGGCAGTCGCTTTATGGGGAATGCCTGCTTTATCGGCAGTCTGCCGTGCCAAATTCATACCCTGCCCGTGCGGTAACACATTGCCCAAAATGGTCTCGCTAATATAGTCGGGCGAGATATTCGCCGATTGCAAGCTTGCCACCGCCACTTGCCCTGCTATATCCGCAATCGGTTGCTGGCTTAACGCACCTAAAAACGTGCCGATAGCACTGCGCTTCGCCCCAATGATATATGCCATGCTCTCACCCTCTTTATGTTACCTTGATATTATAAACCCCTACCGCAATACCATCACATGCTTAAAATGTTCGCGCACGGATTCATCACGCAAAGGCAGTTTTATTAAGTCGCGCTTATGCCACATAAATGCTTGGTCGTAAAAATTCGGACTGCCGATAGTGCCATCTTGCCCGCCCAATAGCACAAAATAATTTTCGTCCAAATCCGCCATATCCGAAACATGCTGCGATTGTGTGCCATACGATGTTGCCGATGCACCAATTTTATCGTTAAAGCCCGTTTTGAATACCGAACTATTACCGCCCGCAATCGGTAATTGCTGATAGCGATATTTACGCCCAATAAACGGCACATTGCCAAGCGCATGTTGTATCTGCACATAGTGAATATCGCCCCATGTGATGTTATCTGCCTCCCTACCATCAGATTTGCCCTCAACATTATCTATCGCCTGCACCCACGCATCTAGCCCTGCCTGCAATGCGGTCGCTATCACCTCAGCCGATAAATCCCCCGACAATTCATTGCGGCTTAAAATCTCTTTCAACACCAATTGCTTGCGTGATGTGCGCCTGATTAAATCAAAAAATTCACTATCGCCTGCTTGCGTCAACAGCTTTGCCGTAAAAGCAGGGCTGAAAAATTCGTAATGCACAGCCCCTTGTGATGATATTTTATAATACCCATCCCAATCCCTTAATGATTCCACAAATATCTCTGCCTGTTGCTGATAGTTACTATCCCACGCGCTTAAATCTTGCTCATCAAACAGCTTTACAATTTCTTGCGCGATGCTATGGCTGCTCCAAATATAGCTATCATCTTGCAGGTCCCGCAGTGAGTCTATATCCCATAAATCTTGCCCACCCACCAACTGTGCAATTCGCGCATAGCGAAAACCAGTCGGGTAGCTATAGCCGATTTCAGGCTTGCCCGCATAGGCACGGTTATTGGCAGAAGCCAGATAATGCGTATCAGGATTATAGGCAAATGGCAGAGTTGAGGCATCGTTAATCACCGCCCAATAATGAGCGTAATCCGCCACGCTTAAATAGAATTTTTCGTGATAAGCATCATCACGTAAGGGGATATGCGCCGCGACAATCTGCCCGATATTGCCCTTATCATCAGTATATAAAAAATTCTGTCCGGGGGCGGCAAAATTCCGCATGGCTTGCTTAAATTCAGTAAAATCAGTGGCGCGCATGGTTTCTAACAAGGCGGTTAATTCATCACTGCCGCTAGAATGTCCTACCCATGCCATCGCATAATCCACATCAGCCTGCGGCAAAAATGGCAAATCCGAAAACACTGGACCATAAGGCGAGATACGGATTTCAATTTTCTTCGATGGCAAAAACCGTCTTTTGATGATATGGGTTTCGGTGGTAAAATCTTCCGCTGGCAAAGCTGAAACATCAACCAAATCGCTATCTTGCCCATGCAAATTGGTGCCGCCCCATGCGATATTTTTCATCCGCCCAAAGCCAAAGGCAGGCACGCCCGGTATCATCATGCCCACCCCGTGATAAGATGGCGTTTTCAACCCCGCAATCAGCCAAAAATTCGGGATAGACATTCCCAAATGCGGGTCACTGGCAATCAAGCCGCTGCCCGTTGCCGATTTTGCACCGCCTATCACCACCGAATTACTGCCCGAACGCGATTGGTTTAATATAAGGCGATTCAGCGCCTGTAACGATGGGTGCAATTCAAGCTGACTGCCTTCAGGGATATGGCTGACCATGCCCGCACTGCCAAGCGTTCGCAAGCGTTTCAGCAGGCTTTTACCATTATCTTGCGTGGCAAGCTGTAGGCTGGCAAAATGCGAAAACCAACTGGGTGATGAGCCTGTAAGTTTGCCGATGGTGAGAATATCTAGCGCAGTCATCTCGCGCCGCCAATCCAAGCCCAATAATTTCAAATCTTGCGGAATATCTTTGCGCTTTAGCCCTGCTTTATAGTGATTATAGCCCCGAACAAATTGATTCAGCCATTGCTTGGTGCTATCTGGCATATCCGCATATGTCTTTTCAGCCGCCCGCCCATAGCCCAATGTGCGAAGCCCTGCATCAACATCGGCAAGCAATTTTAACGGCACCATCTCGCTAAGCCTGCCTTGCGATACCAAGCGCAATGCCTCAACTTGAGTAAGACGCAAATGGGCATGAACCAAGCCTAACACGAAGGCGGCATCATCATCAAATTCGGCTTCAATGAATGGAATCTGATAATCATCCCAACGCAACGTAACATCGCCTTGCAACGCTAATCTATCTTGCGGAAAAACCTGTAGCCTTTGTTGCAATGTGTAGCTTGGAAGTGGCTTAAAAAACCACCACGCGCCCACCGCACCCGCAATCATTATCAGCAATAATAATGACGCTAATATTTGCCATAACATTTTGCGCTTTACTTTCATTTCTAATTATCAGTCGCCTGACTTATCGGCGGACTTTATAGGCTGTTTTATCGGCAGTTTTAGAGGGATATTCCGCATATTTTCAACCATCAAAATCGTAACCATAAACACCGCGATATGCCACAGAAAATGAGTGCCTAACAAATAGGGTATGGCGTTACAAATCTCCAAATCAAACGCGCGCGCAAAGGCGGCAATTATCAGCAACGCACCTGATTGCTTGAAGCAACGGCGCATATTATCAAACGCCATATTCACCGATTTTAGATAGCCCGCAAGCACAAACACCAAACCTAGCAATAAAAATCCACCTGCATCCATGTTAAGTGGCACCAACGCCCCAAGCGCAAATATGGGTATCATCAGCGCAACCATGATGATAAAAACGCGCAGATGATGAACCGATAGCCGCATCGCAAACTGCCATATCAGCACCAACATCAGTGCCATAACGCCCAACATATCCAATAATAAAAACACAGGTTGATTAAAGCCATGCCATGTAAAACTGCCTACCGCCACAAACAGCATCGCAGGGGCAAGCCATTTGCCCATTACCCACTCACCCGTTATTTTGGCTTCTTGCTGGTCGCGTATAATACAAAAAATGGCATAAACCAATAAGATAAAATTACTCGCAAAATTAAGCGGCTGCAAACTACCAGAGCCGATGATATTTGCAAATTGGGCTTCGCAATAATGGTAATCTGGAAGAAAAAACAGTGCATTATTAATGTTATCCAGTAGCATTTTTAATTCGTGTCCTCATCAAATAGGTTAATTTCTGGTTCGGGTAGCGATGCCGACTGCCATACGGACAAGCATCACGCGCAACACATGAATTAGTGCAACGGTTTGGCATATCCACAATATAGGCACTACATTTTGCCACATTAAAAGAATTATTTTGAACCGCCCCAGCAGGACATGATGCCACGCAAGGCTGATTTTCACAATTCACGCAATCATTATGCCCTACCCCATCATTAATAGCAAGTGGTTTTATAGCAGTTTGCCATTCCTGCATATCATCATCAGCAATATCGCCCAATGCCAACAAGCCACGCAAGCCATACCATAGACCATAATGCTGATGAAACAATATCCCCAAAGGCGAGCGATGGAAAAGTGGTATGCCATAAATATCATTCAGCATCAGGCAATAATGCTGAAACGGCAAATATGGTTTATCAGATGGATGGTAAATATCCGCGCCATGATGGTGAGTTATTTGATGCAAAACCTGCTTGCTATAATCATCAAATGGGTTTGCGGTATCGGGCATGGCATTTGTGAATTGCTTCCAAAACGAGGCGCCTATCGATGCGATGATGACAAATACGTCTCCTTTTGGCAAATCATCAGCGCATGAATGACGCGCGCAATAATCCTGCCAATCATTGCGCGTAAAAGCACCTAGCACCGTTAATCCGTTGGCATCAATATTAGCAAGCAGTTTGTGTGTCATGTTTTTCTGTTTCATACTGGTATCATAGCATGGTTGCATCTATTGGTGAAATGCTTTATGCTGTGGGTTCAAAAATAAAGGAGACCCCCATGTCAAAACCCCATCTTATCAGTTTTCGCTATTGCCCGTTTGTGCAACGTTCTTTGATTAGCCTGCATGAAAAAAATATTGAATTTGATTTAACCTATATTGATTTGGCGAATAAGCCCGATTGGTTTTTAGCAATCTCGCCACTTGGTAAAGTGCCAGTGTTGAAAGTAGATGATGTGGTGCTGTTTGAATCAGCGGTGATTAACGAATATTTAGACGAGGTCTACCCGCCTAGTCTGCACCCTGCTGACCCCTTGCAAAAGGCACAGCATCGCGCTTTGGTGGAGTTTAGCTCAGCCATTTTAGGCACGCTATTTCAGTTGAAAATGGCGCAAAACAAAGATGATTCCCAAAAATATCAGGCACAATTACGCAGCCAACTCAAACATTTGCAAAGCTATGTTGGTGGCAAATTCATTGCGGGCGACCAATATCATTTGGTGGATTTGGCATGTGCGCCTTTGCTGGAGCGTAGCTTACTTATCCAAAAACATTTTATTACCGATTTGTTTGATGGGCTTGATACATTATCGGCATGGGTTGAAAATGTGATGGCGCTAGATGCAGTGCAGAAATCCATCCCTGATGATATGGAAGAGGTTTCTTTGCAGGGCGGCTTTAACTGGTTGACAGAGTAATGTTTTACACAGGCGATTTTTTATTTTACTAATCTGATGATTACCGCTTGAGTATGGGTGAAGTTTCTGCTATGATGCGCTTCACTGTCCAAACATACTGGGATTTATAACGCGGGGTGGAGCAGTCCGGTAGCTCGTCAGGCTCATAACCTGAAGGTCGTAGGTTCAAATCCTACCCCCGCAACCAGTAAAATACTTAAAATTCAAATACTTACATAACATTCTGATTTTTACAAAAATCGTGAAACTTGCTTTAATAACCCTATAATAACCTTTCGTTTGGCGTATAAAGTGATTTTTCGCACGATTGCCACTTATCCACATGAATTAGATTTTGTAATCGCTTTTGATATTAGCATTCGCTTTTGATTCGATAAATATTTCTGAAAAATTGCTCTTTAAGCATTATTTCCGTTGTGGTTTATACTTTTGGCTGAAAACGAACCTTATCAAGTGGCGGAATTAAAAGGGCAAAAAGAAGCACTTGATGATAGCATCGTTGCTAAAAATTGCTGACATTACAAACGGTGGCGTAATGCAAATCAAAAAGTAAATTACGCGTTTGAGCATTTTATGTGGGCTTAAAACTAATTTAAGCTTATTTGCTAAATTATTATAGTTTTGTTATTTATGACAAGTGAGGCACATTTTACTTCTACCATAGACGTCATCTATGTCTATTTTTTCATTATCGCGTAGAGGGTTCACAACTTTCTTTTGCTGAACACGTTTAAGACGTTTTTCGTAATCAGCTTTAATTTGTGCAACACGTTCAGGCTGTGAAAGCTCTTCAAGGGATTCCCGTTCTGACCATGTGAAATTATAGCCATGCTCTACACCCGTCTTTTCATAAGATTTTGCTTCTTCAAACGCTTCAGGATGATTTTCCATTAACCCTACCCATTCTATTTTTCTTTGGAAAAAACAAAAAGTACAACCGCTTCTTGAACGCCATTTATAATATTCTGGCACGCCTAATCCTGAATATTCAAGAATATTAAACACGCCTTGCTTATCAATTCCTTCTTCAGCAAAGGGAAGTTTGATGCGTAAATGCTTATCTTTAGATTGATAGCCTTCACGATATTCTTCATCAGAACGTATGGCAACATAAGAATAAACATCATAGCCATCATCAATAAATTTTTTGACCCATTGTTCAAAAGGTTTAAGTTTCATTTTTACAGTGCACCATCGCGCTTGAGCTGATGGTAGAAAATTATTATGTTGCATCAGCCAAAAATCAAAATCTCGGTTAGGATTAATGCGTAAAATAGGTTTGCCTAGATAACCTTCAAGTCGACTTAAATATTCATAGACTTCAGGTAGTTCTTTTCCCGTATCGGTAAAGAAATAATCAATATCTAGCTCAGGATAATTATCGCGCATAAATACCGCAAGAGCTGCACTATCTTTACCACCTGAAATACCTAAAACATGTTTGATTTTTTCACTCATTGCCAACTGCCTTCTTCTTTATATCTTTATCATTCTTTAAAAAATTCATATATTCAATACTTAATTCTGTAATCGCCGCAAGCACAAATTCAGGGTTTTCTTCCGATAAAATTGCATCTGTCAAACATGCTTTTATATTATTAATTTCATCGCGATAATCTTCTAATATATTAAATGAGCTGTGATGTGTTTGCGTTTCTCCTGAAAGACCCGATGTGATTGCAATGGCGTGCCGTTGCGCTGCTCTACCTTGCACGCGCACATAAAGTTCAGCTTGTTTGAAACCATCGCATAGCACCGCAATTTCTATAGCAGCACGCTCAGCATCAAAATCAATCCAATCATAAATAGGTTTGTTAGCCCCTAGCCCGCCGATTCCTACAATATCTTCTTCACTTCCATGAAAATTTTCTAATCGCGCAATAAAAGCATTGATACGAAAATCACCACTTGCCTGTTTTACATTTTGGGCGCGTTCACGAAGCCTATGTAGCGATGTGTCTGTAATCTCTTTTAGCTCTAACTCATTTGCAAGTATCTGCATCAGTTGCTTTAAAAGCGCGGGGTAAGCGTCCATAAGTTCTTTAAGCGCATCTACCAATAACTTCATGCCCGTATCTATATCATCATTAAATTTAAATAATGCCGATAAATCATCAAAAATAAGCTTGTTAGGGTCTTGAGCGGATTTAAGAAGCTCTCTAAGCTGAATGGTATTCTTGCTCAGTTTTCGCGTGCGTAAAACCCATAAATTAAGTCTATCTGTTAGCCTAACAAGTTCTCTAGCTATATCTAATGATGATGCATTAGGTTGTAGCGAAAGATTAAGCGAAGACTCTGTTCTCAGTTTTGCCGTGAGCGTGCTTATAATATCTTGCTTGTTACCGCGCTCATTATCAACATAGCGTAAGCTGATATTTGATGTATCTTTGGTAAGATAGTCAATGAATAAATCATCAATATCGGGCGTATAAATATCATCTAAATAAGCTGCTACCTGTCGTTTTTCAGCAAGCAAATAGCAAGCAATCAGAAATGTATGTAATCCTTTTTTAATGCCAAAGGGGGGCTTTTCCCATTGTTCATAAATAGTTTTTAGGGTTACATTAGATGAAGCATCCATCAGAATTTTATCTGTATAAGACCATAATTCATGAAGTTTCTTACTATCATTTTTAGGTGGTTTAAATTGCCATTCCTTGTTTTTTAAGATATATAATCCTGTATCTTCTAACAAAATTTTACATAATCCGCCTTCAGCAGGAAAGCCTTCAATGCCTAAGTGCTTCTCACCATTATTAAGCACCATGCGTTTTAGCAAGGCATTAAGTGCCGCGTTTGCATTGCCTGACGGTTGTTGCCTATTGAGCATTTCGCTTTTCAAATAGGGTGATTTATTGAAGGTATTATTAGCTAAGTTAGAAGCATAAGAAGACATTTCACGGTTCGCAAGCGTTCCTATATTTTTACCGTCTCTTATCCATGTTATATCATGCAGAATATTTTCTAATGTAAGCTCTAATCGTTGCGCTATTAAACCATGTCGGTTTTCAATTTCTCTACGAGCCACCTTATCACCTGAGAGCAAAGTAGAATTACGCCGCAACCATTCAAGAGCTAATAACTCTTTAACATCATTTAAGAGCCGTTCATATTCATTAGGCAGACCTAACAATATGGGGAAATTAATATCATCGGCTTTGTGTTTTGATATCATCATTTGCGTTTCAAGAAATTCAGTAACGTCTTTAGGGATAGCAATCAGAAATTCACCGAACGCCTGCGTTTCGTGATTTTGCAAACTTGTTTTTAATATATGGGCTGGAATAAGTTTTATATCCATCCAGCGCATAGCACCTGTTTCATGGTAATGACGCTTCGCAACAATGGGGCGGAAAGATGCAAGTTGGTTAAGTTTTTGAAAATCAATATCCGTAATTTGTTTAAATGCTTCACTCAGTTCATCATCAATATTGAAATCGCTTCCTTCAAATAACGCATAGCTATCAGAAAATTTATTATGCCGTATTACTGATAGGCTCTGCAATTTATTGAGCTCTTCTTCCATATTAATATCAGTGAATATTGTTTTTAAAATATTACCATCTGCAGTAAGACCTGATGTTCCTTTAAAAATATCAATAACAGCAATGGTTTTGAGTATATTTTGGGTAATTTCATCACAACCTGCCGCACTCACTTTATTGATAGCTTCAATCGCAATTGCCCAATTTTTAGCATCAGAAGAAGCCAAGATAGAATTTTCAAAGTTGGTTCTAAGATAATCCCAATATAAATCGGGCGTGTAATATTTATCTGTGCTGAAATCGGTGTCGTGAATAAAAGATTGAAAGCCAAATGGTTCAGCAGAGCTTAAAAATGAAAAGATGCTTCGTTGGTTTTGCCCAAATCTGCGCCGTGAAACTGGACTCAATAATATTGCTACGCAAGGATGCAACGGAAAACAGGCATTGAGAGATTCAGCAAAAATTTCTTTTTTGACGGGGCGGTTTTTAGCAATAATTTGTGCGGTAATATCAACCATAGGCAGTATATTTAATGGCTTATTATCCGATATAATCGCGCGTGAAATCAAATCAATTTGCTCTTCACCTGCAGCATTAATTGCTAAATCAATAAATCGCCCTTGAATTTTTATCCATTCATCGCGTAGATTTTTTGATAAATTCCTTGAATATTCTGCAAATGATTGATGCAAGATGCTAATGAAAATAAATTTACCATCACTACGATTTGCAAGCTCAGCAATTTGTTGAAATAAATAGACATCAATCGATGCATCAAAAGTTGCTTTTTCTAAAAACTTTCCCATCTCATCTATAAATAGAATAATGCCATTATCTTGATAAGAAAGTTCTTCAAGCTTTGCTAATATTGTTTGTGAATTATTTTCAACCATAAGTGCTTCTGCCAAAACAGCACAAGGGTTTTCAGGGCGTCCTAACACAGTGATAATTTTACGCTTTTGCTTATAACTAAACACAGATAACAGCTCGTTTTTGTAGATATTTAATTTATTGGCAGCAACTTTATACGCATTCCTATCGCCCGATACTAAAGCAGAAAGAAACACAGCAAGACTTGATTTTCCTGAGCCATAGGGGCCCGTCCATGTGAACGCTGATTGCGTTCCTGTATCAAGATGCTGATACATTGCATGTAACACTTGCTCAGATGATGGCGGGCAAAGATAATGTTGCAAAACATTCTTATCTAATTGGTCTTTTTGCAAATCAATAGACCGCTTAAATCCTGAGCTGATAGTAATTTTTTCTGAAAATTTCATAGCTTAATATTCACTATAAATGAGTGAATAAGCATGTTTCTCAAGGTCATCAAGTGTGGTTTCAGGGCTTTTCGTAAATTGACGCATCCCTGCGGTTTCTGACCAGCTCACAAGCCCTTCGGTTTTTTTGCAGGTGCGGTAAATTTGTTCTAATATTGAATTTTCATCAAGCAAGAATATCCGCCCTGCTGAACAAGGGTCGTATAATAGAGCTTCTAGTGAAAGTGATGCATTATCAGCAAATTCTGTTTTCCAAAAATGGGCAATAGCTAATAAAAAAACACCGATACTTAGATTCACTTTCATGCCTCTATTCGGCATAAAATAACCTTGCCGATTGAGTGGTTTCAATAACATTAACTCGGCAAGAGGGGATTCTATTGAGCTATCACTGTAGCCCGATATACTCAAATCTTTACCAACATACATTCGAATAAAGCATTCTACATCACGTTTAAGCGTGGTTGCTGAAGGTTTTTTCCAACTTCTATTATCGCATAATTCATTAATTTCATCATTGATAAACTTGCGGTCAAATGCGCCACCATTGTAATAATTAAAAAACCAATAATAAGTTGCAAGGGCTTCAGTTTTTGCCAAATGCCAGTGCAATAACCATAATGTTGTCGGATGCTCCATCCACGGGTCGTAACCATCATCAGCAAATATAGCATTTGCTTGCTCTGTAAGTTGATTGTCGTCTAATATGCCTGTATAAATAGCCCAATGTCTCATAGAAGAGACCATATTTTTACCAACACCAAATACCGATATCAGCTCAGGCTTGTTGAAAACATCTTTTGCATCTTTATTTTCGTTTGCGGCTTGTTTAACCTCATCATAGGTTTTTTTCAACCATCCATAGCGCATAGGGAAGGTTTCATGCCCTGAGAAAATCGGTTTAATCTTAGGTTTTTTATTTAAATCGCCACGCATTATTGCTTAATCTTTCTTTACTGGAACAATTAACCAAACGGATATTGCAATATTGCGCGTAAAATGTCAAGATGATGTTGGCTCGATATGCCAATTTAATGTAAATAAAACAAGAATGAGCAAAATATGTATTTAGATAATCACGCATCTACGCCTTGCGCGCCTAAAATAATTGAGTTATTTCAATCTATTAGCTCTAATTTGTCTATAGGCAACCCTCATTCAACTGAGCATCGATATGGCTGGGATGCAGACAAAATTATTACGCAAGCGCAAACCGATATTGCTGATTTTATCAATGCACTACCTGAAGAGATTATTTTCACATCGGGAGCTACAGAATCAAACAATTTAGCCATTATCGGCTCGTCTTTATCAGCGCATCTTAAAAAAAGCACGCGTAACAAAATCGTCGTTTCTGCGATTGAGCATAAATGTGTGCTAAATGCGGCACAGCACGCAAAAGACACCCTCAATTTAGAAATAGCAGAACTGCCTGTTAATCATCACGGCATTATTGATTTACAAATATTAGAAAATTTACTTGATACCGAAACGCTTATTGTATCGGTAATGGCAGTGAATAATGAAATAGGCACAGTGCAACCGCTTCAAAAAATTGGTGCGTTATGTAAAAAATATGGGTGCATCTTTCATGTTGATGCGGCGCAAGGCATCTATTCTAACTTAGATGTTGTGGAAAATCATATCGATATGCTCAGTCTTTCGGGTCATAAAATTTACGCACCGAAGGGCATAGGGTTGCTATATATCAATCAAGATATGCAGATGCAACCGACCCCGATTATTCATGGTGGTGAACAACAATACGGCATGAGGGCGGGTACATTATCACCTGCATTATGCGCCTGTATGGCTAAGGCGATAAAAATTATCAGTGATTGCAAAAATGATGAGATAGCGAATTTGCAAGAGATGTGCGCGATTTTTCTGGCAACATTGAAAACAAATAATGTTTCATTTGCCATCAATGGAAGTATGGAATATAGGCATCCGGGCAATCTGAATTTACAGCTACACGGCATTGATGCGGGGGTTCTCATCACGCGGTTACAGCCTCACCTTGCTATATCTACAGGCTCTGCTTGCAATGCTGGCGTGATAAAAAATTCTTATGTTTTAAACGCTATCGGTTTAGATTCAGAGGCGATTGAGTCTTCGGTGCGTATCGGCTTCGGGCGTTACAATACAAAATCAGAGGTAGTAAACTCCGCAACAATGATTGCTGATGAAATGGGGGTGATGTTAGCTAGTTAGTCTAGCAACTTTACTCTTTGTGAATGGTTAGGTCTAGAAACTTCTACTAAATGTGGCAAGCATATTTCGCAATATGCGATAAGGTTCTGCACCAGTGATTTTATATCTTTTCTATAAGGCGAAGGGTCATCTTGCAATTCATCATGTAATAATTGTGAAATATAACCGAAATAAAGTTCTGTGTTTTCTTGTTCATGCAATCTAGCAATCAGCCATTTAATTGGTTTTGAGTGTTCCACGCGATTTTTAAATACATCATCATCAGGTGAGAATTTCTTTAACTGCAAAATATCAAGGTCATGCGATATTTCATCATCAGTCATGTTAGTAATAGGGTTGCACCACAACATATCTTTAACCCACAAGTTCGTGTTATCAACCAATATTTCTAATGGCCAGTCACCTATAGCCGTAGATACTGTTTGCTTATCTATATATTCTTGCATTTTGCTTAGCATGTCGTGATTGATGATTGTAGCTGCGCTGATAATTTTTTGTATAAATGCTATATTCTCTGAATTAGCAGCTACTTCGCAACAGGCTTCTATATTGCCATGACCGTAAATATTCAATCCATTACTTGTGAAATTTGCACTGCCAACATAGATTTTCACATTATCAATCATATAGATTTTGGCATGTAACGAACTCAAGCAAGATATTGACCACCCATTATTTAATGCTGTTTTTAAAACAGATATATTTGTTGAGCCATTGATAATATCAGATGGTTGCAAACGGCATACTAGCTGAACGGCAATATCTTTACTGATATGTTCCTGCAACCATTCAATAGCCGTTTCCGTCATATAAGCTGAGATAAAAACAATGCTATCATTTGCATCTGATAATAAACTCACAAGCTTATTTTTTAATTCCTTGCCATCTATTAAAGAGTTAGAGGTTGCCATATAAATTATGCTGAATCTTTTAATTCTTTTAATAAATCTTGAATATAACTGCCCCAACGCGAACGAACTTTTTCTAATGTGTCCGCGTCATTATATAATTCCTCTTCGGTGCGTGCATACGCCATCATAATTAGATTGATTGCATCAATAAGCGACGGGTTTTCTTTAAGCGGTTCATAAAGCTCTTGATAGAATAAATGCTTTTGATTGATTGTTACAACAGCCGTGCCGCCACGTGTTGCAATAGTAAAAAATTGTTCGCCGGGCCAGCTATCAAATTCTATCTCAATTTTGGAATTCACTTTTTCTGCCACAATTTTTTTAATTTCTTCGTCAAGAAGTTCTGGATTTTTATCTTTATAATGCGCTTCCCACTCTTTACTTTTTTCTTCTTCTGTTTTTGCAGAAGCCGTTATTTCAGATTTAGTTTGCTCTTTGGAATTTTCAAATTTTTTATTAACTATTTGAGTAATTTTTTTTGCCGCTTGTGTGTTAGCTTTGCCTCTTGTTCCTGCATTTCTTTTTTCTATAATACTCCTCATTGTTGCAATATTATTGGCAATTGCTTGACTTAATTTTTGCCTTAACTTAGATTTCGGGTCATCATCTATATCGACCTCGTCTTCTTTATCTAATAGTTTAATACCCCGAATGGATTGTTTGTTATTTGTTACACCAAACAATTCATCTAATACAGGTTCAAAACGCACTTCACACCCCCACCAACGTTCGCGAGTATCTGTTTTGACAAAACCAAAACTGCCAAAATCAATTTCCCGACATGCTCTTACAAATGAAATTCCGATATTTTGTTGATAATGCCTACCAACGTCACTCTTAAGACCGCCTAAATTTTGTATTTCTGGCAATGCCATAGAAAAATGAATTTCTACTGTAGAACTATTACCCTCTTCATCATAAACGGCATCAAAACTTACCATTTCGCGACAAACGTTAGTGGCTTCATTTTCATACACCTTGCCTTCCCATTCTGGCAGTGTGTTAGGCACTAATAGATACATGGGGTCATTCGCTTTTAAAACACGCACTTGTGATTCAGAACCAGTGGTTACAAGGCTAACATTTACATGGTTTCCGTATGTATTATCATTATCTAAAAAATGCCTGTAAATACGGCAAAGGTCTTTCTCCATACGCTTATAAAGCGTTCCTGAACGTGCAACATCTAAACGGTCACATTTTTCCCATACAACAAGCGTTCCTGATTGTTGATCATAACCACCATCAACATATTCTAAAACATCCATTGGAAAAACACATTTTTCAACAAGGTTAGCATCCTGTTGTTTAGTTTTTTTGATTTCATCAATATCCAAATATGCTTTATTACAGATTCCATTTTGCCATGAATAGACTGTAACATGACGGCATTGACTAACGGAGGCATTGGGCAAACCAATGCCAAAACGCCCCATACCACTTCTGGTATTCATTCGAGTTCCTACTCCAAAACGAAGTGAGGATTGCAAGGTTTCAGTATCCATCCCTTTGCCATCATCATATATGGCAACAGTTACAATTTTATTCTTTATTCTTTTTGCACCTTCAACAGGCTCTTCAAAGGTTAATATTTGAATATTTTGTGCTTCTGCTTCAATAGAATTATCAATGATTTCTGCAATAGCAGATGCTGTGCTTTTGTAACCAGCATCACGAAAGGTTTCAATAGCGGTTGCCGCAGGAATAAGGGGTAGTGTTTGTTGTGTGTTTTCTTCTGACATGTTCATAATCAATTGCTCCAATAATCATTAAAAAAGTTAAATGCTTGTTGTTCTGATGGGTAACCTACTAAATTATCTTCTAAATCAATTAAGCGACAATCAGCTGTGCCACCCATTTTGATACCACGAATACCTCTACCTATCATTTGAGAATATAGAACAAGCGAATTTGTTGGTCTCGTAATCATTACAGCATTGGTATTAGGGGCATCAAAACCTGTGGTAAGAACCCCGTAATTTATCAATATTTTTATATCACCTGCTTTATACTTTTCAATGTAATTTCTTCTATCATAAGATGTGGTGCTAGAATCTATACATGCGGCACGAATATTTTGTATCATTAATAAATCTGATAAAAGATGGGCATGTTCTACTGAACATGCAAATACAATTATTTGATTTTTTCTGCATAAGGAAACGATTTTATTTATAATAATCATATTACGCTGTTCGTCTTTAGATAATGCTCTAATTACCCTTTGCGGAATTTCAAAAGAATTGCTAATAGAAGCCTTTTCTGCTTCTGTTAGTTCAATGGTAAAGTCTGTAGGAATTTTCTCTCTCGTTATATTTGAGAGATATTGATTTTCTTGCAAAAATGATATAGAATCTTTCATATCATTTCCATTTTTTTCAGTTAAAGTGATTTTTTCTCCATCATAAAAGTCAACTAAATTTTCAATTTGTTGCATGTTATTTCTACCGGGTGTTGCCGTTAAACCAATTACTTTTGTTTTATCTAAAACACATAAAAATTGAATAGCGGCTTGATAGGTGGGTGCAATACTTTTATGCGCTTCATCTACGACGATTAAACGAATTTTTCCTTGCATATTTGATATAAAACGAAACTCTTCATCAGACTTGCTTTTACTTTGTGAAAATGTTTTTTGAAGGCTTGCAATAATCAAACCGCCATTGTCTGGAAGCTCTTTAATTTTATGAGTTCCCCATAATCGTAATAAATTCATAGGGCGGTCGCCACGCACTTTCCATAACTTCTTAAATGTTTCTTCCGCTTGAATGCAAAGCTCTTCAGAATCAGTTAGCCAAACCATAAAACCATTACTATCACCTTGACTTCGCCAGTAATCTATTAGCCCTTCTATTGTGGTGCGCGTTTTACCTGACCCTGTAGGCATATGTAACAATACCCTTTTTGTATCTGAAAATAGGATATTCACTAATCTATCTTTCACGCGCTTTTGATACGGATAAAGTTGTGTGTCTGCATCAATCACTTCGAAGCTTGGAATGTTTTCTTTTAATATGGGTAAATAGCTTTCATCTAGTTGAAATAGTGACAGCCAATTTTGGGTAATTTCATTATTACGCCGCCATTGTGTGTGTTTAATTTTATCGCGTGCATCACCCTGTAGCTCAACTTGCTTTAACTCATCACCATATAATAAGAAATTGAGATATTTTTGTTCTAAACTTTGCAATAAAGCATCACGAATTATTCTTTCTGCTAATATTTGAGTGCCATATTTTGAAATAAGTATATCAGTCATTTTACTTTCTGTTACAGCACCACCCATCATCGAAACTATCGTTTCAAGACGTTCTACACCTAACATGTTAGATAATTTTACTGCACCACATTTTTTCAATGAGGTTTTAATATCAAGTTTTTGCATTTCTTAACTTTCTATTTAAGAATACTTTATAAAATCACAATCTGCCATTATCAATAAGCGGTACTATAGATAGTGGCGATATGAGTGTCAAGATTATTAATTCTACGGTTAGGCTTCTTATTGCTTGAGACTTTCAATAAATTCTGGTGTTTTTTCTATATATTGTTTTACTTTTGCCGAAAGAGTTTCTTCTAATGTAATGTGTTTCTTGTCGTATTTATTGACAGTATCACGGCAATGTCTTATTTCAATGATTATATCTCCATCTTTATCCTGATAATATAGCACGTAAAATTTAATGCTACGTTTATGCGTCTCAATTTTATCATCGCTAAAATCATAGAAAATATCTGCATTGTTAGCATTGTAAAATTCAATAAAATCAGATTGATTGATATTATGTAATCGTGGTTTATTTTCATGAGGAATATGATATTGACCAATATTTTTAAGCTTATGCGTTTCTATCAATTTATAGCCAGAGAAATTTTTGTTATTGCTCTCATCTATTGCTTGGTTTTTATCAAAAAACGATTTGCCTAACACATCATAAAATGCTTCATATTTTTCTTTTGCCAAGTAATCCAAATCATTAACCATATAATCAACCGAGTCTGCTTCTATGGTTGTAGAAACATTTTTTTCTTTTTTTAGAAAACTTCTACCCTCATGAGTTATTTCATAGTGATTATTGCTTCCACCTGCTTCTTCTAAAAAGCCCTCTCGTAATAAAAAATCCAGTTGGCTTAAAACAAAATCATCTTCGGCAACGCCTAAAAATTGAGATATTTCAGAATGTTTTTTAACGCCCTTATTCACTAAACTTAATAAAATTTCAGATAGTGAGTCAATTTTCAATTCTTTTTGCACATATATTTTTTGCTTACATATCCAAAATGGAAGGTAGATTTCGTCTATCCAATCAAGATGATAATCACCAGTTTTATGATACTCATTAAATTCATTATATATTTGTTGGTATTTAGGGTTAAATTTATGATGCGTCATTTTGCAATGCCTCTTCTATTGAATGATAAATGCATCCCCAATCTTTTAATTCTTGAGTAATGTTTTTTAAAACCAAATCAGACTCTTTAATTTTTGAACTGGGATTAGGCTTCGCCCTATGTAATAAATAGTCACTATCGCCGATAACAATTAATAATTTCCGTGCGCGTGAAAATGCGACATTAACCCTTCTATAATCATCTAAAAACCCGATATTACTATTGCCTTGACTGCTTTTTACAATATCATAAATAATAATATCCCTCTCAGAACCTTGAAATTTATCTACGGTATTGATGTCAATCTCTAACCCACCATATTGTTCTAATTTAATATTGCGCTTCATTGCCTCAACTTGTCCACGATACGCGGCAATCACCCCTATTTCTTTATGTTTAGAAACTTTGCAAAGTGTTTTTAGAGTATGTTTAATTACTTCAATATTGCACTGATTAATGCGGTTATACTTATTATCATTATCGTGTGGGTTACCTTGTGATGATGTAGAAATAAAAATAATACTATTTGGCACTTCTATATCTTTGCTTTTTTCTTTAATGCTAACCAGCGATTTTTTAAGCGGTAGATGGTGTGCTTTATCGCTGTCATAATCGGGTAGTTTTTCTAATTTTGGATTTTCAAGCTCACCCTTATAAATATGTTTTGAAATAAGATAGCCTAATTGACGCGGCATCCGATATTGAATATTGAGCATAATTTGATATTTTGCTAATTCATTGCTTTGTTCAAATGTTTCAAATAAAGCTTCAAACAAACTTTTACCATAGGTTTTATCTATATCAAGCCCCTCATCTTCTAATTTTTTCTTTACATCCTTTTTTACCGCATCTTCTCTGGTGATAACTGGCGGTAATTGCTTATGGTCGCCTATCAATATAATATTTTTTGCCATATTGATAGGCACTAATGCTTCTGCGGATGTTGCTTTACTTGCCTCATCCATAATCATAACATCAAATTTGAAAGCTATTTTTGAATATTTAGCACTGGCAATATGTATGCAAGTAGAACCTAACACATTCATTGACATGGCAAACGAAGTTTGCAAATCAATCATTTCGCTACCATGCCTGATAGTTGATAGTTTGCTTCCCCCTTTTTGACTGGTCGCATTATTAATAAAAGCAAGCCACTCTTTATGAATTTTTTGAAGTTCAATATAATCTTTGCCAAGTGCTTCATAAAAAATTGGTTCAATTTGTTGAATATTCTTTGCTTGCCCAAATATTCTTTCAAAATAGTTTTTATACGCGCCTTTTGCTCTATAAAGTTTTTGAAAATCTTGTAAGTTTTTTATTGATTGTTTTTCAGAAGAATAATCAGAAAATAATTGATGCAAAGCTGGTTCACTATTAGAAAATTTTTTAGAAAAATATTCTTTTGAATTTTTTTGTGTTATTTTTATCCAATGTTTTAATTTTTCTTGAAATAGGTGCTCTTTAATTTCGGGAATAATATTTTCTTTTTTTACGGCATCTTCAGATGCTAACCGCATAAATAAAATATGTTCTGGTATTCTTTGCAAAACATTATCCACTGCCATATTAGATTGTGAAGCCACTAGAATTTTAGCGTGTTTTTTTTCTTTTATTATCTGCTCTATCAATTCAACAATAACGGTGGTTTTACCTGTGCCGGGTGGCCCTTGAATCAAAAATACGGGCTTCATATGCAATGCTTTTATCACTGCTTGTTTTTGAGTTTCATCATTGTTTAAATTAGAATTGACTATTTTTCCATCAAATTCATCATAATCAATATTAATATAACCCTTTGCTGGCATCTTTTCAGGTGTAGCTATAAAGCCTGATAAATCAGGGTTTATAATATCTTTTTTCAAAAATTTATCACAAGCTTCAACTTGTTTTTTATATTGACTGGTTTCTTGTTGAACATCTTCAATCAAAATCCCTTGCTGTGGAATTGAAGCAATATCACCTTGATAATCTTTAATAATCAGCAAATTCTGTTCTTGTTTATAGTCTAATATTTTCCCTATTTTTTCATCATTAACCGATAATATTATTTTATTATTCTTTTTATCTTTAATAGAAGTCCAAGCTTTAAATTCATCCTCAAGCGTGAATTTAATATTTTCGTGATTGTTCTTAGACGGCTCTCTTTTTATATATTTTGCCTTAAAAGCTTGTTCCTCAATATATTTTTTTTCACTTTCAGGCAAGGCTTTCCAAGTATCCGTTTTTTCTTTCTTATTGTTATTGAGTCTGGCTAATTCGTTATTTTTTGAATATTTTTCTTCAAAAAATTCATCCGAATAACCTTCATTTTCATGCATACCATTTTCAAAATTAAGAAGTAATTTCTCACCTTTCGCTAGAATGGCTTCCTTGGGCGAATATTCTATGTATCGTATAAACAAAATGCTACCACCCATTTGTTGATTCCGAATAATGGCTTTGCCAGAAGATTGGCGTGTACTCCAACTAATTTGATATTCATTATCCTCTGATAGTTCTTTTTTTATATCATACCAACAGCCTCTTTTAAATTCATCCACCACATCATCTATATTATATTTATCAGGATTCACGGCAATTTCAAAACAAGCCCAATCAGGATTTGTTTGATATGGTAATTCTTCTAAATCTTTTTGCAATTCTATATAATTATGATATTCTGCATCATCACATTTTTGATAAATATCCTGCCCTACATAACCCGCTTGTTCTAAATATTCTTCAAAAAATAAGGCTAATTGTTTGATATCATCTTTAACTTTTCTTTTTTGAGAAGTATCTTCTGAATAAGGTATAATATTTTTTTGAAATAATTCAAATAGACCGATAAACCGTAATTTGATTTTAGCATCAGTATTTTTGATAATTGTGTCCTGATTTAATAGAAAACCATCTCTGTTTGTTTTTTTAAGCCTATCTAAAATATGAACGCATTCTTCAAAATTATTTTTATTGCAAATATTCGCCCCCTCTTCATCAACTTCTAATACTTCATAGATAATAAACCAGCAATCATTCTCATCATCCTCATCAATTTTGATAATTTTTTGCATACCATCAATTTGACTATCAATTAAATCTTTGATACTATTTACAATTCTTTTAACGATTGATTCATTATTTCCATCATATTTAATCCATAATATTTCAACTGCATCTCCAGTAACCTCATCTTCGGCGTGCTGAAATCCAACATTGCTTGTATCAAAATCAATGATAGCATCTTGTAATTCATAGTGTTTTATTTTTTCCAACCAATCAACTCCTCTTATAAAGTAACTAATCTAACATCATTATTGCCAAAAAGCAAAAAGTTTGGTTTAATCCTTCTCAACTTTCTTAAAAAGAGAGCTAGATTTTATCAACAACCCATTTTTGCAATAATGATTTTCCTGTTCCCTTTTGCTCGATTAACCAGTCAAATGTTAACCGATACTTATTGGCATCAACGGTGAATTTTGATTGAATGAGTTCAAAATATTCATTTGTTGCTTGGCTATAATATCATCTACCCCTCTTACATTTATACCATCAGCATCTGACGCTTCAAATTTCAAATATTCATATCGTTTTTTATCTTCAAGCCATTTTTACAAGCTAGAGATACTTAATAAGTTTTGGTTTGCGTATAGAGTGGTTGTCTGCGCGATTAATAATCGCTTACGATTCGATAAATATTTCTGAAAATTCTCTCTTAATACCTCCCATATACCTCGTAGAGTAAGGGGTTTTTTGTTTTTGGTTACCAAAACCCCTATCCTGCCTATCAGAATTCAAAATAACTCTTTGATTTATAATGATTTTTAAAATAACAAAAAAATGCAAAAAATAAAATTCAAAAAATCGGTCAAAAGTTTCAAAAAATCGATGGATTTTTGCAAAAATTTCGGCTTTTCTGCAAAAAATCGATAAATTTTATCAAAAACGCCAAAAAAGAGACATTTTGCCAAAAATGCCTGTGGTAAAAAAATCTTTACAGTGATGCGGTATTGTGAAACCATTAGCAAAATAAACGGTAATGAAAAGAAAAATTGGAAGAAGCAAATGCAAGAAATATCAAGAAACCAGCTGATTAACGAACATGATGCGGCGCGTTATATCGCGCATTCGGTTAAAACATTGCAGAGTTGGCGGTGTAAGGGGATAGGTCCAAAATTCGTACGAATTTCAGGGCGTTCTATCCGTTATCGCTATTCTGACTTAAATGAATGGGTGGAAAGCAAAGTAACCGCGTTTTGAAAGATGCTAGCAACCACGCATAAAGCGTTTTTGATAGCGGTTAAAGCGTTTTAAGTGGTTAGAAGCTGCGAATTATGCGAAATATGCCAAAATCTTACTCACAGGGCTTAAAATGAGTTTTTGCTGAAGCAATGATGCTTAATGTTGTGAATGTTTTACCTTATTATCAAAAACCCTTGCTTTTATCATCCCTTATGCGCTACAATTCTTTATCGCTTGGATAGTTTTTCAGGCGTGGGGCTTTACAACCTCTCTCATCAAATACGGTTGCATCAACCGTATTTGGCGCAATTTATCTAACATTTTGCGTCGAAATGATGCGTCTTTTCTCGGCTTCGGCTGGGAAGCGGCGCTACATGTCCAAGCGTCCGCGCCAAAAAGCGTCGCGCCGTTTTTTATTTGATGAGCGGTTGTAAATTCCCAGCTACTAAGAATTCTCTTGGTAGCTTTTCTTTTCATACAGGGAGTTTTATAACCATGACAAAAAATAACATCAGTTTTTACAGTAAAAAAACTATGATTTGCTTAATGATAAGCGCGTTCTTTTCACTAAGTGCGTGTGCGCCAAAAAGTAATATGATTACCGCTAAAGAAGTGCCTGCAAAACAATATGAACAGCTGGAATGCACACAACTAGAGGTAGCATTAGAAGAAACAACATTTGAGTTGCAAGAAGCCAGCACAAAGCAAAATAATAAAGCAGATAGCGATATATTATTTGCCGTGTTAGGTCTTGCATTATTTCCGTTGTGGTTTATACTTTTGGCTGAAGACGAACCTTATCAAGTAGCGGAATTAAAAGGGCAAAAAGAAGCGCTTGATGATAGCATCGTTACGAAAAATTGCTAAAATTACAAACGGTAACGTAATGCAAACCAAAAAGCAAATTACGTTACCGTTTGAGCGTTTTATGTAGTTTTTACACCCCTAATTTTTCTTTAAGTGCATCGGTGATTTTTTGCGATGCCTCGCGTAATTGTTCTAATTCTATGTGAATGTAGCCTGATGTTACATCGTTCGCGGTGCTGTGGTTCACTAACAATTTGATGCGGTGGGTAGATACCCCTACCCTATCTGCCATCGTGATAAAGGTTCTACGCAAATCGTGAAGCATGAATTTATATGCTTGCCCCCATTACCTCATACCACAATTAGCAAGGCTTGCGCTTGAACCTGTGGCGCGCTCACCTTGCCGATGGTACAAGCTATCGTTTTTTTGGCATCGGTGATATGCCCTCTCCCAAAATCAAATTTGCTATCAAAAACCCATATTGCATCACGCGCGTGATATTTACGCATTTGCAGTAAATCATAGGTAAAATCAGTCATCGGCACGGTTAGCGGTTTGCCGTTTTTTGTATCGGCAATGGTGAGAGTGCGTTCCCCAAAATCAATATCACTCCAGCGCAATGTAAACGCTTCCATTTTACGCATCCCCGTAAAGAGCAAAAGCAATATCGCATCGCGAAAACTATCGTTGTCTGCGCTCATCACGGCTTGATACCAGTAAGGCATATCGGCATCTTTAAGCAGCGTTGCACGTCTGGTTTTCTTATTCCATAGCCGCTTTTTACGCAAAATTTCTACGGGGTTGGCAAGCGATATATCGTCCGCGCCGATATAATTAAACAGCGCACTTAAATAGCGCATAGAATTATTCGCGGCATAAGTGCCATTTTCTTTGGTCAATTTTTGAAACCTATCAATCACCAAATAGGCATCAATATCGGTCAACAATCTGTTTTGCCAATCAGCATAATGGTTCTCGATATGGTCAATATAATTCGCAATCGTGCGTTCTTTTAACAGATGCGATTTCTGTTTGATATATTGCTGATGCACATTGGCAAGCGTTAATTTAGGCGTTGCGCGATTGGAATTGATACCCTCGCTAATTTCTAGCGCGATTTTTCGTGCTTTATGGCGGGCAATATCGGTTGCCAAAATATCGGTTCTGCCGATTGTGGTGCGGATAGCCCTGCCTTTAAATTTTTTCTGCACAATATAGGTTTTTGTGCTGTGGTTAATCAAAACCCCAAAACCCTTAAATTCAGTATCCCATATAATCGATTGCTTATGCGTTGCTAATGGGAATTCCTGAACAAGTTTTTTAGTGAGTTTTTGTTGCGTTATCATTCTAATTTTACCTCGATTTTCACAGGGTTATTTTTTAATTTAATAACCCTATAATAACCTTTTGAAAATAAAAATGCAAATAACATAGCAAAACAAATAGTAAAGAAATGTAAATTTTATTTATATAAAACAATGACTTATAGTAACATAGCGAAGCATAGAGAAATGCGTAAAAACCGCCCTGAGCAAACTCATAACCTGAAGGTCGTAGGTTCAAATCCTACCCCCGCAACCAGTGAAATACTTATCCGCTAGAATTGCGGCAATCTATCAACATATAGCATCATATTGAGTAACAGCAATGCACTCCTCCCTCATTTTGAAACACAGCGGGGGGATTATCAAGGCAAGCACCTTATGAGTGTTAAACACCCCGACATGCTCCGCCAGAGTATTAAGTATAGCGGGGGGATTATCAAGGGGGGTCGCAACAAGGTGGGTGTCCTACGGACATACCCACCGAGAAGTTGCGCCGCACCCCCCTTGATACTATGAAAGCTAAATGCAAAGCCCCCCATATATTAATGAGAAGCCAGACTGGGTTCCCCTTAAATTATAAAGCCCCTCTTGACACCCCACCCAAAAAAATCTAAAGTAGCTCTATCTATCGCTATGTTAAAGGAGACAATCATGCGTAACTTACTTACATCAACCATCTCAATCCTATCATTCATCGCCCTCACTGCCTGTAGCAGTAGTAGTAGCGGTGGCGATAGCACCAATGCCAATACCGATGCCACGCCTTCAGCTGAATGCGCGACTGATATTCAAAAATGCCCTGATAGCAACGAGATTTTCACCCTTACCAATGGCACAATCACAGTCGGCACGCAAACCGCGACTGCTAACCTTAACAACCATGCCACACTAACAGCGGCAGCATCAGCAAATGATACCGTTACGCTACCCGCAATCGCTGTGTTGCTTACCAATACTGCTGATTACACGAAACTCAGTAATGTTACATATCTTGATGGTGGTGAATTGAATGCTAAAGGCGTAACAACTACAAACACAACCACCCTCTCACGCACCGATTTAAGTGATTCGCCTTACCCGACTGTGCAACTCACATTTGATGGCGCGAATCCAATAGTGGCAGAAATTGATGCTGACGAACCTTACACCGCAACCGCTGATAGAAGCATAGCCTTTGGCTTTACGTCGGAATATATGGCGTTTGTTGAGTGGAATAAGGCTGAAACCACCGCCGATTTTAGCAGTGCATCACCCACCAAACATAGCAAACAAGGAATGCTGATAGCGGGCATTGAAACCACTAATATTCCTACAGGTGGCGCAACCATCTTTACGGGTGCAGGCAAGGGCATTTATGGCGTTTTAGATAATGGCACATACACTCCCTACAACACCACATTCACCACAAAGGCAACTGTTGATTTTACCAACACGTCGCTTGATTTCAGCACCACAGTCACAAATTGCGATGAAAGTTGCACATTGCCTACTGGCACTGACCTTGACTTAACAGCAACGGGATTAGATTTTGCTGATGGTAATAATATCAGCGGTGCGGTTAGCACAGATGGTTTAACTGGCACGCTTGATGCCCGTTTCTATGGCAATGACGATGTTGCCACAATGGGCATAAATGAAAGCGCAACCGAATTTGGTGGCACATTCGCCCTTACCAGTGCAAGCAATTATTATTACGGTGCATTTGGTGGCGAGCGGGGTTATCTGATTGAGACAAAAACGGTTGGCACTACTACCGCATCTGGAGCGAATAAAAAATCTACAACAAGCTTTAATTATACTGGTGCCGTTGGGACTATAATTATATTGAACATTGATAATTTAATAGAAATTACCGATAATAGCAGCAGTAAAGCCATCACGCTTAATGAGGTAACAGGTGCTGAAGTTAATTATTACTATGGTCAGAGTGGTTTCGTTCCTACTGTAGCTACTATCTCGTTTGCTACTAAAAATTATGAAGCACAAACCACTACTGGCACGAGTCAAAAACTCACTGGCACTGGCGTAACAGGTGCTACTTCGGGTGTTACCGTCAATAATTTTCAAATAAATCGTGGTAGTGTTGCTGATGATGAGCCGTTTGGTTTTACAGGCGATTATATGGCATTGGTGAGTTGGAACGAAACCGCTACAGGCGTTACCACTTACGGCTATGGCATTACAGGTTACGAAACCGCCACGCTTACGGCATCAAACATCGCCAATTTTACGGGCAGAGGGCAAGGGCGTTATGAAAATACTGATGGCACGAATGTTAACACTTTCTTTAATATCACTGCCACTGCTAATTTTGGTGCAAATACAGTGGCATTGGAAAGCACAGATACATGTGATATGGCACTGGTTGTGGGTGATTGCACAGCCACAGGCACAGCATACGCTGACCTCGATTTCAGTGGTGATTTAAGCTATGTTGGCACTGCAAACGCGCTTTCTGGCACAATCAACACCACAGGCAATGCACTTACAGGCACAGCCGATGCCAAATTTTATGGCACTGGCGCTGATACCACGAAAGAATTTGGAGGCACATTCAGGCTTAGCAATCTTAATGAGGGCGCAGGCTATGCAGGCTATTTCGGGGGTGAATTTGGTTGGGTTGCTGATAACAAAGTGGCTGTTGCAACCAGTGTTGCGATTCCAGCGCAAAATCTTAATGGCGCAACAAGCTACAGCAATGCAGAATTCTATGGCAAAACACTTACAGCGCTATCTGTTGCCTCTACTGCGCAAATCACCACAGATAGCACGGCTAAAACCATCACCACTGAAACTTTCACAGGTAGCGCGATAAGCTATGGCTATGATGAGGGGTCGCCTGATTTATATGGCTCTAAAGCTCCCAAACTCTATCTTGGCAGTAGCGACTATCAGGTAACGGCTGGCGAGGCTAAGAACGAATCAACACTATATAAAGGCACGGATGTTGAAATTGATGGCGTGGAAACTGCGGGCGCGGAACTCAGCCTACACCGAGATGATATTTTCGGCTTTACCGCTGATTATATGGAATGGATTGATTGGAAAGTGGGCAATACCAGAGGCTATGGCATTGCAGGTTTTGAAAGCGCTAGCATTCCCACAACTGGCACGGCACAATTCACAACAGGGGGTGGCAAAGGGCACTATAGTGATAAAGATGGCACGATTGAAACCAAATTCAGCATCACAGCCGATGTTAATTTTGGTGCCACTGCTGCCATGATTGGTGGCAATCAGGTTGCTGCAAACACAGTGGTCGTAACAGGCACAGGCACATGCGATAACAGTGCTTGTGGCACGAAATCACGTGCCGACCTTGACTTTACGGGTGAATTGAGCTTTACCGCTGGCACAAACGACATCACTGGCACGGTTACCACCACAGGCGATGTTAATAATGACGTGATGACAGGCAGTTCCAGTGCCAGATTTTACGGACCAACGAGCCAAGAATTTGGCGGCACATTCAGCGTAGGCAACTCAAGCGCAGGCTATGTGGGCTTTTTCGGCGCGCAATAAATCCGCTAGAATTGCAACAAGTTGCAATTCGCTAGCCCTAAATTTATTAATGGGGGCTTTGCGAAGTCGGTTTATTGTATCAAGGGGGGTGCGACATACACTTCGCTGATTTTGGCGGTGCGCCAATCAGCTCGCTTTCGGTTTGCCCTTGTTACCAATGGCGGGCAAACCTCACCCTTGATAATCCCCCCCGCCTTACTCAATACTAACATCAAGGACTCCTCACCCCCCGCTGTTACTCAATACTGGCTGTGGAGTGCTTTTCGGTTACTCAATACTCATAAGGTGCGTGTCGTGCCATACTCAATATTAGCCATCGTGCTATGCTGATATTGAAAAGACAAAACAGGAAACGAGGCTATAGCTTCCATCCCAAATGAAATATGCTATACTTGAAACGCACCGCCCGTTACTTAAAACTTAAACTCGATACCAGTTTCTATTTCATTATCAATGCCATCATTAGTGACATGCAAATAAGGCTGAATCCTAGCCTCATCGGGTTCTTCACTAGAAAATGTGACTAATTCTTCTAATTTCCAAATACCCAAGCCGACAAGAATAACGAGAGAAGAGTATAATAAGAATTCACCTAAAGTGCTGTTACCTTCAGTATCGTCATCATCGCCATCATTGTGGCAATGACGCCCGCCATTTGTGTTATCGTTATGACACCCTGATGAATCCGTCCCACCACCATGCGCTTGTGCTATTTGTATATTACACAGATTGATAGTAAGAATGGCAATTAAAAATATTGATATTTGTTTCATAACTTTATAATACGCATTAAATATTATAAATGCAAATAAAATATAATTTACCGCTTTGCGCCGAAATAACCGATATAACTTGTCTCATCATTGCTCATGCTGAATGTGCCGCCTATTTCTTCTGCGTTTGCGCCATAAAACCTTGCTTCAGCAGTGCCTGATAATTTTGCATTATCAGCATCGCCTACAGTTTCAATATTACCAGTGATGACATTTTCACCTGCCTCATAGCGTAATGTGCCCGTAAAATTTAGATAATAAAATCTTCCACACCTTTCACTAGTCAGACATGTGTTGGTGCTAGCTAAATCAACTGTTAGACTACTAAAATCAACATTGGCGGTTACAGAAAACCACAAACTTCTCATCTCCCCTTCGCCTATGAATGTAGCAGTATTGGTAGTAGGAATATCGCTGCCAGTTGTTTCATAGCCAGTGATGCCATAACCATAACCCTGATTATTATAACCCCAATTATTATAACTATTTTCATACACCTGCACCCAATGAACTAGTACCATATAATTGGGTGTAAAGCCGAAATCATGACTCTGTTTACTTAACTCAAATCTATCAAGCGTATCAAGATTACTACTATTAGGCGACCTATCAACAATATAATCCTGTCCTGCAAAGCCATTACTTACATTATATTTTTTATCAGTAAAATACAACCTTAAACCATTAGTAGTAAATTCACCATCACTCCCATAATCAAACTCAACCACAGTATCAGTGACTTTATTGATAATAATTGAGTTATCAATATTTACTGTTTTTTGCACAGCAGTGGCTATTTTTAGAGCATTATTGATTGTATCATTACGGGCAGTATCATCAAAACTTTTTAAATTATTGCGATTAAATGCTGTAGGAATGTCATATGAAGGAAAATAATCATTTCGCACCGCACCAAACCAACCAAAATAGCTTGCTGTATCATTTGCCATGTTAAATATACCACCTATTTCATTTGCAACATATCCGTAAAAGTGAGCATCGGCGATGCCTGTTAATTTTGTATAATTATCACTGCCCGTTGTTTTTATCATACCACTGATAATGTTTTCACCTACTTCATAATTTAAATTACCCGTAAAATTAAATCCATATTTTTGGTAATCCACTTGTTCACAATTAGAGTCTCTTGTGGAAGTGCATGTATTTATGCTTGTCAAAACAATATTTCTGTTTTTAAAATCAACACTGGCTGTAGTATCAAAAAAAAGGTTTTGTTCAGCGACACCCTCATAATACACCCCAGTTCCTTTACCAATAAATGTAGCAGTATTAGTGGTAGGGATATCATCACTATCTGTTTTAAAACCAATGATGGCATAACCTCTGGTTTCATAATCGCTCTCATTCACCCACCAAGAAACCCTTGCCATATAGTCTGTCGTGGAGTCGTCAATATAATTAATTATTCTGCTTAAGTGAAAAGAATAAGGTTTGTCGGCACTACCACTTTGGATGTCACTTGTATTATTTATTTTCTTGTATCTTTTATCAGCAAAATATAATGCGAATCTAGAATTGAGTTCTTCACTAAATTCAACTACAGAACCAGTGATTTTTTCAGTAGTAATTTTTCTATCATAAGTATGCTTTGTTGCTTGCACTACAAGAGCAGGCAGGACGTTATTACTTGTGTTCTTGTAAACATTATCATGAAAACCAATTAAATTATTAATGTTAAATATAGTGGGAGTAGTGTCTGCACCAATCATAGCAGAAGTTGCAAGCGTTTTATTTGAAATTATATAAGGCTTAATGATATCGGGTTTTTCTGCACCAAACCACCCGACATAAACTGCTTTATTATTTTTCATGGTGAATGTGCCACCTAATTCTTTTGCGGCATAATCACGCGTGCCGTAAAATTGGGCTTCAACTATGCCATTCATTTTTGCGTTATTATCATCACCTACGGTTTCAATATTACCACTGATAATATTTTCGCTTAACATGTAGCTTAATGTACCCGTAAAATCAAGGTCATATCGCGGAACGCTAATACAGTTTTCAGTGCATGTGTTATTACTGGCTAAATTTATTATTCGGTTACTAAAATCAACATTGGCGACTATAGGAAAGCTTGCAATAAAGTCAGTGGCTTCCCAATAATATTGCTCAGGCTTTTCATAATATCTCCCACGCCCTCGACCAGTAAATTTAACAGTTCCTGTAGTAGGAATAACACTACCAACAGTTTCAAAACCAGTGATAGCATAACCCATAGTTTCATGACTACCAACATCCACTTGCCAATCAATGAGCGCTATATAGGATGGCAAAAAACCAAAACCATCTCTACTCCAATTTACGGTATGACTACCTTGATATTTTTTATTAGCAAAATATAATTTTAAACCACTAAAAGTCTTATCACTTGCATAATCAAGCTCAACTACTGAACCGATTATCCTGTTAGTGCTCATAGTTTTATTATCATCATTTTTTGTCATTTCAACAGCGGTAGCTCTGAAGGCATTATTACTTGTGTTTTTACGAGCGCTATCAGCAAAACTCCTTAAATTATTGCTGTTAAATGATTTTGGTGTATCCACATATGTGGTTTCAGTAATGCTATCAGAAAGCACTATGTAATCTCTTTCAATCCCGAAATATCCGATATAACCTGAATAATCGTTTTCCATACTAAACGTACCACCTAACTCCGTCATATATTCACCATAGAAACGCGCTTCAACATTACCCGATAAATTACTCATAGTCTCAATAACACCAGTGATATTGTTTTCAAGAGCTATGTAATTTAATGAAGCAGTAAAGTTAAGATGATGTAATACGACAGATTCTTGGCAATCGTAATAGTAACCAGTGACACATGTTTTTTCACCAGTTAAGTCTAATATATTTTACTAAAATCAACATCTGCTGTTATATCAAAAACAGTGGCATAGCTAGTGTTAGCATCATAATACTGCCCGCCTCCTTTACCTATAAATTTAAGAGTTTTAATAGTAGGAATGTCATTGCCATCTGTTTTATAACCAGTGATAGCATAACCTTTACTATCATAACTTGCTTCATAAACGGTCCAAGAAATCAGTGCCATATAATTTGCAGTAAAGCCAAATCCATAAAAGCCATTATAATAGTTTCTGCTTAATGCAAAATTCTCAGGACTTTCAGAAGTGCCTCTATTGACAGTAGTGCCTCCAACAGAATTCTCCCCTCCATTACCATCTGTTACTTCATATTTTTTATCAGTAAAATAAAATCGTAATCCATAATTATCAGCAAATTCACCATCACCTGCATAATCAAATTCAACCACAGAGCCAGTAATTTTACTACTAGTAATTTTTTTATCAGTGCTATTCCTTGTTATCTGGACAGCGAGGGTAGGCAGTGCATTATTGCTTCTGCCATTACGTTTTTTATCAATAAAGCTAGTTAGACTATTCTTATTAAATTCTGTTGGCGTTTCAGGATGAGCGCCCGTAATAGTGTTATTATCACCGCCTGTATTATCACCACCCGTGTTATCACCGCCTGTATTATCACCACCCGTGTTATCACCGCCTGTATTATCGCCACCTGTGTTAGCAGTGTTATTAGTGTCATCACCCGTAATGCTATTAGAAATTTCTTCAATCGCGCTACATGCCGATAATGCAATAAGCGTTAAAATTATAAATAGATAGCGTTTCATTGTTAAAAACTCCCTTTTATTAGAAAAAAGCTACTAGAAAGACTCTAGTAGCTGGGAATTCAAAACCGTCAATAAAACAAAAAACGGCACGACGCTTTTTGGCGCGGACGCTTGGACATGTAGCGCCGCTTCCCAGCCAAAGCTGAGAAAAGACGCACCATTATTTGACGCAAAATATTAAGTAAATCGCGTCAAACACAGTTGATGCAACTGTGTTTTATTGAGGAGTTTTGAAGCCCCACGCCTGAAAGATAATTCAAGCGATGGAGTGATTGTATGGGGTTAGGGAGTGAAATGCAAGCGGTTTTTAAGTCGGTGCGTGTTTTAAGATTCGTCAACACTAAAACCGTGCGTGTCTCTATACATTATTATATGGGGGGCTTTGCGAAGTTGGTTTATAGTATCAAGGGGGGTGCGACATACACTTCGCTGATTTTGGCGGTGCGCCAATCAGCTCGTGATGCCCCCCTTGATAATCCCCCCGCTTGTGTGCAATACTAGCGATGATGCAAACCTCACCCATACCCCGCACCACTGTTGCCTAATACGAGGGGCGAGCGTTTGTATGGCTATAGCTTCCATCCCAAATGAAATATGCTATACTAGAAATTCCGTCGTTAGGGTCTAGTCCTGTGCTATAGCTTCCATCCCAAATGAAATATGCTATACTCCCATAAGATAGAATCAGCGTTTTCTAGCTGCTATAGCTTCCATCCCAAATGAAATATGCTATACTAAAAACCTCACTCGAACCATGCGAAGCATCGCTATAGCTTCCATCCCAAATGAAATATGCTATACTTCGCCTCTGTCAATTTTATAGCGATTTGCTGCTATAGCTTCCATCCCAAATGAAATATGCTATACTAAGCGCAAACGCCACTGTATCAGGGCTTGGGCTATAGCTTCCATCCCAAATGAAATATGCTATACTTTTTGTTACTTTTACCCATTTTGCACACATGCTATAGCTTCCATCCCAAATGAAATATGCTATACTAATTGTTGCGGTTTCACTGCCCGCTGTTTTGCTATAGCTTCCATCCCAAATGAAATATGCTATACTGTGGCATTTGCAAAAGGGCTTTACCCTTACGCTATAGCTTCCATCCCAAATGAAATATGCTATACTCAACTGGCGTTTGGGCTTGCGACTCGCGCTGCTATAGCTTCCATCCCAAATGAAATATGCTATACTTTGCAGAAACAGGGCGGCTTTTTAATGCTTGCTATAGCTTCCATCCCAAATGAAATATGCTATACTATGTTACCTAAACGTTGTATTTGGTTGCCGGCTATAGCTTCCATCCCAAATGAAATATGCTATACTAAATTAAAGAGAGTATGATGAATGAAAATTGCTATAGCTTCCATCCCAAATGAAATATGCTATACTAAGCTCTGGCAAGGCGAGCCGCCTACGATTGCTATAGCTTCCATCCCAAATGAAATATGCTATACTGGTTTTTTTCACGATTGCCAGATTCAGTGAGCTATAGCTTCCATCCCAAATGAAATATGCTATACTCCGCCCACGTGACATCATTAGAAATCACGCGCTATAGCTTCCATCCCAAATGAAATATGCTATACTACACACACACATTGGTAATATTATCAAATGGCTATAGCTTCCATCCCAAATGAAATATGCTATACTAGATGCGGCTGACACCCCTATATATAAAGGGTTTCAGCCTCATTATATCATAAAAAAATAGCTATAAAAGTGCCAGTTGCGCGGGGATTTCATCGTTTTTTTGCGGATTTCTACCACAAAAATTCTGTATTTGCCCAAATTGCTTATCGGTAACGAATAGCGCGCTCACCATACCATTTTGGGGGATTTTCGCCTGAATTCTAGCAAGAGAAGCATGGGCGCGGTTCTTACTATCATAAAAGCGCGTATAGACAGAAAATTGTTTCATTACAAAGCCTTCCTCCAACAAATAGTTACGGAATTTAGAGGCTTTGCGCGCCTCAACCCGCGTTGTAACGGGAAGGTCAAACATAATAAAAAGCCACATTGTGCGATAACCTGACAACATAATAATTCACAATCGATTCGTAAAAATAACAGGCGGTAATGCCAATTCTTTTATCTCTTTAAGAAAAATCTGTGCCAAACTTGTGGATAAGTTTTGAATTGCATGATGAACAGAAATTTGTTCATCGTTATAAATGATGGGATGGTTGATAATGTCGGTTAAAATGGCTTTATGTTCGGGGGTTACATCGCCGATAAATCGGTCGCTATTTTCTATCACCAACCTATCAATCAGCGGGCGAAATGGTTCTATCACATCATCCACCAAGCAAAATGGGTTTAATTTATTGGCGTGATGCAAGCCAAAAGCGGGCAGTAACCCTGCCGCCACCACCGCTAATATTGAGTAATGGCGGGGGGATTATCAAGGCAAGCGCGGTATGAGTATTAAGCAACAGCGGTGGGGGGTATGGGGGGCGTCATCGCGTGCTGATTGGCGCACCGCCAAAATCAGCAAAGCGTATGTCGCAAAGCCCCCCATAATTAATGTATCGCAAAACGCACCGCCCTTAATGCTGACAAATCTTGAAACTCACACAAAAAACACCCCTCATCATGAATGATGAGGGGTGAGTGAGTCGCGCCGTTTTATTATCAGCGGTTGTTAACCAAATAAGCGTTTCATCAATACCGTTATGGCATCAACAAAAAAGCTACTAGAAAAACTCTAGTAGCTGGGAATTAGTAACCGTTGATACATAAAAAACGGTGCGACGCTTTTTAGCATCGAAACGCTTGGACATATAGCACCGCTTCCCAGCCAAGCTGAAAAGGGTGCATCATTTGACGCAAATCGCAATGTAATGAAAAACGCGTCAATTACGGTTGATGCAACCGTATGTATCAAAGAGGTTACTAAACCCCACGCTCGAAAATCATTCAGGCGATGATGTATTGTATAGGGTAAGGGAGAATAATGCAAGGGGAATGTATAATTAAAAATATATAAACTTAAGAAGAAGAACTAAACTTTAGAGAATAGTTGTTATTGTCTCCGTCAAACTTTTGACCTATACACATACCAGATTGTTCTAACTCTTGAGTCATAACTTCAGAACGTGCTGTAAAAATAATCTGATGTTTAGTTTCAGTTGCTTGGCTATGTTTAATAATCTCTTGATGAAATTGTTGCACTCTGTTATCCTGCACACTCTGACCTTCTATATTATCCATAACAATAAATCTAGGATACCTTACAAAACTGTATTTTAAGGATAGTAAGAACATAGAAAAGAAAAATGCATTTTTTAAATAACTACCACTACTAGCTGAAGGCGATTCTTTTTCTATAGCAAAAAGCTCATTTTTTCCAAAATCAAAACTAATTTTATCAATCTCTTTAAGTTCTTTAATAGAGTCATTTTGAATCAAGTTAATAGTCAAATCATTAATATCTGTATATATTTTATCTTTATTCTCTTTACGTGAGGCTTCATGAGATTCTATCATGTCTTTAAGACGTGAAATTAATTTGTTTAAGTTAGCCTTTTCATCGCTAATTTCTTCAATTTTTTTTGCAAACTTCTCTCGTTCTGTAATATCTTCATATTCACGATTTAAATATCCTAGTCTTTCTAATAATCCTTGTGCTTCAGCTTCAAGTGGGTTTAATGCATTAATAAAAATTTCATTTTTTCTTTCTAATTCTTTTAAATTTATACTAAGCTTATCTATATTAGGTCCTAATTTTTGAACTTCTTCTTTCTTCCTTTTGATTATTTCACTAGATTCACGCTTTTGAAATATAATTTCATTTTTCATTTTAAGGTAACCAATAGATAAGCCATCGTCTTTTATATTTGATTTACATAGAGTGCATTTTTTTTCATCGGCTTTTTCTTCAATTATTTCCAGACAAGATGGACAATATGTAAATTCAATATTGCCTAGAATTTTTCTTGTTTCTGTTGAAACCGATAGCGCTTCTATTCTTTCATCTAAAGTTTCAATAAAGCTAATTGAGTCCTCAATTTCAAAAAGTAAAGAACTTCTTTTTTGCTCACCATCAAAAATTTTTTGTTTTATTTCAGACATCTGATTTTTTATTTCTATATATTTTTTATCAACATCATTCCTATCCAATGAATTACGATGTGTATATATAGATTTTATTTGTTGTTTTATTTCTTGTTGTTCATTATGGTTTTCTGCTTTTTTATTTTCTAAGAAAATACTACCAACTTGTAATTCTGCAGAACCCAATACAATGTATATTTGTTTAAGTTGCCCTTCACAAAGATTGAATTCTCTTTCTTTATTAGCAAGCTGAAGCTTTAAATTATGAAGTTCGTAATCATCAATACCTAATAGCAAATCACTGATTGCTTGCCTTTTAATGCTTTTTTCAAGGTAGTTTTGGTTAAAAAATATTTTACTAGATGCTGTGTTTTGGTCTTCAAATAAAAGACGCAAAACATCATGAATTGTTATGTTACCATCTAATGTTTTATTTTCTGGAAATCCTAATAAATCAAAAAGTATTTCAGAATAAGATTTTGTTGTATTAGAACGTTTATTAGG
>CBDBHZ010000004.1:0-25028 GCA_965205905.1 Alphaproteobacteria bacterium | reverse complement strand
CGTAACACAGAATAGATACCAGTGGTAACCAGCATATCATTTTTAAAGCCACCGATAAATGCCGAGCTATAGAGCCGCCCAAGCACGCAAATGGTGATCAATATGACACCAATGTTTCAAACGCAAAATTCCAGCCACTATCTGATGCCCAATGTTGTGGCGAAAAAATGATAATAAAAGTAACAGATAACAAAGCAAGCCTTGAAGCTAACATGCGTTTTTGATTGAGTTGTTTTGCCATATTCGTGTCTCCTATGGTTTTGATGTGATATGATAGCATTTACTATGTGGAATATCTTGCATTTTCTTGTATGAGTCAAGTATTTGTTATTGGTGTCGTCGGTTTATTATGTTATTATCGTTTTATGAATAATCCCATCCCTCCACATCTATTATTGCCTCGCCCTTTATCGACCGCACAGCTTGATGAAGCATTGCCCTATATTATCAGCGCACCCAAAGATAATGCACCGATACTCACTCTATGTTACCGCCCTGCTGATGGGGTGCGTTGCTTTACCGATGAGTTGCAATTAAGCTCTGAAAAAGGCGTGATAGGCGATAAATGGCTGAAACAAGTGAATGATGGCGGAAAATATAGCGGTGATAAAAGGGTTCAGGTTTGCATCTTGCCCAAGCGTATTTTAGAATTGGTATGGCGCAATAATAATGATGATGGGGATGATGATGAGGGCATAATCTATCCGGGCGATAATATGATTGTGGATATGGATTTAAGCCACGAAAATATGCCGATTGGCAGTCAGTTTAAGATAGGCACGGCAACGCTAGAAGTTTCTGATGTCTATAATGGTGGCTGTAAAAAATGGGTTGCCCGCTATGGCGAGGACATCATTTAACTGGTTTAACCGCACCGATAATCGCACGAAGCGTTTACGTGGTATGCTTTGCAAGATTATCAGTGATGGGGTGGTAAAAAAAACTGATACATTATGCAAAAAATTGTGATGAATCAACATTACCCCCTTGCAATTTTGATATGTTTGCCCTAAATATTCTGTATGGCAAATGATAAACTTTATATAGAGGTGGAAAACCTTAGCCACAGTTTTGGCACCAAGCAGGTTTTAGACGACATTAGCTTTAATGTGGCGCGTGGCGAGGTGTTAGGCTTTTTGGGTCCGAATGGTGCGGGTAAAACCACCACCATGCGGATGATTAGCGGATTCTTAAACCCCGATAGTGGCACGATTAAAATTGATGGTGTCTCTCTGCAACAAGGCGGTGATGCGCTACGCTCTAAAATCGGCTATCTGCCAGAAGGTGCGCCATTATGGGGTGATTTATATGTCCGTGATTATCTGGGCATTATGGCAGGTTTGCGCGGCATGAATGGCAAAGAGTGCAATGATGCGGTGGAACGGGTGATACATGATACCCAGCTGAATGATGTGCTGAAGCAACCGATTCAAACGCTTTCTAAAGGCTTTAAAAGGCGGGTCTGTTTGGCACAAGCGTTTCTAAGCAATCCCGATATTATGATATTAGACGAGCCAACCGATGGGCTTGACCCGAATCAGAAACATCAGATGCGTGAGTTGATTAAGCGCGTGGCGGTGGATAAGGCGATTATTATCTCTACCCATATTCTGGAAGAAATTGATGCGTTATGCAGTCGAGTGATTTTATTGGCTGATGCACAAGTCAAATTTAATGGCACGCCAAAAGAATTTTACAATAGCGCGCCGAAAACTTCAAAAAATCAGCTAGAAGAAGCGTTTCGCTTGCTGAGTCAAGAGGGTGTAAAAGCTGTCAAACCAAAAGCCAAACAAACAGTTGGAGGAAGCAAGAAATGATGCGCGCATTACGCACCATGATTAAGCGCGAGCTAATGGGCTATTTTTATACGCCGATTGCCTATGTGTTTTTAGTGGTATTCCTGTTATTTGCGGGCGTGTTGCCTCTGCAAATCGGGCAGTTTTTGGCATCGGGGCAGGCGGAGCTCACCATTTTCTTTAATTATTTGCCATGGCTGTTTGTGGTGATGGTGCCAGCAATCACCATGCGCTTATGGGCTGAAGAGCATGCCAGCGGCACGATTGAAGTGTTGCTCACCTTGCCTGTGCCTCTGTATATATTCGTGATTGCCAAATTCTTGGCGGCATGGATTTTCATGATTGTGGCAATATTGCTAACATTCCCATTTTGGCTAACCGTTAATTTTTTGGGCAACCCCGATAATGGTGTGATTCTATTGGGCTATATCACGACTATTTTGATTGCGGGCAGCTATATTGCAGTGGGGTGTTTTGTTTCGGTAACCACCCGTTCGCAGATTATTGCGTTTATTTGCGCCACCACCCTCTCATTTTTCCTAACGGTTTTAGGCACACAAATTGTGCTTGATGCGGTGCAAGATGTGTTTGGCGTTGGTGTATATCTGTTTATCGCAAGTTTGGGTATATTACAGCATTTTCAAGCGGGCATTCGCGGCATCATCAGTTTAGGCGATATTATCTATATGGCGTCAATGATGGTTCTATTCTTGTTTTTAAGCTGGTTATTTTTGAAATATAGGCGGCTATCATGAGTAATGGCATGAATAAAAATGACATGAAGAAAAAAAATCCCAAAAAGACTATCAGCACAACCACGATTGATATGGATAGGCTCATCAAAAATGTATCGCTGACGGCGATTACTGCCTTTATTGTGTTTTTATTGGTGAATCTTATCGGCACACAATTAGGCGGCGTTAGGGTGGATTTAACGCAAGGAAGACTATATTCTTTAAGCCCCGTTACCAAAGATGTGATTGACGCGCTAGAACAAGATATTACGATTGATTTCTATGTTTCTGATGAGTTGCTCACATTCGCCCCGAATTATATCCCATTCACCGAAAGGCTGACAACTTTACTGGAAGGCATGGATAATAGAAGCAATAAGATACGTTTTAATAAAATATCAGTAGAATCGTTTTCTGAAGAAGAAGATGAAGCATTAGGTGCGGGCATGAGTGATGTGCCGCTGAATGCCAGTGGTGATACCGTCTATTTTGGCTTGCATTTGCAAACAGGCAGTGCCGAGAATATGCGCGAGAAATCTATCCCATTCTTACAGCTAGAGCGTGAGGTGTTTTTGGAATATGATATTGTAAAATTACTCACCGAATTGCGCTATAAAACTTTCCCGAAAATTGGACTGATTTCTGATGCCGACCCGATGGGCTTTTCATTGCAAAACAGGCAGGCATCACAAGGTTGGGCATCGGTGCAACAGCTACAGCAATTCTATCAGCTAGAACAGATTTTTTCTGCCAAAGATATTTTTGAATTTGAACCCGATATGCTGATTGTCGCGCATAGTGCAGTGCTAGACCCGCCAATGCTATGGGGGATTGAGCAATATTTGATGCGTGGCGGACGGGCATTGATTTATGCTGACCCTGTGTTTGAAAGTTTTGCACCCAATCTGCAACCGGGGCAAGAGGCGCAGTTAAATTCTACCAAATCAATGAATCCTATGTTCAACAAATGGGGTATCAATGTGAGTGATGATAGCGTGATTATCGACCCCGAATTTGGGATTCCAGTCAATATGGCGCGCAATGAATCCGATGTTGTGCCGATCATTCATTCCGCATGGTTGCGCTATAATACCGAAAATATCAATGCCAATGATTTGGTAACCAGCGAGATTGAAACCATGAATATCATTTCAGCAGGCGAGATTGAGGTGAAAGAAGCGGGCAAGGTGCAGATTGATGCGCTGATAGAAAGCTCGCCCAGTAGCCAGTTGGTGGATAAAAATTTGGTTTCGGGGCAATTTGCTGATTTAGAAAAAATATTGAGTGAATTTAACTCTGAAAATGGCAAACAGCGCATGATTGCGGCGCGAATCATTGGCAGTTTTGAAACCATATTCCCCGATGGTCGCGCGGCGTATGAAGACCCGACCGATGAAGAAATAGCCTTTGATTGGCCTAAATCACTGACAAAATCCGAAAAACCATTTGAGGTGATTTTGGTGAGTGATGTTGATTTATTGCAAGATAGATTCTGGGCGCAATTAAGCGATATTGGCGGACAGAGTTATATTTTACCATTTTCGGGCAATGGGTTGATGCTAGAAAATGCGGTTGAGAATCTTTCAGGTCTGCCAACATTAGGCGAGTTGCGCTCGCGTGGCACACGGTTACGCCCGTTTATCTTGCTAGATGCCATCAGGCAAACAGCTGAAACCAATTACCGCGTGCGCGCCAACGAATTATCGCGTAAATCGCAGGAATTGCAACAGCATATTGAGAATTTGAAAAATAGCTATGAAGATAATATTGAAGAAGAACAAGGCAATCAGCAACAATTAGACGAAAAAGTCAATGAATTGCTAGAAACCCGTCAAGAATTACGCAATGTGCAACGTGATTTACGCGGTGATTTGGAACGCGTGAATCAGATTATCACCATCTTCAATATTGCGGTGATGCCGCTGGTGGTGATATTGGTTGGTGCGCTGGTCTTCCGCAGGCGTCGGAAACAGCAACGCGCATAACAAATTAGCGCATGACAGGCGCAGATTGGTCTCAACATGGCAGTATTATTGAAAAGCATTATCATTGGCAGTTGGCTGGTAATGATGTTTGCGCTAGAAAATATAACGCGTATTAGATTACGTAAAGCACCGCGTTTGCTACATATCATCACTCTAAAACGCCTCACGCGCAATGCGGGACTATATATTATTAATGCGGCTCTGCTTTATCCGTTGGTGCTGTTTATCACCATCAGTGCCACGCAATTTCATATCTTCACGCGCCCTGATTTTGCGACAATGCCCGTTTTTATCATCATTGATATTTTACTGCTTGATTGCATGATTTATTGGTGGCATCGCTTGAACCATGTGATACCGTTTTTATGGCGTTTCCACGAAGTGCATCATCTTGATGAAGCGATGGATGCCAGCACCGCCTTGCGCTTTCATTTTGGTGAGGTTTTACTATCGGCAGGCAATCGTGCGATTTTTATCGCTTTGTTTGCTGTACCTTTAACATCAGTGTTGGTGGTGGAAACCTTGCTATTTTGCGTTGCGTTGTTTCACCATGCCAATTTACGCCTGCCTGATGGGGTGGATAGGGTTTTATCAAAATTGATAGTAACCCCGCGCATTCATAACGCGCATCACCATGCCAAACGGCGCGATACTGATTCCAATTATGGCAATCTTTTCTCGTTTTGGGATAGAATTTTTGGCAGTTATAATGGGCGCATTTTCGATGCTGATGCTAAAATCGGTGTCGAAGGGCGCAAAGATGAGGGCTTGCTGAAGCTGATATTCCGCCCCTTTACCAATCGGGCAAAAAATGGCTGATGACAAAAAACCGCCTTTATAGTTGCGATAATTTATTCCTGCTTAATGGCATGAATAGTGAATCGGTTGACCTCATCTATCTTGACCCGCCTTTTAACAGCAAGCGGACTTATGCCGCAGCTGTGGGTAGCAAATCAGCAGGGGCATCATTTAAGGATATGTGGAATTGGGACGATGTGAATATCGCCTACCTCGAACGGCTTTATCAAACCCACCCTGATATTGCTGATTTTATTGATAATATCTATCGCCTCCATTCAAAAGCAATGGCTTCATATATCACTTATATGACGCAACGCTTATTTGAGATGAGGCGTATCTTAAAACCGACTGGTAGCATCTATGTGCATATTGACCCGACCGCAAGCCATTATCTAAAAATCATCATGGATGGCATTTTTGGCAAAAGTAATTTTCGCAACGAGATTGTTTGGTCTTATAAAACTGGCGGTAGTAGCAAAAAAACATTTTCTAAAAAGCATGATATTATTTTGTTTTATTCAAAAACTCAAAATTACAACTTTGATGCTTTGCAAGAAAAAGCCTACACAAAATCAAAAAGCAGACAGGCTGGAATTGTCAATTACGGGGCTGGCACTGCCACGTTTTTTGAAGATGATGATGGCGTTTATAACATGGTTAATATGCGTGATGTTTGGGATATTTCGTATGTTAATAGTCAATCAAAAGAACGCACAGGCTACCCTACGCAAAAACCGCTTGCGTTACTGCATCGCATCATCAAAGCATCAAGTAACGAAGGCGATGTGGTGTTCGACCCGTTTTGTGGCTGTGCCACCGCTTGTGTGGCTTCGCAACAATTAAACCGCAAATGGATTGGCTGCGATATAGAGGAAAAAGCCGCTGATATTCTGGTGGAACGTCTATCAGATGATGCGGGGTTATTTAAGGATTTTGTGCATACAGCCACACCGCCCCAGCGAACGGATGTTGAGAGAAGCGAACCGACTCTACCCATTAAGCAAAGGCTTTATAGTGAGCAAGATGGGCATTGTAATGGTTGCCTGACCGAATATCAGATAAAAGATTTTGAGATTGACCATGTGATACCGAAATCAAAAGGCGGCGGGGATTACTACGAAAATTATCAGCTTTTATGCGGACATTGTAACCGCACCAAAAGCAACAAGCCAATGGAATATTTGCTTGCTAAAGTTAGAAAAATTAAAGAAACAAGGCAAGAGATTAGTTATTAGTGATGGGTAACAATAGCTCACTTTTGCGTTAATTGCTTCATCTTTTGCGCTAATTTTGCGGGGGCGGGCAGGTGCAACTCTTTTTCTGCCATTAATGTGTTAAAATATTCAGGCAGGGGTGCGGTAATATCAATCTCTTCACTGTCTTTTTTTGGTGGTTGCCAATGCAAGCGATAAGCATGAAGATACAGATTTTTATCTTTGCTGTTATTGCGTTTATATTTGCTCTCGCCCACAATCATCGCGCCAAGATGTATCAGATGCACGCGCAACTGATGGGTGCGCCCCGTCAGTGGCATTAGCAAAATAAGCGCGTAATCAGCCTTTTGGCTGAGTATCATATAGCGAGTTTGGGCGCGGTCGCCTTTTTCATCTATCAGCATTTTTTGCGGTGTGCGTAACAACGGCACATCAATCATGCCCTCACTTGCCGGCGTTTTACCCGAAATCACCGCCAGATAATATTTGTTGATATGTTTTTGCGAAAATGCCTCCGCCGCACGGGTGGCACTGTTACGGCTACGGGCAATCAGCATCACGCCACTGGTTTGCTTATCTAACCTATGGGTGAGGCGCGGTTTAACGCCATTCTCATCGCAAAAATGCTCTAACATGCCATCAAGATGACGCTGTAATTTACTACCGCCTTGACTTGCTAAACCTGCTGGTTTGTTAATCAGCAGAAAATCCTTTGTCTGTTTGATGATAAAATCAGCGGGCGGAGGCTTGCCCAGAGGTTTGGCTGCAACCGCATCAGTTGGCGAATATTTTTGTGGGGTAACAATGGCAGGCAGGGCAATCATATCGCCTTGTTGCAAGCGGTAATCAGGGTTTTTACGCTGTTTATTCACCCGAATCCGCCCATTGCGAAGCGATTTCTGCACCATCACATAATTCATGCCCTTATTGCGTAAGAAACGGTCAAGCCTCTGCCCGTCATCATCAGGCTCAATGGTAATCATCTGCACCATCAGCCTGCTATCATTCTTCCGAATAACACGCCTAATGCCACGCCTGTTACTGCCAATATAAGTGATGCAACAGAGTAGTAAAATGCGGGTAAATAATCTTGCTTGGTGATGAGTTGATAGATTTCTAGCGAGAATGCCGAAAAAGTGGTGAAGCCACCCAACATGCCCGCCATTAAAAATGCGTGATGCGGATTGCCGAATTTTACGGGCAGTAATGCAAAGCTGATACCGATAATGACACCGCCCATAATATTGACAAAGAATGTGCCGTAAATCATTGCATATTGCGAATGGTTGCTGAAAAATCGTTCGGTGATATGCAGTGAGACGCCATAAAAAAGATAGCGCAACACACCGCCAATAGCACTGCCTGCTGCCACCAATGCCAGTAATGAGGGGCTTATATGTGCCATTTATGCGCCATCAGCGAATCGTGCCAGCAAAATTAACAATGCTACCGACTTTACTGGCATTCATAATTTGCGGCCCTGTGGCAATATGGTGATTGCCCCAGATGATGCCATGCCGAAAATAATTATGATAAATCATTGCCGCTGTGTAGCCTTGCAAGAATGGTTGTTCATCAATCGTGAATAAAACCTGTCCTTTCACACGGATTAATTGGGCGGCGGTGCGCGTTAACCCGAATGATACCAATGCTATTTTATCACCACCAGTGATGGCGTTCAGCTTTTTTCTAACATCATCTAATGCGGTAATTTCGGTAATGATAATGGTCTGCAAATCTGGATTCTGAGGCAAATAATCAGTTAGAAACTGGGTTAAATTATTGCGTATCTTATCGCTAGAAAAAATATCTAAATTTTGGTTAAGCCCATCAGCCGCGCCCTTACAGCGCGCTATATATTCATCAATATCGGTGCGTGGCACCAAGCAAATCGCGTTACTTTTGCCCGTTTTTTTCAATGTTTTACCCAATAGAAAACCTGATTGATAATGGTCTTGCCCAATGGAAATAAACGGAAATCTCTGCTGATTCTGTAAATTTGCAATGCCAGACGTGCCAACAAACACAACAGGGATATTATTGGCTTGTGCTTTCTCTGCCCATTTTCTCGCCATATCATCGCGTGGCACACTTAGAATCAACCCATCGGGTTTGGCGGCAATCGCGCTTTCCACCAAATCATTGACATCGGTCAGCGTGCCTTTGGGGGCGTTACGCAACTCAATATTCAGCCCGAAACGGTTCATACCCGCCACTAAGCCATTGCGGAACACAATCCAATTATTATTATAATCGCGCCCATGATTCACAAAAATAATGTAAGGCACATCATCACGCGCCACCTGCCCATAAGCGGGAGCATTTTGTCCATAAGCGGGGCTTGGACTAATTAAAATCGCGATGAGCAAAATAAAACGCATCAAAAAAATTATCCTTAATGATTGTCAATAAACTGTTATAAGTGTATATAGCAAAAATCGCATCATGATTAAAGGTTAAAGGTGAAATTATGCATTTATTAGCAGGCGAGGCAGGCAGTTTTGAAGAAGGGCAGGCTTATGATATTCAGCAAACGGTAGGCGATATTGTGATTTTAAGCCATGCCACCAGCGAATTGACCGCCCTTGCCGAAGCCTATAAGGCGTTTCATGCGGATATGATGACGCCTGAAACGCAGGCAATTCCCACATTACGCCTCATGAATCTGGGCTTTTTAGGACACCCCGCCACTATTGATGCCTATTGCGAGCAAACATTGATTGGCTCAAAATTGGTGATTGTGCGGTTGCTAGGCGGGCAAGCCTATTGGCAATATGGCGTTGATGAATTACGTGAATTATGTGCGCAACATGATATTCAGCTGATATTACTGGCAGGCGATAAGAATTTTGATGAATCGCTGAAACATCTTTCGGTAACGCCTGAAGCTGATTCTATCGCCAAAATATTCGCTTATTTTTGCGCGGGTGGGCAGGAAAATTTTGCAGGCTTATTGGCGTATCTATCTTCTATGTTAGGCTGTCAAATGGGGGATTATCAAGCACCCCCACCGCCTCCATTGGCATTGGCTGATGACGGTATTTATCGCCAATTCGGAGATGAGTCACAGCATGGCAAAATATGCGTGTTATTTTATCGCGCGCTGATTGATGGCGGTGATATTGCGCCCATCGATGCTCTATGCGATGCGCTTGATTCGCAAGGGCTTAACGGAATCGCCTATTATGCCAATAATTTTCGTGATGAATTGATTACCCAACGCCTGAAAACCTATCTGCAAACATATCGTCCGAATCTGATTATGATGGCAACGGGCTTTGCGCTTGCCAAAAGCGGCGTTAAAAATCCGCATGATGATGCGCCCGATATTTTTGAAAACCTTAATGTGCCATTATTGCAAATTGTGCTTTCCAACACCGAATATCAGCAATGGAATGATGAATTATCGGGCTTGCCAATGCGCGAAATCGCCATGAATGTTGCGCTGACTGAGCTTGATGGCAGATTGCTGACCCGTATGATTGCCTGCCGTGATGCGCTTACCACTGACCCTCTCACCGAATGTCCGCTTGCCCGTTACCATATTCTGCCCGACCGTGTGGCGTTTGTTGCCCAATTGGCAAGGCGTTACATTGCCTTGCAAATGACCCCTGCTGAACATAAAAAACTTGGCTTTGTGCTAGGCAATTATCCTGCTTCTGATGGCAGGCTTGCCAATGGCGTTGGCTTGGATACCCCACAAGCGACTCTATGTTTGTTGCAATTGGCGCAAAAAGATGGAATTATCTGCCAACCGCCTGCCGATAGTGAGACGCTGATGGCATTATTGCAAGCAGGACCAACCAATCAGCACCCACAGCGGCGCATATCTGAAGCAAGATTAAGTCTTGCCGACTATCAGCATCATTTTAGCAAATTGCCGATAGAAATTCAGCAGGCAGTCAATGCGCGTTGGGGTGAGGCTGTAAAAGACGCCTTTGTGCAAGATGCGGTTAATAAAGATGCGGCATTTCATTTGCCGATAATTATTTTCGGCAATGTGGCGGTGGGCTTGCAACCAAGTCGCGGTTACGAATTAGACCCCGATAGCACATGCCACGACCCATCACTGCCACCACCGCATGGCTATTTTGCGTTTTATATCTGGTTGCGCGAAATTTTTGGTATGCACGTAGCCACCCATATCGGCAAGCATGGCACGCTAGAATGGTTGCCCGGCAAATCGTTGGCATTATCGGCAGAATGTTATCCCGATGCGGTGCTAGGCGCAATGCCAGTGATTTATCCGTTTATTTGTAACGACCCGGGTGAAGGCACGCAAGCCAAAAGGCGGATACAGGCGGTGATTTTAGACCATTTGCCTCCGCCCCTTGCCACAGGTGGATTATATGATTCACTGGCAGAATTAGAGGTTCTGCTTGATGAATATTACGATGCGCGGCAGCTAGATGTGAAAAGACGCGATTTTTTAGCCGCAGAAATGGTGAAAATGGCAGATGCGCTGAAGCTAGAAATCGGCACTGATGATAATGCGAAAATGCCAGAAAAACTCAACGCGATTGAGAATTTTTTATGCGATATTAAATTCACCATGATACGGGCAGGCTTGCATCGCTATGGTGAATTGCCTGATGATTTGCCGAATTTTCTGCTAAATCTGTTACGCCATAAACGGGGCGATGCGCCGCATCAGCAATCATTATTGCAAAGCCTTGCTGATGATTTAGAGTTTGGCTTTAATCCGCTAGAACAAAATGATTTTGAGGGCGTTATGATGCTACCTGATATTTTAAAGCCCTATCTTGAAACGAAAAGCAAAAATGTTAGCAAAAGGTTGGCAGTGGAGGCATTGCATCAATTCTCCCTTGCTTTAATCACAGGCGATGCGCGCCTACCTGAAAATATGAAGAAAACCCACAGCATTATCAGCAAGGAATTACCGAATTTGCGCGACTTATTAGCGCAGTCCAAACTGGGCGAGACTGGCGCATTCATCAAGGCGATAAATGGGCGTTATATCGCTTCTGGTGCATCGGGCGCGCCTAGCAGGGGCAGGCTTGATATTCTGCCGACAGGGCGCAATTTTTATTCGGTGGATATGCGCGATATTCCATCAAAAGCGGCATGGCAGTTGGGCATGTTATCGGCAGATTTATTGCTGAAAACGCATTTGCAAAATTACGGCAATCATCTTCAAAATGTGGTGATTTCCATGTGGGGCACGGCACAAATGCGAACGGGTGGCGAAGATATAGCGCAAGTGATGGCATTGATGGGGGTGCAACCGATACGGCAACAGAGCCGCATCACGGGCTATCAAATTCTGCCATTAAGCATGTTAGGGCGGCCGCGCGTTGATGTTACGATTCGCATATCGGGTTTTTTCCGCGATGCTTTCCCCAATGTGATACGGCAATTATCCGAAATGATTGAAGCAGTGGCAAAATGTGATGAAGCCGATAAAGATAATCCGCTTGCGCTGGCATATAAGCGCGATAAAGCACTTTATCAGCAAAAGGGCATTGATGCCGAAACGGCATCGCAATATGCGTGTCAACGCATTTTCGGTGCTGAGCTCGGTAGTTATGGCGCAGGGCTACAGCATTTGATTGCATCGGGTAACTGGCAAAATGATAAGGATTTCGCCGATATTTTCTTGCGCTGGGGTGGCTTTGCCTATAATGGTGCGGATTTGCAAGGCAAAGCATTGCCTGATTTACTGCAAGCAAGATTGGCAAAAAGCGAGGCGGTGATTCATAATCAGGATAATCGCGAGCATGATATTCTGGATTCTGATGATTACTATCAGTTTGAAGGTGGGCTTGCCGCTAGCATTCGGCATTTTTCGGGCGAACAGCCTGAAATTTATCATAACGACCATTCTAACCCCAGCGCGCCACGCATTGGCACATTAAAGCAAGAAATAGCGCGGATTATCCATGCCCGTGCCGCCAACCCCAAATGGATTAAGGCGATAATGGCGCATGGCTATAAGGGAGCGTTCGAAATAGCAGCAACGGTGGAATATCTGTTCGCTTTTGCCGCCACCGCCCAAGTGGTAGAACCACAACAATTTGATAGGCTGTTTCAAGCCTATGTGGCAGATGAGGAGGTGCGTGATTTTATCAGGCAATGTAACCCGCAAGCACTTGAAGATATGCTGAACCGCTTTGATGAGGCAGTGAAGCGCGATTTATGGCGACCGCACCGCAATAGCACGCAAGAATTATTGGCGGAATTGTTGGGGGGCTAATGGTTAGGGCAATCGGTGCGATGGTTAAAGCTGATATTCTGCCATTGCCAATCATCACATTCCAGCATCAGCAAACGCCCCGTTAGCAACGTGCCACAGCCTATCAGATATTTTAACGCCTCACTTGCCAGCATCACCCCAAAGATTGCGGCGGTGGGTGCGAAAATGCCAAGCTCATCACAGCGGGGCAGTAGATTTTCGGGTGGGGCTTTAGGGTAGAGACATCGATAGCAGGGCAGGGTGATATTATCTGTGATATTCTCTTCGGTAAAATGCGGCTTAAAGAAACTGATTTGCCCACCAAAACGCATCAGACTTGCCGATGCAAAGGCGATTTTATGCTTGCAAGCCACATCGTTAATGCGGTAACGGGCGGGGAAATTATCGGTGGCATCAATGATAATATCGGCATTTTTCAGCAATTCATCGCTATTATCGGCAGTCAGCAACTGATTGATGGGGGTGATGGTTATCTCACTATTCAGATTGCTTAAAGTCTCGGCAGCGCATAAGGCTTTGGGCGCGCCCACCATTTGTTCGCTGTAAAGCGTTTGCCGTGACAGGTTGGAAATATCCACGCGGTCGCCATCAATCAGGGTGATTTTGCCAATGCCCGCACCTGCTAATAACGGCAAGGCAGAGGCAGCCAAACCGCCAAGCCCAACACAGACAAGGTGCGCGTTTAATAATTTATTCTGCCCCTCCTCATCAATTTCGGAGAGCAAAATATGCCGCGAATAGCGTTCTAGCATGGCGTCTGGCATTTCGTTGGGTATGGCATTGTTCAGGACATCATTCATGGCTACTTATCTCGCATGTCATCTATTAACCGATAGGCTTCGGTATCTTTTAAGGCGTCATTTTCTTGAATCAAACCCCATGGGGTGTAACCATCAGTATCTTTTGCATTCACATCCGCGCCTGCTTCAATCAGTGCAATGATAATATCAGAGGTCGTCTGATGGCTAACCGCAACCATCAAAGCTGTTCCGCCATAGACATTACGCGCATTCACATCCGCGCCTGCTTCAATGAGTGTTGTGATAATTTCAGGATTTGGATTGCTATAAATCAGCCACATCAAAGCCGTGTTGTTCTTGGCATTACTGGCATTCACATCTGCGCCGCCTTCAATCAGTGCGGTTATAATATCAGGATTGTCAGTAAAGTGACCCGCATACATTAAAACTGTATCGTCAAGATTTGGCTCACGCGCATTCACATCGGCACCTGCTTCAATCAGTGCCGTTACCATATCAGGGTTAGGCTGATGGGCAGCGACAATCATCAAAACTGTTGCATTATCGTCATTACGGGCATTTACATCCGCACCTGCTTCAACCAGTGCTGTTATAATATCAGGGTTGTTTGCATAGCGACCCGCATACATTAAAACGGTATTGCCCAGATATTTATCACGCGCATGAACATTCACACCCGCTTCAATTTCGTGGGTAATTTCGGCAAGGGTCGTATTTTGCCAAAATTTTTCATTCAGCAATGGGCGATGATCAATATTATTTGATGAACCCGCGAATGCTATCACAAACGCTCCAAATAATGTCATTAAAGTTTCCATCATTGCCTCTCATGTGATGATGTTACATAGAGCGTATTATGGCAGATAATGGGGGGATTATCAAGGTGCAACATCATCGCGAGTATTGAGTAACCGTGACTCACACCATCGCTAGTATTTGGTACGGCGGGGGGATTATTAAGGGTGAGGTTTGCCCGCCATTGGTAACAAGGGCAAACCGAAACTGGCAAGAGGCGTCTGCTTGGCAAATTGTCCTACGGACAAAAATTTGACAAGCGCGCATCGAGAAGCCAGACCGCACCCCCCTTGATATATAAAACCAATTCCGCAAAGCCCCCCCATATATTAATGTATAGAGACAGGCACCGCCCTTGATACTATGGGCATCGCATAGGCAATCCGCATCGAGAAACCACGTTATTTTAATTGTAGATAAATTATGTTTCTTTGATAGAATTCATAATAAGTTTTATTTGTGTGTCTTTATCATTTGCATTACTTTTAGCAACATTTAAGGTCAATGTAACCAAAGCGTTATCGTCTATTTTAGGTGTATAATCCAACTTGAGGCTAAATTGGTTTTTTTCTAAAAATAATACAAACATATATGCGTCAATCCTTTTATTACCATCAATAAAGGGATGGTTTTTAATCGTCAGATATAATAAATTTGCAGCTTTTTCTTCGATACTAGGATAAAGATATTCTCCATCAAAACTTTGGCAAATATTACCTAACACGCCTTGAAAAGTTTTATCTTTCTCTCTGCCAAATAATTCACTTGCTTCCCCTCTTATCATAAGTTCGGTTTTTAAATCTTTAATTTCATTTAATGCATCGGAATATTCAATAAATTCAGGAGCAGAAAAATTAAGATTCTCTGTTGTTAATTCATTGCTATCATATTGGTATAATAATTGGAAACTTCTTTGATAACGGTTGGTAATGCTTTTAGTTTCATGCTGAAACCTTTTTTTAGAGTTAAAATTGTTAACGGAAAAAGCTCTTAAATCATGTTCTAACTTTTGTTTAGCTTTTTGAATATTTTCTATGGTACCCTCTATGGTATACCCATATTTTATCACATCAAACAAAAATGGTTGCTTTTTTTGAATATTTGATAATTTTTGTGTTTCTTTTTCTAATCTATGAATTTCACGTAAATATTTATTTCGTTGTTTAGTCAATAATGTCTTTATAATAAGTTTGCTAGCCCATTGCCGAAATTCTGCACCTTTTTTGGAATTGACACGATAACCGACTGATAAAATCACATCAAGATTGTAATATTCTATTATTCTGGTAACGCTTCTATTGCCTTCTTGTTCAACTGTTGCTTTTTTTGCAACAGTTGCATCACGCTCTAATTCTTCTGTTTCAAAGATATTTTTTAAATGTCGCGAGATAACCGATTTATCTCGCTCAAAAATTTCCGATATTTGTTTAAGAGATAACCATACAGTATTATCTTCCAATGTAACATCTATTTGATTGTTTTTATCAAAATAAATATTTATTTTCTTATCAGTCACATTCTTTGCCAATCATGAATTTGTACATTTACATAATCCTACCATTATTTTACCAATAACAAAAGCATTGTTATTGGTAAAATATAACGGATATTTATGTTGCATTCTCCTCTCACACCCTATATAATTACATTATCGTTTGGAAAGTTTTCTTAGCGTGGGGTTTCGTAACCTCTTTCATCAAATACGGTTGCATCAACCGTATTGACGCGATTTATCTAACATTTTGCGTCATGGGTGCGCCCATCTCAGCTTGGCTGGGAAGTGGCGCTATATGTCCAAGCGTTTCGATGCCAAAAAGCGTCGCACCGTTTTTTATTTGATGAGCGGTTACGAATTCCCAGCTACTAGAGTTTTTCTAGTAGCTGTTTTTCGATGCCGTAAATTTTTTGCATTGATGAAACGCTTATCTGGTTCAAAAACTGCACAGAGTCAGCTCGACACCCTCCATTTATCATTTATGATGGATGGGGGGCTTTTTTTGATAGGTGTGTAATACAAGGGCGGAGCGTGTCTCGCCATACTCAACACTAAAATCTAGCGTGCCTCTCTTTACATACTCCTCAAGCAATGATAGGGTAGCATGAAAATCCATCACAGCATATCATGTCTCATCCACCCCGCAACCCACCCCAGAACACATCATTGCCCAACATCATCAGCGATGAGTTTTGGACAGCAAAGCAGCGGCAAGCCAACAGGATTCACGAAATTTCGTATCGCGCTTGTTTCAAACCTGCATTGGCTGAATATTTTATCGACCGTTTTTCGCAAACAGGCGACCGCATCTATGACCCCTTTGGCGGACGTGGCACAACTGCTGTGCAAGCCGCATTGATGGGTAGAATCCCTATCAGCAACGATATTAACCCGCTCAGTAAAATCCTGACTGCGCCACGCCTAAATCCGCCATGCTTGCCACAGATTGAGGAGAGGTTGCATCGTATTTTCAAGCAAAAACCTGCCGATAATATCACCAATGAATTAAGCATGTTTTACCATGATGAGACTTATCGCGAATTGCTGATGCTGAAACATTATCTCGGCAGGCGTAACAAATCCGCCATCGAAGATAACATTGATGCTTGGATAAGAATGGTGGCAACCAACCGGCTAACGGGGCATTCTAGCGGTTTTTTCAGTGTCTATACCCTACCGCCTAATCAGGCAACCAGCAAGGCGAGGCAAATCAAAATCAATCAGAAGCGTCAGCAAACGCCCGATTATCGCAATGTGAGCGCATTGATACTCAAGAAAAGCAAGATGCTTTTATCCCAGATAGATGATGAATGCCGTGCGGTTTTGCGAACCGTTAGCAAAGATGCGATGATTTTGAACGCGGCTTCGCATCATACGCCCGCTATCGATGATGCAAGCGTTGCTTTGGTGGTAACATCGCCGCCTTTTTTGGATATTGTCAATTATTCACAAGATAATTGGTTGCGGTGCTGGTTTAACAATATTGATATTAAGAGCGTGAATATCACCATGTGCAAGAATTTAGCGGATTGGGAAACCAGCATGTTACAGACCCTGCATGAGTTGAAAAGAATCTTAAAACCTAATGGTATTATTGCTTTTGAAGTGGGCGAGGTGCGTAAGGGAAGCATCAAACTTGATGAGAGTGTCGTTAGGCTTGCAATACAGTTGGGGTTAACGCATGATGCCACCTTGATTAATCAGCAGAAATTTACTAAAACATCAAATATATGGGGTGTCAAAAATAATGATGCTGGCACAAATAGCAATAGGGTGGTTTTATTGCGGAAGGAATAAATAATGACTGATGATAATCAACAAGAGATTCAAAACCTCACTTTTGAGGCGGCATTGCAAGAATTGCAGAACATTGCAGCGCAGTTAGAAAAGGGTGATAGTCCGCTACAGCAGGCGATTAGTCTGTATGAGCGTGGTGAGAAATTGCAAAAACATTGCGAGAAATTGCTGAAAGAAGCAGAATTGAAATTCGAGCAAGTAGGCTCTGCATCTGATGACAAATGAGTTTCAGCAATTATTAACCTCACGCAAAAATCAGGTTGAAACTCTGATGCTGGCGTTATTATCCGATGGAGATAATGTTGATATTGCAGGTTTGGCTGAAGCCATGCGCTATGGTGCTTGCGGTGGTGGCAAACGATTGCGCGCATCTTTGGTGTTAGAATCCGCGAAACTTGCGGGCGCAGATACGGGCGCGGATACGCAAAATTCAAATACAAAATCGAATCCGCTTTATGTGGCAGCCGCGCTTGAAATGGTGCATGGCTATTCGCTGATTCACGATGATTTGCCGGCGATGGATGATGATGCCCTGCGGCATGGCAAGCCTTGTGTGCATCTGGCATTTGATGAGGCGACCGCGATTTTGGCGGGCGATTCACTCCTCACTTTCGCGTTTGAAATATTGGCACGAACCGAAACCCATGCTGACGCCAACACCCGTATCAATTTGGTGAGTATTCTAGCGCGTGCCGCAGGGCATCAGGGCATGGCGGCAGGGCAGTATCTGGATATGCAATTACAGGGTGAGACGACAGACGAGGCGCAGATTATCCGCCTGCAATCGCTGAAAACGGGTGCGCTTTTTGTGGCGGCAACCCAATTAGGCGCGCATTTGGGTAACCCCTCGCCTGCTTTATTATCGGGGCTTAAAAATTATGCTGAAAAATTAGGGCTCGCCTTTCAGATTTATGATGATGTGCTAGATAGCATTGGTGATGCCACACAGATGGGTAAGAATATCGGCAAGGATAGCAAGTTTGGTAAGCCATCATTTTTGGTGGTAAATTCGGTTGAAAAGGCGCGTGAAAAAGCGTATGCTCTTTGCGATGAGGCGGTGGTGCAAAGCCAAATATTGACGGCTGAATCCGAAGCTGATAATTTCTTGGCACAATTAGCGCAATTTGCCGTTAGCCGCAATCAATGAAAAAGGATATAATGTGAAGCAACAAACACCACCACAATCGCCACCAGAAACACCATTGCTAGATAAGGTGAACATTCCCCGCGATTTGAAGCAATTTGCCGACCGTGATTTACCGCAACTTGCCACAGAATTGCGCGCTGAAATGATTGATGCGGTATCGGTAACGGGCGGGCATTTGGGCGCAGGTTTGGGCGTGGTGGAATTAACGCTAGCGATTCATTATTTGTTCAACACGCCAGCCGATAGGTTGATTTTTGATGTTGGGCATCAATGCTATCCGCATAAAATCCTTACGGGTAGGCGTGATAAAATCCGCACCTTACGCAAAGAAAACGGGCTTTCGGGCTTTACCTCGCGCAAAGAAAGTGACTACGACCCATTCGGTGCGGCGCATAGCTCTACCTCAATATCGGCGGGGTTAGGCATGGCGACCGCGTCAAAATTGCAGGGCAAAGATAATCATGTGATTTGCGTGGTAGGCGATGGCGCGATGAGTGCGGGCATGATTTACGAGGCAATTAACAATGCCGCCGCCACCCACAGCAAGCTGATTATTATCTTGAATGATAATGATATGTCAATCGCGCCACCTGTAGGGGCGATGAGCAAATATTTGGCACGTTTACTGTCATCACGGTCATTTTTAGAGTTTCGGCATTTTTCGCACAAAGCAGTGCATAAAATCTTGCCAAAGGCGTTACAGCCACGCGTGTTGAAAACCGAAGAATTTGTGCGCTATTATCTTTCGGGCAATGGCACATTATTTGAAGAGTTGGGCTTGTATTATTTAGGGCCAGTCAATGGGCATGATTTTGCCAGCCTGTTGCCTGTGTTACGCAATGTGCGCGATATGCCTGCCGATAATTTCCCCGTGCTGATTCATGCCGTTACTCAAAAAGGCAAGGGCTATGCACCTGCTGAAAAATCAGCTGATAAATATCATGGCGTTAGTCAGTTTGATGTATTATCGGGCACGCAGATTAAGCCCAAAAGCAACGCACCTTCTTATACGTCGGTGTTCGGCAAAGCATTGGTAAAAGCCGCCACCGATGATGAAAAGGTGGTGGGCATAACGGCTGCCATGCCCGATGGCACAGGCTTAAATTTTTTGCAAAGCACGTTCCCCGAACGCTATTTTGATGTTGGCATCGCCGAACAACATGCGGTTACATTTGCGGCAGGACTTGCGACTGAGGGCTATAAGCCGTTTGTGGCGATTTACTCAACCTTTTTGCAACGCGCTTACGACCAAGTGGTGCATGATGTGGCGATTCAGAATCTGCCCGTAAAATTTGCGCTTGACCGTGCGGGCATGGTGGGGGCAGATGGGCAAACCCATGCGGGCGCGTTTGATATCAGCTATCTTTGTTGCCTGCCAAATATGGTGGTGCTGGTGCCAGCTGACGAAGCGGAGCTGACCCATGCCGTGCATACCGCGCATCATTATGCTGATGGTCCGATTGCGTTTCGGTTTCCACGGGGCGAAGCGGCTGGTGTTGATTTACCGAAACAGCCTGAAAAGCTAGCGATTGGCAAGGGGCGCATCATCAAGCAGGGCAAGGATATTGCGGTGCTAACATTGGGTCCGCGGCTTTATGAAGCGGTGAAAGCCGATGATATTTTAAGCCAGCAGGGCTATAATATCACCATTGCTGATGCCCGTTTTGCCAAGCCGATAGATAGTGAATTACTGCATCAGCTGGTGGAGGGGCATGATTATCTCATCACGATGGAAGAGGGCGCGATTGGTGGTTTTTCGGCACAAGTGTTGGATATTCTGGCGCGTGATAATCTGCTTGAACGCGTTGTTTATCGTCCGCTCTATATGAAAGATTGCTTCATCGACCATGCTTCGCAACAAACCCAATATGCTCAAACAGGGCTAGATGCCAATGCATTGGTGCAGACGGTGCTGGGGCTTTCTCCCGTGAAGACGGGGGTTAAATGATGGCGGAAGAGAAAACAGGCGAATTCGCGAAATTTATTGATTTAGCTTATCAACAAGCAAGCGAATATTTGTTACATACCATAGAGAATATTAAATCGCTAAAAAATAAAGCGACCTTATTATTGGGTTTTTTATTATCAGTGATTGCCTTTGCGATTCCAATTATTTTTCGTCAAAATGATGATTATACAATGTCATTCAAATTGCTTTTGGCAATCATTGTTGTGATTTATATTATTGTCTCGATATTACTAATATATGGTGTGATATTACCGATTAACGACCATAAGATTAGCGGTAATAGGATTAATGATTTAATTGGGTTGACTGAAAAGCATGATATAAAAAATGTAGTTGCTCAATCACATGCAATGCGGTTACTTGCTAGGGTAACGCTAGACTATCAAGAGAAAATTTATAAAAATATTAAAATTGCAGATAAAAAAGATATACGTATTCGTTGGAGCTTGTTAATTGTGATTGGCTCACCGCTTATTCTTGGCGGAGTATTTTATCTATTACCCGTTCTGGCCAAGTAGGGCGTGTGCGGTGTGTAGGGATACCTGAATAATCACTTTTCACTTCTTTATTTTTATTTTTCTTAATGAGAGCATAGAATTCAGCAATGCTCGGATCCTCTGAAGTTTCTTCTGATTGCGTTGTGTTTTCAGTCATTTCATTATCTCCTATCATTCATATAATTATAGTGTAATCATATTATCATTTGATTGCAAGGCATTTATCCGCTAGAATTGTGGTGAGACCACAATTCGCTAGAAGGGGCTTTGCGACCTTGCTAATCGCAAGGAAGCCCCTTAAACCCCTCCGCTAATATCCGCTAGAATTGTGGTGAGACCACAATTCGCTAGAAGGGGCGCAAAGCCCCACATATAAAAAAGGCGGTGTTGATGCTATCAATACCGCCCTTTTTTGCCATGCTTTTGAAAGGCAACGCTTTTTTATAACTTACGATAAAGCCTTATGGCTGTTATTGGTCTGCACCGAAGAAACCGATATAACCGCCTTCAGAATTACCCATGTTAAATGTGCCACCTATTTCTTGGTATGTTGGTCCGTAAAAACGGGCTTCTGCAGAGCCTGCTGTTAAGGTTAAGGCATCAGTGGCATCATCTGCGGTAAAAATACCATCAGTTCCTTTGGTTTTAACCATGCCAGTGATAACATTTGTTGCGCCATAAGTTAAATCAGCTTTGAAATCAAGGGCAGAAGTTGCTGTTGCGCTCAGGGTGGTACAATCAGCATTACTACATTTCGTTGTCGTTGAGCTGGTTACTGTTACTGTGGATGCAGTAAAGTCAGTCGTGATTGCAACATCAAAATGATAACGGCCATCGCTAGCACCACTACCATTATAGACTCCTTGCCCCTCGCCCATAAATGTAGGCGTGCCCGCAGTAAGTGCGCTGATAACAGAATCCGCAGTTTCATAACCCGTGATACCATAGGCGTAGATTTTGCCGTTAAGATATTGGTTCGATGCCACCACTGTCCATTCAATCTTTGCCATATATTTTCCGTCAAAGCCAAAATTTGAGGCACTTCGGTCTAAACTTAATGTATCAGGCGTATAACCAAGGTTAAGACCTTGAGATATATTGCTAGCTGTGCTAATAGAGAGATCATCAGTAACAGACACAGCACCATCAAATGCCCCTGTTTCATATCTATTATCACCAAAATAGACACTCAACGCGATTCCTTGGGGCGACGGGTTCGGTGGATAGTGATGAAAATAACCATTACTTGCATGAGAGAATTTGACTGCGCCACCATTAATTTTTTGAATGGTAATGCCTGATTCATTTTTCATCCTAACATAAGAGGCGACAGGCAACGTAATATCTACTTTACCCTTACGATCATCTTCCTCAAAGCCTGTTATCATTTTGCTGGTTGCGTTGTTAGGTGGTGGTGCCAAAGATCCTGTCGTTTTTGTTGCTACGATTAGCTCAGCGACTTCAATATCGGCACCAAAGACGCCATAATATTGTTCGTTCGTCGTGCTATCGCTCATCGCGAATGAACCAGCAAATTCTGTGGCATCATTTTGATAAGTGTAAACACCAACCATATAATTTGTGCCATAAAAACGCGCATCAACGTTACCTGCAAAGTTAGAGCCAGTATCACTGCCGATAATAGCACCACTGATGCTGTTGACAGTATAGCCGATTGCGTTACTGGTTTTGAAATTCAATGATGTATCAATCGACCCACAATTTGCAAAAGCCATATCACATTCTGTGGTATCACTACTATAAAGTGTAACAGTGTCTCCTGTGAAATTGGCAGTGGCATTAATATTAAAAGCAGTTGTGGTGCGGGTGCCATCAGCAGCATTAAGATAACCACGCCCTTTACCCGTAAAGCTAGCACTACCACCAGTGGGGATATTCAAAATATCGGTTTCCACCCCTGTTACCATCATGCCATAGATATTATGGTCTGATGCAGTCGTGTTTGTGTTAGTATTTGTTTTATTTGCATTTGTATTAATATACCAATCAATATAGGCAATATTTTCCGAATCAAAACCGAAGATGTTATTTGCAAGAGTATCCCGTAGCACATTAATCGTGCCAGTCGTCGTGCCAGTCGTGTCAGTTACGCTAGTGATAGCTTTACTAAAACTATTACTAGTGCCAGCACCCTCAGCATCAACTATATAGGTTTTTTTACCACCATTATTATCATTTACATAGAGCGTAACGATATCCATCTTGCCACTATTAAAATTAATTGATGCAAAGCTATTACTCAACCTTGCAACACGCAATTCTTTATCAGAATTATAATTAACATCACCCCAATTCTGTGCCGATACCAGTTCATAATTTGTTATATAATCACTATAAACGCCTAGCCCATTCATTTTAACGGTTTGATTACTAGTTTTTGCGATTTCAATCGTTCCGTGCGAGCTAAGCGATTGAGCAGGGCTAGGTGCTACATCAATCGGTGTGGTGATACCCGCAATATTATAATCAGCAGCATTAGCGCCTAGTGCCAAATGATTGTTACCAGTGGTTTTAACCGCATTGCCTGCACCAAAATAACCATAATAATATTGAACATTTGTTTCAGCGAATGCGAATGTGCCACCAAATTCACTTACCACATCAGTCGCGCCAGTGCCGTAAAATCTTGCATTGGCTGTGCCTGATAATTCTGTGCCATTGTCAGTCCCATAAGTTAAATCATCACCTTTGGTTTTAATCGCGCCAGTGATAGCACCTGTGGCTGCGGTATATGTTAATGTGTTCATAAAATCAAGACTGAATTTATTAACACCACCAACTTGTGTATTTTCAGTTTCCAATGTTACTTTATTGGTAGCAAAATCAATTTGAGCTTTCACATCAAATATAGTAGTGCCGAGTGCGCTTGATTCACCTGTGCCCTTGCCTGTAAAATCAACAATCACAAGTGGCGTTGGAATGGCAGTAACGCCTCTTCCGATACCCGCAATCATCATGCCATCAATATCGGTGATTGTTTGCGTATCCGCTAATATTGATGCTAACGGCGCCTCATAACTCCAACTAAGCGCAGCCATGTAATGAGGGGTAAAGCCAAAACGAGCCATGCTTCTATCAACAATCGCCGCTGTATAATCACTATCGCCATGAATCACAGCTGTATCAGTGCCACCATCTACAAATGTGATGGTAGCAGCGCCAGCTGAAACCAATGTTGGCGTAACATTCCTATTAGTAATCTGATATTCACCTTTCTTACTAAGATTCCAATCACTTTCATCATCTTTGTAGCGCGTATATGTTGCGCTTTCAGAAAGCCATGCCGTAATACCTTGCACTGTTAGAGTTTCGCTACCCGATTTTGCCACATTGAATGACGCAGGCAAATTAGCAGAATTGGACGTGGGCGTTACTGATTCACTACCAAGCGCATTGATGGTGACAGTAGTATCATCACGTGGCAAGAAAATCGTCTTACCAGCGCGCGTTGCACCGAATGCACCATAATAATAGCTTGTATCTGCTTTGGCTAGGGCGAATGTGCCACCAAATTCTTCTGTGCCACCGCCATAGAAACGGGCATTAAGGTTACCAGTCATACCAGCTAATAAAGCATTAGCACCACCAAATTCATGAGTGAGAACATTCATATTATTATAGCTGATGGTAGTAGCGGGGATATTAAGGTCAGCATTACCCGAGTTATTCGTGCCAGTCGTGCTGATTGTTACGGCATCATTCGCGAAATCAACAGCAGCTGTTACACCAAATGTTACAGTTTCGGGCATACCAGATAACGTGCCATAAACGCCTGTGCCATTGCCCGTAAAATCAACTTTAC
>CBDBHZ010000003.1:0-5670 GCA_965205905.1 Alphaproteobacteria bacterium | reverse complement strand
CAAATTTCTTACGCTGACCCTGAAACATGGACGAATAACAAATATTATGGTTTGGGCTTTCGTGTTACAGAGATTAACGCCGATATAGATCTTTATTTTGATTATGAGCTTGGCTTCACAAACACGGCAACCTCCGATATTGATGGGTTGAAAAGAAAGAGTAATTATGAAAAGTTCGCAGTGGGCTTTATTGCTAACCAAAACCAATCTGACACGACATTATTTTTTGGGCTTGGGTTTGGGCTTATGAATGTTTTACATTCTGTTGAGGGGGAAGCAGCATGGGGAGCGCCCGAATCTGATGAGATTTACGATAGCCGAATCATCTATCAAAATTATACGCCATTATTGCCATTTGTGTTGCTTGGCGGTGGTGGTCTGCCCCAAGAAAGTGGTGTCTATCTGCATGTGGAAATTGGTCTTAAAATAAAAAACCGTCATCGTTTATCTTTTTATTTTCAACCGATAGATGAAGGCTCACTGGCAGCCAGAAATGATACCTCATATAATACCAATCAGTCGCAACCAAACGACAATTATTATTATGCCGATATTCCAGATGAAATTGTTGAGGGTATGGCAGGCTTTCGCTATAGCTATATCTTTGAATAATTTAGAAAAAAATATAACCATGAATAAATTCTCTTATCTTACCCTCCTCATTATTATGTGTTGCATTATTTTAACTGCCACATCCGCCCGTGCTGATTTACCGCTTAAATATCATATAATTAGTTGACAATGAATAATTTTAGTATACATTTTAAGTTGTATACTACTTAAGGTAGTATACAACCACAGAATAAAGTGTTTTGCATTTTAAGCAATCTGTGGTATATTTCATCTTATATAGAAAAGGAGAATAATGATGAAAAACTTAATGACACGTTCAATCAGAACGCTAATCATTGTGCTAACATCGTCACTTTTTATTGCGACGCAAAGCTTTGCGGCGAATTTAGACAGTAGCGATATGGATTTTGCCTTTGGCAGTTCCGAACAATCTACCATCAACATCGTTGGCGGCGAGCTTGCCTTACTTTCGCCAGAAGAAATGCTGGCAACCGAAGGGGATTTTATTGAGCCGTTTGTTTTAGGTTACCTTATCGGTTTGGTTCAGGGTTATCGTAAAACAGATGATTGGGGTACAGCAAACAGAGTCGGGTTCATATATGGGACTGCTTTTGCTCTAGGTTTTCTAGTTCCCCCTGCTATCGCTGCTGGGACATCAGCAGAAGCAAGCTATCAATCGAGCAGAACAATGGATATATATAATAGAGAACATAATCCTAATAGGTATAATACAGCTAATGACCGATTTTATGGTTTGGGTGATTATAGTCATCCTGCTAATAGTTCAGAACATAGAGGTTTTTTTGGAGCTGCTAGATAAAAAATAATATCGCGGTGTTACTGAATTTTTATTTGGTAACACCGCTTTTTATAAAAAACAATATAACCATGCAGAAACCATCTTACTTCATCGCCCCCATCAAAATATCCGCGCTAATATTATGTATCGCTTCATTTTCGTTGCCTGCAATTCAGGTAAACGCACAGGAAACAGAAATATATCAGCCAAAAATAAATGAAAACGCGATAAGAGCAGTAAAATCTACAAGATATGAAGAAATATCAACATCATTAGGGAATGTATTTTATGCTGACCCCACATTATGGAATAATGATCAATATAATTCTATTGGATACCGCTTCGTTATTGAACAAGACGGTATAACTGGTTTTTTTGATTTTAATATTGCAACAACAAATAGCAAAACATCACCTATAGATGGATTAAGAAGGCAAAGTAGCTATCAAAAATTTATAGCTGGCACCAGTTTCGAAAAAAACAGGGCGCCAACACGGTTTTATGTAGAATACGGATTTGGGTTGATAAAAACCAGACATTCTGTTCAAGGGAATGCAGCATGGCGTTCTTCCGAATCTGATGAAACTTATGGGAATCAAATCATATATGAAAATGCTGGTCCATTTCTTATTAGTGATGCTGGTGTGTTTGCACATCTTGAGTTTGGCATCAGAGTGCAAAATCGCCATAAATTTTCTCTTTATATTCAGCCCATCATAGAAGGAACATTAACAGCCAGAGCCGACACATCTTATGGAAAAAATGATGGTGATGAACCGGGCGACAATTATTATTATGGCGAGATTCCAGATGAAATTATTAACGGTATGATTGGATTCCGCTATAGCTATATATTACCAAAATCTTGGGATAAAACTTCTTTTGAACGCCGTCGGTTTAACCCTCATGATGAGGAATAATAGCAATGAAAAAACTGCCTTATCTTACCCTCCTCATTATTATGTGTTGCATTATTTTAACCGCAATGCCTGCCCGTGCTGATTTACCGTTGAGCCTTGAGGATTTGCTGACCGAACAGAAAACATTTCGGCTAGAATTAGGCAGTAATTATAGCAATATCGATAGCAGTGATAGCAATGCCGTATATGGTTTTGTGCCAGTTGGTAATAGTTTTTTAATATTACCAGTTGATGTTAGCACACAACGGCAAAATATTGATATTCTTGCCCATCATTTTGGTCTGCGTTACGGCATTACCACCAAGACTGAATTTTACACACGCTTTACTGCCACCGCCCGTGATATTCGGATTGAAAGCAACACTGAAACCGAGACCACCAAATATGTTGATAAGCAATGGCAAGATTGGATATTGGGTGTGAATTATCAATTTTCACCTGATAATGATACCGCCGCTTTCATTGGATTTTTTGATATAACAGCCGCCGAAAACACCACCAGAAATGGTGCAGAATTTGTCTATCGCAAATCGGCGCATACGGGCTTTACGCTTTATCGGAGTATTGACCCTATCGTGCTTTCATTCTCAACTGGCTATCGCTATAGTGCAGCAAGAATGATAGAAGAGCAAGAAATAGACCCAAGTGATTCATTCTATATCAGCCCCAGTTTCAGCTTTGCCATTAATGATAGCATCACCATGACCAACGGCATTCAAATAAGTTGGACTGATGAACAGAAAATAGATGGTGAAGAAATAGGCATTCGCACCTCGCAAACCAGTTTCAGCTTTGGTTTGGGCTATGCCAAAACCAAGAATCTTACTTTTAATTTTTCGATGTCGTCAAATATAAGTGGCGATAATGGCTCGCAAATCGGCTTAAATCTTAGCTATAAATTGTAAAGGAAAGTGATGAAATATATTATATTATTATATATTTGCATGGCATCATTCACTGCCCATGCCAAAGATAATGCCAAAGATAATACAAGCCAGATTTATCTCAATTATCAAACCGCAACCGGCAGTGTGCCAATCAAAAGTTGGAAAAATTTGCGCGATAATCAAATTGAAAAGCAAGATAAGGATTTTTCATGCGGTTCTGCCGCTGTGGCAACCATTTTACGCTTTTTTTACGGCAAAGAAATCTATGAGGCAGATATTCTTGCCGAGATTCTTGAAAAAACGGGGGTTGACGACACAGCATCTTTTGCCGACCTTGAACAAGCCGTTAAAAAATTCGGTTTTAAGGCGGTTGGTCTCACATTGAATTTTGAAAAATTAAGACAGCTTAAAATCCCCGCGATTGTCTATGTCTATTACCGCGATAATGACCATTTTTCAGTGCTTCGCGGCGTTAATGATGAGGGGGTGGTATGGTTAGGCGACCCTTCATGGGGGAATCGCAAACTTTCGGAAAATCAATTTAATGCAATGTGGGAAACCCGTGATGATAATGTGTTAAAAGGCAAAATTCTGCTGATTATCCCCGAAGATAAATCATTGGCACAGCTTGATGATTTTTTCTATCCTCCAACCACCAATAAAACAGCGATTGAATTGTTAAAGGCAAATACACCAGTGGTTTTCGCCTCTCCATAATCACCCTTACGGATAAAACTGGCATTTAAGCGTAAGTGCTTTTTGCAAGAAGCTCATAAAATGAAAATGCCCAATTTCTTGAACCCCAAATTGTTCTAAATGCGGCGTAACGAATTGCACATCAAATAGAATAAAACCGCGCGCATTTAAATGTTCTATCAAATGCACCAATGCCACTTTGCTGGCATCAGTTTTTGCGCTAAACATGCTCTCGCCATAAAACGCACCACCTACTGCCAAGCCATAAATACCGCCTGCCAACTGCCCCTGATGCCATGCCTCAATCGAATGGGCATCGCCACTTTGATGCAGCTGATTGAACAGAGTGATAATATCTTCATTAATCCAAGTTTCGTGCCTTGAAGCGCAATTATGAATCACCGAATGAAAGCTTGTGTTAAATTTAACGGTGAATTTCTTTGAGTTAACAGTGGCGCGAAGCCTGCGCGGCAGATGAAATTTTTTAAGTGGTAAAATCGCACGTCTTTCGGGTTTAATCAGCGAAAAACCTTTATCATATCTGCTTTCTGCCATTGCAAATGCGCCGCTTTTATAAGCCGTCAGCAATGAATCAGCCGAGAGTAACGCCACTATTTAAGCTTCATCCATTTTTCTAGCCAATGGATATTATAATCGCCCTTGATGAAATCATCTTCGGCAATAATCCGTTGCTGTAGCGGGATATTACATTTAACGCCATCAATCAAATATTCATAAAGCGCGCTATTCATACGGCGAATACATTGCTCGCGGTCGCTATTATGGGTGATGAGTTTGGCAATCATACTATCATAATAAGGCGGAATCGAATAATCGGTATAAATCGCAGAATCCACTCGCACACCCGGACCGCCCGGTGGGTGATAACCCGTTACCTTACCGGGACTTGGCAGAAAATTATCAGGGTCTTCGGCATTGATACGGCATTCAATGGCATGACCATTAATCTTAATATCTTTTTGTTCAAGCGTGAGAGCCTCGCCCGCTGCCACTTTGATTTGCATCTGCACCAAATCAACGCCTGTAATCATTTCAGTAACGGGGTGTTCCACCTGAATCCGCGTATTCATTTCGATGAAATAGAACTCACCATTCTCGTAAAGAAACTCCACCGTGCCAGCACCGCGATATTTGATTTTCTCTAGTGATTTCACCACCGTATCGCAAATCCTTGCCCGTTGCTCATCATTTAATGCGGGTGATGGTGCTTCTTCCAACACTTTTTGATGCCGTCTTTGTAGCGAACAATCACGCTCGAAAAAATGTAAGACTTTGCCACGCCCATCGCCGACCACCTGCACTTCGATATGACGCGGTAAGGTAAGATATTTCTCGATATAGACCGAATCATTGCCAAATGCCATTTTGGCTTCTTGCTGACATTTCTGAAGTGATTCATGTAATTTATCAGCCGATTCGACTAACTGCATTCCGCGCCCACCACCGCCAGCAGTCGCTTTGAGTAATACAGGATAACCAATTTCTTCACATGCTTTTTTGGCTTTATCAATATCGCGAACCTCGCCATCTGAGCCCGGCACAACGGGGATACCCAAATCTTTCACTGTCCGTTTGGCGATGATTTTATCACCCATCATATTGATATGGTCAGGAGTTGGACCGATAAACACCATCTGATGGTCTTCCACCATCTGTGCAAAATCAGCATTTTCCGATAAAAACCCGAAACCCGGATGAATCGCATCAGCTTTGGTGATGGTTGCCGCCGAAATAATCGCGGGCATACTCATATAGGATTCATTTGATGGTGCTT
>CBDBHZ010000002.1:0-11998 GCA_965205905.1 Alphaproteobacteria bacterium | reverse complement strand
CTGTTACGGAAGGCACGGTTTCATTGCTTGAGCCTTTCATTGATACCATCGTTATTTGTACCATTACGGCTTTGGTGATTACCACCTCGCAAGCGGCTAATCCTAGCTTTGCAGGCGGTGCTGAGGGTATTGCGATGACATCGGCAGCCTTTGAAAGACAAATTTCATGGTTCCCATATCCGCTGGCATTAGCAGGTATGTTATTTGCATTTTCAACCATGATTTCTTGGTCTTATTACGGGCTTAAAGGTTGGACATATCTGTTCGGTGAAAATAATCAAGTGGCTTATAAAATCATATTCTGTGTGTTTGTGGCTTTAGGTTGCATGGTGTCTCTTGGTCCCATCCTTGATATTTCTGATGCGCTTGTATTCTTGATTTGCGTACCGAATATTTTGGGACTATATCTATTAGCACCAATCGTGAAAAAAGAAATGAACAGCTATTTTGATAGATTGAAATCTGGCGAAATTAAGAAAAAGCCGGGTGTTAAATAATTTAACGCTTCATTAAACTTAAAAACCCCAACGAAACTTTTCGCTGGGGTTTTTTATTGGATTAAATAAATATCAAAATAAACGCCTTTTTATGTTAAGCACTTACATCCACTTTCTTTGCAATGCCACCTGCTGAAACCATTACCATTGCAGGGCGAATCAACCTATCATGCAACGCATAACCGGGTTGCAAGATTTGGACGATTGTGCCTTTAGGGTGCGTATCGCTTGGCAGTTCCGATACTGCCTGATGCTGATTGGCTGAAAATGCGTCACCCAAAGCAGGTGCAATTTTTTTGATATGGTTGCGTTCAAAAATCGAATTGAGCTCTTTTGCCGAAAGCGCAACGCCCTCTACAAAATTACCAAATGCCTCATTCTCCTGCTTGGCTTTTGGTGGCACTGCTTGCAAGGCGCGCTCTAAATTATCGGCAAGGCTTAGAATATCTGAGGCAAAACCAGCAATCGCATATTTGGTGCTTTCTTGCTTTTCGCGGTCAAAACGCCGCCTTGTATTTTCCAATTCGGCAAATGTGCGCTGTAACTTATCTTGCAACAAAGCAAGTTCGTCTTCTTCTGGTGCGTCTTCAACGGGTTCATCTACCGAAGCGTCAATTTCGGTCGCGTCATCTGTAAGATTAACATCTTCAGTTGCGTCATTCAATTCAGGCGGTTGCTCAGCCCCATTATCATTATCATTTTTATTTGTTTGATTATTATCACTCATTTATTTATCCTTTTCATGATGCTGCCAGAAATGGGAAACTTTTGACCAAAAATTACGATGCTCCGATGATGGCTTTGTCTCTTCATCAAATTTTTCTAATAATTCGCGTTGCTTTTTGCTGAGATTGGTAGGAATATCAATCACCACCTCAACCAGCATATCACCGCGATTGCCACGATTATACAATGCGGGCATACCTTTGCCACGCAACCTGAAATGCTTGCCATGCGACGTGCCGGGGGGGATTTCAACCCGCACCTTGCCACCATCCATCACTGGCACTTCTATCTTATCGCCCAATGCCGCTTTTGCCATGCTGATGGGTAACACACACATCACATCTTTGCCTTCGCGTTCAAAAATATCATGCGGTAAAATATTGATAAACACGTAAAGGTCGCCTTTTTCCGCGCCTTCCACTCCGTGATTTCCTTCGCCTGCAATGCGGATACGGTTACCATCTTCAACGCCTGCGGGAATATCAACGCGAATATTACGCCTCGCTTTCATTCTGCCTGCACCCCTACATTGATTGCAAGCCCGCTTTATCTCTTGCCCTTTGCCCCTACAACGTGGGCATTCTTGCTGTAATGTAAAGAAACCCTGTTGTATCTGCACCACGCCAATCCCATTACATTGCGTGCAATTCACAATATCGTTTGGAGTCGCTGCCCCTGTGCCATTGCAAGAATCGCAAGCCGATTCGGCATTAAAATTAATCTCTTCTTTTTTGCCCGCAAAAGCATCTTCTAAAGTAACAGTTAAATCAAAGCGTAAATCCTCACCGCGATTGCGTTTACTGCGCCCGCGTCCTCTGCCACCGCCCATAAAACCGCTAAACACTTCTTCAAAAATATCGGATATATCAGAAAAACCATGTTGACCACCGCCACCGCCGCCCATGTTACTGCCGCTACCCATGCCACCGCTGGTAAAAGCATCATGCCCATAACGGTCGTAGGCACTACGCTTTTGGGCATCGCGCAACACATCGTAGGCTTGGCTGATTTGCTTAAAGTTTTTCTCTGCCTCGCTATCACCCGGATTGCGGTCGGGGTGATATTGCATTGCCTTTTTGCGATAAGCCTGTTTCAGCTCATCGGCATCGGCATCGTTCGATACCCCCAGCAACTGATAATAATCATCGGCAGCCATAAACCATGCCACCACTCATTATTTATCGTCCTTTTTGCTGTCATCAACCTCTTCAAAATCGGCATCAACAACATTATCATCGGCTTGCGGCGCTTCGGCTTCTGTATTATCGCCTTGTCCTGCTTCAGCTTGCTTGTAGAGCATTTCGCCCATTTTCATTGAGCTTTGCGTCAACTGATTGGTTTTGTCTTGAATTAACGTCAAATCTTCGCCTTCCAACGCCTCGCGCAAATCTCTGATAAGCGTCTCGATATTTTCTTTCTCGGTCGCATCTAGCTTTTCGCCTAATTCGCCCATCGTTTTTTCGCAAGCATGCATCATGCTTTCGCCGTTATTTTTAGCATCTGCCAATTCGCGTTTTTTCTTATCGGTTTCAGCATTGCTTTCGGCATCTTTCACCATCCGCTCAATTTCGCCATCATCAAGCCCACCAGAGGCTTGAATCTTGATTTGCTGTTCCTTGCCCGTTGCTTTATCTTTGGCAGAAACATTGACGATACCATTGGCATCAATATCAAACGCTACCTCAATCTGTGGTGCGCCACGCGGAGCCGATGGAATGCCGACCAAATCAAACTGCCCTAGCATTTTATTATCGGCCGCCATTTCGCGCTCACCTTGAAACACGCGAATCGTTACCGCGCTTTGATTATCTTCTGCGGTTGAGAAAACTTGCGATTTCTTGGTTGGAATCGTGGTATTGCGGTCAATCAAACGGGTAAATACCCCGCCCAATGTTTCAATACCCAGCGATAAAGGCGTTACATCTAGCAGTAACACATCTTTCACATCGCCTTGCAACACGCCCGCTTGAATCGCCGCACCTAGTGCCACAACCTCATCAGGATTAACACCGCGATGCGCTTCTTTGCCAAAGATTTTCTGCACAGTTTCCATTACTTTAGGCATACGGGTCATACCGCCTACCAAAATCACTTCATCAATTTCAGCAGCCTTCAGCCCTGCATCTTTCAATGCCGCTTCACATGGCGCAATCGTGCGCGCAATCAAATCTTCTACCAATGATTCAAATTTTGACCGTGTCAGCTTAATATTCAAATGTTTTGGCCCTGATTGGTCTGCGGTAATGAATGGCAGATTAATTTCGGTTTGGGTGGCTGATGATAATTCAATCTTGGCTTTTTCCGCGCCTTCTTTCAAGCGTTGCAATGCCATTTTATCTTGCGATAAATCAACCGAATTTTCTTTCTTAAATTCAGAAACCAAATACTGAATCACCACATTATCAAAATCTTCACCGCCCAATAATGTATCGCCATTGGTTGAGCGCACTTCAAAAATGCCATCGCCAATTTCTAAAACCGAAACATCAAATGTGCCACCGCCTAAATCATAGACAGCAACTGTGCCGTTATTTTTCTTTTCAAGCCCATAGGCAAGCGAGGCTGCCGTTGGCTCGTTAATGATGCGTAACACTTCTAAACCTGCGATTTTACCCGCATCTTTGGTGGCTTGCCGTTGCGAATCGTTGAAATAAGCAGGCACTGTAATCACGGCTTTATCTACGGGTTCGCCCAAATAGGCTTCGGCAGTTTCTTTCATTTTTTGCAATATCATTGCTGAAATTTGCGATGGCGCGTATTTTGTGCCTTCACATTCCACCCATGCATCGCCATTTTCGCCTTCAGTTACTTTGTAAGGCAGGGTTGCCGAATCTTTTTTGATTTGCGCGTCAGAAAATCTGCGCCCAATCATTCGCTTAATCGCATGGAGCGTGTTTTCAGGGTTTGTTACCGCTTGGCGTTTGGCAGAATGCCCAACCAGCCGTTCATCACCGCCTGCGAATGCTACCATTGATGGCGTTGTGCGTTGCCCTTCAGCGTTTTCAATCACTTTAGGTTGGCTACCTTCCATCAGTGCCACGCAAGAATTTGTTGTTCCTAAATCAATACCGATTACTTTGCCCATAATGTTTCTCCAGATATGCAATCAAATAATTTTTAAAATAATTATAAGTTATATATAGGTATGTTTTTGATTGTTACAAGGGAAACAGTCAAAAAAAACAACAAAATACCGTTATTTTTGATATTTTTCTTTCCATTCCTGATAATCCATGCCGTAAACCATCGTGCGGGCTTCGTCATAGTCAATAGTTTTGCCTTGTTTTTCTGCCTCAGCCGCATACCATTTGGCAAGGCAGTTCCTGACAAAAACCTGCCAGATTCATCAAATCAATATTCTGCACGTCTTTGTTATCTTGCAAATGTTTTACCAATTGTCGAAAAACTGCCGCTTCTATTGCTTCATTATCAGATAATTGCGTTGCCATTAGATATTAATCTCAATTTCAGCAAAGAAAAACGCAATTTCGCCTTTGGCATTTTCAGCAGAATCCGAACCATGCACCGAATTTGCCTCAACTGATTCTGCAAAATCTTTGCGGATTGTGCCAGCCGCCGCATCAGCAGGGTTGGTTGCGCCCATAATCTCGCGATTTTTTAACACCGCATTCTCGCCACGTAATACTTGCACCACCACAGGGGCTGACATCATAAAATTCACCAAATCATTATAGAAAGGGCGTTCCTTATGCACTTCGTAAAAGCGTTCCGCCATTTTTTTGGTGAGTTGCAACCGTTTTTGTGCAACAATTTGCAAGCCTTGCTTTTCAAAATAGCTGTTAATCGCACCTGTTAAATTGCGCTTAGTAGCATCGGGTTTAATGATAGAAAGTGTGTTTTCAATCGCCATGAGAATCTCCTATTTAAGATGAGAATTATTGGTATAAATGAAACGCCTATATATCATTTCGGATAGGCAATATCAAGGATTCATAAGTAGTTTTATCATTACATATGCGGAATATTCCTCTTTTTCGGCTGATTTATATTGTCTAAAACCGTCAAAACCCTTGCAAAATAAGGAGTTTTTTGCATCGCAACCGAAATATTCCGCAAACGGCATAAGATTTGCATTATTGGGTTTCGTGAAAATTAACTAGAAAAAAATGATGTATTATTATCAAAATCATAACGATGCCTATCATGTGATGATAGCAAAAAATGACAAGGGATGGGATAAGCAAACCAAACAATTTGCCAAAGCCTTCCGTTTCTTGCATCAGCATGGACAATTAATGGCCATTCCGAGTGATGATGAATCACTACGCTACATTGCGGGCATGACTGAATCCGCGACTGATTTATCGCCATCTCTGTTTGACTGGGCAAAATTCGCGCGCTCCCTGCCTCATGGCAATCAGTATCATATCAGCAATTTTGATGAGTTTGATGATAAAACCAAAGCCGATATTATTCTCGCTTGGGGGTTAACGCATTACCGCTATCGGCAATTTAAGCAAGCCGATAAACCTAAAAAACAATCGCAATTATATGTGCCAGAATCAGACGCCACCAGCCAAGCTGTGCGAACAGCTGAAGCGATTAATTGGGGGCGAGACCTCATCAATCACCCGTCTAATTACCTGACTCCATCAAAATTATCTGATGAGATGAAGCAGCTTGCCATCAAGCATTTTGCCAAATTCTCAGTAACTGATGGCGCGATGTTACGCAAAAATTATCCGCTTGTGGCGGCGGTGGGCAAAGCAGGTGAAGAAAAACCGCGAATGTTAGAATTTCGCTGGTCGCCCGCAAATGCGTCATCAAGCAAGCTATTCAATCTCACTCTGGTGGGCAAGGGCGTTTGTTTTGATACTGGCGGGCTAGATTTAAAGCCTTCCAAAGGCATGTTGATGATGAAAAAAGATATGGGCGGTGCAGCGCATACTTTGGTGCTTGCGCGTTTGATTATGGAAGCGAATCTGCCCCTTAATTTGCGTGTGTTGATTCCAGCAGTCGAAAATCTGGTTGATAAAACTGCCATGCGCCCGATGGATATTTACCCATCAAGGCACGGCTTAAATATTGAAATCACCAACACTGATGCGGAAGGCAGGCTGATTCTAGCCGATGCCCTAACCGCCGCCAGCGAAGAAAGCCCCGACCTTATCATAGATTTTGCCACTTTAACGGGTGCGGCACGGGTTGCCACTGGCACGGATTTACCGAATCTGTTCAGTAATTGCGATAATTTGCTATCTGCGATTCGCGCCCATAGCGTGCAAACCCACGATGAATTATGGCCCATGCCATTATTTGAAGGCTATAAGAAGCATTTGCAATCAGATAATGCCGATATGAATAACGCGCCATCTTATGCTTATGCGGGTTCAATCACCGCCGCATTATTTTTACAAGAATTTTTGGTAACGCCTATCCCATGGGTGCATTTAGATGTGATGGGGTGGAATTTATCAAATAGTCCGGGCAAACCGCGTGGCGGAGAAATACAGGGTGTTCGGGCAATTTATCAATTTATACAAGATTTAATTGCAAAAGGAGCGAAAATCAATGAATATGAAAACACACCCCGAACCATCGGATCATAACGTAATTGTGAGGCATGTATTGGATACCACCCAATCATTAGAAGTTTGGCGCGAGGCGCTATTGCAGGAAGTTATGAAAGACGGCCCTGATTTATCGCAACGGCAGATGGCGGTTTTGCTGACTGTTTATTTGCGCGCGCAACCGCATAGGGTGCGTGATTTAAGCACCAATCTTAAAATTTCTAAACCTGCCATTACGCGTGCTTTGGATAAATTAGAGCAAATCGGCTATGTGAAACGCAAAGCTGATGAAATGGATGGGCGTTCGGTGCTGATTCAGCGCACTGTTAAGGGTTCAGTATTTTTGAGTGAATTCGCGCAATATATCCAACGCGCAATGGATAAACAAGTTACCGATAACCCGCTGAAAGCAAAAAGAGTGGAAACAGCATAATATCCGCTTACACGGGCGAAGATACCCCCACCGCCAGAGTATTGAGTATGGCGGGGGGATTATCAAGGGGGGTCGCAACAAGGGAGCGGGCTTCTGGGTTCCCAACATTTTTTGCTCTGCAAAAAATTTGGGGTCCCTTACTGCCTCGCGACCGAGAAGTTGCGCCGCACCCCCCTTGATATTATAATTCATCTCATCAATATCATCGAGATACGGCATGATTTCAGCAGTTTACTTGTCGTGCTGCCTAGCAACATTGTCCGCATTCGTGAATGACTATACGCGCCCATCAGCAGTAAATCGATAGCTTCATCAGCCACATAGCCCGCAATTACATCACCCACATTTTTGCTTTTTTCAGCGTGGCAAACCACTTTATAGCCCGCATTTTGCAACTTTTCAACCGCATCATTCGTTTGGTCTAAACCGCTTTCTTGAATGGTGAGAATATGACATTCCATCCCCTGCAACAATGCCGATTCACACACAAAATCAACAATTTTATTGGCATTATCCTTGCCATCATGGGCGATTAAGAATTTCTTCATCGGGCGCATATAACGCGACACCACAAATAACGGCTTACTCACAAGTCTCGCAACTTTTTCAAGGTTAGAGCCTAACAATGCCGCTTCGGGGTCTGCCTGTTCGCCACGTTTGCCAATAAAAATAAGTGCCGCATCATTTTCAAATTCCTGAATGGTATCGCCCAAATCACCACGCCTATGAATCTTGTTGATATTTTCTACGCCTGCTTCTTTCAAATTTTCGGCAACATGCTCAAGAATAAGCCGTCCCTTTTGTTGCTCAAGCTTTGCCCGTTCTTCATCAACTTTCACAAGGTCTTCCATCAACTTACTTCTTGCCCCTAGCCCAAGCGTTCCCGTATGGTCAGATGCTGGCGCGTTATAATCGGAGTGCCTCCGCAAAATATGCAACACATCAATATCGGCATTGAGGCGTTTCGCCGCCCATGTGGCATGAATGCTGATATTATCGGCATATAATGAACCATCTACGCATAATAGTAATTTGGGCGGTAATTTCGTCATGTCGTTATCCTTTTTAATGTTCCTGCGCTACTTTTAACGCATCTGGCTTATCGTGAACGCCTAATTGGTTAACCAATGTTTTGCTTGCCTCATTCATGCCTATCAGCTCAATCTGAGTGCCTTCACGGCGGAATTTCAGCACAACCCTATCTAACGCGCCCACTGCCGATAAATCCCAGAAATGCGCCTCGCTCACATCAATCGTAACATGTTCTAGCACTTCTTTAAAGTCAAAAGCAGCATTGAATTGGTCGGCAGAGGCAAAAAACACCTGTCCGTAAACCTTATATGTACGGCGGGTTTTATCGGCACTAATTTCCGATTGAATATCCAATAATTGCGATACTTTACGCGCGAAGAACAATGCGCTCATCAACACGCCCACAAACACGCCGATGGCAAGGTCATGCGTTATCACCACAATCACCACCGTTGTTGCCATCACAAGGCTAGAGCTTTTGGGGTGGGTTTTAAGGTTTTTGATAGAAGACCAGCTAAATGTGCCAATCGATACCATAATCATCACCGCAACCAGTGCCGCCATCGGGATTTGACGCACCCAATCGCCTAGCACCAAAATGAGGAATAGCAAAAACGCCCCTGCAAATAAAGTTGATAGCCTGCCACGCCCGCCCGATTTAACGTTAATCACCGATTGCCCAATCATCGCACAGCCTGCCATGCCTCCGAAAAAACCAGAGACAATATTGGCAATGCCTTGCCCCCTACATTCGCGATTTTTGTTGCTGGGCGTATCAGTCAAATCATCGATGATAGTGGCGGTCATCAGCGATTCCAATAAACCAACCGCGGTAAGCGTTAAGGCATAGGGCAGAATAATCTGTAAAGTCTCAAGGTTTAACGGAATATTCGGCAGTAGAAAAAGCGGCAAAGTAGAAGGCAATTCGCCCATATCGCCCACAGTGCGGAGGTCAAAATCAAAAAACATGCTGATAATGGTCAGCGTGATAATGCAAATTAACGGCGACGGCACCGCTTTGGTGAGATATGGCAACAGATAAATGATGCCAAGCCCTGCGGCTACCATCGCATACATCAGCAATCCCGCGCCAACAAATTCAGGCAGTTGCGCCATAAAAATCAAAATCGCCAGCGCATTAACAAATCCCGTTACCACCGACCGCGAGATAAACCGCATCAGGCTACCCAGTTTAAGAATGCCTGCGATAATTTGGAACACGCCCGTTAGAATGGTAGCGGCAAGTAAATATTCTAATCCATGTTCTTTCACTAACGTTACCATCACCAGTGCCATCGCGCCTGTGGCGGCAGAAATCATGGCGGGGCGGCCGCCAACAAAGGCAATCACCACCGCAATGCAAAACGAGGCATAGAGTCCGACTTTTGGGTCAACGCCTGCAATGATGGAAAAGGCAATCGCTTCGGGGATAAGCGCAAGGGCAACCACTGTGCCTGCTAGAAGGTCGTTCCTAACATTGCCCAGCCAATGATGTTTGATATGCGCCAAAGATGATAATAGCATGAAATGAAACAATGCTCCGTATTGCAGTTTGATTTTAAGGATTCACACACATAGCATAGTTAGGAAAATAAAGATAGGTTGATAATGGTTTTTGCGTATTAATTATGGGGGGGTATGGGGGGCGTGGCACACTCGATTTTAGTTTTGAGTAACAGCGACACACACTACTGCCCGTATTTGGTACGGCGGGGGGATTATCAAGGGGGGTTCGCGCAAGGAAGCGGACGTAAGTCTCGCGACCGATAAAGCGCGTCTCGGGTTCCCAACCTTTTTTGCTTTGCAAAAAAGTTGGGGTCCCGTCCGCACCCCCCTTGATATATAAAACCCAACTCCGCAAAGCCCCCCATATATTAATGTGATGAGACAAGCACGATTTTAGTGCTGACGAATCTAACAACACGCACCGCCCTCATCATGAAACTTGCAAACCACTACCAAAAATGTTAATCTATCCCTGCCTTGTGTAATAAAATAACATAGGCAATCGGGCTTCAAAACCCTACATAGAACGGCGGATATTTTCGTCGATAGAAAACACAAAGTGTGTCTATATGTTATGGTCGGCTTTGTGTTTTCGATGTTCTCGGCTCTTCAAGAACCGGGGACGATATTTATGTCCAAGTGTTATAATTTCATATCTTAACACCAAAAAATATCGGGTTGTTTCTATGCAACTTTTGAATCTCCGGTTCGCCCAAGACTTTCTTGGGCTTAACGTTAAGGGGATTATCATGCGTAGATTATGTTTACTATTATTGTGTTTATGCGGATTTGATGCCGTTGCTTTTACTGGTGTTTATCAAGCCGAAATTATCAGGGTGATTGATGGCGATACCATCGAGGCACGAATATTTATTTTTCCGCAATTAGAAGCGGTTTATAAAGTGCGGTTCGCGGATATTGATACGCCCGAATTAAACGGCAAATGCCTAGCAGAAAAACAACGCGCCAAACAGGCGAAACTTTATCTGCAACAGTTGCTACCACCCAAAAGCGAGGTAACATTGCACATTAGGGATAAATTTGATGGTTTCGGTCGGATATTGGCGCAAATACATCACGACAGATACGGCAATATATCAGAGTTACTACTCAAAAAATAATCATGCGATATTATATGGGGATAAGAAAGAGTGGTGTGGGTAGAAACATTCCCCGTCTTTATGGTTTATTATTTGCCCATCGCGTCTGCGATGATTTTTACCACCTCTTCGGCTTTTTCGATGCGGGTAGGAAGCGAGGCAAATTTTTGTGGCACTTCATATTTTTCGAAACTCCTATATAATCTATCATACTCTTTCTTTAAAATGTCGACTGTCTCTTTTGCCACATCAAGCGTGCATTTTGGTCATTAACGGATGTTCTGGCATTTACATCTATTCCTAAATCAATTAAAGACCTTATCAGCTCATAAGAACGCTCACCGCTAACAGCATGTATCAATGGGGTTGCGTTACCTTTCTTGGCAATGGTCGGGTCAACGCCATTTGCCAATAAAAATTGTGCCATTTCTAATGTACCAACAGTCGTGAAAATTGTATCATTGCTTTTTGGGTTTTTGGTATTAATATCGACGCCACTCATCTAAAAAATATTGAATCAGCGGAATCATGTTATTATTTTTTGAATCAGCTAATTGCATAAATAGCGGATTTATTGTATCATCTGGTTTATAATACATGATACTTTCGGGGTGCTTACTCACTGCTAGAAATAAAATTTTATCAATGGTCTGTGAGAATAAAATTTTATCAGCACTATCAGTACCATCAGCCTTATAAGTTAAATAATATTCTTTTAAGTCAATTCGTTTCGTTTGTTTGTGTGTCGTTTTTTTGTAGCTCTTATCGCCATCTCGATATTATTAACATATTTTAATATATCATCGGTATGATGCAGTAATTTATCAAGCTCTGTTGGTTGAAATTGTTTCAATTCACTCGATAATGGCTTGCACATCATTTTCAGTTAAAATATCACGAAAATTTTCATTTTGTAGCATGGCATAATAACTGAATAATCTTAATTCTGGCGTTATCAATTTATCTGATAGTAATTTAATGGGTTCAGATGTTTTCACACCTATTGCTTGTGCGACGATAAGCACCACCTCTTTAGCTTTTTTGATGCGGGCGGGGAGGTTTGGGAGAGCATGATGCCTGATATTGTGATAGTCTAAGTCCCTAACTTTATATATTGCCTCAGAAAAAACCTTGCCATCGTAGCCACTTTCTGCCCTTAAATCCACCCCTATA
>CBDBHZ010000001.1:0-309617 GCA_965205905.1 Alphaproteobacteria bacterium | reverse complement strand
TATTAGAACGTTTATTAGGATAGCGTGTCCAACCTTCTTTGTTTAATATTGCTTTATCAAAAATCCCTTCAAAAATTTCTATAGGAGGATAATTATCGTCTATTGAGCGTTTGAGAGTAATAGTATATTCATTAATTTCAAACTCACCATATACATAATCACATTTATTAAACTCATCCTTTTTCTTAGCAATATCACCACCAAGCACGTAAAAGATACTCTCTACAATAGTTGTCTTGCCACTCCCGTTTTCTCCCCTAATAATATTCACACCTTCATGAAAATTTTCATCATAGGCAGATAGTCCACTTTTTTGGATAATCAGCCTTTTAAGTATTAATGTTGGTTTATATACTATCATATCTATATTCTAAAAGACCTGATTTATATTTTAGCCCGCTTTTTCCTTTTAAATTGATTTGGGGAATAATGGTTACAAGATTTTTATACCATTCTTGTTTTCTAAAAACACCTGCTTCAATAAGGTGTAAAATTTCTTTTGAAAGTTTTTTTTCTTGCATTGAAACATAATTTCTTGATAAATCATTTTGTTCTAGTATGCCTTTACCCATTAAAGATTTTAACGCTTGCTCTTGAATGGGAGATAACACGAACATCAGATGAGCAGGCGCGGGAAGTTCCTCGTAGGGCGTTTTAATAGCCTTAAAGCTTTTTTTGACGCTAGTAAATTGTCGTGGCATAGATAAATTTGCCAGTGTGTGAGGGAATAAAATATAAAAGTCTAATATTTTGATTAAATCAACGGCTATCCTACTATCTTTCACATCATATGCAAGACATAAAATTCTAAATATGCAATGATTTAGGTCATGGATTGGGTGATAAGTTAGCATTATTGATATCTCCAATCAATATGGCAGTTTCCTGTCAAGAAATATAGCATTCCTTTAATTTTCCTATGGTCTTTTTCGAATATTGTTCCTACCAAATCTCCATATATAATTTCAATAACTTCAAAAACGCCATCTTCGATATCTGTAAGAGCTGCATTTTCTTTTATATGTGGCTTAACTTTACTTTCATAAAGCGTTTTTATTTTTGCTAAAATATGAACATAAGCATCTTGAGCTTGTTCAGACAGGTTGTTTTTCATAAGAGTTTTCGCAAATTCTTCTTTTAAACTTTCTGCTTCAAAAATTTCATCTTTTCGATTTGCATCCATCAATTTAGCGCTTAAGTCTCTTTGGTCGTTAGGATTAATAGGGTTAAAAAAATGGCAAAATTCTTTCATATACCTTACAAAGTTATCATCATCCAGAGCATCTAATTGCATTTCTTTCATTTTTTTGCGTAATGGAGAATCAATAGTTGCGTTGATGACTGTAGTTGACTTATCAATATTTCCACCAGCAATATCACCGCCAGCATTATTATTAGATAAAGAATTAGCATTTGTATTATCAGTCATTTTTTATCATCGCCCCTATTGGCAGATGTATTTATTGACTTATCAATATTCCCACCAGCAATATCACCACCAGCCTTATTATTCTTAATTGTATTTTTGTTTATATGATTTTTACTATTATTTTGCCATTTTTTATACCCAAAAAACGAAAATACTAGTGTAATAATAGTAGCAATAATTGTAGCCATATTATCTCGAATTATAGCAAAAATATCCATCTTTTATCCATGTTAATTTTTTTATTATAAAATAAGTATAAGTTATTGAAATAAGTTTAACAACAACTAATATTTTATTCCCAAGATATTTACAGTAAAACATTCCAGTTGGAACACTTTAATTTATCATTATTTGCAAGCATTTCCTAGATTTTGCCTACGCGGGAATGACGGCGGTGTGTAACACATAGGGCGGTGCGTGTCTCAAGACATTATTATATGGGGGGCTTTGCGACATACGCTTTGGCAAGTCTGGCAAAAGCCACTTGCCACGCGATGACGCCCCCCATACCCCCCACCGCTGTGTCTCACATAAGCATCGTGCTTGCCTTGATAATCCCCCCGCCTGTGCTTAATACACAGGAGGAGTGAGCCTCAATAGCACCCCGCGATGCGGTGATGCGGAATATGCGTTTTATCAAACGCGCTCTCATCAAGTTTCAGCATTGTGGTAAGATACTCACGTAGCAATGTTTTACGCGAACGCCGCCGCTTAAAACGCACCCGCGACCCGCGATTCACCCGCCTATCGCTATTATCGGCAGCCGCATTAAACGTGATAGATGTGCCTGCAATAATTTCAGCTTCTGTGCCCGTCGTCTGTGGTAAAATCAGCGCAACCCCTAGCGAGCCAACGCCTACATCTAGCCCCATCAGATATTTACCGCTATATTTATCACGTTTTTGTTGATTGATGCCCATTATTTTCTCCGTATTATGAATTTATTGCTTGCATTTAACACGCAGTTGGTATAATAAAGGAATATTACTGATTTTAGAAGTAAAAAATACAACTTTACTTATATTTTTCTTGGGATGGAAGCTATAGTAAATTTTTATGAAATATGACCGCTGGGTTCGTCCTAGCGGTTTTTCATTTTGGCGGTTTTTCATTTTGGCGGTTTTCATTGGCGATTTTTCATTTTAGCCCCCTGTTTATAATGTATCACTCACCCCCCACCGCTTTTGGTAAGCCGTTGATTATTTTTAGGCTTTGCATTGATAATGTTATCACAGAATTGAGCAAATTGATGATGTAATCGGGGTTATCGGGGGCGTAATCATTCGGGTTGTTTTGGTTGCCACTGGCTTTATAGGCAAGGGCAGGATTGGTTGTGTAGCGGTCTAGCACCCATTCTATGGCTGATTTGCCATTTACCACATAATCATAGGCTTCGGGCGGGATATTGCTGAGTGTGATGCAGTCATTATAGATGATGATAGATTTATCTTGTTTATTGGCAAATTTCATTTTGGTAACGCGTTTATGCGCCGCCGTGCCTGTTTGTTGCACGCCATCATAAGCAGGCAGATTCTCGTAATTAAGATGCAATTCTGCCAAATCGCGCCCTGCTTGCATAAAGGGCGTAAATTCAGGTGCATAAGGGATATGCGGTAATTCGCGTTTCAAATCATTGGCATATTTTTCGCGGTAATCTGGGGCGTGCAAGATGCCATAGCAATAATAGAAGATATCCTGTTGCGATATGCTTGTATCGGCATAATGGGTTTGGAATAATTGCAAAGCTTGTGGCGTGATATTACATTTGCGGAAGAATTTCTGCCCATCATATTCTACTTCTTGCTCATCGGGTTGCTTGGTTTCAGGGGCTTTGTCTTCTATTTGCATAGGTCGATAGGAATAAAGGGGGAAGCCCTGCCCTGCTGATAAAATATGTAAATTCGTCATCACATTTGTAATAATGGTTGAAAAATTAACAGCTTCGCCAACACCTGTAACCGTAAAAACGATATTTTCAGCATTGCGTGTTGGGTAAATATTGGGTTGTTTATAAACCCTTTCATTCATTTGCCTGTCAAAATAAAAATAGGTTTTACTAAAAGGACGATATTGAGCAAGATAGATTCTACTCTCTTGAAGTTCTGCTTGTTTATTATCAGCACATTTTTTCTCTAAAGTATCCGACCAGCTGATTTTTGTTACATCATTATCGATAAAATTTTTGATATTTTGCCCTGCACCTTGACGATGATAGGATTCACATTGCTGATTGTAAAAATCAATCATGCGACACATATTTTCTATCACTGCTTGCTTATCAAAATTAACTGCCCAACCATCACGACCAGTTGCAATTCCTAATGAATAGAGATTGAAAAGTGTGGTTTTTTGATTATTTTTATCTTTACTGCCCAATGGGATATATTTTTCAAAATCGCCTGATGATTGATTTAACCATTCGCCTTTAAGGCTAGGGGTAATTTGTTGCCATGTTAAATTATGGTAAGATTTTGCTTCACTGATTTTCTCTATTTTATCTTCTGTATTAAGGTAATCACCAATATCATGATAATGTAATTCGCATTCGCCCTGATGGTTATTATTTTTAATCAATAAGGTAATCGCAATGGTGGCACGGCTTCCAGCGCCAAATACTTTGCCACCTTCTTTACGTGATAATTCACCTGATGTGCGTTGGTCACCGCGTAAATTATAGATGTAAATTTTGCTAAATTCACCATACAGGCTTTTGCGTAACCCATCGGCAGAATTAGAATCTAAAAAACCGCCATTGCTGACAAAGCAGATAATGCCATCGCTGTCTTTAATTTTATCGGAAGCCCATCTGATGGCACGGATATAGGAATCATAGAGTGAATTTTTAAGTGTTGCACTGCTTAATCTCACATAGCTTTGTTCAATCGCCGCATCTAATTTATCATATTTCAGATTCTGGTTATTATCATTTTGGTTGGTCTGCCCTGCCGAATATGGCGGGTTGCCGATAATCACCTTAATCGGTAAATTATTCTGCCTCTTTGCCCGTTCGCTATTTTCTTGCGAAATCCCCATCGCATCTTTGCCTTTATCTTCATAAAGCTGAAAAGTATCGGTTAGCACAATGCCTTCGAACGGCACATATTCATTTAAGGGGGCATTATTATATGAGACATTATCATTTAAGGGGGGTGCGGCGTAGCTTATCGATGGCGAGGACGAGCCCGCCATCTGGCTACGACCCCCCTTAACAACCCCCCGCTGTTCATTTTTCACTGAATCCGCATTAACATTTAATCGTCCATGATACGCGTTTTCAATATTCACATTGGCAAGATAATAGGCAAGCAACAGGATTTCGTTGGCATGTAATTCGTGATTATATTTATGGGCAAGCGTATCATCAGGAAGCAGTTCTTTATTCTTCAGCAAACGGGTGATAAATGTGCCTGTGCCAGTAAAGGGGTCAATAATATGCACATTCTTATCAGCCAGTTTTAAGCCAAATTCGTTCTGCAAAGCATGATTGGCAGAATGCAAGATATAATCCACAATCTCAATCGGGGTATACACAACACCCATGCGTTCCGCCGCTTTGGGGAAGGCTTTTTGGAAGAATTTTTCATAAAGGGTAATCGCAATCCGTTCAATGCCATCAGCGGTTGTTACGCCTTTCACTTGCCTACGCACTGCATCGTAAAAACGGTGTAAGTTTTTGGCATCTTCGGTAAAGCCCGTATTCACATCTAGCCATTCTAATGTTTTCACCACCCCATCAAGCCCTTGCGATATGGGGTTATGTTCGGCAAATTGGTAATCACCAAATAAAGCATCAAATACTGGTTTGGTGATGAAATGCTGTGATAGCAATTCTATCGCTTCGGTTTTGCTAATGGCGGGGTTGATGGTTTTTTGAATATTGCTAACAAACACATTGAAAGCGACATCAATATCAGGATTGCTGCCATCTAACAATGTTTGCAAGCGGGCAATATTGCGCTGGGCAATTTCTGCCACATCTTTTGACCAATTCTCCCAATATTCGCGGTCGCCACATTTTAACACCAATTTGGCGAACAGTGTATCACGAAATTCTAAAAATTTCTCGTCCCATGAATATTGCAATTCCATTTGTGAGGCGGTGGCACTGGTATTGCCCGCGCCATCGCTACCACCATCATCACCCTCACCAATGCCGATAATTTGTATCTTGCTTGATAATTTTTGATTGAGATCCATTTGGTTGATTGCAATATCAAACCCATCATCATGCGAACGCAAGGCTTGCAACACATTCCACACCACCTGATATTTATCGTTATGATGCAGGGCTTGGGCGGCATCTTCATCGGGTTTAACGGGAATCGGTAAAATGATATAGCCATATTCCTTACCTTCGGCACGGCGCATCACCCTGCCCACCGCTTGCACAATATCAATTTCGGATTTGCGCGGTTTCAAAAACATCACCGCATCTAATGCAGGCACGTCAACGCCTTCAGATAGGCATCGGGCATTGGTGAGAATACGGCAATTATTATCGCCCGAATCTGCCCGCAACCAACGTAGCGCATCATCACGCATCATTGCGCTTTGGGTGCCATCAACATGGCGCGCTTCCACATTCAGCTTTGTGCCTTGCATATCGTTAAACAGGCTGTGATTCTCGCTATTATCTTGCGATAATTGATTGAAATATTCACATATAGTTTGCGAGGCTTCAATGGTATTGGCAAAGGCAACCGCACGGCGCATGGGTTGGGTTTCTTTTAGAAAATCGCTGGTATCGGGGGTGGTGGCATCGGGCTCATCAAGATTGCCAAAAATCTACAGAATTACCATCAACGATTTCGCCCGATGCCCAACCTTAATAGTTTTTTCAATCTGCTTCATTCCGATAAGGCGTTCGAAGCCATCATCGGCATCATCAAAACTGCGAATCTATCTGATGCGCTGGCAACCGAGCTCATCAAGGCGCAATATAAGTCGAGTTATAGCCCCTCATCACGCACCGATGAGTTGACGAAAGCCATTATTAAGGTGGATAAATTCTTGATACTGCCCGATAAGGCGTTTCATCATCTCACTACGCATCTTGGCAAAAAATTTAGTTTCACAACTGATAATATCAAAATTTTGCAGACACTTGAAAAAAATGGCAACAAGAATTTAGCCAAAACTCTCTATGATGCCTTTAAGGATAAAAGCAACATTCAATATATGCCGAAAATCACCAGAGAGCTTTTGCAAAATCTTAATAGCAACATCAACAAAAATGGTGTTGAGAAGTATCTTAAAACTGTTAGCGAACTTTCTGTGCCACAATCTGTGAGGTCACAATTATATGGCTATAAGGATGTTTTAATTGAAATAGAACAGGGAAAGAAAAAACCCTATCTGGCTGATATTAAGACGCTTGATTTAATATATAATGAATTTAAGGGGCGTGGCAAGCTTGATACCATTCCCAAACTCACATTAGCCTATCTGAAAGGTCGCCATGCAGAACAAAGCTTAAAGAAAAAATTTGCTAACAATGCCAAAGCCCAAGAAATCTTGAAAAAGACTGCCAACAATCAAACCCTTAAATTGATGGAGGCGATTTACTTGAATTTTTATTTCACCCATTTACAGCTTGATATGCCACCATCTACGCGCACACAAATTCATAATGCGCTAGCACGCTATCCCGATATTCATCGCAGTGCGGGGCAAATTAAAGAATTAATTGACCCCAAAGCCATTGCTATCGTTGAAAAAATGATGAAGCAAATCAAGAATGAGCATCGTTTTAAGGAAAAGAATATTAAGGCTAAAGTTCCTTATTTAAGCAAAAATGGCGAGCAGGTTGAAATCCATCATAATAGTGAATTTATGGAATTGCGCGTTGCTAAATATAAAGCCAAAAGTGCTGAAGATGCTAAGAAAAAAGCGATTAATGCGTTCATCAAAAATATTAAGGCGAATAAATATAGCAATGGTATCCCCGAAGATATTAAGGGCTTTAGTTATCGTGTGCATGAAGGGGTTGATTATACGGGCATTGGTCATGATGGAATCGTTAAATATCAGCCTGACCCCAAAATTAAACCCACCATTGCGAGGCTCATTAATGTGAAAGGTAAAACAAACAAAAGGGGAGAAACAGAATATTTTATTGTATTGATGGAGTTTAACGAAGATAATGGCGTTTTATTCACCACATTGCGCCATTTGCAACAAACACTTCCTGAATCTAAAATCGGCACAAAGTTAACAAAAGACATGGTGTTAGGTACTTATCTTTTTGACCCAAGAAAGGCTGGTAAACCCGCCAATGAACATACCCATATTGAACGGATTTTGATTAAGCCCGAACATTATTCAAAAACCAAAGATTCGGCAGATTTGCTCAAAGAATTGCAAAAGGTTTTTACTAAATATGAAGCATTCTCACGTGAATTTGCCTCGCAATTTGATTGGGATAAACCACTTGATAGTAACAGGATTGAAAAAATCAAGCTTGTTAATAGTGATATTGTTAAGATGCTTCTGCCCCTGCAAAATATCGGTGATGACTATCATGGTGTATCGCTGTTAATGACTGGCACATATCTTAATCAGCAACTACTAAATATTATGGAAGCAGAAACATTGCAATCATCGGCGGCATTGATTCAGATAGATGCGATTAAAAATGCCGATGATTTTTTGAAATTCTTTGCGAATAGCGGCACGGGGCTTTTGCGTGACTATCTTAAGTTGAAATCCTTGAATAGATTATTAACCCACGCCAAAACCATGTTGCAAGCGGTCGGTGAATATAACAACCAGCTTGAACCGCTAATGGCGAATATCAAAAATGAAGCCAAAATATTGAAAGAAAAATGGCACACAGAGAATAAAATTATAAGAGATAGTTTACAAAAAAACCTAAAAAATATTTGACAATCACAGTTTGAATTGCTAGTTTTAAGGGTATGAGGTTGCATATTTCATACCCTATTTTTTCTTATAAGATTGTTAAAAATATCATGAATAAAATTATCGGTAAAATGCTCGTTAATATTTCATCTTACATGCTGATATTAGCGATAGGCTTTTTATCTTTCACTGTTCTGCCATCATCAACAATTGCAAAAGATACAGCATTGCCTGATGATTGGCGAACGATGTCGGATTGGTATTGGGTGAAATTTGTGGACGAAGGAATCACTGCCGAACAAATGCAATTTATGATTGATAATGGATTAGATGCAAATAAAATGCTAACGCCTGATGTTAACAGAGGTCCGAAGCAATACTCACTTTTATATGCGATTATTGGCAACAAAAACCCCATCGCGCTTGTCAAAATTTTATTAGATGCGGGTGCTGATACTAATTTAACCAATAAAGAGGCAACCAACCTTCCATTAGATAGAGCGATTGCATCTTATAAATTTGATGTTGCGCTACTATTGATTGAACATGATGCAGTTGGTGTTGAAGAAAATAAGCAAACTTTATTTGATGAGGTTTTTCAGGAACTCATCAAATATGGATATGGGGAGCATTTTCATCGTGACATAGACCTTGCACAAGCAATTTTAACTTTAAACTATTTAATCGCGCAAGGTGTTCACCCTAATACGAAAGTCCTTGACTATAATGGTGATATTAGCCATTACGTAACACCTATATTTTATACTTTGGCTGCATGTATTAATGATGGTTATATGAGTGATGCTGATGGTAGAAATCTTTATTTAAAGATTATAAAATTATTGGTTAATGAAAAAACTGATTGGAGTGCCAAAAATATTCATGATAGTTATTATCATGGCGAGGGCACAACAACTATTGCCGACACGCTGGAGTGGATAGAAGAGAGTGCGCGTAATCAGGAATGTCTTGAAGCGCTAGATTATGTCAAAACCCACCTCAAAGAAAACAACATCACATTAGAAGAATAATAACTTGTTGAAGCTTAAAATCTTGCTCTCGCAAATTGGTAAAACCAACTCAGAATTAGAAAATCTGATCACCACAACCACGCAGGTTGCGAAAGAATTAAAGCAAATTCCCGTTAACCTTAAAAGCAAGAACTAAACCCACTTGACAAATCAATGATAAACAATCTATGGTAATGGTATGAAATATGTTTTTTATGCCATTACCATTTTTTTGGGGCTATTAATACTGCCCATTGCTAATGCTGAAGAAAAATCTTTTACAGGATATATGAGGGATTTCAAAGTTCAATATAAAAAATCCGATAAGGTTGAATTTGATAAAATTCATGAACAAGAAATATTACAACATATTGAAAATCATTATTTGAAACCACAACCTGATTTAGTAAAAGAAAAGATTCACATAAAATCAGAATATGTCGATTTTTATCGTAACGCGCTTGATACTGTTTTCACCCTACCCATAGCAAAATTGCTTTTATCTTATGGCGGATACCCTTTCGGGAAAAAATATAATGCAGAGGATTCTAATACAATTTTAATAGACCTTATTTCAGATAATGGTCTTGACTTCGGTATATCGCTGAACGAAAGCACGGAATCTGAATCACTTCCCGTGCAAGATATTTTGAATGATTTAACCGTAAAAAAACCATGGGATTATAATATTCCCAGTAAAACCAAGATTGAAATCATGAAACTTTATATCGCTTTAGGGGCAGGTGGGCGTTTCAATGAAACAACAACACTTTATATAGCCAATAGAGAAGATATTAAACTCAATAAATTTATTTATGTATCATTATTGAAATTTTACTATGGTAAATCACTTGAAGATTCTGTAGAATCTGGTTTGTATTCAGAAAATATACTCTCGCTGAATCATCGCGCCGATGATATTGTGCCAGTTTATAGAAGAGAACGTGAATATATATATTTTTATCGCTCGCCCGTTACCTATTGGCTAGAAGAATTTATCGAAAAAGACTTTCCTGTTTCTATGGTTGATACCCATCCATTGCTTTACTCACGCTATGTGAGGAACGCCAGTAAAAAAACTGTGGCGGATATGCTGAATAACCCTGAAGAATATAAAATCCCTGTCAATATCAACTGCCCCTATCGCGGTGCGGAAATTGAAACAGGCTTTGAAACCGACCCTGATATTGAAGCCACTTGCCCGCTAACGCCATCGATGAATATGCGCGATGCGATGGGGCGCACACCCTTACATATCGCTAAAGAACGAAAAAACCACGCAGTCTATGATTATCTGATATTGCGAGGCGCAGATACGACTATCCAAGATTTTCGTGGCAATCTGCCCACCCCCATTGATAAAACCGTAAATGTGAATGATGCCCAAACAAGAAACAGACATAAAAATATGCAACGTTATTTCTCCGCCATCAATGATATTGAATTCTCGCCATCGGTGAGCGCGCAATTAACTGATATTGAAAACATCATCATCAAAATAACCATTCACGAACAAAAACCCAGCGATGAAGAACTGGCAAAATTAACCGTATTATATCAAGAATTACAACAGCATGATGCCAAACATGCCCTGCCAAGATTAACGCAATATTACATTAGAAACTATCAGAAACTGAAGTAATAAAACCGCGTGAAAATCAAACCCACTTGACAGAATAATGTTGATATAAAAAGGTGCGAACACATTAATTTATGGGGGCGAGGCTTGCTCCACCGCTAGTATGTGGTACAGCGGTGGGGGTATGGGTGAGGGTTGCCCGCCATTGGTAACAAGGGCAAACCGAACATCGCGAGCTGATTGGCGCACCGCCAGAATCAGCAAAGCGTATGTCGCAAAGCCCCCCCATATTATAATGTGATGAGATACGCTAGATGCTCGTATTGACGAAATTAACCAAAAACCCTATACTTACCCCAAATACGCATCTTAAGGAGAAAAACAATGAAAAACCTGATTTTATCACTCTTATTATCCCTCACATTAACCGCTTGTTCTGGTGGCGCTACTGGTTCTGATGGCAGGAATGGCGTTACCAGCACCGTCGTTGAGTATTTTTCTCCTGATACCGAAACCACTCACACAGTCAATCCGCTTGGCATCACCGCAACAGGTAGCACAACGCCTGAATATGCGAACATTGATGCGGATTATAGCTCAATCACCGCCCTTGCCACGCAAGCTGATACCACCAACACCGCCCTTGCTGTTACTCTGCAAGGCTTTGCGGTCTCACGCACCGATACCATCATTTACAAACGCACCAATAACAGCGTGGCGGATAGCATTCTTTGGGAGAATGGCACGAACCCCAAAGGTTTGAAAATCTATCATGATACGCAATTATCGCGGATATTATCGCCTACATTTAATCAAAGCTACATGCCTGCGGTAACGTTACGATTCGCTGATGATGGCACAATGTCTGCCATCACTGCCTATGCTGATAAGGAATATATGGCGAGTGATGCCACAATTTCTGTGGATAATACCAAAATTTTCGGCTTCACTGCTGATTATATGGCGGTGGTTACATGGAATAAAAAAACCGATGCTATCTTCACCCAAAATGACTCAAAAGCCACCCCTATCGAAACCACTATCAACGGCATGATGCTTGCGGGTTTTGCCACCGCAAGCGCGGATTTCCCTACCACACAACAAACTACATTCACAGGCAAGGGCAAGGGCATGTATCGTGGGTTTGATGAAGCCAGTGCGCTCACCGATTATGAAACCAGTTTTACTGCCACTGCCGATGTTAATTTTGCCGAGCGCACACTTGATATTAGCGCGACTGGCACCAAAAGCACGGGTGAGACTGACCGCTCCCATCTTGATTTTAAGGCATTGAATATTGGCTTCACCGCTGATGATAATCATATCAGCACGGATATTATCGCGGGCAGTCTGTATGGCACGCTAGATGCGCGGATTTATGGCAATGCGGCGCAGGAATTTGGCGGCACATTCGCGCTAAATAATGCCGATAGTAGCTATCATGGTGCGTTTGGCGCGGAACGCAGTAATTTACTGCCAGTGGAAGATGTTAAAGGCTTGATAAGTTTTGCGGATAGCAACCGCACAGACACAGATAATATCACCCTTAATGTTGATAATGCAGTGTATATAGACACTACTAACCGTAACACTAAAAACATCACTGGTGCTGTGGTTGAATTTTCTTATGATGCTATGGGTGATTTTGTTGGTAATAATGCTGATACAGGCTTTAAGCTATTCCTTACCGATAAAACATATGTCATCACAAGCGCGAATTCAACTAATAGCACTGCTGAAGTTGTTGCCCATCATGATGTCAGTCAGATTGCAGGTGATAACCCTAAAAATATTTCTTTAAATTTTAACCGAAGCAGTCAAAGGTTAGGTTTTACTGCAAATTATATGGCAGGAATTCACTGGCATCTAGCTGATGACTTTGCTAGCTATGGCATCACAGGTTGGGAAAGCAATAGTTCTGATATTATCACATCAGGCAATGCCACTTTTACTGGCAGAGGCAGTCAGGCTATTATAATGATAGCGTCAGCAGTAGTAAATGTTGGAAATTATTATTTTGATGTGAATGTTACTGTTGATTTTAACAGTAGAAATGTGAAAGCTCACAAGCAGTAACATCTGTTTTTTTGTACCTTCTAACCCCTTGCGGAATCTGGTCTTGAGCGACCGCATCTTGATTTCACTGCTAGCGCAAATTACAGCGCATATAAAAATCAGGTGGTTTTTACTGATGTTACCACAAAAGGCGATGATTTGACGTATGATGAAACTGATGGCACAGAATTATCAGGCACAGCTACTGCCAAATTTTACGGACCAAATTCTGAAGAATTTGGTGGCACATTCAACCTAACAAACGCAACAGCAGGCTATGTCGGCTTTTTTGGGGGTGAACTCGGTTTTATCATCAAACCCGTTAAATTGACAACCACTGATGCCATGATTGACGGTAATGCTGTGCCAACGCCATCTACCCCATTAACAAGCTTTAATGATGAGACGCGTAAAACTGACAATCAATTAGATAATTCCCTGAACATTCAATCGATGGTGCAAATCACCAGAAACATTAATAATGAAACCATCACCAATGAAAGAATCAGCGGTGGCGTGGTTGTGATTGATTATAGAACTGATGGTTATCCTGTTGATGATGATGGTTTTGAACTCTATTTTGCAGATAAAAAATATATAATAACAAGTGGCTTTTACAGTAATCCTTATCATCTTGAGAACGTTAGTAGTGCAGGGACTTCTAGTAATAGCCCGCATCCTAATCCTAATCATATTAATTTCAACAGAGGCGAACTTGCTTTTGGCTTTAATGCTAGTTATATGTATCGCATTTATTGGGGAGTAAAACAATCAGGCATGGGTGAAGCAGGTTATGATAGCTACGGCTATGGCATAACAGGCTTTGAAACGGCAGGCAGTAATATTCCTAAAACTGGCACTTCTGTTGCATTTTCTACTGGTAAAGGAAAGGGGCTATATAGTGATAGCACTGGCAATATTATCACTAGCTTTGATGTTACTGCCAATGTTAATTTTGAAACGCGCACAGTGGAACTGGCAAGCACAGACACCTGCGCTGGCTTCATTTATGAAGATTGCACGCAAGCAAGCACGCAACATGCTGAACTTAATTTCACTGGCACATTAAAATATGGGCTTGATGCCAGTAATAACCCCATCAACGAAGTGAGTGGCACAATCGCCACCGCAGGCGATAATAAGGATTTCGCTAATGATGACGGCAGTGAACTGTACGGCACAGCCAATGCCCGCTTTTACGGCACAGGCACTGATGCCGCTACCGAATTTGGTGGCACATTCAGCCTAAGCAACAACGAAGCGGGATATGTAGGCTATTTCGGGGCGAAGCAACCATAAGCCCTCTCCTCCGTCATTCCGACGAAAGTCGGAATCCAGAGTGCAAAGCACTGCGAGCGACAAAACACAAGTATCAGAGTATCATGCGAGAGTCGCAAGGCACAAAGGGCGGTGCGTGTTGCTTCGCGTTATAGTATCAAGGGGGGTGCGATACATTATATATGGGGGGCTTTGCGACATACGCTTTGGCAAGTCTGGCAAAAGCCACTTGCCACGCGATGTTCGGTTTTCCCTTGAACCAATGGCGGTCAAACCTCACCCATACCCCCCACCGCTATACCTAACACTAAAACCTTATCCCTTAACAACCCCACCGCTGTTGCTCAATACTAGCATAGAGGATACCTCGCCCCCCACCGCCGTCATTCCCGTCCATTAATAAATTATCTTGGCGGGAATCCATGCTTGCAAAGACCCCAGATTTTGTATTTTTTATCAAGGGGAGCCTGTGACAACCTGATTAAAAGTTTAAAAAAATAGGTTTACTATATTTTGCTATATTACTATAAGTTATTGATAATAAATGATATTTTTTTATTTTTAGCTTGTAAGTTTTGTGCAGTTTTGCTATATTTTGGTCTCGATTGCTTACTATATGCTTACCAATTTCTAGGTCAGCTTTAAGGCAATTTTAGGAGAAAAAGCAATGCCAAATTTAAGTAAAAATCTTATCAATAAGATTCCTGAACGGTTAAATCGTGATACAATTTATTGGGATGATAATTGCAAAGGGCTTGGTTTAAAAGTTACCTGTGCAGGCACGAAAACCTTTATCGTGCAATATCGGCATCAGGGCAAATCACGGCGCATGAATATTGGTCGCTATGGGCAGATTATGCCTGATAATGCCCGCCTGATTGCACGTAACATATTAGCGCAAGTTGTGATGGGCGTTGACCCGATGGCGGAACGTCAAATCAAACGGCAAGCGCCCTCTTTTAGCAACCTTGCCGATGATTATATAGAACGCCACGCAATACCGCATAAACGCCCGAAATCTATCGAAATGGATAGGGATATTTTGAACCGCATTTTATTACCAAAGCTTTCGCAAAAACATGTTGCTGATATAACCCGCCGTGATATTGAACCGATTATTATCGGTTTAAAAGCAACTCCTTATACTGCAAATCGGGTGCGGGCGTTGCTATCAAAAATGTTTTCGCTAGCGATTGAATGGGAATGGGCAGATAAAAACCCCGCGCTTCATATTCCAAAATTTCAAGAACATAAACGGATGCGTTGGCTAAGTGAAGATGAAATGAAACGTTTAATGAATGCTCTTGATAACGCGCCATATCAGTTTAGCGCAAATATTGTGCGTCTGCTGATTTATACGGGTGCGCGTAAAAGTGACGTGTTAAAAGCCGAAGGCAGTTTGATTTCGGCAATTCTAATTCACATGGGGGCGTATGGATTAAGCCATCGCATAACACCAAACAAAAGCGTGAGCAACATACACCGCTTTCAGAACACGCGCTTGCCTTGCTGATAGATATTTACCGCACTGCTGACCCTAACAATCCGTTTGTGTTTCCATCGCCTAACAAGCCAACGCAAGCGGTTAGCCATATCACGAATTTTTGGCGGGCGATTATTAAGGAAGCGCAAATTGAAAATGTAAGGATTCACGATTTACGGCATAGTTTTGCTTCTCACCTTGTGCAGAGCGGGGTAAGCCTGCCGATTATAGGGCGGTTGTTAGGGCATACGCAAATGCAAACCACCATGCGCTATGCTCACCTTGCTGATAAACCATTACGCGAAGCCGCAAATATGTTTATGCAAGATAAATGATGATTGCGTAAACTTTACACAGCGATTGCTTCTTCTGTCGCTTAAAATTCAATAAGTTACGATAGATTCCGATTTTTACAACAATCGGGGGATTTCCTGCGCGATTGCCATTTATCTACATGATTAGATTTTGCAAGTGCTTTTGATTCGATAAATATTTCTAAAAATTCTCTCTTAACACCTCCCATATACCTCGTAGAGTACAGCGTTTTTTGTTTTTGTATATACAAAACGCGTATCCTGCCTATAAAGTGTTAAAATAACACTTTGATTCATAATAATTATTTAAATCATAAAAAAACGTAAAAAATAAATTTCCAAAAATCGGGCGAAAACCATCAAAAAATCGATGGTTTTATATGAAAATCGATGGCTTTTTTGCAAAAAATCGATAAATTTTATCAAAAACGCCAAAAAAGAGACATTTTGCCAAAAATGCCTAAAATAAAAAAATCTTTACAGCAATGCTTTATTGTGAAACCATTAGCAAAATAAACGGTAATGAAGAGAAAAATTGGAATAAGCAAATGCAAGAAATATCAAGAAACCAGCTGATTAACGAACATGATGCCGCACGTTATATCGCGCATTCGGTCAAAACATTGCAAAGTTGGCGGTGTAAAGGCATCGGACCAAAATTCGTGCGAATTTCAGGGCGTTCAATCCGTTATCGATATTCTGACCTGAATGAATGGGTGGAAAGCAAAGTAACCGCGTTTTGAAAGCTGTTAGCAACCACGCACGAAGCGTTTTTGATAGCATTAGAAGCGTTTAAGTGGTTTGAAGTAATGATATGCGAATTATGCCAAAGTCTTACTCACAGGGCTTAAAATATGAATATGGCTTATAGGTGGAATAAGCAATATTTTTATAAAAAATAAGGCTAGATTTCAACAACCCAGCCCTTAAAATATTCAACTTTAGCGATAAATTATTCTTCTTCGTAAATGATATTATCAGTATATTTGCAAAAATTATCAGCTAAGCTGTAACTTTTTGCGCTGTCATCTTCCGCTATTCTGCCGTTAATCACGCCAATCGCCTTTAGCACCATACCCGTATATTGATAGACATCAAAGTAATTTGCTTCGTAACAAATAACCCACGCCACAGGATAGGTTACATTACGTTGCACTTTACCAGGGACGGGTTCGTAAATCATTAGCCCTTTCACAGACGAAACTGTTGTGGAATAATTTTTGATATAACGCTTAACCAACTTAATCGCTTGTTCGTTATCTGGCTTCTCACCAGCTTTTTCAGTTGCTATCGCGGGGTCAATCGCCACGTCATAAACGCTACAACCGCTTAACAGCAATGATATAAAAATGAAAATATGCAATAATTTCATGACTTTCTCCTTTATTTAGGAATTAACAAAAATCCGACAGATGTCGGGCTGTTGCTTATCATACTGGAATATTATTTCAGATATGTCTGCGGTTTCCCTAATAAAAGGTATTATATAACGCAGACAACCCGACAAAACGGATTTTCTGAAATAATATAAATAAAGGGGTATACCCCAAGTATGATAAGCAATTTGATAATAAGTTATTGATGAGAATAAGTAAATAGAATAATAGAGATAGTGCAAACTGGTACACAACCGATTTTTTATAAATGATATTCCTTGCGTCTCTGCTTTTATCGTTCATGCAACAATGCAGGTTTAAGGGGGGTTGTTTTGTGGGGTGATTTAACAAGCCAATTAAAAAATGGGATAACCTTAGGTAAGGTGGTTTGGTTTAATTGAAATACATTTTCAATCTTTCTGCATGACTATTTCTTAATTTAGGTTAGCCGATGGCGTATAAGAACCATCTCTTTTTTTCTCAAAATCATATTCATACAACTGGATATTACCTAGAATATTGCTTCTTTGACCAAGAAAAAAAGAAAAAGCATTAGGGGCAGAAATAAAAAGATGTATTTTCTTTTCAGCCAAATTAAGTGTGTTCACATGTCGTATCAACTGTTCTACCAATGCGAAAGCATGTGCACCACAATCAACACCTTTATTACTGGCACCACTCTCTAAAGAAGCATGTAAAACACACTGCACTGTTGGAACAAATTGTTTAATATGACTTTCAACATTACCTTGAATATCATGCGTAATACCAATTGCAATTGCAATATCAGATTGAAGCTTATCTACTTGACTGGTCTTAAATTCAAGTTTAGAACAATTGTTATCTATCTTTTTATCGCCTGCTTTCCATATTTCAGTGCCATTCGGCGTCCTTTGTTCTATTGAAACACTCAAACCTGACTTTAAATTTATAATAGAGCCTGCCATAAATGCTATTGTGGTATGAGTATCTAAAACAAGCTTAAATTGATTGCTTCTTCGCCCAATATTAACAAGGTGATTTTTTATCTGTGGCATCAATTTGTTATTCCAATCATCCCTATTATTGATATAACGACCACAAAATGAGGGAACAAAATCTAACACATCATCGCAACTGACATCTAATGAAAGAAACCTATGTTCAAATGAGCGAATTCCATATGTTGGTATTCTTTTAGGATACGAGAGTTTCTCTTCAAGCAATAAATTATCTCTTTTGCATAGTTCATAAAGTGTTTCTTTATCAAATTCTTGATAACCCTGACGCATCCATTCGTAAACTATATCAACAGTAATAGGTTTTAATCCTACTATTTCAAAACGCATATGTAAATCTGTTAAGAAATCCTGCAATGAAGCAACAACTGTTTTTAAAGCAAGTTTTTCTATAATATTTTTTAATTCATTATCATCAACGCCAAGTTTTTCTCGCCAAGCTTTTCTAATTTTTCCTGCCTCACTTCTATCCGTTGAACCTGAAAATAATTTATCTATGCTTACCGTGTGTGTATCAGTATTAATATATTCGCATAAAATATTATCAGGTTGATATGGTGATATAAGTTGAAAGCGAATGTTTTCAACTTTACTTTTATCATAAGCATCTTTTAATTTTTCTAAAAACGATTTACTGGTCGCGTTAATAAATTTAGGGTCTATCATATCTTGAGATGAAAAATAACCCATCTTTGTATGCCACTTACATTGTATGCATTCTACATAATAGGGATTACCTTTTTGGTCTCTTGGTGCGTTTCTTGGATTATATTTAATTACGACATCATCAAAGCTTTTATATTCATTTTCTTCAAAAGACACTTTCTCGATAGAACTATCATCCTCAAGTAAGCAAGCGGCATATTTCCAAAAAATACCCGCCTGAAATAAAAAACCATCTTGAGGTGCTATGACTGCTTTGGTCATGTTTTATCTTTAAAAGGTGGGGTTGGCTCTATATTTTTAGCAATATCTATAGCTTTTCCTATCTCTATTTTTGATTGCGGATAAGCATCTATAATAATTGCAGGCAACAATCTTTGCACAATATCCGAATAAGTGAAACCATAGCCTTTATTAGATGCTGTGCCCATTTCTTTTGAAATACTTCTTGCGTTATCTTGTGTAAAGCCAAAATCTTTAAGATAATGAAAAAGCATTGCAGCCCCCTGTTCTTCATTAGGTCTGCTGAATGTTAATATATCAGTTGCTCTTCTTTTAATAGCAGGATCAAGTGCATTTAGCCGATTGGTACACATAATAATTGCGATAGGCAAATGAGCATGAGTAATAGCATCAATGCCTCTAATAAGAGCATTAACGCCAGCCCTATCTTCATGATGCATTTGCGTCAATTCTCTAGATTGTGCAATTGCATCAGCCTCATCTATTACAAGAATAACGCCCTGTCGCACCTGCCCGTTTGAGTTGTTTTTTTTTGCCTCTTCAAGAGTATAGTCAAATGCTGTTGATATTAATTGCGTCATTTCCCCAACGCGCCCTTGCCCTCTTGTTGCAAGACTCAGCGGAAAAAGCATTATGTCTATCTTATTTAACCGCGCAACTGCATCACCGATTGTTTCTGCCAGCTCTGTCTTTCCTGAACCTACATCACCCTCAAAAATAATAAGCGGCGGTTTGTTCAAAATAATTTTCTTTGCTACATTAACCGCATCAGAAGAATGATATTTTTTTGCCCACCCTTCCAAACTTGATGGATTTATCAGCAACCCTAATATCTTCACAAGCCTTTTTTTATAAGCATCAATACCAACGAGACGCTCTAAACGCTCTTGAATATCAGCATCGGGATAAGCTATTCTATTTTCAAACAGTTCATCAATATCAGGTTTTTTTTGCATTTAATCACTCCTTAGCATGCTACGTTCTACACCCGCATTACCAGATGTATAATTTTTATCTTTTACAAAACGACCATCATTCTGTGGCAATTCTTTTGCAGTGCCACGTTGAAACGGTAAATGTTTGTTAAAATTTTCTTTTTCCTCATTTGATAAGTTATACCATTTACTGGTATAACTTAATAAACTGTAAAAAGACGCTCCCTCAATATCAGCACGTGCAGGAATATTTCCGGGATTATCATCTGTTGTCATATCCCTAACCTCTCTTGCCCGATAACATGCTGTTGGTTCTATCCAACGATTGCTCTTCTTGAAACCATATTTTACTTCTGCTAAATAACCCGCTTGTACTAATAAATATGTTTCAATATAGTAGTCCTCAATTTTGTCACTTGATGGCGAACCATAATATCTTGACATGCGCATTAAATCGGTGAAAATTTTAGCCGCCACATGTTTAGCCTGTGTTATAGTTATTGTATCAGTTTCTGTATCAACAAAAGTATCACTATAAGTCATTTTAACCTCCTATACACTAAAAGATGAACCAAACACTTCACGCCAATGTTGCATTGTTAATGCTTTTGTAGTGGCGCATAATGCGGTGTCTATTGCATCACCTGCCTGTTCCGCAGCTTCAACAATCAATTGAACATTGTCATCAGTATATAAGTTGGCAACATTGTTTTCATTATTTACTGGGTCTATAATTTGCACTCTATCACTCATATTAGGAATTGATGTTGCTAATTGATAATCAGAGAATGCTATTTGCTCTTCTAAATTACTTTTAATAATATAGGTAAAAAAGCTTTGCATTGCTTCTAAATAATCACTAAAATCAACGCCATCATCACATAATTTTGCAAGTATCATTTCAGCCATGAATGACTTAAAGCGAAAATCACTATTTTCTTGTTTTTTTAATTTTATCCAAAATTTTATAAGCCTTATAATTTGAGAAAAATCTTTATTTCGTTGTTTTCGTTTTCTTATAAATTCTAAATGTCTAGGAATATTTGTTGTTAAAAAACTACCATTATCTTGATTAAATAAATCACCATACCAATCGGGGTCGCCATCATAAATAATAGGTACGACATCAACATCAAGCCCCGTTCCTCTGAAAGAAACTGTTATAGAATGCGTGTTTTTTGTAACTTGGTCATCAGAAAAATTTGGAAAAGCATTTTGTAAATTTTTTATAAGATAATTTAATAAATTATCAATATCAATCGATTGATTCACACCACCTATATAACAAGCAACATCAATATCATTTAAAGATTTTAAAGCAGTTCCTTTTGCCAAACTACCAGAAAGCAACATTTTCTTTAATGAGAAATTAGGATGTTCTTTTAAATATTGTGCTAATTCCTCTCGCAACCTTGTCGCCTGTTGCCTATATTTACTAGCTTTTTCCTGTGATAAATTTACTTTATCTTCTGCAAATCTTTTAATTTCATTATGACCAACATGCTCTTTTCCCATTGCAACAACCTTTCCTCTAGTAACAACTATTCTTAATATAGGTAGTTATTTTATTATTTCAAGGGTTGCATAAAAAATATTTTTATGCTCTTTTTTCTGCACATGCCCACTCAACCCATACAATCAAAGCACAGCCATTTTGCAGGCTGATTTAACAAGCCAATGCAAAAATGGCTGTGCGGATTTTATAATATCCCCAACTTTTCTTTAAGCTCATCATTTTTTGACGCAATAACAATCAACTCTTTACCCAACACCAATAAACCTTAAAAAAATTCATTCCTGCTTACTATTTGCTTACTGATTTGTTTTTTGCTATAATGCTGATAAGTAAGAGAGGCTAAGATTGGCTTGGAATGCGTTGGGTTAAAAGGGCGTTCCTTGCGTCAGCAAGGTCGCAAAGCCCTTTCTAGCGAAACAATGGCTTTGCCATTGTGAGCGGATATTAATGGCGAGCCCGACAGGGTTCGAACCTGTGACAACCTGATTAAAAGTCAAGTGCTCTACCAGCTGAGCTACGGGCCCTCATCATAAGGGGTGATGTGTTAATCACATCGGCACTTCAAATCCGAACATTGCTTTATACAAGCGCAAGCGTTGTTTATCAAGTGCTGTGCCGTTATATAGCATAGTGAGTATATAAAAGCAATACCAAAATGCCACTCTTTTACGTAAAAATTACGGATAAAGTCGTCGCACTTGCCACGCATCGGCATTGGCGGGGTTAACCACCCCATCAGCCTGCAACTGAAACGCAAATCTATCATGCAAGCGGTTATCGCCATCATGCCAAAATTCCATATAATCGGGGCGCAAGCAAAACCCTGACCAATGTGGCGGACGCGGCACGGGCAATTCGCCTCCACCATCACCACTATATTGCGCGGTAATATCTTGCACGCCTTGTTCTAGCACCTCACGGCTAGCCAGCACCTCCGATTGCTGACTTGCCCACGCGCCTAACTGCCTGCCACGCGGACGGCTTTTGAAATAGTCATCCGCCTGTGCCTCGCTCACCTTACTGACCTTGCCCTCAATCCGCACCTGACGGCGCAAACTTTTCCAGTGAAACAATAGCGAAGCCTGCGGATTTTCTAGCAATGCTTGTGCTTTGCGTGAATTGAAATTGGTGTAGAAATAAAAGCCCCCATCAAAACCATAAGCATCGCGCCCTTTTAGCAACACCATGCGCTGACTAAGCCTGCCATCGCTGCCAACAGTTGCCAATGCCATCGCGTTTGGGTCGTTCACTTCTTGTGCGGTTGCTTCGGCTAACCACTCATCAAATAGCGCAAAAGGCGATTTACCTTGCGCCAGTTCCAATATCGCACTCATGATTTTTTCACCCGCTTCAGCCAGTCTAATGACGGGCGATTTGCATCTAATTCGCGCAAGGGTTCGCATGGTTTCATCGCGCCATTCAAGCCTTCTTGCGCCAACATTTTATAGCAATTTGTGCCGAAGATTTTATCGGTGCGCTCGTCAGCAGTCAATTCGCGGATAATGCGCGCAGGGCTACCAAACACCATCATATTATCGGGGATTTGCATACCAGATTTCACAAACGCCATCGCGCCAACCATCGAATTTTTGCCAACAACCGCGCCATCCATTACCACCGCATTCATGCCAACCATGCAGTTTTCGCGTAAACTACAGCCATGCAAAATCACGCCATGCCCAATATGGCAATCGGGTTCTAATATAACGGGATAATTCGGGTATGAGTGCAACATGCAATGGTCTTGCACATTGCTGCCCTTGCCTATTGTTAGCCTTGTGTAATCGCCACGTAGCACCGCATAAGCCCCAATATAGCAATCATCTTCAATCACCACATCGCCTATCACCACCACGCTATCATGCAGCCATGCTTTTGCGGAAATAACGGGTTTGATGCCGTTAAATTCGTATATTTTACCCATTATGTTGATGCCACTGATTGTAGCTTATTTGCCACCCATTTATGAAAACAATGGTTAGGACCGTCCATTGCGGGTGAGAACACGCCACCATCATAGGCGGTGCTACGCCCTAATTGCATTCCCTCTACCACTCTCACATCTTCCTTAAATATCTGATACCAGTTTTCATTGGTGCGCCGCCGCAATATCTGATATTTATCGCCTGTCGCTTCCTCGCTAAAATAGTAAAGAAGCCCGCGTTCTGTGGTGCGCCCTGCACCATTGGGCATCACAATCACCAAGACCACATGGTCTTTATGCACGCCCGTCATCAAATTAGGAAATACCGAGAGATATTCACCACCTGTGCGCCATTTTTCGCTTAAATGGTCTAACTCCGTCAGCCTTCTGCCACTTTCATCAAGCATTGGCTGATACACCACTGTGCCTTGCCCCGAACAACCCTCGCCCTCGATATTATAATGGTCTTCCAATTTAGAATAGCTATTCAAATCGGGATGCACCCATGGCAGATGGTAAGATTCGCAATAATTCTCAATCGCGAATTTCCAGTTGCAAGCCAAATCAAAGCCAAAACGGCTATCATCATTGGCATATAATGGCACATCTTTATATTCATGCCACATTTTTGCAGGCGAGGCGATATAATCGGAAAATTCTTGCGCTTTATTGCTTGGATTCACAAACACGACACCCAGCCATTCGGCAAAGCGCACGGGCAACAGCCCTGCGTTTTCAGGCTTGAAATCGGGATGGTCATTATGCCCTACCCCACCCACATGTGGTGCTTTTTTCAACGCGCCATCATGGTTGTAGCACCATGAATGATAGGGGCAACGGATAAGCGGCATATTGGCAGGCTTCTGCACCAAAATATGCCCGCGATGGCGACACACATTATGGAACACGCGCAATTCATCTTTGCCATTACGGGTGATGATGAATGAATGCCCCGCCACATTCACGGGGTGAACATCGCCCTTTTTCTTAACATCACTGGTGAAACCGATAGCAAACCAACCATGATGGAAAATCCGTTCCATCTCAATCTTGTAATAATCTTCGCTGGTATAACATTCATTCGGCAAGCCACGTGCCTGATGAATGGGTTTCAAAACATTGGCAAGATTTTCTTTCAAATTTTTACTCAAATCTAATTGCATAATGCCCCCTTAAAAAATATATTTAGCAATAATTAATTCTGCATGATGGTGAAAAAAATTGCAAGCAATATTTTGCAAAATTATTGTAAAATTATATTGCAAAATATAAAATCATTGCTATAATCCAAAGTGGATTATTATATTTTAGGAGTTCCAAAAATGAAAAATAGATTTTTACTTACCAATGGTACAAAATTGGGCACAATATTTGGCGCAATGCTATTTGTTGTCGCCTGCGGTGGTGGCAGTGCTAATGTGGCGCAAGAAAATATCAAAGACTGCACTTTCCCTGACGATGGCAGAACCGAAGCCCCTATTTGGGTATGTTCGGAACGGCTTGATAATCTGAAATTATCAGCAGTTGGCAATTATGAATCAACCAATGCGGGTCTCACTTTCCAAAAGCAACAGGCAATGGCAGCGGCACGGGTGCAAATCGCGCAAGTGATGGAAGTGAATGTTACCAATATGGTGAAAAGCTTTGCTGAAACCACTGGCTTTGGTGATACCGAAACTGTTGACCGTGTGGCTTCTAATACCACCAAGCAAATCACCAGCCAAACATTGCAAGGGTCGACTTTATATCGGCAAGCAAAAAACCCTGAAACTGGCACATTGTTCGTGTTGGTTGGCATGGGTGATGCTGAGTTAGATGCGGCACTGAATGATATTTTGAACCGTTCTTTCACATCAGAGGGTGATGCCCAAGCTGATTGGCAAAGACTACAAGCAGATAAATCTTTTGAAGAATTACAAGCAGAAGTAAAAGGCAGTTATCCTGCTGAATAGGTTTGCTTCATAAATTATCAAAGCCCGCCTTACTTAATTGTTAGGCGGGCTTTTTTATTTCGGTTTTTAGCTACTTTTATTTGTGGGCGGTGAAGCATAATGCTCCGTTTTTTAAGATATGATTTTTGATGTTTCAGCCAAAATTTCTGCCATCTCTGTTTTATATTTTGATATTTTTTACCTGATACTCGCGCTTGTGGCACATCATCTATTGTGCTTGCCACTTCTGCGTTGGGCGCAATCACATAGGGTTGCACCGCATAAAATGCAATATCTTCTTGCCAATAACCATCTAAAGCAATATCAACTGGCAATACCATAAAGCGAAGCAAATTCAGTAATTTCTTTGCCCCCTGATGCGTTACCATATAGGCTTGTGCGCCACAAGCGGTGTTATGTAATTTTGCCAAACAATAATCAGCATCGGGGGCGAGCATTTCTAGCCTATCAAATTTGCGCTTCCGCAAGCCACATAACCGCATTGCATCCCAAGTATGGTAGCTATTGGTAAGCATATTGGCGACATGATACCAATCATCTTGCATGATGAGGTCATCTTCTAAAATAACCGCATATGCGATTTTTTGCGTCACAATATGCTGTAACAAGCGATAATGGCTAAGATAACAACCAATTTCGCCATCAAATAATGGCGGATAAAGCAATGCCATCTTTTGTTGTTGATGATGATAGCGCGTTGCATTATTAGGCATTTTTATCAGTTTTTGATAGAGTTTATGTTCTTCTGCATTAAGATTTTTACCATCGCTGGCGGTAAAAAATTCAGCATCAATGCCGTTCAACTGATTTTGCATCGCCTTTTTTCTTGCATCGGCACGGGCAAGGTTAATCACAAAAATTCTGATATTATGCCTCATCATCATATATGGCTCATAACATATGACTCACAGAATAACGGTTTCGGCAACCTCGATACCAAAACCTTGCAACCCAATATATTGCCGTGTTTGGCTGGAAATCACCGATACCTTATGCAGCCCTAAATCCCTCAAAATCTGTGCGCCCAAGCCAATATCACGCGATGGGTTTTGGTCTTCATAGGTAACATTCGGGCGTTCTTTATCGTCTAGCAAATAATCCCGAATATAGATAATCGCGCCACCGCCTGATTTTTCAATCAACTGCATCACACGGTTGATATTATTATCTTGCGTGAAAATATCATTAATCATATCGGCACGTTGCAACCGCACCAGCATATTTTGCTTCACCTCGCCAAAAATCACTGCCAGATGTTCATGTGATGAAAATTGACTGCGGTAGATAATGGTTTTTGCTTTGCCTATCAGCGTATCCACCTCGCCTGTTTGCACCCTTGTAACCAAATTTTCGCGCGCTTGCCGATAAGCAATCAAATCTTCAATGGTTGTTATTTTCATATTGTGCTGTGCCGCAAAATCAAAAATCTGCTCACCTTTTTTCACAGTGCCATCATCATTAACCAATTCACCAATCACCCCAACAGGCGATAAGCCCGCTAATTGTGCCAAATCAACCGCCGCTTCGGTATGGCCTGAGCGCATCAACACCCCGCCTGCCCGTGCAATCAGCGGAAACACATGACCCGGACGCACAAAATCACTGGCACTGCTTTTTGCATCAGCCAATGCACGAATGGTGGCGCAACGTTCGGTTGCCGAAATACCCGTCGTTAGGCCCTGCTTGTAATCCACCGTTACCGTAAAAGCGGTTGCCAGCGGTGCATCATTATCCACCACCATCGGCAATAATTCTAATTGTTTTGCCCTTTGCACCGTTACGGGTGTGCAGATAATGCCAGTGGTATAGCGCACCATCAGCGCGATATCTTCTGGTTTGGCTTTTTCAGCCGCCATTACCAAATCGCCTTCATTCTCGCGATTTTCATCGTCTATAATCACCACCATCTCGCCTTGCTTGATGGCTTCAATCGCTTCTTCTGGTGTGTTTAATGGCATATCAGTCATTACAATGTTGCCTTGATTGGAATCACTTCAATAATTCTATTATTTTTCAGTGCTTGTTCTGATTGCAGTGCTAACTGCCCAACTGGAAATAACCCTGGTCCCGCAACTTCCATCATAACATAATTGCTGCCCTTATATTGATAAACCATATCGCTGCCTTTAGGCTTAATATTAGCGCCAATAAAAGCATGACCATCTATCAACACCATAATTAACGGGTAGCTATTGGGTGATTCAGGCATGATGTGGCTTAACATTGCCAACAAGGCGGCTGATTTTGTATCGCAATCACCACGATTTTGAACAATCATACTAGGCGGTAATAAAAAGCCAGAAAGCCCGTTTAAATCACGCCTTTCCAATGTATCATAAGGAATAGACTGCACAAAATTCAGAGCGTTTTCAATATGGGTGCGTAAATCACTGCCCACAGGCGCATCGGCTATCACGCCTTGCATCACTGGCAACATTTCAGTGCGATGGTGATCCACCACCGCATGATAATCAACGCGTAACACATAATCTTTTTGGTGTTTTACCAGCAATAAATAATAATCTTGTAATGATTGATTACGCAAAACACGATGTGCTTTTTGAAATTTTGCCAGTTCAATTTCAGCAGCAAGCTCTAATGACGGCAGGCTTTTATTATAAAAATCAGTCATGGCTTGCACATATTGTTGGCTAAGCTTAGCAGCCTCACTTTGTTTTTTTAATTTTTTTGTTATATCTGCCCACACCGTCGCATGAATATCATTGCCTAACTGATTATAAAGTGCGCTCGCAACTTTCACTTCTAGCCCGATATTATTGCTTTCTAGGATTAAATTCAGTGATAGCTTGTCAGTAAATTCAGTATTTTTTTCTGCCACAATAGCCGTTAACACAACATCCATATCTATGGTAGGTTTGCTTCCCACGCCTGTTCGCGGGATTTGCCAAAAATAGCCAATACCCGCAGAATTTCCTTCAAGCTGCCTGATACCAAACTGGGTATCACCAGAACGGTTAATCGTGATTTTATAATAGGGCGAGAGCTTTTCATTGGCCGCATCAGCCTGTTTTTGCATTCGCATCATAGATTGCCTTATATTCGCCCTCAATGTTATCACGGCTTTGCGCTGATAATTCCTGTAAGCCTTCATGTGCCTGCGTATCAGAAATTTTTCTAACCTCTTTTACACTCAATAAAGCACTATCACTTTGTGCTATTAATTTATTGTTAAGCTCGAATGATAATTGCCGTGCCTCTCCGTATGAATTGCGATAGCCATACAAAAAAACAGTTTCATCATTCGCTGGGATTCTCTTAAACGCCCATTGTTCAGCATGAGTGATGGAAGGTAATATGCTGAACACAGCAATCATTAATATGGTAAAACGTCTCATCATATTGTTTGTTTTTCAGAATCAAGGGCGTGAATAATAATCAGGCTTGTCGCGAATATTATAAATATCCATGCCTCCCATATTGAAAATTGAAACATACCCGTTGCCCAATAAGAAGCATGGGTTAGCATCAGCAATAGAGCTGGCTGATGGCATTTTGTGATATAATGTCGCAAATGGCGCAAGGTCAATATGATAAGAAAACCTATTAATCCAATAAAACCAACAATACCCGCTTCAAGCAACACTTCTACAAATCTGTTATGAACATTGCTGATAGAATTATACACGCCAACCTCAATAAAATAAGTGCTGACATTACTTTGTAACTTTTGATGCCTATCACTTACATTAAGCCCAATGCCAAAAATAGGCGTTTTTTTCCATTGCTGAAACCCCTCATAAATAAAGATTTGACGTGGCGCACGCATCACAGAATAGGGTAAAAATGGCTTTAACAGAGGCTTATGGTCGCTTTGTTGGCTTACCCCTTCTTCATGCACGCCAATCACATAAGGCGTATCCGCTTCTTTTGGTTTCACCTCATCCTCAGCCTCATTTGAAGCTTCATTTCCCGCTTCTACAACGCTTTCATCTTCGGATGATGATGTCAAAAAAATAGGTAAGTGCTCGCGGGGAACGAAGAAAAACAACACAAATATAATTAAAGTGAAAATGGTTAAAAGTGATGTTACAATTTTTATCCGTATCACTTCTTTACGGCATAACCACACAGACAATGTTGCAACTATTAAAATTGCTATTGTGCCAGCCAGCAATGCCCGATTGCTAAGCGTGATGGTTAAAACAATAAAAGAAATAATCGTCAGCAACATAATGATACGCCAAAAAAATTGCCGTAAATATATCATCACACAATAAATCAATAATGGCAATAACACAAAGCTACCATTAAGTTGCAATTTTGGCACCGAGTAAACATAAAACCAGCGCCCCTTTTCAACAATCCCCAACTGGGTGCGAATACTCCAAAGGTTATACAGCCAGTCTTTTTCAAAATTATACGCATAAGCAATAAAACTATTCCATAGTAGTAAGCTTATGATAAAGATTTTAACCACCAATAATTTATCATTTAATGTAGCATGTTTAAAAACCGTGAGGCAGGCAAACAACAAAAGGGTCATCACCGCCAACACCCAAACCCGCACCGATTGTGCAACATCAATAGATAGAAAAACAGAAGGCAACAAACAAATAACGGCTATCACCAAAAATTTGCTTTCTGGTTTTTGGTATAAATCCTTGATTGTTGCTGGTATTTTGGCACGTATTGCGGGGTGTAACATCATCGCAAACGCCAATAATACGCATAATATACCTAAGGCTTGCCCAAGATAAAAACAGGGCAGTGATGCACCTAATAGCAATGCCATGATACGAAAAGGCGTCATCTCTTTTGTTTGCTGTAATAATTTTTGCATATTATACTTCCGAAGATGCTGCCCGATAGGCTTGCACCATTTGATAAAATTGTTGAAATAAATAATGGCTATCATGCGGGCCCGGCGATGCTTCTGGGTGATATTGCACAGCGAATACTGGCTTATCTGTTAGCCTAATGCCCTCAAGCGATTTATCAAATAAAGAAATATGCGTTACTTCTATATTTTCGGGCAAACTATCTTGCAACACCTGAAAACCATGATTTTGACTGGTGATTTCCACAGCCCCGCTTTGTAAATTTTTCACGGGGTGATTAGCACCGCGATGCCCCGTTGCCATTTTTTTAGTTTTCGCCCCCAAACTAAGCGCCAATATCTGATAGCCTAAACAAATACCAAAAATCGGAAACTCACATTTCAGCAATTCCTGTAATATCGGCACGGCATAATTTCCCGTTGCCGCAGGGTCGCCCGGTCCGTTAGAAAGCATCACGCCATCGGGTTTCATCTCAATAATTTCTTGCGCCGCACAAGATGCCGCTACCACACTGACTTTTGCATTCATATTGCTTAAATGCCGTAAAATATTATGTTTCGCGCCATAATCAATCACCACAATATGCGGCACATTATTGGCGGTTTGCTGTTTATGGGTGGCATCATCTAGCGAATAAAGCTTCTCTTGCCACGGATAGAGTTTATCGGTGGTAACATCTTTGCTTAAATCCATGCCATCAAGCCCTTGCCAACCACGCGCCTTTTGCCGCAATTTATCAATCTCAGCCTTGCTGTATTTTGAATTTGGCTGGTAGCATAGCACGGCTTTTGGCGCGCCCTTATCGCGAATATAATGCGTTAAAGCGCGGGTATCTATGCCTGCAATCGCAATCAGCTGATGCTGTTTTAACCATTCATCAAAATTAAGCTCGGCGCGATAATTTGATTGCGATGTTGGCAATTCGGTTACCACCATGCCCAAAGCAAATGGCTTGAAAGTTTCCATATCGGCTTGGTTGCTGCCCACATTGCCGATATGTGGGGTGGTAAAATTGATAATCTGCCCTGCATAAGAAGGGTCGCTCAAAATTTCCTGATGCCCTGTCATCGATGTGTTGAAGCATAATTCGCCTACCGCAATGCCCTGATAGCCTGCACCTTTGCCATAAAACACCTGCCCATCTTCTAGCACAAGCACAGCATCTGCATGTTTTTTAACACGATAAAAACCACGGCTAAACCGCTTTTTCTTGCGCCTGATTAATGGCGGCTTAACTGCTATGGTACCAGTATTTGACACGGTAACATCCTTTAAATTTATTTCATACCTTGCATGATGCAAAAGCATCACCATCTTACTACATTTAATTACCTAATATTGCCGTCAAGGTCAAGCGATTTTAAGATTTTCAGCAAGATTCTGCCTGATATTAATTTTGGGTTTCAATCGTAACAGAATAGCGGTTGAGCGCTTCTAACATGCGTCCGTAATCAAGCGCGCTTTTTTGAATATCTTGAGATAACGCATCAAAGCGTGTACTATATGCTGAAGAGGTTTCCGAAGCATTTTGTTGAAGCTCTGATTGTTGCGCCTCTGATTGTTGCGCCTCTGATTGTTTTGGCGCTGGTTGTTTCGGTAATTGTGGAGAAACAATAGGCGTTGCTGGAAGTATTTGTGTTATACCAATTTCTGACGTATCAGCTTCTGGCGTATCAGGGCTATTAACAGCTTTTACAACAGGCTTGGTGTCAATAATCACTGGTTTGGGCGGACGGTAATCGCTGGTCATCCTCAAAGCCGATTGCAACTGTTGTTGCGATGGTGCTTCAACGCCATGCTGTTTGGCAATATCGTTCAAAAATTCAGCTATCACAGGCGGCATTTCTTGCATGGTCAAGGGTGATAATGCTTGATATGTCTGTTGATTGCCTGCTTGATTGTTTTGTTGCGCTTTTTCTTGTGCCAGATAATCAGCAAAGGGCGGCGTTGCCAATTCTGGCGGCGTTGGTTTGGTTGCGCTTGGTGCTTGCACCCCTGCATTTTGATGCCCACTAAGTCCCACAAAAAGTTCCGTGGGTGAAGGTTGGCCCTTCACTCCACGGTTTTCCTCCCCAGATGGGTCTTTTTGTGGTATAAGCGTTCCTGATACATTACTACCCGACTTATCAATAGTGATTGCCTGCCTTACAACCGTTGGTAAAAAGACATCAATCGCCATCTGTATCTCGAATATCGCTTATGGGTGCGTGTCGGACATTATTTATGCAAAACATAGCACAATTTCTAAAATCATTTTCATCTGCATTCTTCTAAAGAAAACCTTTATCATGATGATTTATGTATTTGCAAACAATGTGCCAATAATATCGTGAGGGAATGATTATTTGATAAGATGATGCAGTTTATTTTTTTTGGTCTCAAGATAGGCTTGATTATCTTCATTAATATTGGCTTGCATCGTAACCATTTGGGTCACCATAATTTCCGCCTGTTCTAGCATTTTTTTCTTATAGGGATTATTGCTGATAAGCTTCAGAGAATTAATATTGTGATGCTGTAGAATTTTAATGGCAAAAGAAAAATCGCGATTATCCACCGCCAGCCCCAATGCCTGATTTGCCTCTATCGTATCTAGCCCTTGCTTTTCTTGCAAGCGATAGGCATGTAATTTTGCGGGTAAACCAATTGCCCTGCCCTCTTGTGGCAGATATAAAATAACGCCGCGCTTTGCTTCAAAAATACGGTCAAGCGCATGTTCTAGCTGATGCCCGCAATCGCATTTGCGCGAGCCTAAAACATCGCCCGTAAAACATTCGGAATGCAACCGCACCAACAATGGCGTCTTATCATCTGTTATATCGCCGATTGCCAACATTGCGGTGGGCGGAAATCCTGCCTCACCCTGATACAGCATTAATGTTGCGCGCCCTTGTTTGAGAGGAATTTCAGTTTCGGCAATTTTATAGGGCTGATGAGACGCTTGATATGGCGTATCAAATTGAAGCATATCAAAATAAGCGAGTGATGATAAAGCTTGCGGGGAAAGAGAGTCGCAATCAGCAAAAATCAGTGTATTCTCACAAGCAAGCGGGTGCAGATAGCGAAATAATATCTGCCATGATTGTTGCCATTCGTCTTTAAATTGATTGTTAGAAACGGGCGCATCATCAGCATATATCTCTAAATCAGTCTCACCATGTTTTTGCGTGATTGTGTAAATATTTTCTGCCAAACCTCTTTTATTGACTTTATTATATCGGCTGGCTGATAATTTCGCGCCATCACCATACCATATATGTTGGCATAGATATTGGCATCACGCGCACCTCTGCCGATGATAAAGGGTATCCCTGCTGATAAATGCTGAATCAGTAAATTATGAGTTAGTATGTTCATGCTTTGCTATATATCAATGAGCTTCTGACCAGTTTTTACCATAACCGCTTTCAACAATCAACGGCACTTTCAACTGGTTGCCATCAGGCAGATACACCTGTTGCATGATATTGGTGAGGGTTTTGGTTACCGTTTCAATCGCGCTTTCTTCCACTTCAAACAGCAATTCATCATGCACTTGTAGTAACATACGTGCAGGGCAGTTTATCGTGAGTAATCGCGCTATCCACCATCAGCATTGCCTGTTTGATAATATCGGCAGCCGTGCCTTGTATCGGCGCATTGATTGCCTGTCTGCCTGCATATTGCCGCTTCATTGGGTTTTTATCGTTAATATGGGGCAGATGGATTTTACGCCCGAATAATGTCTGCACATAGCCTTGTTTGCCGGCGATTTCAACGGTTTCATCCATATATTTCTTTAAGCCCTGATAGCGTTCAAGATAGGCATCGATATATTCCTTTGCCTTTTTTCGGCTAATCATTAATTGCCGTGCCAAGCCAAAAGCTGATATGCCATAAATAATGCCGAAATTCACCGCTTTGGCATCACGCCTGCGCCCTGCATCAACTTCATCAAGCGGGATATTAAACACTTCTGATGCCGTGAATTGGTGAATATCCGCGCCCTTATGGAACGCATCAATCAGGCTTTCAAGCCGTGCAATATCGGCAATCAACCGCAATTCAATCTGTGAATAATCCAGCGACAATAATAATTTACCCTTTGGTGCAATGAAAGCCTCGCGGATTTTTTTACCCTCATCATCACGAATCGGGATATTCTGCAAATTCGGGTCGATAGATGATAGCCTACCCGTCTGCGCCCCCGCCATCGCGTAATTGGTGCGGATTCTATCATCAACATCTTGCATCACTGGCAGGCTTTCGCTATAGGTTGAGCGCAATTTGCTAAGATGCCGCCATTGCTGAATATCACTGGCAATGCCATGCCCTTCCAGCACCAGATTATCTAGCAAATCATTATCGGTGCTATATTGCCCTGTTTTGGTTTTGCGTCCAAACGGCAGTGCCATCTTATCAAACAGAATAACGCCCAACTGCTTTGGTGAGCCGATATTAAATTCCTCGCCTGCCGCCTGATGAATATTGCCTTCAAGGGCTTTAATCTTAACCGCAAATTCAGCACTTAATTGTTGCAGATGCGGGCGGTCTAGCAATATGCCATCCCATTCCATTTTTGCCAATATCGGCAATAATGCCATATCTAATGTGCGATATAACGCTACCATGCCTTCGGTGCATAACCGTTGCCATAGAATTTTATAAAGCTGTAACACGCCAAACGCATAGGTAGCGATAGTATCTTTGGCATCATTGGGGGCATATAAGGCAATATCTTGCTTGCTATATATGTCGTGCGATTGGCTGATAATATTCTCTAATTCTGGCGGTAAAAATTCTTCTACCAGTGCCAAAAATCCGTGTTTTTTGCGCCCTGCATCTAGGGTAAAACTTAATAAGAGTATATCTTCACATGGTGCAGTTTTAATTTCTTGCTCTCTGAAAATCTGCCAGATTTTTTTAACATCATGACCGATTTTTAACACCGCATCATCTTGTAGTAATTTCGCCAATAATGAGTGTGCTGATTCTATATTGGGAATATCCTCACGCCTTGTGCGAATCGTTTCAGCGGTGGATTTGCTTTTCTCCACTAGTAAATCACCTTGTGAGCTTTGCGATTCAGTCAGCAATACATGATGCAATGGCAGATAATAAGCGCATTCATCATGAAGCGCAAAGCCAATCCCTATGCACCCCGCCCCATATTTCTCAGCCGCCATTTGCGGATAAAGTGCAACATAGCCCTGCATGGCGATATTATCTAGCATTTCATGAAAAATATTGATACTGGTGATAGTGGTGATAAATGCCGAATCTAATGATTGGCTTTGCGTGTTGTCCCCAGTGGTCGCAACATCAGAATCGCCACTATTCTCGCCCGCAAATAATTTCATCAGGCTTTTGAAGCCGTGTTTTTTTGCGAATGAATGCGCGTTTTCTCTATCCAATGTCTTCATGGCATCAAATGTTACATTTTCCGCCTCTGGCACAGAATCACATAGGCGCACAAGCTTTAGGCTAATATCGGCAACTTCCCGAAATGCGATGAGATTCTCGCGCCTTTTCGGCTGTTTAATTTCGTCAGCACGGCGTAATAATTCATCAAGCGAGCCATATTCATTCAGCAATAAAGCAGCAGTTTTTACGCCGATACCCGTAGCCCCCGGAATGTTATCAACAGAATCACCGGCGATTGCCTGCACTTCCACCACCCTATCGGGCGTTACCCCGAATCGTTCGAACACTTCTTGCGCGCCTAATGCTTTATTTTTCATTGGGTCGTGCATATTAATGCCATCGCCTATCAACTGCATCAAATCCTTATCTGATGAAACGATGGTAACTTGCTTGTTTTCAGCCCGCGCTTTTTTGGCAAGGCTTGCGATAATATCATCAGCTTCGTAACCCGCAACCTCTATCTGTGGCAGGCATAGGGCGTCGACCGCATCACGCACCAAATCAAATTGTGGCACTAAATCTTCGGGTGGTGCGCCCCGATTGGCTTTATATTCAGGGAAAATATCGTTGCGAAACGTTTTACGTGCCGAATCAAACACCACAATCATATTGGTATTTTCATTGGTATCTTTATAGTCTTCGCGCAATTTTAACAGCATCTTAAAAAAGCCAAAAACCGCATTGACTGGCACATTATCAGGGCTTAGCATAGGTGGCAAGCCATAATAGGCACGGAAGATATATCCCGACCCATCAATTAAAATCACCTTGTTTGTTGTTGCAGTCATATGTTATGTTTACCCGATTCATGTTATTAAATCAATTTTAACAATGACATTAATGCCAAATTACTCTAAATTAGCAAGAGTTATTTTTTTATGAGGTTCATAATGCACAAACCATCAGTGAGAATGAGTGAGTATCTTTTACCCACCCTAAAAGAAACCCCTGCTGAGGCGGCGATTATATCGCATCAATATATGTTGCGGGCGGGCATGATACGGCAAAGCGTTGCGGGCATCTATCATTGGTTGCCACTGGGCTTTAAGGTGCTGAAAAAAATTGAACAAATTGTGCGTGAAGAGCAAGATAATGCAGGCTTTCACGAAATTTTAATGCCAACCATTCAGCCTGCAGAAATGTGGCAACAATCGGGGCGTTATGATGGCTATGGCAAAGAAATGTTGCGGATTAAAGACCGTAATGACCGCGATTTGCTGTATGGACCCACCAATGAAGAGGTGATTACCGATATTTTCAGGCAAAGTGTTACCAGCTATAAAGAATTGCCGCTGATTCTGTATCATATTCAGTGGAAATTCCGTGACGAGATTCGCCCACGTTTTGGCGTGATGCGGGGGCGCGAATTTTTGATGAAAGATGCTTATTCATTCGATAAAGACGATGCTTCAGCCCAGCAAACCTATTACCGAATTTTCGCAAGCTATCTTCGCACTTTCGCACGGCTTGGCTTAAAACCTATCCCGATGCGTGCCGAAACGGGACCGATTGGCGGTGATAAATCGCATGAATTTATCGTGCTAGCTGAAACCGGTGAAAGCACGGTTTATTGCCATCAGGATTTGTTAGATTACAACCCGCTTGATATTAAAGCCGATGATGATAAAAAACAGATTTTTGAAGATTGGACAAAGCTTTACGCCGCCACCGAAGATATGCACGAGGCTGATAAATTTAATGATACTGTGCCGAAAGATAAGCAAATTGAAGCACGGGGCATTGAAGTAGGGCATATTTTCTATTTTGGTGATAAATATTCGGTGCCGCTAAAAGCCGAGATTAGCCTGCCCGATGGCACTGCTGATAGTGTAAAAATGGGCTCATACGGGATTGGGGTATCGCGTATGGTGGGCGCAATCGTGGAAGCGTTTCACGATGATAAAGGTATTATATGGCCGCAAGCAATCGCGCCTTTTGATATGGCACTCATCAACCTTGCTGCCCATGATAAAAACCCCGATGCGGCTAAAATTAATTCACTTTGCGAGGATTTATTCAATAAAAGCAATGAAATGGGCGTAGAATTATTGTATGATGAGCGTGATGAGCGTGTGGGGCGTAAATTTGCCGACCATGATTTGATTGGTCTGCCCTATCAGCTGATTATCGGCACAAAGGCGTTGAAGAATAACAGCGCCGAATTGAAAAACCGTAAAACTGGCGAAGTGGAAGCGATTCCGCTTGATAATATTAACAGCGTGCTTGACCGCATCATCAAAGAAAAACAGGCATTATGAGACAATTTTTCTTATCATTCTTTATCGCCCGCCGCTATCTTTCTAGCCGTAAGAGCGAGCGATTTATCTCTATCATTGGCACATTGGCGTTTTTGGGCATCATGCTAGGGGTATCTACGCTCATCATCGTAACATCGGTGATGAATGGCTTTCGTGATGATTTATATAGCCGTATTTTAGGAATGAATGGGCATCTGACCGTCTATTCCTATGGTGGTAAAAATATCAAAGATTATAACGAGGTAAAAGAAACGCTTGCAAAAATTGAGGGCGTAAAATATATAACGCCCGTGGTGCAATCCGAAATTCTATTCACTGCCAATGATACATCTGATGGTGGTTTTGTGAAAGGCATTCTTGCCGAAGATTTTACAGGACGCGAATTTTTAGCAGCCTCGTTTGATGGTGATGTCGCAGAAATTTTCAAGAATAAGCAGGTATTGGTTGGGCAACAGATGGCGCGTTTATACGGGCTAGTGCCGGGCGATATTCTAACGGTATACTCACCCTTTGGCATTAGCACCGCATTTGGCACATTGCCACGTGTTGAAAAAGTGCGCGTGGGCGGGGTGTTCGCCTTTGATATGTATGAATATGACCGCAATTTTATCTTTATGGATTTAGCCCAAGCGCAGGTTTTATTCAATAAAGTTGCCAGAGTCTCAAGGATTGAAATGCATACTGAAACGCCCGATACCGCGATTGATATTACTCAAAATATCAATGATTTATTACCGCAAGAGCTTTATGGCGCAAATTGGTTGCAAACCAATGGCTCGCTTTATCAGGCGATTGAGGTTGAGAGGCGGGTCTCTTTCATCGTGCTGACTTTGGTGATTTTGATTGCCGCGCTTAACATTATCAGCGCGCAAATTATGTTGGTAAAAGAAAAGTCAAAATCAATCGCGATTTTGCGCTCTATGGGCGCGGGGCGTGGGCATATCTTAAGCGTGTTTGCGATTACTGGCACATTTATGGGAGTATCTGGCACCATCATCGGTGGCATTATCGGCGTCTCGGTGGTTAAAAATATTGATTTTTTACGGCAGTTGGTAGAAAATTTCCTTTCAGTCTCTTTGTTCAACCAAGAAGTCTATCATTTGGAAGAATTGCCAGCATTGCTGAATTACAATCAAACCTTCACCACCATTGTAACCGCTTTAAGCTTTACATTTTTGGCGGCGTTATATCCTGCATGGCGGGCGGCACGGCTTAACCCTGTTGAAATCCTACGTTACGAGTAAAAAATGGACGATATTGTTTTACAAATGAATGCGGTTAGCAAACGTTTTACCGCGAAAATGGGCGGTTTAACCATTTTGAATGATTTGAATTTTGCCTTAAAACGTGGCGTGATTGCGGGCATTGTATCGCCCTCTGGCACGGGCAAAACCACTCTGTTGCAAATTGCAGGGCTAATGGATGTGCCAGATAGTGGCGAGGTGCTGATAGGCGGGGTTGAGATGCAAAGCTTAAGCGATAGAAAACGCGCCAAAATAAGATGCCAAAATATCGGCTATGTCTATCAGCAGCATCATCTATTGCCTGAATTTACCGCGTTAGAAAATGTTACCATTCCGCTCTTGATTAGCGGGGTGCGGACAAAACCAGCCGAAGAGAGGGCAACTGAAATTTTATCCGAAATGCTATTGGGCGAACGACTATCGCACAAGCCTTCAGCATTATCAGGCGGCGAGCAACAAAGGGTGGCGATTGCGCGCGCGATTGTAACGCGTCCGCAAATTTTACTGGCCGACGAGCCTACGGGTAATCTTGACCCTGCCACCAGCAAATATGTGTTTGATAATATGCTGAATTCGCTGAAGAAACGCGGTGGTGGTGCGCTGATTGTAACGCATAACCATCATCTGGCAAGCGCGCTTGATGAGCTTTACGAGCTTGAGAATGGCACATTAGTGCCGCTTGATAGAAAGAAATTGATTGCTGAAATTAAAGCCCGATTGCCTGTGCAGAAAACCATTGTTAAAACAACAGTGGCGCGAAACTTAATGCAATCATCAAAGCATAATCCGCTGAAGTAGGCGCGATTTTTTGCGGGTTTCTTGCAGAGATTTTGATTTGGAGGCACGAGCCGGAATCGAACCGGCGTGCAAGGATTTGCAGTCCTCTGCGTAACCACTCCGCCATCGTGCCTTGCCAATTTTATATTACTACCTAAAAATGATGCAATAGGCAAGGGTTTTTATGGGAAATTGAGATTTTTGTGGAGATTATTGAGGTAAGCGCCATCGCTAGTGTTGAGTAACAGCGACATGCTCCTCCTGCGTATTGAAATACAGCGATGGGGGGGTATGGGGCGAGGTACGCGCGATTTTTGTATTGAGCAACCGAAACCCACTCCACCGCGAGTATTTAGCACAGCGGGGGGGGTGAGGCACACTCCTCCGATAGTATTAAGCACAGCGGGGGTTGTTAAGGGGGCATTCGCAAGATGGGCGGCTTCTGCCTTGCCCATCGAGAAGCGAATTCGCGCCCCCTTAAATAATAATGTATCGCAAAACGCACCGCCCTATGTGCTGACGAATCTAACAACGCACTCCGCCATCAAAAAACCGCTTGCTTTTTCAGCCCTAACCCCATATAATCACATCATCGCCTGAATGATTTTCGAGCGTGGGGCTTCTAATCCTCTCTCATAAAACACGGTTGCATCAGCCGTATTGACGCATTTATCCAACATTTTGCGTCAAAAGATGCACCCTTTTCAGCTTTGGCTGGGAAGCGGTGCTATATGTCCAAGCGTTTCGATGCCAAAAAGTATCGCGCCGCTTTTTGTTTTATGAGCGGTTTAGAATTCCCAGCTACTAGAGTTTTTCTAGTAGCTTTTTTGTTGATGCCGTAATTTTTGCATTGATAAAACGCTTATTTGGTTCAACAGCTGTACAGAGCAGTCCGACTCACCCCTCATCATCTGTGATGAGGGGTGTTTTTTTGATGCTAGCAAAAAAACAAACTTCACATTTTTTACTCAATCCGTGCGTGATACCCTAGACCCCTGCTTTCGCAGGGGATACGGAGAGGGCAGGAATGACGGCGGTGTGTGGCAAAAAGGGCGGTGCGATTGTGGCTTTTTGAATGCAAACTTCGTTTGCCATATGGATTCCCTCTTGCTTTACTTGAAAGTTAGCAAGGCTCTTCATTATTACCGATGGCGGTCGAGCCTTGCCGATGGTACTATAGGAAGCTGGCACGGAACGACGAAAGAGAAAGGCGGTGCGTGCGTCGCACCTCAATCACCCTCATCATCTTCCAGCACGCCGATATGTTTGATTGACCACCGCACCACCGTGTTTTGCGAATAGTTTTTACCATAAAGCACCAGCTGTTTATTATGATATAGAGTATCGTGATTAGGGCTGTAGATAGAATCTTCCACGCGCAAATCCGCGCCCTCATATAAAAATTGGCAGACAAATTTATTCGCCACCCGCAGATAGACTTTACCATCCTGCAATTCAACAATCACCGCCGCATGAAGATGAAAGCGAATCTGAAACATATGCCCCTCATCAGCCAGCAAGGTATCTTCGCCAACCAATCTTTTTTCTTTATTGGCAAGATACAGGCTACGCTCAACAATGGTGCGGCATGGGCGCATATAGCCGTGATGTCTGGCTTGTAATAAGAGATGCTCGCCCTCTTCCTTCCGCACCGATTGGCATTTGGCACGGCGCACAGAATAGAGCCGCAATGATGAGCTGTTGTAATTATCCAAAATAATCGTGGAATGCGCCATCGTGCCACGTTGCGCCGATGCCCAATAAGGGTCGGCATTATAATGCAGACTGCCACAATTCACAATAATCGGTTGCCCATCCATCATCACTTCAATCGCAAGGCTTTGGGCATGCATCATTCGGGCATGGGCATTACATGGAAAATCGCCGACATCCATCATCACCTGCACGAAATCGTTGCTGATAGTCTCAAACCCGCTATATGATGCTGATTTCAGTGCGCCCGGTATACGGCTACCCCGCACTGCAAATTTGAGTGTCTCTTCAATTTCTTCGGCAGAAATGGCGGCAGCACCATTAAAAATAAATAGCCTGCCATCTTGGCGTTGCATCATTCGTAAAAAGGGTATCATTCTATCGATGGTGGCAGATATTTCTTCGGGCATGGTGCGTTGGTCGCGTAAAAATAGCTCGTATAACACGCATAGCCAGCGCAAAATAATAAAATGAGTTTCAGGGTTGCGTTCGCAATGTCCACCATCTGGAAAAATCTGGTGGTTAAGTTCATCAACCAGCAAGCGCAAATAGCGATTCACCAGATTGTTATTTTCTTCTTTGCAAATCATACAAATCAATAAAATAATCTGCGCTATCAGCTTTTTAGACCCGCGCATCTCCCAGTCAGCAGTCGCTTTAAGATGCTGATAATGCTGATGCAGTTGCGTATGGAAACGCGAAACACTCTGTTCATTCATATTGTGAGTGATTTGCCGATAGAAGCTGAGCAAATGATAGAGCCGTTGTGCCACAATATCGCTACGCCATGCAGGCTGAGACCAATGCGAATGATTCCGCGCCCAATGCCCGATAAGCTGTAACATTTTACGGCGCGTTCTATCATCTTTATCTGCCAAATGTGGCAACCAAATAAAACGGTGCATGGCTTCGGAAAAAATATGCGAGGTGGCAATCGGTTGCCATAAATCATCTTTTTTATCAGCAGCCCATTCAAATTCTTCGCCATGAAAACTGTAAATATCTTGCATCAACGCATCGGTGATTTTATCATCAGCATGGGTCAGGCATATCGGCACATGCTTAACATCAAACGCTTTGCCCTGCCCTAAATAAAACCGCACATAGCCGGGTAGGAAAAACACCAGATAATACAAGCCACGACGCGCATAATAAAGCAAATCTTGCCATAATAATAAAACAGATTGTAACATAGCACCTACTATAATCTTGCGCGTCCAATCACGCAAGCAGTTAATAACACCCATTCATATACTTCTTGCGTCTGTGATGATTATCCGTTAAATTCACATCATGGAGCATAAATATCAATTTTTCAAACATATCAGCAATATCAGTATTCTCACCATTTTAAGCCGCATTGCTGGCTTTGTGAGGGATATTCTAATGGCGAATTTGTTTGGCAATTCGGTTGCCGCCGATGCGTTTCTGTTCGCCTATCGCTTTCCCGCTATGCTCCGCACCTTGCTGATTGAAGAGGGATTTCAAGCGGCTTTTATCCCCATATATGTTGGCTTAAAGCCAAGTGAAGCGAAGCAATTTACAGGCATTGTGCTGATAGCCATGCTGATATTATGCGTTATTTTACTAACGCCTAGCCTGATATTCATGCCCGAATTGATGGGGCTGATAGCCTCTGATTTCAAGCAACGTGGCAATTCATTCGGGTTATTGGTGCTATTGGCGCGTATCTTATTTTGCTATTTCTTCTTTTTGCTGATATGCGCGGTATTTGTGAATTTGTTACAATCGCATAAAAAATTTATCGCCACCGCCTCATTGCCGTTATTTGTGAGTGTCTCGCTTATCATCAGCATGGGGTTGATTGCTTTATTCCCGACTCATGCGCTCATCACTGCCCCGCAAGATGAGGTGGTATGGCTGGCAATCGCGGTGATAGTCGCTGGCATGATGCAGATGCTGTTTATTATCGGCAATTCCCTGAAAAAATCAATGCGCGCATCTTTGATGCCTCGCTTTGCCATTACGCCAATGATGCTAAAATTGCTAGGGCGGTTTTTCAAAAAAATGCTCCCCGTTATGCTCGGCAAAAGCAGTGTGCAAATCACTTTTCTCATCAATCAAATTCTGATTATCGGCACGGGCGCAGGTGCGCTTGCTACATTTTACTATGCCGAACGGATGTTGCATTTGCCCATCGGTATATTCATTATCGCCATCACCACCGTGTTACTGCCCTATCTTAGCCATCAGCTACAGCACGATGAAACCCAAGCGCGTATCAGCGCACAGCATCACGCCATGACCGCCGCTTTATTGCTGACAATGCCCGCCATGATTGCCTTTATCATATTAGCCCCACTCATCATGCTCACACTATTTTGGCATGGCGCATTCACCGCATCAGCCGCCACCGATAGCGCAAAAGTGCTGATGATATTGGCGGCAAGCCTGCCCGCGATTGCACTGGTGAAAATCCAAACCACCATTCTTTTTGCCCATCACGATACGCGCACGCCTTTTATCATTACCGTTATCGGCGCGTTTTTTAATGTTTTATTGGCGATTATGCTGATTAAGAAATATTCGTTTTTTGGCGCGGCACTTGCCTCAACAATATCGCTAAACGGGCAAGCCATTATCATGATAGTCATTCTCATCAAAAGGCGACTCTATTTGTTTCAGTCCGTGATGCTGCGTAACATCGCGAAAATCATGCTTGCTTGCGCTACGATGGCTGTGATATTGTTGCTATTATCACCAACACAAAGCGCGTTATTAACCAGTGGCTTCTCATACCGATTTTTTTGGTTAAGCGCATTGATTTTAGCAGGTGGAATCACTTATATAGGTATGATTTTATTGTTACGCGTTTTTTCATTAACCGAAATTAAAATGTTACTAAACAGAGGCAAGGATAAGAACTATGGATAGAATATTTTCGGGCATTCAGCCAACGGGCGATGTGCATTTGGGCAATTATTTAGGCGCAATTCGCAACTGGGCGAAGATGCAACAAGATGGCATTGAAACGATTTACTGCTTGGTGGATTTACACGCCATCACGCAATGGCAAGCCCCCGCAACCTTACGCGCAAATGTGCTAGATATGGCTTCTGCGTTGCTAGCATGTGGGATTTCGGCTGAAAAATCGGTGTTATTTGTGCAATCTGCCAATCCGCATCATAGCGAGCTTGCGTGGATTTTTTCCACCGTTGCCCGTATCGGCTGGCTGAATCGGATGACGCAATTTAAGGAAAAAGCCGGCAAACATAAGGAAAATGCGTCGGTTGGGCTTTACACTTATCCTGTGTTAATGGCGGCCGATATTTTGGTATATCACGCTAATTTGGTGCCAGTAGGCGATGACCAATTACAGCATCTGGAATTGGCGCGTGATATTGCCCAGAAATTTAATCATGATTACGAACAAGAATTTTTTCCACTACCAGAAGCGCGTTTGCAAAATATCGCCACACGGGTGATGTCACTACGTGATGGCAATAGCAAAATGTCAAAATCTGACCCATCAGATATGACGCGGATTTTGCTGAAAGATGATGCCGATACCATCGCGCAAAAAATCAAGAAAGCCAAAACTGATGCCCTGCCCTTGCCCGATAGTGCAGACGGGCTTAAAGACCGCGCCGAAGCCCGTAATTTACTGGCGATTTATGCCGCCCTTGATGGGCAAACTTTGCAAACGGTGCTTGATGAATGGGCGGGCAAGAATTTTTCTGATTTCAAACCAGCCCTTGCAGATAAATTAATCGCGCATCTTGCGCCGATTAGCCAAAAAATGAATGAATTTGCCAATGACGAGACTGAGGTAATGAAAATCTTGGCAAAAGGTGCTGAAAAAGCAGGCGCACTCTCAACCCCCATCATGCAAAAAACCCGCGATATTGTGGGGGTTTGGGGTTAATATCCCCCTGCCTCCGCAGGGGCAAGCGCTAGAATTGGGGGATTGTTAAGGTATTCTCGATGCCAATATTAAGCACAGCGGGGGGGTTGGGGGTCTTTGCGTCAGCAAAGTCGCGTCCCCATAAAGCGAAACAATGGCTTTGCCATTGTGAGCGGATATTAATGCCCCGCGTAGGCGGGGGTTATTTTTTATCAAACAACCCTGTGATAACGATGCCAACAAGCCCTATTGCAGAAACCGCGGTGCTACCTGCTATTGTTACCAATACGCTACTGTGTAGTTTAAAATTGCAAATACTAAATCCATGCAAAATAATTAACGCAAAAACAATAATACAATAAAAAACAAGAAACCGAAAAACATACTTCGCATATTTTTCGCGTAATTTTCTATATAATTCTAAGTTATAAAGCTCTTCTCGTTTTAATTCTTCATCGAAATTAAAATTTTCGCTACCAAGTTCCTCAACAAGTTTTTTTAAATTAGAATTTTCGCGACCAAGTTTTTCAATAAGTTCTTTATATGAAGCAACATCTTCTTCTTTTGATACATCTTTCCCATCATCTATCAGCGAGGGGGAATTATCAATAACACTTATATTAGGCGGATTTTGCATTACGTTCCGCTTGCGCTCGTCCAGCTTCAGCTAGTTTTACAAAATGTTCTTTAATATCTTCACTCCTTAAAGGAGAATTTCTACCTCTTCCAAAATAAGCTTTTTCCCAAGCTGCGCCAGATTGATGGGTAATACTCGTTAACTCTCTCTCAGATAAATTTTTATAGCGTTTCCAGACGTGATCGATAACAGCACGCTCATTATGATTAAGATTAGCTGTATATGACTTGTGGCTATTAGGTTCTGTTAATAGATAAGACTTATCATTATGCCCATAAAACCTTATATGATCCCACAATTCTCTAAAAACAGGACCATTCTTCCACGCTTCAGCATCTTCTGTTATTAATCTTTCATCAAATATAGCCCAATTCCACCCATTAGCGATATGACACAATTTCTGTAGTCTGAGTTGTGAGGGGCGCATAGTTGGCTTTTCTAACTTAATAAATTCATTCGTAATTTCAAGAACACTATGACTCATAATAAACACCTCTTTTATTTCTAATTAACAATTATTCACCTATAACATCAGTAAGATTTTCTAAACTGCTAGGCGAATCATCTGTAATTTTTCTATAAGCACATTGTATAACATAAAACACGCATTTATGTAAATAGTAAAATGAAAACTGATGGGTTTGTGTTATCTGTCCGTTGCTTAAAACTTGAACTCGATGCCAGTTTCTATTTCATTATCGATGCCATCATTGTAGAGATGCCAGTAAGGCTGAATCCTATTCTCATCGGGAGCATTATTATATGGGGGGCTTTGCGGAGTCGGTTTATATATCAAGGGGGTGCGGACGGGACCCCAACTTTTTTGCAAGGCAAAAAAGGTTGGGAACCCGAGACGCGCTTTATCGGTCGCGAGGCATTAGCCCGCTCCCTTGCGCATACCCCCTTGATAATCCCTCCGCTGTCATTAATACCCCCAACATCACGCATTGCTTTTTGTATCAAAACCCTATAATATAAGACTCTATAATAAAATGGGTTGGCATTAAAAAGGTTTTTGCACATGCACAAAGCATCGTCTCACCGCTTTCATGAATCTTTGTTTCATGATGACCATATCAGAGGCATTGTTGGTGAAACATTGCGTCTTGAAGATGCCTATATATTAGGCAAAATATTAGGCACGATTGCCCAACACGAAAACGCCACTCGCGCGATTATCGGCTATGATAGTCGCCCATCATCGCAAGTGCTGGAAAAAGAATTGGCGCGTGGCTTGGTAACCGCTGGCATAAAAGTGATGAATGTGGGGCTCGCTTGCCCTGCCATGCTATGGTTTCTTGATGACGAGATGCAAGCAGGGCTTGTGATTATGATTGGCGGCGGCGGCGGCAACACCCAGCATAACGGCTTTCGTATCAAAATGAATGGCAAGGTGTTTGCCGCCGATGAGTTGAAACGGATTCCTAAAATCGGCTTAACGGGTAATTGGCGTAGCGTTGAGGGCGGCAGTTATATTGCGGGCAGTGCCGATATCGCCTATAGCAAACGGTTGCTAACCAGCCTAACACTCACCAAATCTGATGCTGATGCTGATTTGTCTGCCTTGTGGTGTAGCAATAGCGCGCTTGCCAATATTGTGTTACCGCAAATATTTCCTGCACTTAACGGACTTAACGGCACGCACCATCATATCACGCCCGTTGGCGATGATACGCTGAATGCCATGCTAAAAAAATCCGTGCTTGAACGCCAAGCCACTATCGGTTTCGGCATTGATAGCAGCCATGAGGTTTTGCGTATGGTTGATGATAAGGGGCGCGTGATTGACCCCGACCGCATCTTGCCCGTGATGCTAGAATATATAACTGATGGGGCGGAGGTAAAAGGAAAAAAGATATTGCTTGATATTACCGCATCGAGAACCATCGGCAAATATTTAAGCAATCAAGGCGTTATTATTGAATATTTCAATGGCGGGCAGATGTTGTGGCATCAAAAAATGCTATCGGGTGATTATATTCTGGGCGCAAGCATGGATGGGCATTATTATTTTGAAAACCAGCATTTTTATAGCAGTGATGATGTGTTTTTCGCTGCCTTCAAAATGCTGGAGATTTGCGAAAAATTCAACCCCATCAGTGCCAAAATTGATACCATGCCCTATTCGGTGATTTCCCCGATTGAGCATATTAATATCGTGCAAAACACCCCTCTCACCTATCTTGATGCGATGACTGAGATATTGCAACAAAAAACAGAAGCGGATATAATACGAAAGGAAAATTATCTGATGGTAAATCAACAAACAGGTTGGTATATCATTCTTGCCAATCAAGTTAATAGCAATCTCACCATGCGCGCCGAAGCCGATACCCGTGATGATTTCAACAAGATTCGTGAGCGTATGCTTAACCTCCTCAAGCAAACAGAAGTAATAAAATGATAAGCCCTATTTCAGTTGCTATTTTAAGAGGCGTTCCTCAAATAATGCAAGGCAATCAGCAATCTGCGCCTTGCTGGTCATGCGCCCAATAGAAAGCCGCATATAGCCGAATTTGGTGCTATCTTCTTTCATATTCGCCGCCTGATGCAGTGCATTGATAATGTTACTGCTCGCCTCATCGCTTGCGCTACATGCCGACCCCGACGAAAACTGAATTTCGGGCAAGGCATCGCGCAATTTTTCATTGCTAAATTGCGTAAATGTAAGGTGCAAATTACCCGCCAATCGATGCGCCATACTGCCATTGACGTGCATATCAGGAAACAGATTTTTGAGCCCTTGTAGTAAGTCATCACGTAATTTTTGCATGTGTTGCATCTCCGCTGGCAATGATTGTTGCGCCAACATTACCGCCTCACCAAAACCAACAATCAAAAATATCGGCAATGTGCCAGAGCGCAAATCGCGTTCTTGCCCACCGCCATGATAGATAGGCTGTAGCAACCGCATATTCTTAGCATAAAGCGCACCCACCCCTTGCGGACCATATAATTTATGCGCCGAAAAACACGCCATATCAACATTCATCGCCTTCATATCAAGCGGAATCTTGCCCAATGATTGCGTCATATCCGAAAATACTAACGCGCCATATTCATGCGCTAATGTGGCAATCGCCTCAATATCTTGCACCACGCCAATCTCGTTATGGCTGTGCATGATGGCAACCAAGTGGATTTTTTCACGCGTCAATAAACTCTTCAGCGCGTCCATCTGCACCCGTCCATCAGCATCAATCGGGGCATAAAATAACGTGCAATCGCCATTTTTTTCCATTGCTTGTAATGTCTTTAACACCGCAGGATGTTCGCCTGCCAATGTGATGATATTGACGCGTTCAATATCGCCCGCTTTTTTCAGATGCGGTATAATCCCTTGCAAGCCGATATTTGCTGCCTCAGTCGCGCCTGATGTGAAGAGCAAGGAATGGCGCGAACAATTCAGAGCATCGGCGATTTGCCCGCGGGCATGTTCCACCGCATTGGCGGCATTGCCTCCGAATTGATGGCGCGCATGGGCATTGCCGAAATTGCCGTTATGATTACCATCACCCATCCATGAGAGCATCGCATCGCGCACCCTTGAATCAAGCGGGGTGGTGGCATGATAATCCAGATAAATCGCCCTCATATTCTTAATTCCTGCCATGCCTGAATCGCTTTATCAATGCCTGCATGCGTCATATCATAGGCAAATGAAAACCGCACGGCACGGGTGGCTTGCGCTTCATCGTAACCCATCGCTAACAATGCCTGATTGGCAGAGACTTTACCCGATGAACATGCCGAGCCATTTGATGCGGTAATGCCTGCCAAATCTAACTGCATCAAAATTTGCTGTGCCTGCAAAGCTGGGTGAATCGCAAAGACTGTGTTATGCAATCGCTTTGCTTCGTAACTGACAATATCAGCACCTGCGGTGATGAGCCCTTGCTCTAACCTTTGCCTTAATATCAGCATGGCATCAATATCAGCAACATCATTCAGGCTCTTTATCGCTTCGGCAAAACAAGCAATCGCGATAAGATTTTCAGTGCCACCGCGCAAATGCTGTTCTTGGGTGCCACCTAGCAACATCGGTGTTGGCTTTTGCGTATCCTTATACATTAAAGCGCCTGCGCCTTGCAAACCACCAATCTTATGGGCAGATATGGTGATATAATCAATCACATCATGGCAATCAACAGGCATCTGATATTTGCCCAAACACTGCACCATATCGCAATGGGTGATGGCATCATATTGTTTGGCAAGGGTGAAAATTTCTTTGATATTCTGCACAATACCTGTTTCGGAATGCGCCGCCTGCACACTTAAAAATATCGGTTTATTTTGCTGTTTTGCCTGCATACAATAATCCTGCATCACTGCCATATCAACCGTGCCATCGTGATTGACGGGCAGCAGCATCAGCGCATCTGAATGCCGCTTGATGGCAGGTTGCAATAAAGATGGGTGTTCGGTTTGTGGCATGATGATACAAGCATCATTAGGCACTTGATACAGAAATAAATTATTCGCTTCAGTCGCGCCAGAAGTAAAAACCAAGCGATAATGATTGCCAAAAGAAGCAGTGATAATTGCCCGCGCTTGTTCAATCATGCCGCGAATCTGTTGTCCACGATAATGAGGCGCACTGGCATTGCCATAGTTGTTCAGCAAATCAACCACCAATGCGTGCAATGCTGGCAATAGCGGCATATTGGCATTGGCATCAAAATAACGCGCAATCGTTTGTGAATCTTTTGGTATTTTTGAATCTTCAGGCAATATGTTGCTTCTGATTTTGTTTAAGCAGATTAACTTGCGCGTGTAAATCATCAATTTCCGCCTGCAATTCTTGCAACATGCGGGCATTTACATCTGGCAAATCAGCAGGCATGCCATAGGCGGTAAATTCTTTGGGGCATTTTTTACGCAAAATACGACCGGGATTGCCCACCACTGTCGAATTATCTGGCACATCTTTGGTGATAACGCTGGCACTGCCAACTCTCACATTCTCGCCAATGGTTACCGCACCTAAAATTTGCGCGCCCGCACCCACAATCGCGCCATCACATAAGGTAGGGTGTCGCTTCACATAGCGTTGACTATCGGCATCAACCGAAGGCGATACGCCCCCCAATGTAACGCCATGATATAGGGTAACATTATTACCAATAATTGCAGTCTCGCCAATCACCACACCCATGCCATGGTCAATAAAAAAGCCTGTGCCAATCTGTGCCGCAGGGTGGATTTCTATCCCCGTTGCCCAGCGCCCAATTTGCGAGATAAAACGTGCCAGAATTTTTAACCGTAACCGCCACAAAAAATGCGCGATTCTATGACTAAACATAACATGCACCGATGGGTAAAGCAGCAGCACTTCTAAAAAATTGCGGGCGGCAGGGTCGCGTGAAATAATAGCGCGTAATTGTGAAATCATATCTATCCCCTTAAAGTCTCTATTGTCATATGTGTATTATCGCAAAGGCTTCATCAAAACGCAATCATTAAATTGACTCAAAACAGATAAAAAATAACGATTACCATAAAGATTCTTCTTGAAATTTTAACAAAAAAACGCTATAGTGATATAGCAATGAGACTTCTATATTGTTTATCTATCATATCATAAAGTTACGCTTATTTCAAAAAACCATGAAATAGTAAGTGGTTTATTGTCAAATTATTTTGACTTTGCGCGTAACAATGATTTTAAGCCAATGATTGTAAGATAAGCAAAAAAAGCTTCACGGCTACTAAAAATAAATATAAAAGAGAGAGTTAATGCCTGAGATAACATTAAGCGGACCGTCTGGGCGCATTGAAGCGCGTTATTATGGCGGCAGTCACAATAATATTGCCATTTTACTGATGCACCCTCATCCTTTGATGGGCGGCACAATGAGCAATAAACTCATCTACACGCTTTATAATAGTTTCGTCAAAATGAATATTTCCTGCATGCGTTTTAATTTTCGCGGTGTTGGGCGTTCTGAAGGCGAATTTGATAATGGCGAGGGCGAATTATCAGATACTGCGGTTGCACTGAATTGGTTGCAATCCAAAAGTCCCGGTCAACCGATTTGGGTATGCGGCTATTCATTCGGGGCATGGATTGCCATGCAACTTTTAATGCGCCGTCCTGAAATTCAACGCTTTATCGCGATTTCGCCACCTTGCAATATGCACGATTTTAACTTCCTTGCACCTTGTCCCAAATCGGGGCAGATTATTCATGGCGCGCAAGATAGCATTGTGCCGATTGAAGATACCTCAGAATTGGTAGAAAAACTCAACACGCAGAAAAATATCAAGATTGACTATCAAATGATACAAGATGCTGACCATTTCTATAAATATCAGATTGAAGAAGTGCGCCAGCTTGTGTGCCGCTATGTGCATGAGAGTTTATCGCCTGCCCTACAATAAAGCGATAAGATAAAAAAGGGGATAAATCATGAAGCATATTTTACAACAATTGGTTGAGGGCAGAGATTTATCATATGACGATGCCAGCCACGCGTTTTCTCTTTTGCTCGCAGGCGACATTTCAGAAGCGATGCCCGAAGCGGTGATTGCAGGCTTTTTGGCAATGTTAGCGCAAAAAGGCGAAACAGTGCCAGAAATCACTGCTGGTATGCAGATATTACACAGTAAAGCGCGTAAATTAACCGCGCCTGAAAATGCAATGGATATTGTTGGCACGGGCGGCGATGGGCTGAATAGCTATAATATTTCCACCACTGCCGCGTTGATTGTAGCGGCTTGCGGCGTGCCTGTTGCCAAACATGGTAATACGTCGGTAAGTTCAAAATCGGGCGCGTCCGATGTCTTGATGGCGTTGGGCGTGAACATCAAAGCTGACTTTGCCACCATGCAGAAATCGCTTGATGAAATCGGTATCGCTTTTATGTTTGCACCACTTTATCACCCTGCCGTTGGCAATGTGATGCCCACCCGTAAGGCGCTGGCTATCCGCACAATTTTTAATTTTTTAGGTCCTATTTGCAACCCCGCTTCGGTGAAAAAAATCTTGCTTGGCACATCTGAAAAACGGTTGCTTCGCCCTTATGCTGAAATTTTACGCGATAATGGCTATCAGCGTTTTATGGTGGTGCATGGCGAGAATCGCATGGATGAATTAAGCCTATCATGCCCTACTCTCACCATTAGCTATGATGGTCATCAGCTGATTGAAGCCACCATGAAGCCTGCTGATTTTGGCTTTGAAACATGCGACCCATCGGAATTAATTGGTGGCACGCCCGAAGAAAATGCCACAATGCTGAAAGATATTATCACGGGCAAGCCAAGCAAATGTGCCGATTTGGTGCTGATGAATGTTGCCGCATCGTTATGGATTGCCGATAGAGTCAGCGATATGAAGCAAGGCGTGGCAATGGCGCGTGATGTGATAGCATCGGGCAAGCCGAATGCGATTTTGCAACAATTTATCGCTATCAGTAACGAGAAATAATGCCATCTGTTCTTGATAAAATTGTTGCCGATACTGCGCTTGTTGTGGAAGCGCAAAAGCGCGATTTGCCACTGGCTAAGTTGAGAGATTTGCTTGATGATAATGATAAAAGGCGCGGTTTTAGGAACGCGTTATTAAATCATTCCAAGCCTGCGATTATTGCTGAAATCAAGAAAGCCTCACCCTCGCGCGGGTTAATCCGTGCTGATTTTAAAACGGGACTTGACGCTGTGGAAATTGCCAAAGCCTATCAGCAAGGGGGCGCGGCGTGCCTTTCGGTGCTGACTGATGAGAAATATTTTCAGGGCGATATATTATATCTACAAAAAGTGCGGGCGGCGGTTGATTTGCCATTGTTACGCAAAGATTTTATCATTGACCCTTATCAGATTTATCATTCGCATTTATTAGGCGCGGATTGTATTTTGCTGATAATGGCGTGTCTTTCCGATAATCAGGCGCAAGAATTTTACGCAACCGCAAAATCATTAGGGTTAGATGTGTTGGTTGAGGTGCATGATGAGCAAGAATTACAGCGCGCGTTAAAATTTGCCCCCGATATGATTGGGGTTAATAATCGCAATTTGAAAACGCTTGACGTGGATTTGGCAACCACTGAAACTTTGGCAAAACATATCCCTGATGGTTGCTTATTGATTGCTGAGAGCGGGCTTGAAACTCCTCAAGATTTACAGCGCATGGCACAAATTGGTTCGTCGAGGGCGGGGGCAGGCGCATTCTTAATTGGCGAATCTTTGATGAAACAGGATGATATAACACAAGCCATTGAAACATTACGGACGGGGTTTAATGATGGCTCAAAATGATATTAAAGGGCATTTCGATAATGAGGGGCGCGCGATTATGGTCGATGTTTCCGCAAAATCCGCCAATAAACGACGTGCCGTTGCTAGCGGTAAATTATTCTGCAATCATGAGGCATTCATCCATGCAAAGCAAGGCACTGCCAAAAAGGGTAATGTGGTGCAAGTGGCTGAAATCGCAGGCATTATGGGCGCGAAACAAACCAGTGCGCTGATTCCATTATGCCATAATCTGCCCTTGCAATCGGTAAAAATCCGTATCGACTGCCACGAGAATGAACAAGGTGGCGTTATTAATATCGTGGGCGAGGCAATCACCCATGCCGAAACTGGTGTTGAGATGGAGGCACTGACCGCTGTGAGTATCGCCTGCTTAACCTTGTATGATATGCTGAAAGCCTACGATAAATCGATGCAGATTACCGATATTCAGCTTGAGCAAAAAAGCGGCGGTAAATCAGGGGATTATCAGCGTCATGCTTGATTACCCAAATGCGCTTGCTAAAATTTTTCAATCCTGCCCAATCATCGGCACCGAGATATTGCCCATCAGTGATGCCAGATTATCGGGGCGTGTGCTTGCCGAAGATATAACCGCACCCTACCCGATGCCCAAAGCCGCCATATCGGCAATGGATGGTTATGCGATAATTGCAGGCAATGACGAGGCGCATTACCGACTGATTGGCGAGAGTGCCGCGGGGCGACCATTTACAAATGCCGTGAAAGCAGGCGAGGCAGTGGCGATTTTTACGGGCGCGTTACTGCCCGAAGGCACCGATTGTGTGGTGATTAAAGAGGAATGCGATATTAATGATAGTAAGCTAATATTGCATGAAAACCTCACCCCACAAGCAGGCGATTATATCCGTGAGGCTGGGTTAGATTTTGCCAAAGGTGATATTTGCTTGCGCCAATATCAGTGCTTAAATCCGCGTAACCTTGCTTTGATGGCGGCGATGAATATAAGCGAATGTGCCGTATTCAAACGCCCGAATATCAGCATCATTTCAAGCGGTGATGAATTATGCAAGGCAGGTGAAGCAAACGAGCTATGGCAAATCGCATCATCGAACGATATTGCGTTACAACATTTACTACCACTTTATGGCGGTCATATTATTGCCACCCAGCATATTAAAGATGATGTTAAAGCCCTTGCAAACTATCTGCAAAGTCACGTTAAGCAGGCTGATATTATAGTGCTAACAGGCGGGGTTTCGGTAGGTGATTATGATTTGGTTGCCCAAAGCCTTGCGACTTTAGATGGCTATGAGACACTTTTTCATGGCGTTAATTTACGCCCCGGCAAGCCTACTTTATTCGGCAAGGTGGGCGATTGCTTGATTTTTGGATTACCCGGTAATCCTGTTTCCGCCTATATCGGCGCGTTATTATTTGTTGCGCCTGCCTTGAAAAAAATGCAAGGGAGTGGTAATGATGACGCCACGCCGCCCATGATGCAAGCCAAACTGGCAAGCGATTTGCCAAGCGAGGGTAAACGTAGCCATTACAGACGCGCAAAAATTTATCAGCGTGATAATGATGCCACGCTTTATGCTGAAGCCCTGCCGCAACAGGATTCCGCACAGCTAAAAATGTTGAGCGAGGCTGATGGGCTAATACTCTGCCCTGCAAATTCGCCCTCCAAAAAAAGCGGCGCGATTGTGGATGTTATTTTGTTCACGCCCATTTTGAATGCTTGACAATTCAGCAAGCAATCCGTAATCTTATCCTATCATGCCAAAATCTGACCTACTTCATATTTTAACCGAGCGCGGTTTTATCCATCAACTCACCCATGCGGACGAGATGGATACTCTCTATGCCAAACAGAAAAACATCGCGGGCTATATCGGGTTTGATGCCACTGCTGATTCCTTACATGTTGGTTCGCTATTGCAAATTATGCTGTTGCGCTGGTTACAAAAAACGGGACATCAGCCGATTGTGCTGATGGGCGGTGGCACATCAATGATTGGCGACCCATCGGGCAAAGATACCCAACGCCAGATGCTGACCATGCAGGATATTGATAGCAATATTGTTGGCATTAAGAAAATTTTCAGCAATTATATTGATTTTAACAATGATAAAGCCCTGATGCTGAATAATGCCGAATGGCTGATGGGGCTTGGATATATTCCGTTATTGCGCGATATTGGCGCGCATTTTAGCATCAACCGCATGATGAATTTTGACTCGGTGCGCTTGCGGCTAGAGCGCGAACAGCCTTTGAGTTTTCTGGAATTTAACTATATGATTTTGCAAGCCTACGATTTTATGGTGCTTGCCCGTGATTATGATTGCCGTCTGCAAATGGGCGGTTCTGACCAATGGGGCAATATTGTTAATGGGATTGAGTTGAGTCGCCGTCTGCTTAGCAAAGATGTGTTCGGACTAACATCGCCTTTACTTACCACCGCATCGGGTGCAAAAATGGGCAAGAGTGCTGGCGGTGCTATCTGGCTGAATGAGGATAAATTACCCTGCTATGATTTTTGGCAATATTGGCGCAATGTGGAAGATGCTGATGTTGGCAAATTTTTACGATTATTCACCGAATTACCACTTGATGAGATTACGCGTTTGGAAAGCTTACAAGATAAGGAAATCAACGATGCCAAAATCATTCTTGCCACTGAGATTACAACATTATGTCATGGCAAGGAAAAAGCAGAACAGGCGGCACAAACCGCGCAAACATTATTTGCATCAGGCAATCAAACGGCAGAGAATATGCCTGAATTTTCACTCAATAAAGGCGATTTAGGTGATACAATTTTGTTAACGCAAATTTTGGCGATGACGGGATTATGCGATTCTAACAGCGATGCGCGCAGACAAATTAAAGGTGGTGCAATCCGTATCAATGATGAAAAAATCAGTGATGAAAAAATCAGCATTGGTAGCGATTTCTTTGCCGAAAACACTGCAAGCGGTTACAATAACGCCATTAAGCTTTCATGCGGTAAGAAGAAACATTTGCTGGTAAAACTGGTTTAACCCTACTTCTCTCTCTCAACTTTGGCGGCATTTTCTAGCAAAGCTTCTTCAACAGGCGAAGTGGTTAATGTACTGCGGAGATTCTTGATAAAGCCCGGTGTAATCGCATCAAGCGGGTCTACATTAATATCAGGGTCTTCCATATCGCCTGTTAAATTATAGCCAACCCCAAACAAACCATCTTGTTCACCACCTATTAAGAGCGGTCCTAAAATCGGCGTTTTGCCTAACACCACGCTTAATGTGTAAAGCGGTATCACCGCGCCCCTAATATCAATGGTAGAATTTTCAAGGTCAACCACGCCCGTGCCCGTTACCCCTTGCGCCAAAGAATAAAGCCGCATATTTTTGATAATAATCCGCCTTTGGTCATCATAGTCAAAATCCAAGAAAAAACCTTGCGTTTGATAGCCCTTTTTTCAAGACTGAAAAATTTAATGTTATCAATGATATGGATTCCAAAATCGTGCTTATCACTGGCGCACCATAGATGGTGAGATTGCCTGTTTCTAACCTACCTGCATAATAAGGCTCACCTTTAGGGCGTTGACTGGTAAGTTTTAACCTCTTACCTCCAAAAAACGGCTCGTCAGTATCACTCACCAGCGCAGAAAAATCGGTGAGCGAGCTAATATCTAACTTTATCTCACCCGTTTCTTCTTGAACATCATCTTGGTAACTCACAAGAAAATTTTGTGAATCACCATTACCATAGCGCATATCCATATACATATCGGTGGTATATTGGTCAAGCGTGATATTGTAAAGCATGTTAGGGGCGTAAATATTATCATTATCGGCGATAAAATACACTCTATCAACAGTCCCCTCAATCGCGACAATACCGGGCGTTGGGTCGCCAGTTTCTTCACTCAACCTATCAACCAGCCAATTACCGCCCTCGTCTGTTGTCAAGCCTGAAAAATCAATCGCATCGCCATCCATCACCATAAAGGCATCGCCATTCACCTCAACCACGCCTTCCAAACCAAAGCGCGACCTGCCCCACGATAATTCAGGGATATCGATAAAAGCGCGCGCCACCTCATCAACCAATATCGTGCCTTCGGCTTTCAAACCCGCAAAATCAAATGCAACTTTATCAAATGAAACAGTATCATCAAGCAGAATCCTCGCTTCGGCAATAATAGACCCTGCCTCGCCTTGTGCTTTGCTGATATAAAACCCCGGCATCAAAACTGTTACATCTTGCATATCACCATAAAGCTTGAATGTGCCTACCTTATCTACTTCTTGCTCATACACACCATCTATCGCGATTTCACCCTGCATGTCTTTGGCAAATGGTTCATAAATATCTTTCATCACCTGACTGGCACTTAAATGCCCACCGATAGTGATATGGCTGCCGCCGCCTCTAAAATTATCAAGCCACTTTATTTTAAGCTCTGAATCCCCGCTCATCACTGTTAGATTGGCGATTAAATCTTCATTGACATAGCTGATATTGCCCATGCCATCAGCAAGGCTAAAGCCCGAAATATAAAAATCAACATTGCCAACATCAGCATTTGCGGTAATATCAAGCGGGTGATCATCAAAGTGAGATAATGAAAATTGCATTGTCATATCAATATCGGCATTGCCCGTAAGCCCCTCTAATGTAGATTCATTATCCACAAAAAATGGTTCAAACTCTCTGCCAATACCAAGCAAAATTTGTAATGTGCTTCTAAAGACAAGTCTGGTTGTAAGCGCAATATTCTCGGTTTCCATATCAACATTAAGCGCGAATTGTTCGGCATCCAATTTGAATTCTGTATGATAGATGTCGGTAACAAACACATCAATTTGCGTATCGGTAAATTCAATTTTCCCAGCGATATTCTCAAACACAGGCAAGCCATCATAGGGGCGCATAACGCCTTGGTCAATATCGGCAGAGCCTTTTAATTTGGTAAGCATAAGATTGCCATCAACCCCTAACACATATTCTAGCATGCCATCTAATCGGGTGATTTCTAATTGCGTGATACTATCAGTTACCCAAGCGCGCGTATCAGGAATCACCGCTTGCGGCCAATAATCTAGCAGCCTATCAAAAAACATCGGCGCCAGCTGATAGTCAAACTGTAAAACAGTCTCGCCACTATCATTTTCATAGATGACCAGCTGATTAGAAGATGCAATATTACGTGCAGGTTCTTGAAATTCATACTGAAAATAATTATCGCCTAGCAACTGTTTAACATAGCGTAAATTCATGGACCATTGCGTCATATCAAATACGGTAGGCACAAAGGGGGTGCGAAACGCACCATTATCGCCATCAAACTGCATATCTAACGTGTCAATCTTGCCCTTATTATTGCGCCGCATCGCCATATCGCCAGAGATAGTCATATCAGCCCAATAAGGCTCTTGGAAGATAAAATTCATTGGCACATACAGGCTGAGCAAGCTAACTTTATTAAGCTTACCACTAATATTCAGGTTTTTGCCCGTGATTAAACTATCAATTTTAGGGTGGCTCACATTAAAATCAAAACCACCAATCCAGTTAAATTTAACATCGGAATGATAGATACCATCATGTTCACTCATCTGAATTGTCAAAGTGCCCGGTGAAAGTAGCTTTCTACGTAATTCTGCTTCATTCAGCCCATATTCGCTGATTTCTTCAGGAAATGTAAGATATTCTTCATTAACATTAGCAGGCGCGGTTGCACCATAAGCGGTGATAACACGCCGAGAACCAGTATTTTTGGTATTATTATTTTGAGTATCAATATTTTTGGCATTATTTTGATGCCAAACAATGCCGAAACTGAATGGTAAATTTTCAATATTGATTCCCCCGGCAGTATTACTGACACTGATGCGCGCATTCATGCTTAAATCAATATCAGGTGTGCCTTGACTAAAGGTTAGCAGCCCCCCATCAATATCAACTTTTCTGTTCTTCCGTCCCCAAACATGCAATGATATATTACTGATATAATAACCCGATTCCACAGAGCCTTCATCACTCATCAAAATAGAGGAATTATGAAATTGTGTTAGCAAATCTACCAAAACACCTTCTTGTGTGTATTTATCAATGTTAAAACTGCTTGGGTTTCCTGTATTCATATTGCTTGCATTTTGCAAATCAACATCAAGCCTGCCCACATTTAAATAGCGCGGAAATATTTCTAATTGTATAAAATCCTCTATATAAAAACGGGCATCAACATCATCGAACGATACCAGCGCGTTGCCATTTGTGCTATCAGTGATTGTTACATTATCAAATAAAAAATTCAGACTGCCATCATTGTTTTCAAAACGCATATTGTTGATATAAAACTGATATTCTGGTGCAAAAATTTCTGCAATATATTTTACTGCCTCGTTATCTATTGGTGCAAAACTTTTATTGTTAGCAAGCAAATGATTCAAAAATATTGCTAATAATAATGTTGTTACGCTTATCATACCGCCAACACCGCGCGCCATAAACATGGTAATGACTGATACAACATTAAACACGCTTGGCAGGTGCAATTCACGATGAACCTGTTTTGAACGCGTTTTGCCTGCTTTACGGCGCAGATTTGCTGTAAGAATTTTATGTGCTTTTGCTAAAATTTTGCCCGATGATTCACGCAATTTCATCTGTTTCCGCCCACTCATTTTCTTCTTAATTAATTTTTTACTTGTTATAACACTATGAATAAAGCATGATAGCTAAGTAATATCTATTTGATAATAATATTTTTTTGACAATCTATTATGCACAACCCAACTATTATACAATTAAAACCACCAAATAGCAAGCTTATCGCATCATTGCCAAGTGATAAATATCAAAAACTGCCACCGAATCTACAAGCGATTTTTGCGGGCAGTGACTTTTTGCGTAACTTATATGATAAATACCCTGTATGGCTTGATGAGTGGCAGAATAAAACGCACAGCTTTGATGATTATATTCAGCAAATCAAAACGCTTAACCAGCAAACTGACGAAGCACGCTTTATGGCGCAAGCACGCTTGCTTAAAACACAAATGGCATTCAATATCGCGCTAGACGACCTTACTGGCGTCAGTGATTTCACCACCACCACCCAACAAATCACCATCATGGCAGAGCAACTTATTCAGCAATGTTTGCAATTCACGCTTCTGAAAATGAGAGATTTGTTTGATATTACTGCTAATGATATTAACGCTACTGACTGCGGTTTCACCATCATTGCCTTAGGCAAATTAGGCGCAAGTGAGCTTAATTATTCATCGGATGTGGATTTGCTTCTTTTGTATGATGATACAAAATTCACTCCAAAAAATCAGGCACGTGCCGAACAAATTATCCAACAATTTGTTGTCTATTTTATTGATTTGATTGAAAAGCGTACCTATGAAGGCTATCTGTTTCGCACCGATTTACGCCTGCGCCCTAACCCTTCAACCACACCGCCTGCGATAAAAATCGGCACCGCACTGATTTACTATGAAAGCATCGCCCGTAATTGGGAGCGCATGGTGATGATTCGCGCAAACCCGATTGCGGGTGATATTGCATTGGGGCAAGAATTTTTACAGCAAATCTCACCCTTTGTTTGGCGGCGTTCCATTGATTACAGCACATTGGAAGATATTCACAATCTACAACAGCAAATGCTGAAAAAAAGTCATATTGATGGCAATATATGGACGGGCTATAATGTTAAAACTGGCAAGGGCGGTATTAGAAGCTGTGAGTTTTACGTGCAGATGTTGCAATTATTATGGGGTGGTAAATATCAAAATTTACGGCAACGCAATATGTTTGATGCCATCAATCATTTGCACCAGCATGATTATATTGACGACACGATTAAACAACATCTGTTATTTGCCTATCCCTATTTGCGAATGATTGAGCATCGTTTACAAATGCAGAATGATTTGCAAATTCAGACCCTGCCAAAAAATGAGAGCGATATGGAAATAGTGGCACAATTTTCTGGTTATGATAATAGTAAAGCGTTTTTAGAGCATCTTGCCAAAATCACCCATAAATGCCAAAAAAATTATGATGATTTACTACAAGATTTTATCGCACCCCAAACGACACATCAACCGCAAAATAAGTGCGCAGACAAACAGGAGGAACAGCAAGATAAAACAAATGATAATATTCACAACCTTATCCAACAACTGCCCTTCACCCAAAAAGAAAATATCATCGCGGGCATCAATCTATGGCAAAATGGCGAATTACGAAGCACATCATCTGAACGCGCACGCCATTTACTGAGCGCATTACTGCCCGATATTCTCAAATATCTGGCGCAAACCCTCAACCCCGACCAAGCCTTTATCAGCTTTGATAAATTCTTAAACGCCCTGCCCGCAGGGGTGCAATTATTCGCATTATTCAAGGCGCATCCGCCCTTGTTAAATAATATCGCCACCATTATGGGCAACGCGCCACAGCTTGCCAATATGTTGAGTCTGAACCCTGAATTATTAGAAATTTTCTTAGAAAATAAAGATATTCCAACCGATAAACAAACTGCTATGCACGCCATGCAAAACCGCTTACCGCCCAATGCCGATTATGAGGATATTCTCTCGCATGTGCGGATTTTCACGCGCGAAATGCAATTTATCATCGGTTGCCAAATCCTAGATGGCACAGTGAATATCACCCAAAACGCGCAATATTTATGCGCCCTTGCCGAAGCAGGCATACAGATGCTTGCCGATGCCACCAAGCAAGAATTTACCAAACAATATGGCGATTGCGGTGAATTTGCAGTGATTGCGATGGGCAAGTTTGGCTCGCGCCTGTTATTACCGCATTCCGATTTAGATTTGGTGTTTCTGTATCGCGCCACAAGCGAAGCATCGGATGGTAAAAAAAGTCTGTTTGCATCCACCTATTATCAAAAATTCGCGCAACGATTGGTGAGTGCGCTTACGGTTGCCACCCATAGTGGTGAATTATATCAGGTTGATTTACGCCTGCGCCCATGGGGCAATGATGGCGCGATTGCCAATCAGCTTTCAACCTATCAAAATTATTACCACGATGAAGCATTTTCGTTTGAAAAAATCGCGCTTAGCCGTGCACGCACCATCTATGCCAGTCATGATGCCGCCAGTCATGATGCCGCCAGTCATGATGACGCCAGTGATAACTTTTCCAATAATAATTTTCATAAGCAAATTGAACAGGTGATGCATAATATTCTCGCCACCAAGCCTGATAATATCGCTGACTTCAAGCATGATATTGCCGATATGCGCGTTAAGATTTCTGCCACTCATCCCGCCACTGGATTATTTAATATCAAGCATAAACGTGGCGGTTTGGTTGAGGTTGAATTTATTGTGCAGGTGCTTTATCTTGATGCCCTCACCAATGATAACATGCCCTATATCAATGATTATCACGCCATCATCAACCATCTGATGAGGCAGCAATATTTATCAGCCGATGAAGGTGCGTGCCTGATTGATGCGCTAGAATTTTATATCTCACTACAGGCAGGGTTACGGCTGACCAATCTAGACCATAAGCAACTTGATGCCCTGATGAATGATGACACCCAACAAAAATCACTGTTAGACCGTGCCGATATTTTAGCAAAAATCGCGCATGTTAAAGATTTTACCGCTTGCATCGATAAATGCAATAGCTTACAACAAAGAGTGATTAAAATTTACCACCATTATGTTGGACAGCATCATAAAAATGCCGCCAATATTATCTTATAATAAAGGATACAACCATGTTAGAATTAAACCAACCCGCGCCTGATTTTTCTTGTGTTAGCGATAAGAATGAAACCATTGCGTTAAGCGATTTTAAGGGTAAATATCTGGTGATATTTTTCTACCCCAAAGATGATACCCCGGGTTGCACCATAGAATCTTGCGAATTTCGCGACTTAAAATCCGATTTTGACGAGGTGAATAGCGCCGTTCTTGGCGTCTCGCCCGATGGTGTGGAATCGCATCAGCAATTTGTTACAAAATTCTCTCTCAATTTTCCATTGCTGGCTGATACTGACCAAAAAATTCACCAAGCCTACGAAGTGCCAAAGCTAGAAAACGGCTATATGGAACGGTCGACTTTTTTGATTGCCCCCGATGGCACATTAGCGCATATCTGGCGCAATGTGAATGTGCAAGGGCATGTGAACGAAGTGCTGACCACGATTGAAAAACATCAGAAATAGGGATTGACGATGACTGAATTGCAAATTGGTGATGGCGCCCCCAATTTTTCTCTGCCCGCCGATAATATCAATGGCGGTGGTAAAAATTACACGCTCAAAGATTTTGCGGGTAAGTCGCTGGTTTTGTATTTTTATCCCAAAGATGACACATCAGGTTGCACCAAACAAGCGATTGCTTTCACTGAAAATCTAGCGGAATTTGATGCTTTGAATTGTGCCATTATCGGTGTTTCAAAAGATGATATAAAAGCCCATGATAAATTTATCGATAAGCATCAGCTGAAAATCCCGCTGCTATCCGACCCTGATACCATCACTTGCCAAGCTTATGGCGTATGGGTAGAAAAATCAATGTATGGGCGTAAATATATGGGAGTGGAGCGTAGCACATTCTTGATTGATGCCGATGGTAAAATCAAAAATATCTGGCGCAAAGTGAAAGTGCCAGAGCATGAACAAGATGTGTTGAAAGTGCTTAGGGGTTGAAGTAAAAAACCGCATGACAGTCAATAGCCTTTATACATTGGATAATCTATTTTTACTTAATGGCATGAATAGCGGAATCGTTGACCTCATCTATCTTGACCCGCCTTTTAACAGCAAGCGGACTTACTCTGCATCTGTGGGTAGCAAAGCGGCAGGGGCATCATTTAAGGATATGTGGACATGGGACGATGTGAATATCGCCTATCTTGAACGGCTTTATGAAACCCACCCTGAAATTGCTGATTTTATTGATAACATCTATCGCCTCCATTCAAAAGCGATGGCTTCATACATCACCTATATGACGCAACGCTTGTTTGAGATGAGGCGTATCTTAAAACAAACAGGCAGTATTTATCTACATATTGACCCAACCGCAAGCCATTATCTAAAAATCATCATGGACGGTATTTTTGGCAAGGGTAATTATCGTAACGAGATTGTCTGGTCTTATCGTCAAGGTGGACGCTCTAAAGATACCTTTGGCAAGAAACATGATGTGATTTTATGGTATTCAAAAAGCGATAAATGGATTTTCAATTCCGATGATATTCGCGTGCCTTACGAAGGCACAGGTGGTTATGTTTCAACAGGTAGAAATATCGTTGATGGCAAAATATACGAAACCAACCCGCTTGGGAAAATTCCTGAAGATTGGTGGGATATTCCAGCCTTAAATCCAATGTCAAAAGAGCGCACTGGCTACCCTACGCAAAAACCACTGGCATTGTTGCATCGCATCATCAAAGCATCAAGCAATGAAGGCGATGTGGTGTTTGACCCCTTTTTTGGCTGTGCCACCGCTTGTGTGGCATCGCAACAGTTAAATCGCAAATGGATTGGGTGCGATATTGAGGAAAAAGCGGTTGATATTTTGGTGGAACGTTTATCGGGTGAAGCGGGCATGTTTTCAGATTTTGTGCATACAACCACCCCGCCACAACGTAACGATGTTGAGCGGATTGAGCCGACAATCCCGATAAAAACACGTCTTTATGAGGAGCAAAATGGTGCGTGTCATGGTTGCTTTAATGAATTTGACGCGCGCAATCTTGAAATTGACCATATTGTGCCAAAGTCAAAAGGCGGTGGGGATTATTACGAAAATTATCAGCTTTTATGCGGACATTGTAACCGCACCAAAAGCAACAAGCCGATGGAATATTTACTTGCTAAAGTTGCAAGCATTAAAAGCCTCAGACAAAAGGTTAGTTATTAATCAACACAATTCTTAATAGTCTCTCTCAATTCTTATTGCGTCTTGCCCCGCGTCTGCCACCACGTTCTGCAATTCGCTGTTCTATCCGTGCGACTGATTCATTATCGGGCGCACCTGCCTCACCAAATTTTTTCTCAATCGCATCGCGCATTAATGGAATATCTTGCTTGGCATTACTTGCCAGTGCATCACGCATTTGCGCCACATGTTCGGCACTAGAACCGCAACAACCGCCAATCACAGCCGCCCCACCATTACGCGCCATCACGGCATAATCGCGCATCAATTCGGGCGAGCCATCAAAATGGATTTTGCCATTATTAAACGATGGCACACCGCAATTTGATTTCGCAACCACTGGAATATCGCCCGCATGTTTTATCAGCCCCGCCAGCGTTAGCAATGAATCGCTAAAGCCCAACCCGCAATTAAAGCCAATCGCCACAGGTGGCAAACAAAGCGCAGACGCATTTGCATAATCGCAAAATTGCTGTTCGGTAACGCCCATCATGGTTTTGCCATTCATATCGAACGAAAGCGTGATTGCCGCGGGAATTTCGGCACGCATCGCCGCTTGATAGGCGGCATCAGCCTCGTCTAATAGCGACATGGTTTCAATCCAAACCAAATCAGCACCGCCTGCTTTCAACCCGCAAATTTGTTCGTAAAATAAATCAGTCGCTTCTTCTTTGCTCATCGGACCCATCGGCTGTAGCAATTCGCCCGATGGTCCAACCGAGCCTGCTATCAATTTCACATCGGTTTTTGCAAAGGTTTCATTGGCTCATATAATTCATCACGCACTTCCACTGCCAATGCCGCCGCCGCTTGGTTAAGCTCATGCACACGGGGTTCAAGCTGATGCAATTTTAGGCGCGCGGTTGACCCACCAAAACTATTGGTGAGAATAATATCCGAACCGCTTTTGAAATAGTCGCGATAGATGGTTTTAATGCGTTCGGGCTGGTCTATATTCCATAATTCGGGGGCATCGCCACTTTGCAAGCCTTGCTGAAACAGGCATGTCCCCATCGCGCCATCTAGCAAAATCGGTTGGTTATTGGTATTTTTGGCACTGATAAAATCACGAATCGCCTGATGTTTTTGTTGTAATGAATCGCTGGGAAGCATGGTATTATCCTCATGTTAATGTTGCTGTGAATTTAACATAATTGATGGCGGAGGTAAAGGCATTAATATGCGCTAGAATTGTGGTAAAACCACAATTCGCTTATGGGGGGTTTTGCGACCTTGCTAATCGCAAGGACACCCCCCATACCCCCCACCGCCCTCATATTGAGAAACCGAAACTCACTCTACCGCCAGTTTTGAAACACAGCGGGGGGATTATCAAGGGGGGTATGCGCAAGGAAGCGGACGTAAGTCTCGCGACCGATAAAGCGCGTTCGCACCCCCCATATTATAATGTGTTGAGATACGCACCGCCCTCGTGCCACACCTCCCCCGTCATTCCCGCGTAGGCGGGAATCCATAAAATAACATTGACTTAAAACATGGAATCATATACCCTTACCGTGTCTATATTTTAACATAAGGATAGCAAGCCCTGTCGGGTTTGCTATTGAATGCAATACCCGAAACGGAAATAGGTAGCATATCCTTATGTGATATAGACAAAGCCCGACACTCGCTGTCGGTAATTTTGGCATATCTGTATTGTGAGGCATCAATGAAACACTATCTATTTATAATTTTAACGCTTATTGCATTATCAGCTTGTAGCGTTGTTGAGGATATTACTGGCACTGGTGATGACGCGGATAATACTGGCAATAACACGGGCGGTGGCAACACAGTTACTGATAACACAAATGGTGATAATACTGATACAGGGGGTTTCACTTCTTTTGCTGATATATCTACTAATTCGAATATAGATTTTACGAGCGATGCTTATTCATTTTCTAGCAATAGCAATGGTGGCTATAGCAACAAAACAAATGAAAGCATTGACATTACTCTCAAACATAATACGGGCAAGCTTCAGCAAGTAATATCTGATAATCCTCTTTATGCGATAGATGAGCTGATTGATGATGCAGGATTTATTTCGGGTAGCAAAACCATCACTGATGATTATTCATATTCTGATTCATTTTTTATAATGGCAAACCCGAATGATGCAAATAGGCAATGGAATTACCAAAGCTATATTTTAATGAATGATATTTATTATCAACGATATGGCGGAGAAAGTCATGAGCATAACTATTACGCCTATTCTATCGGTGCAAAAACCATAGGCAATGATTTACCCGTTGCTGACACCGCATTTTTTGCAGGTGATGGGCGCGGTAAATATAAAGCCAGTGATAACACAGGGGGGCAATGGGAAACTATCAATTTTGCTATAATAGCCAATGCTAATTTTGGCACTGATAGCGTAACATTAGAAGCAAAAGAAGTTGGCACAAATTATGATTTAGATTTTACTGGTATATTAGAATATGAATATAAAGATAATAATTTATCAGGCAGCATTACTAACAGAAGCGATTTAAGCGGTTACGCGCGAGCCTATTTTTATGGTGATAAAGCGCAAGAAATAGGGGGTCGGTTTTATTTCGATGATAGAGAATTTAGTAATAGGACAATCCTTATCGGAGCGTTTGGTGCGAAACAGGTTGGCAATATAAGAGATGTTATAGATGAATTTAGTCTTGGTCTTGATAGTGTGAGTTTTCATTTTAATGAATATAAATTGCATGATACGCTAGCCGTAACGCAAGACTATTTTGAAGACAATTACAATTTTGTTAATATGGCTTCTTATTTTCCTAATGAGGTCATTAGCCCTAGCGTAACATTCACTTATGATGCTCATGGGCAGATTGTTAAAACCAATATTAGTATTGCGGATAGTTACGATATTGATGATAAATATCTTTATTTACATAATATCAATGAGTGGAAATATCAAAATTATGCGCTATGGAGACAACATAGAGATGGTGTTACTGGCATTTATGGTGTGTTTTCAACAGGTTTTGCAACTGCCAAAACCGATATTCCGAATGATATAGCAGGCGAAACCATCTTTACAGGTAGTGGCACGGCTTTTTATAGTGGGGGCTATGGTGCATATCGTACTGATTTTGAAGTGAGGTTTAAGGTAAATTTGAATAATAATATTGCTGATGGTGCTTTATTAAGTATTACCAACTTAACACATCTTAACTTCACTGATAAGCAACTGGATTATGATACAGTAACAGGTAGGTTTTCTAATCAATCGCTTGCAGTAGGTGATTTAACAGGTAGGGTTGATGCACAATTTTATGGTAATAAAGCGCAAGAAGTAGGCGGTATTATCAATTTAAGTTCTGCAAGCGGTGATGAATACTATATCGGTGCGTTTGGTGCAAAGCAAATAGGTGATTTTGGTTTAGACACAGTACATTACCATTTTAATGAATATGAATTGCATGATACGCTGGCAGTAACGCAAGACTATGACATCAATGGTAATGGTCGTTTTGATAATAGTTTTGCTAATGACGGCAGGGCTTCTTATTTTCCTAATGAGGTCATTAGCCCTAGCGTAACATTCAGCTATAATGCTAACGGGCGGATTAACAACGCCAATATTAGTATTGCGGATAGTTATGATAACTTCCGAAGTAATACTGGTATTTTGCAAAGTGGTTTTCGTCATGATATTGATGGAAAATATCTTTATTTGCGTAACAATATCAGTGAGTGGAAATATCAAACCTATGCGTTATGGAATCAAGATAGAGATGGTTATGCTACTGGTATTCATGGTGCGCTTTCAACAGGTTTAGCAACTGCCAAAGCAGATATTCCTAATGATATAGCAGGTGCAACAATTTTTACAGGCAGTGGCACGGCTTTTTATTTATCAAGATATAATATATATCATGTTGAATTTACAGTGAGTTTTAAGGTAAATTTGAATGATGATATTGCTGATGGTGCTTTGTTCAGCATTAACAATTCCAGAGGATATAGCTTTAACGGTCATCATTCAGGCTCTACAACTGATTTATCACATCTTGACTTCACTGATAAGCAACTGGATTATGATACAGTAACAGGCAGGCTTTCTAATGAATCGCTTGCAGTGGGTGCCTTAACAGGTAGGGTTGATGCACAATTTTACGGAAATGAAGCGCAAGAGGTGGGTGGCATTATCAATTTAAGTTCTGCAAATGGTGATGAAAACTATATTGGTGCGTTTGGCGCAAAGCGATAGTGAGTAAAGTTTGTATGTTTCGTCATTCCCGCCCGATTTTATCAGTTATAAGAATCTATGATGAGTAGAATAAGTAAAGCATATAGAAAGAGTAAAATGTTTGGAAAAAGTGGAATAAATAAAAATAGAGGTATGAAAACAAAAGAGATTATAACACTATAACATTTAATTTTTTTATACATTTTTTTTTTGATTTTTTCTTTTGTCCACCACCTAATGAACTTCCATAGACAAATAATTATAAAATTTCTTTTTTCTTTTCCTATAGTAAAGTTTTTGGTTCCCTCTATTCTTACTGTTTCTTTTTTCGTGTATTGAGAACTACCCATACGCCATATAAGCACTGTAATAAAAAACAAAACCACTAATGTAATGATAAATGGTGAACCTATATGTCCGATAAAATCAACAATACATTTTGAAATATTAATATTGAACTTTTTAGTGAACTCATAAATAAAAAGAATACCCCAAGCAATCGTTACAATTAAACTGAACATCATATTTAATTTTGATACTGAAAAAGGATAAGTTTTACTGGGATGAATAGCAGAATATTTATTTTTTGTAAAAACATTTGAATGCACTTTATTATGCCCCATCGCATTTTCAATTTCGTCAATATTAATTTCCCAATGTTCTTGCCAAAATTTTGACCCCTTATTGATAAAAAACCATGTGAGCGAGGCGATAAAGCCTAATAATGTGATAAGAATAGTAACAAAGAATGGTGGGGCATTATTGGGGTTATAAGGAAAACCGCTCTTACTTGCAATAGTGTAATAGCCAATAAATAAAGCACCGACAACGATTGAGAAATAATTGGTGCGCTTCCATGATGTTTCAATTTCGAATGTTCTTATTTTCCATGCTCTTTCTAAAACATCAGCCCATTTATTTTCCTCGCATCTGCATGATTTTTCCTTGCATTGGCATTTTGCTTTGCACTTACACGTTTTTTTATCACACTTGCAACCATAATTTTTTGGATTGACAATATCTTCGTATGATTTTTTTGCCATTATCTTTCCTCTCATCATTTTTCACACGCTATCATAGCATATTATTTGCATAATAAAAAGCGCGGTGTATTCGCTTTTTGAACGATACCCTACGGGCATCGCATATGGATTCCGTGTCTCTTACAATGCCTATCGGCATTGGCACGGAACGACGAAAGTGAGGAGTATGTTTCAAGATTCGTCAGCACAAAAACCGTGCCTGCCTCAACACATTATTATTTAAGGGGGTGCGAATTCATTAATTTATGCGGGGGCTTTGCGACATACGCTTTGGCGGTTATGTCCGTAGGACAACCGCCACGCGATGACGCCCCCCATACCCCCCACCGCTGTGCTAAATACTAGCTATGGTGAAGTCGCCCCATACCCCCCACCGCTGTGTTTCAAAACGGGCGGAGGTGCGTGTCGCTAGATTACCCAACACAAACGCTTGCAAAATTTCTCCACCTGCTATATCATCACCCCCATGCAAAAATCTCAAACTCATCCGTTTAATAGCTGGATTGCCGTTGATAAACCAATCGGCTACAGTTCAAGCGATGTGGTTTACCGCTTACGCAAAATTCTAAACATGCGTAAAATCGGGCATGGTGGCACGCTAGACCCATTCGCCACTGGCGTTTTGCCTATCGCGCTTGGCGAGGCGACCAAAACCGTTGATTATCTGCATCAATCGCGCAAATCTTACATTCTCACCATTCGTTTCGGCATTGCCACCGATAGTGATGATTGCACGGGCAATGTTATCAGCCAATCCGATCATCGCCCCTCACTTGCCGAGATTAATGCCGTGCTACCCGAATTTATCGGCAATATTCAGCAAACCCCGCCCGCATTCAGTGCTATCAAAATCGACGGAAAACGCGCCTATAAATTAGCGAGGGCTGGCGAGACTCCTAAAATGAAATCGCGCGAGGTTGAGATTAACGCCATTACTCTGCACGGCAATGATGAAAATAATGATGTAATTTTACATGTTACCTGCGGCAAAGGCACTTATATGCGAAGTTTGGCGCGTGATATTGCCCAAAAACTTGGCACTTATGCACATTTACACGCGCTAAGACGCAATGAATACGGGCATTTTAACGAAAACAACATTTTTTCTTTAGAAAAGATAGAAAAAATGATGCAAAGTAATGAAATACACGCTATAATGCAACCGATTCATAAAGCACTGGACGGTATCTTGGTGGTTTATGTTAATCAGGAGCAAGCTTTACGCTTACAATCTGGCAACAATATTCAAGCTGATGCTTTTCTAAGCGACCAAGATAAGCTTTACATAGCGGTGGCACAACAGCCCCAAAATGTTGAAGCGAATAATGAGTCGATTGCTGAAAAGCCTGTCGCGATAGTGAGACTGCAAGATGGAATGCTAGCCCCGAAACGTGTTTTTAATATGTGATACCGATTATAGAGGCAAATTATGATAACGAATGAAAAGAAACAGAAATTAATCAAGGATTATGCGCGCGGCGCAGAAGATACAGGCTCTGTGGAGGTGCAAGTGGCAATTTTAACCGCTCGCATTGCTGAATTGACCGAACATCTTAAGATACATAGAAAAGATTACCATTCACGGCGTGGACTACTACAAATGGTCGGCAAAAGAAGAAAATTACTCCATTATCTCAACCGCAAGACACCCGAACGCTATAAAGCATTGATTCAAAGTCTCGGCCTACGCCGTTAATATACGCTGCCACATTTAACTTTTAAGGAATAGAATATAAATGTTTAAAATCTCAAAACAAGAAGCTGACCATTACGGACGGCAACTATCAATAGAAACAGGGTTGATTGCGCGTCAAGCAGATGGTGCAGTCATGGTGCGTTATGGCGGCTCAGAAATCTTATGTAATGCAGTTTATGCAAAATCAGTAAAGCCGGGCATGGATTTTTTCCCATTGACCGTGCATTATCAAGAAAAAGCTTTTGCGGCAGGTAAAATTCCCGGTGGATTTTTCAAACGCGAAGGACGCCCAAGCGAGAAAGAAGTTTTGACCTCAAGACTGATTGACCGCCCTATCCGTCCACTTTTTCCAAAAACTTTCTTCAACGAAACTCAAATTATCTGCACAGTATTAGCGCATGATATGGTGAATAACCCTGACGTGCCTGCTATTATTGGTGCTTCGGCGGCGCTTGCCATTAGTGGCGCACCGTTTATCGCACCTATTGGCGCGGCAAGAATCGGTTATATTGATAATAAATTGGTGGTGAACCCCACTTCGGAACAAATGAAAACAAGCCGTTTGGATTTAATTGTTGCTGGCACCAAAGAAGGCGTGCTGATGGTGGAATCGGAAGTTGATGAGCTTTCGGAAGAAACCATGCTAGAAGCCGTTATGCTTGGGCATAAAGCATCATGCGAAGTGATTGATTTAATCGAGAAACTTGCAAAAGAAGCGGGCAAAGATAAATTTGAACCTGAAGCTGAAAAGCCAATCATCGGCGAATGGCGTAAAACCATCATCGATGGCATGGCTGATAAATTCCGCAAAGCATACAATGTTACTGATAAATCAGAACGTTCTAATATGTTGAACGAATTACGTGCTGAAGCTGTTAGCCTGATTGCTGATATGCCTGAAGATGCGACCAAAGATGTTTCTATGATTATCAAGCAGGTAGAAAAAGACATTGTGCGTGGCGATATTCTAAAAGGTAACCCACGAATTGATAAGCGCAAATCTGATGAAGTGCGTCAAATTGATAGCAGAACTGGTATTTTGGAACGCGCACATGGCTCGGCTTTGTTCACGCGTGGCGAAACCCAAGCATTGGTAGTGGCAACATTAGGCAGCGGGCAAGACCAGCAAATCGTTGATGCGCTTGATGGCGAATATAAAGAAGCCTTCATGTTGCATTACAATTTTCCTCCTTATTCGGTTGGCGAAGCATCGCCGATGCGCCCACCGGGCAGACGCGAAATTGGGCATGGCAAATTGGCATGGCGCGCAATTCGTCCGCTGTTACCAAACAAAGATGATTTTGGCTATACCATGCGGGTTGTTTCCGAAATCACTGAATCTAACGGCTCATCATCTATGGCAACCGTTTGTGGCACATCGCTGGCACTGATGGATGCAGGTGTGCCATTAAAACGCCCTTGCGCTGGTATCGCGATGGGGTTGATTAAAGATGGCGATAATTACGCCGTGCTTTCTGATATTCTAGGTGATGAAGACCATTTGGGCGATATGGATTTCAAAGTGGCTGGCACCGAAAACGGTATCACCGCGTTGCAAATGGATATTAAAATCACGTCAATCACACGTGATATTATGGAAATTGCGCTTGCCCAAGCCAATAAAGGCAGAATGCACATTCTAGGTGAGATGGCTAAAACTCTTACTTCAGGGCGTGATTCAATTTCTAAATTCGCACCAACCCTTACCAATATCAAAATTGATAAGGAAAAAATCCGTGATGTGATTGGCACTGGCGGTAAAGTAATTCGCGAGATTTGCGAAACTACTGGCGCGAAAATTGATATTGACGATACAGGACTTATCACTGTTTCAGCACCTGATGGCGATTCATCGAAGCAGGCGCTAGAATGGATTAAATCAATTGTAACTGAACCTGAAGTTGGCACCATTTATAAGGGTGTTGTCAATAAAATCGTTGATTTTGGCGCGTTTGTTACGTTCCAATATAACAGCGAAGGGCTTGTGCATATTTCGGAAATTATCAATGACCGCGTGAATGTGGTAACTGATTATCTGCAAGAAGGCCAAGAAGTATATATTAAATGTATCGGTATTGATGACCGCGGCAAAGTGCGGCTTTCAATGCGCGTTGTTGACCAAGATAGCGGTGCTGATATTGAAGACCAAGTGCCGAAACGCAGTGGTCCTCCATCACGCGACCGTGGCGACCGCGATGATAGACGTGGCGGTGGTGATAGAGGCGACCGTGGCGGCGACAGACGTGGCGGTGGTGATAGACGCGATGGCGGCGGCGATAGACGCGGTGGTGGCGACCGCGATGATCGTGGTGGCAGGCGTGGCGGTTTCTCGCGACGGTAGTCAGCAGTTAATTTTTTCTCTTTATAAGAGAATGATATATTAAGTCTAATGACATGAGTGATAACAGGTAATATTTTTATCTGTTATTGCTCATAATATATATACTTTAGGTTGTGCTTATGCTATGATAGTTACACTCATAAAAATGAGTGTGATAATTATCTATAACTAAAGGAGAAAGATAATGACTAATGCTGGAAGCAAGAGAGACCAACAAAGAGAACCTAAAAAGCAAGGGCAACGTGCGCCTGAAGTTGCGCTGCAAAAAATCAGGCATTCAGAGCATGGAATCTTGATATGTGAGAATAACATTGTGATGGAAGAGCAGAAAATTGCCGAAGCGGAACGGACAATAGCCGAAGCAAAGCAAAAAACATTGCAATGGAATGAAAGCATAAATCAATTTAAAGCAACCATAAAGCAATGTGAAGCAGAAATATAACAATGATTAGGGTAAGCAAACATAAACGCATTTTTTCAACAATGCACTTGTTGCTTGCCCTTTTTTTTATTCTTTTTACTATTGCGCTTTTTACCAATTCCCTTATTAGTAAAGCATTGGCTATTTCTTATGGCGACAATAATGCCGCCCCTTTCTCAGCGATTGTAAAAACCCCTGCCAATAAAAACGGGCAAATTATTTTAGACAATGATAGGCGTATCACTCTGAATGGCATTATTTTATTCCCTGAAGGTGTCAAGCATTTACGCAAACTTCTCAAAAAAGGCACAAATATTAAGGTGATTCCAGCGGTTCAATCGCCTGCTGTGCAATTACGTGCCGATATTGAGGTTCTGCCAGATTTCTTTATCGTAGATGAGCTTCTTAAATCGGGTCATGCGCTAATGTTTCCGTTTTATCTTGATTACGAAACCGCATCACGCTTGCGGGATTTAGAACGCATCGGGATAGAAAAAAAGGTCGGGGTTTGGCGCAATCAGACAAAAAAACCGATTATCATTGATGCGCTACAAGCCAAAAATCATATTGGGCAATATAGAATTGTGCGCGATGTGGTGAAGAAACAAGAGACTCATAAGGAAGTGGTTTATCTGAATTTTGGTGATGAATGGCAGACTGATTTCACCATTCGCACCATCGATACCCGCTTTTTGCTGATACAGCACAAGCTTGATTGGCCTGATGATTTAACGGGCTTAACGCTTGAATGTCGCGGGACGATTCACGAATTTTATGGTCCAGCGATTGACCTCAACCATTACGGACAATGCGCGATTATTCCGCCACCACCGCCGCCTATTGATGTTGGTATGGAGTAAGCAACTGATTCAATGCCAGTATTGAGTAACCGAGACTCACTCTACCGCCAGTATTTGGCACAGCGGTGGGGGGTATGGGGGGGCGTCATCGCGAGCTGATTGGCGCACCGCCAGAATCAGCAAAGCGTATGTCGCAAAGCCCCCCATATTATAATGTATAGAGGCAGGCTAGATGCTTGTATTGACGAATCTTGAAACACGCACCGTCATCAAAAAAACTGCTTGCATTTTTTAATCAGATAGCAATATGTTAGAATTGCACTTTAACGCCTGTGATGATTTCCACCTGATTAACGCCCGCTTGATGATACAGATTATTATCAATGATAAGCGTGGTGAAAAAGCGGTTATCGCTTAATAAATTTGCATTGTGCTCGTTCTTTGTTGCTAATTTTCCTTGATAGGTTACGGATAATTGTTGATGCCGCTCTGTAATTGCCAAATCGTAAGATTGCGTAACATTATTAAATTCATTACCATTATAGCCTAAAGTGGTATGCTGAATTAAATCACCATCGGTTACGCCAAATTTTGTGGCAAGCGCAATGTCTAAACTATCATCATCTTGTATTAGACTGCTACCATGCAAAGCAATTTGATATTGGTTCGCTTCTAAGCCTTCGATATTTGCGAAACTATCATGAAGCATAGTTACATCATTTTTGTAACTGATATAATTAACCGATAACGTCAATTTATCGGTTAAAGAACGCGCAACCGTTACATCAGCAAATTGCGATACTGACGCTTGCTCTAATCCATACGCGCCTGTGGTTTCCGCGCCAAAAAACTGGTCATGTTCATGCAAATTACCAACACCTAGATTGATTGAATTTTTACCGATAGAAAGCAAAATATCCGCGCCTAATTCATCAAATTTGTTTTCAGTATCATATTCGCCTGTGGCAATGTAAGTAGAAAGCGATAGATTATTGCCTAGCCTATGCGTCATATTCATTTGTGCCACATCGCTACCAGCAGGGCGGATATTGTGTGCGCGCAAGATAACAGCTTCATCAACAAGCCTATTTACTGGAAACGCTTTTAATGCAAAACCATCATGAAAACTGATGCCAAAATTAGAATTGCCATGCTGATATTGCAAATTCATCCATGTATCGCTTGCGCTACTGCTGAAATTCACTTGCGTTTGCACGCCAATATTTTGAGTATTCACTGCTGTTTCATTGGTAAATTCTGCCATATAATTATCTATTCCGATAGTGATAGGGTCAAGTGTCATCTGCGCGATTGAGGTGGTGAAAGAGCGGTTATATTTATCGCGCATCCCTACTTTTAACTCATGCGTCTCTGTGCCGAAATGGCTTGCCAATGTAATAGAACTATCTTTAATTTCAGCACTCAAGGCTTGATTGTTGCTGGTGGTGGCAAATGTAATGCCAACGGGATTACTGGCTGCATCTAAATTAAGCAAGCCATGCCCATAGACTGGATTATAATCGGGCTTGCCATCACCATCACTATCAGTCTCTTCATCATCAGCATCCTTGTCTCCGTCGCCGTCAGTATCACCTTTAATATAGGTTGCTGTTTCCAACACCAACTGCGTTAATTCTTCGCCTGATAGGCTAGGATACATCGCTTTTAACACTGCAAGCGCGCCTGTTACATGTGGTGTCGCCATTGATGTGCCACTGATAGAATTATATTCATAAGATTCATCGCTACTGCCATACGCCGAAAGAATATCCATGCCCGGTGCTGCCAAACAATAGCTTTGTGATACCCCGCAACCATTGCTAAATGTTGTTATAACGCCATCATTATCCGTTGCCACCACATTTAACCATTTACTTTTTAGGTTTACATCATAGGCTGGGAGAGTTGCTCGCCAAGCGGGTTGATTTTGATAGACCTTACTTTCCCAAACAAAACTGGTATTAGCTAAATTTGATGAAGAATAAACTCTAACCTTACCAGTTTCAGTATTCCATCCATCATTGCCTGCCGCAAATACAATCACTGTGCCTGCATTAACCGCTTGCTTCCATGCAACTAATTCTGCCTCGATAACATAATATTCTTGACTACGAATCGTGCTACAATCTGTTTCGAGAAGACCTTCATTTGGTGGGCGACCAACATAATAAGCTGTGTTATCAATTATTGCACATGATGGTTGTGCAATAGGTCCCCAACTATTATTCATCGCAACAATTTTGGTAACAACATTACCCTGACTATCAATGCCCGCCCCTGCACGAATAGCAGTAGCTATTTTTCCCTGATTATTGTTAGGATTTCTTGAACTATCTTCAAAAATGGCAACAGGTTTGATTTTGGCATGATAGGCGACACCATGCATATTAAGATCGTTAAACCAATTTGCACTTTTATTTTTACCTGCGGCAATAATACCCGCAACATGGCTACCATGTGTGCTACCACAATTTGTAGAATCGCAAGTAACATCATTGCTACCGTCAATCGCATTATAGCCTTCAATAAATACTGATTCATCACCATCACGCAAAAATTCAGGGTGAGAAGTGGCAACAACCGAATCTAATATCGAAACAATTTGTCCTTTACCTCCAATCATAACAGTGCTATCAGTTGCCAAATCAGCACAGGCATAGGCAGTGCTTGCACCAATCGCATCTAGCGCACTCTTACGATTTGCATCATAGTCCAAATAATCACCAAAAAAGAAACCAGTTTCAGTCTTATAACGCCCTGAAGCATGATATTCTTGATTACGAAAATCTTCAATTCTGCTATTGAGGGTTGCAGGTGTCGCCCCAGTGCAGAGATTACTTATTGATGGTGTGTTTTTAGTATCAGTAGGTGGTGATGCAGTTACATCCTCGCCACCAGCACAAGCGGATAATATTATAACCGTTAAAATTATAAATAGATAGTGTTTCATTGTTATCTCCTGATACAGATATGCTCATATTGCCGACAATAAGCGTCGGGTTTTTGTTTAGTAATATCTACAAGATATAAGCTATCTATTCCCCGACGCAAATCGGGTATTGCATTCAATAGCAAACCCGACGGGGCTTGCTATCTTGTAGATAAGATTTACTAAACATTAGCAGGCTATATGATTCTAGCGGTTGAGTCAATGTTATTATTTAGGATGGTGATTTCGCTTTTTGAAAGCAAACTTCGTTTGCCATATGGATTCCGTGCCACTGTGCCTATTGGCACAGTGGCACTGAACGACGAAAGAGAGGAGTGCGTTGTTAGATTCGTTAGCACATAGGTAGGAGTGCGTTGATAGATTCGTCAGCACATAGGTAGGAGTGCGTTAATAGATTCGCCAGCACTAATGGCGGTGCGTGTCTCTATACATTATAATATGGGGGGCTTTGCGACTTGGCTTCTCGGTCGCGAGGCAGAAGCCCGCTCCCTTGCCAAGACGCCCCCCATACCCCCCACCGCTCGTGTTTTAACACTGGCGGAAGAGCGTGTTGCTAGATACTTAATACAGAGGCGGTATTTTGAATGCAAACTTCGTTTGCCATGTGGATTCCCTGCCCCGTCTTCACGGGGGTAAGCACTGGCATCGAAAATTCCTTGACACCCTCCCCCATCTCATATAAAATCAAACAATGAATAAGAGAATTGAGTGGAATGAGGAAAAATCGGAATGGCTGCGAAACAAATATGGGCGTAAGGGTATCACGTTTGAAGAATGTGCGCCTCTAATAAAAGCAAGGCAGGTGTTAGCTGACATTAACAATCCCTAGCCCCAAACGTCCGAACCAGAAGATATTTGTGCTAGAAATTAAAAACTATGTTTATCTTGTTCCTTATGTTGAATATGATGAAAAGATTTTTCTCAAAACTGTATATCCTAGTGGGAAATACACAGCACTTTATTTAAGAAAGGAAAAAAAATGAAAAAGGAAGAATGGTTTGAACCCTTTATTGATGGCTATTACGATGATGAAGAAAGAGAGCTTATCGAAGATATAGAAGAAGCCGCAGGACAAGAGGGGTATGTGCCACAAAGCATTATGACACCTGAACGTCTGGATATGTTACAACGCGCCACCATCGTTGGAGGCGTCTCCCGCGCATTAGAGCCAACAGAAAAGTAACAAGCCCCCCTCCCCTACTAGCGAATTTTAGGCGGTGGGGGTTACAAGGGGTGTCTTCGCGATTAGCGAAGTCGCAAAACCCCTTGCTAGCGAATTGCGACTTGTTGCAATTCTAGCGTATACTAACGCGTCATTACCTCAATATGCGGGGTAGACCGAAACGCGTTCAGCAATCCCGGTGAGAGATTATAATTTTCTGCCAATTTAACCGTTACAATCTTATCATCAACAGGCAGTTTCAGCATGATTTTACCACTGCCTTTCTGCCCATGATTTTGCAAAATATTACTCACCATTTGCAACCATTTTGGTTCAGGGCAAGTGAGGGTGATTTCATGGATATTTTCAGCCAAACCATCATCAAGCAGGCTGAGTTCGATAAAGCGCAACCGCATTTTCTCTTGCCCCTGCATATCGGTTTGATACCGAATTTCAGCCTTAATCAGCAGGGGTGATTTGCCCTCCAGTAAATCGCGATGGCTGTTGATTTGTTCGTCAAACAAGGTGAGTTCAAACTGCCCGCTAATATCAGAAAAAGTAACAAACGCCATTTTTTTACCCGTGCGGCTATTGATACGGCGCATAGCATTCGGGATACCACATAAAGTAACCAAGCCTTTTTTGCCGTCAATATCTTTGGCTTGCAACACATTCAGCCGTTGCAATATATCACCATAGGGGTTGAGAGGATGGTCGCTGATATAAAAACCGACCGCATCTAATTCGTGATTCAGCATCTCGTGATGCGTCCATTCTTCTATTTCTGGCAATGAGGGCGGTGGCGGATTGGCATTTTGGGCATCAAAAAACAAATTATTCTGTGTGGAATCGCGTTGCGCCAAACAGGAAGCCGCATGGGCAATCATCAAGGGTATCGCTTCAAAACTTTGCGCCCGATGCGATACCAAACTATCAAAAACCCCTGCCTTACACATGGTTTCTAAAGCGCGCCGCCCGATACGTAAATCGCAATTTCGTTCAGCAAAATCAATCAAGCTTTCATAATCACCATTTTTATCACGCTCGGTAATGATACCATTCATCACATCTGTGCCAGCATTTTTTAATGCCGCCAATGCATAGCGCAAATGCACCTTATCCGCATCCATCTCCGCCTTAAAACCCGCATCGGATTTGTTAATATCGGGCGGTAAAAACAAAATCCCTTGTTGTTCAATTTGCGTGCGATAATGTGCGATTTTATCGGTGCTGTGCATTTCGTAAGTCAGCATGGCGGCATAATATTCGGGTGGATAAAAATATTTCAGCCATGCGGTCTGATACGCCACCAACGCATAAGCTGCCGCATGTGATTTATTGAAGCCATAGCCAGCAAACGCATCCATCTCGTTAAAAATCTGTTCCGCCTGCGCCTTGCCGATATTGTGATGCTGCGCCGCACCATTAATAAAATGTTCGCGTTCGGCTTTCATTTCTTCTGGTATTTTTTTACCCATCGCACGCCGCAATCTATCCGCCGCCCCCAATGAATAGCCCGCCAAGCTTTCCGCCATTTGCATCACCTGTTCTTGATAAACGGGAATGCCATAAGTTTCTTTCAGCACTGGTTCCAATAAGGGGTGCAGATAGCGCACTTCTGCCTTGCCATTTTTACGCGCATTATAGATGGGGATATTTTCCATAGGGCCCGGACGATATAATGCCACCCCTGCGATTAAATCTTCCAACCTATCAGGTTGCATGTTGCGTAACACATCACGCATACCACTTGATTCAAACTGGAACACGCCAAAACTATCGCCCTGTGCCAGCATTTTGTAAATTTCTGCTTCATCAAGTTTAATCGCGGTAATATCAATATCAACATCATGATTTTGCTTTATCATCTGCGTTGCTTTTTGAAGCACAGTTAATGTGCGTAACCCTAAAAAGTCAAATTTCACCAGCCCTGCAAATTCCGCATATTTCATGCTAAATTGCGTGGCGGGCAGATTTTCGGCATTGCCATCATGGTAAAGCGGCACAATATCCACTAGCTTTTGATTGGCAATCACCACCCCTGCCGCATGGGTAGAGGCATGGCGATACAGCCCTTCAAGCTGTTTGCTGAAATCAAGCAAAATCCGTATCTGACTATCCTCGCGATACATGCTCTGCAGAGCATCAATTTTTTCTTTACCATCTTCCAATAAGGGCGCGATATGCGAGCAAAAATCAGGAATCAGCTTCGATATTCTATCCACCACAGGATACGGCAAGCCCATCACGCGCCCCACATCACGCACACAAGCACGTGGCTTTAATGTGCCAAAAGTGATGATTTGCGCCACCTGTTCATCGCCATAAGTTTCGCGGACATAATTAATCACCTCACCGCGCCTATCTTGACAAAAATCAATATCAAAATCGGGCATGGATACCCGTTCAGGATTCAAAAACCTTTCAAATAGCAAGCCCCACCGAATTGGGTCTAAATCGATAATATCAAGCACCCATGCCACCAGTGAGCCACCGCCAGAGCCACGACCCGGACCAACAGGAATATTATTTTGCTTCGCCCAGCCGATAAAATTTTCAACAATCAAAAAATAACCCGCAAACCCCTTATCTATGATAATATCAAGTTCGTAATGGAGTCTATTGTGATATTGCTGTTTTAGCTCAGCCTGCTTATTTTTGGCAAAGCGCGGAAAGACATAATTTTCAAGCCGTGATGCCAAACCTTTCTCGCTTAACCCTATCAGATAATCACCTTCGGTTTGGTTTTTGCCATCACCATCATCAGCCACACCCAAATCATGATATGTTGGCAATAATGGTTTTTGTTCCTGCATCAAAAAACTGCATCTTTGCGCCAACTGCACTGTATTTTCTAACGCATCGGGTAAATCGGCGAATAGGTTTTTCATCTCATCAGGGTTTTTAAGATAATGCTCGCCATATTCATCACTGCCATCACTGGTATAATGCCCACCTGTGCCGATATTTTGAAGCACCCGCCACCCCGCATGATGATTTTTACCACGATAATAGCAATGATTGGTCGCCAGCAATGGCAAGTGATAGGCAGCGGCAATATTCAGTAATTTCGGTTCAATTTTCTTCTCGCGTGGCTCGCCATGACGGGTGAGCTCAACATAAAGCCGTGTATCGAACGCATTTTTGAGAGTCGCTAACATTTGTTCGGCATCATCTGGGTTATGTTGCAACAGATGATTTAATAGCCCATCATGCCCACCCGTTAACACAATCAGCCCCTGATTAGCCTCGCATAGGTGTTGCAATGTAATTGGTTCGCGCCCATTAAGATAATATTCTGTGCTAAGCGCGCTTAAATGCCGATAGCCTGCCTCATCTTTGGCAATCAAGCCAAGCGGTGCACTATCTGTGTTACTTGCGCCGTTATGATTGTTATCAGGCGAGACATCATGTAGGGCGACTTGCAATGTTAAGCCCAAAATCGGTTGCAAACCTGCTTTGGTAAATGCTTGGCTAAACTCAACCGCACCGCACATATTATGCTTATCGCATAAGCCAAAGGCTGGCATTTTATAATGCTGACAATAATCCGCAAAATCAGAGATTTTTAACGCACTTTCCAGCAGAGAATAAGAGCTAAAGCCACGCAGATGAATAAAGTCAGGCATTACTGTTTACATTAATGATTCACGCATTATTGTTCACGCATATAGCCATATTCAAGCGATGATTGCAGCAACCATTCTTGGAATGAGACCGCAAATGAGCGATAGAAATACACATCAAAACCACTTTTATGGGCGTCGATAATCAGCGATATACCATGCAACGCTGTCTGCACCACAAAATCTTTGCCATCATCACGGTCAAGCGGCACAGATACCCCTTTTTGCAACACATATTGCGCGCATCCGCCCGTGATACGAATCCCCATTCTGCCATCTGATTGATCGCAAGCAAGCGCCAATGCAGGCGGTATGCTAATATTTAACGGCTTAGAGGATGTGATGAGTGCCTTACAAGGCGCAAGCCATAACGCCCTCGCCTGTTTGCCAACAATGATTTCAGCAGGCTGCTTTGGAATCGTAACACTGGTTTGCTTTTGTAGCAAATTATTGACTTTTGTCAATGTATCGGGGAAAGCATGAATTTCGCATTTATACAAATGCGGCGCCTCTCTGATACGGATACCATAATGCTCATCAATGCCTTTAATTTGTTGCGGAAATAGCCTTTTAACCACGTACCAGCTCCCCTTTTTTATCGTAAAAAATCGGGTCGCAAATCTCGCCTTCGGAATTGATACCACGCACAAAATCTTTCAACAATACTTTTTCACCATGCAGGTTGCGCCCATCCTTCACCAATGCCAACGCGATATTCTGCCCCACCACATTAGAATAACAAAATGAGGTAATCCGCCCAATCGCAGCCTCAGCTTTGGGTATGTTTTTATCTTTCAGCAACACGGTTGCACCACCGCGCACATAACGCCTGTTTCTGTGCATTCTAATACCAACCAGCTGCTCACGCTCATCATGGTCTAACCCTGCACGCAAGCTTAGAATTTTGCCGATATAATCCTTATCCTTACCCGCCATGCCAGCCAACCCAACATCACGCAAGCCTGTATGTCCGGTAATTTCAGCACCCGCAATATGCCCTTTTTCAATCCGCAATGATGTGAGGGCTTCGGTGCCATAAGGAATGATTTCATTGCCGCCCGTTTTCAAGATACTCGTCCATAATGGCAAACCAAAATGAGCAGGAGTGTGTAATTCGTAGGCAAGTTCGCCCGAAAAACTAATCCGCAACACGCGCACGGGAATATCTTTACAAATAAAATGCCCTACCCCCATAAAAGGCAATGCCTCATCACTCACATCTTCGCGGGTCATTTCCGATAATATCTCACGCGCTAATGGTCCACTTAACGCCATCGCCGCCCATTGGTCAGTAACCGAGCTTAATCTCACTTTCAATTCTGGCCAAACCACCGAAAGATGATATTCCAAATGATTCATCACCACGCCTGCTTGGGCAGTTGTGGTGGTCATGTAAAAATGATTCTCATCAAGTCTTACTGCCGTGCCATCATCTAAGATAATACCATCTTCGCGCAACATCACCCCATAGCGCGCTTTGCCAACCTTCAGTTTCAGGAATTTATTCACATAAACGCGATTCAAAAACTCTGCCGCATCAGGCCCTACAACATCAATCTTGCCCAATGTGGAAATATCGCACAGCCCTGCAAATTTACGCACACGGTGCATCTCATGAATATAGGCTTCGGTGATATTGCGCCCATGTTGGCGGTAATAGCGCGGCCGCATCCATAAGCCTGTCTCTACCATCACACCACCATTTTCTTCATGCCATTGATGCATTGGGGTTTTACGATATGGCTGAAGATGGCTTCCACGTTGCGTTGCCGCAAAAGCACCCAAACTAACAGGTGTGAAAGGCGGACGAAATGTGGTTAGCCCCACATCATTCAAATCATCACCACGCGCATCTGCCAAGATACCCGCAATATTCATTGCCGATATTTTGCCTTGGTCGGTCGCCATACTGGCAGTGCTATAGCGTTTGGCATGTTCCGCATCGCGATAACCTTCTGCCACCGTCTGATGCAAATCTTTGGCAGTAACATCATGCTGTAAATCAGCAAATTTTTTCATATGACGAAAGCCATTGCTAAAACTGGGCACTTCCCATAACGGCAAGGCTTGCGAGTAAGGGTCATGCGCGTCGATGCTTGGCAAATCACGCTTTTCTAATGTAAGGTTTAACGACGCAAATGCCTGTTGCACCGCTTTTTCAGCCGATTGCAACACCGCTTGCATTCCATGCACAGCGGCGGCACTACCTGCCACAATCGCTGGCGAATTTTCGGGCATCACCAATGTATCATCTTTCATTCTCACCTTTGCGCCCAAATGGCATAACAGATGAATCGTTGGCGTAAAACCCCCTGAAACTGCCAATAAATCAGCACGGACATGATGCCCTTTTCGTCGCAATTCGCCCGTTTGCGCATCAAATTCATGCACGCGCACGGCACGCACCGCTTTTTTACCTTTGGCATAGGTTACCACTGCGCCACTATGCACGGTTATGCCTAAGCCACGCGCTTTATCAATATATTGCTTGGTTGTATCATTCGGCTGACGGGCATCAACAATCACCGTTTGGATATTATTTTTACGCAAAGCAAAGGCCGTGCGATAAGCATAATCATTATTGGTGAACACCACTGCATTTTTTCTGGCAGGCAATACCGCATATTCATTGATATAACGTTCCACCGCTTCCGATAACATCACCCCCGGTAAATCATTATTGCCAAACACCAAATGCCGTTCAATCGCACCTGATGCTAGAATTGCCTTTTGATAATAAATTTTCCACCGTCTTTCATACGGCACACCATGATGCGCGCTTTGCGGGATTGTCTCGCCATCAACCAGTAACGCATTGGTTTGCGTTCTACTGCTATTGTGATGCACCCGTTCCACCGCCGCCGCCACATTGCCATCATAAAGCCCGAATACCGAACTGCAAGGCAGTAATGTAACATTCTCCATATGTTGCAATTTATCTAACAGCATCTGCCCCCATTGATATAAAGAGACATTATCAACCCTATCTTCTGCGCCAAATAGCTGACTGCCAATGCTAACATTCTGGTCAACCAAAATCACTTTTGCGCCTTGCATCGCAGCGCGATAGGCACTCCATATACCTGCAACACCACCGCCTATCACCAATATATCGGTATGGGCATGAAAATGCTCGAAATAGACTTTATCATCTAGCTTTGCCACGCGCCCTAATCCTGCGGCACGGCGAATGAATTTTTCACAAAACATCCAAAATTTGGTGTTATGGGCATTACCCATGAAGGTTTTATAGTAAAAACCTGCACCTAAAAAGCGCGATAAATAATTATTAATCACTCCCAAATCAAAGCGTAAGGAGGGAAACGCATGTTGTGCGCGTGCATACATATCATCATAAATAAGCTCGGTCGTCATACGGCTATTCGGGATACGATATTTTGCCTCGCCAATTTCTGCCAAAGCCGACGGTTCTTCACTGCCAGCGGTAACGATGCCACGCGGGCGATGATATTTGAATGAACGCGCCACCAGCTTAACATTATTCGCCAACAAAGCTGAGGCGAGCGTATCACCCGGATAACCCTTATAACGTTTACCATTAAAGTAAAACGTAATCTTTCTGGTTCTATCTACCAAACCACCTTGCGTTAAACGCTTCATGTCGCTTTCCCTTTTTTAGGTTTTTTATCGGCTGATGCAGCATTATCACCCCCACTATCACCTTTGGCATCACCCCCAGAAAAACCTAGACTATTTTCATATTGCTTAATGGCAAAAATCTCGTGGTTTCTGGTATCGCGGGTGATTTGTAAAAATTGCCGACAGCCTGCGCCATGTTGCCAAATCTCGTCATGCTTGCCTGCGACATTATCGCGCAAATAGACATAATCTACCCATACAGCCATCTCTTTTTCGGTCGGCTTGCGCTTGGCAATATCTAATCCCCCATTGCTAGGGCGTTTTTTCGCCTGCTTGGCATCGCCGTGATAGCTAAATTCTGATAAATCACGCAAACCACATAAGGGACAATTTATTCGCATCAAACTTTCCTTTTCACTTAATGCGCTTTAGGATAAGGACCTGCGCCCTTTTCGTCAACAACATTACCCGTTTTGAATCGCTCCAGACTCATTGCCGCATTCAGCGGATGCGGCTTGCCATTGGCGATGGTATGGGCAAACACAAAGCCCGAACTAGGCACCGCCTTAAAGCCACCATAGCACCAACCGCAATTTAGATAAAAACCTTCATAAGGCGTTGCGCTGATAATAGGCGTACCATCCATCGACATATCCATGATGCCACCCCAACTGCGAAGCAAACGCAATTTTGCAAATTGCGGGAATAACGCCAAACATTCGGCGATAACCTCGTCAACCACTGGCAAATTACCGCGTTGTGCATAGCTATTATAGGCATCTAAATTGCCACCAAATACCAGCGAACCTTTATCAGACTGGCTGACGTAAAAATGCCCTGCGCCAAATGTAACGACCGTATCCAACACTGGCTTAACCGCTTCGGTAACAAAAGCCTGTAATGGCATACTTTCAATCGGTAATTTTAACTTTAATTTATTGGCGAGCAGACTGGTGCTTCCTGCCACTGCCATACCGATTTTATCGGCAAGCACACGCCCTTTACTGGTTTCAATGCCAACCACTCTGCCGCTTTGCATCACAAAATCTTTCACTTCGCAATGCTGAATAATATCCACGCCCAACGCCAATGCCGCCCGTGCAAAGCCCCATGCCACCGCATCGTGCCGTGCCGTGCCGCCACGTTCCTGCACCAAACCGCCATAAATCGGGAAGCGGACATCACTGGTTGTTAATTGTGGCACATAGGCTTTGACTTGTTCGGGATTTAATAATTTCGCATCAATATCTTGCAAGCGCATCGCATTGCCACGCCTTGCAAAAGCATCCATCTGAGCATCGGAATGCGCCAGATTAAGAACACCACGTTGCGAAAACATCACATTATAGTTAATTTCTTGCGATAGGCTTTCCCATAATTCCATTGATTTTTCGTAAAACCGATTATTTTCAGGAAACATATAATTTGAGCGGATGATGGTGGTATTGCGCCCAACATTGCCGAGCCCAATCGCGCCTTTTTCAATCACCGCAATCTTACGGTAGCCATGATTTTTTGCCAGATAATAGGCAGTTGCCAAGCCGTGCCCACCGCCGCCGATGATGATGGCATCATAGCGCGGTTGCAATTCAGGATATGTAAGCGCAGGCTCCCATTTTTTACCAAGCAACCCTCGATAAAACACCTGCCATGCTGAATAATGCGACAAAAGAACACTCCCTATTCGTCAAATTTCTGACACATAATACTTGCTTTTTTTGTTTGTCGCAATATCAAAAAAATCTTTTCCACTAATATTGCTGATAATTTACCAAATCGCATTATGAAGAGGCAATAACAGCCAGAGCTTTTTGATGCAATGCCTGATTGCCCGCCACCAATATCTGTCCATCAGGCGGGTTATGAGCAACGCGATGATACTTAATGTCGTTACCCTGCCAATCGCTAACCACACAATTTGCGGCTTTTAATATCGGCAATAAGGGCAATATATCATGGGGTTTCAAGCCTTCTTCCATCACCAAATCAGCAAAGCCTGATGCCACCAACATATAATTATGACAATCGCCACCATAATTGGTAAAGGCGCATTTTGCCTGTAGCCTATCAAACAATTCATATGATGCGGGGGTGAATAATGTGGTGCTGGTGGTGAGTAGTTTTGAAGCCGATAGCTCTGTAACATGCTGATTGCCGTGAATTTGTTTGGGTGCGGTTTGCCCGTTTTGCAAAAAACTTTGTGCATTACTGGCATCAGTATCGGCAACATTGCCAATATCGCCATAATAAAGACTATCAAGCGCACAGATATAAATTGCCGAACATTGTGGCGCACCATCATTGCAAAACGCCACCATATTGCCAAATAACGGATTGCCAACAGCAAAACTTTTGGTGCCATCAATCGGGTCAATCACCCATTGCCTGCCTATCTCATGCACATCACCGCCCATTTCCTCACCCATGATGGCATCATCAGGATAATCGCGCGCTATCACCAAACATGCCGCTTTCTCTGCCGCCTTATCGGCAAGGGTTACAGGCGAGGCATCAGCTTTGTAATCGATATTGAGGGCATGATTGCGAAACAATTTCATCGCTTCGTTGCCCGCCGCTTTTGCCGCCATGATGGCAGTATTTAACTCACTTTGTTTCATTTGCATCGCCTTTATGCAGCGGTAATTCCGTGTTTCTTATCACAGTTTTTAAGGTGAAGAGTGATCGAATCCGTGCCACATGTGGTAAAGCAGTCAGCGTTTGAATGTGTAATTTTTCATAATCATCAATACCGCCCACAATCACCCGCAATAAATAATCGCTATCACCCGCCAGCAGATAGCATTCCATAATTTGTTTTACTTTCAGCACTGCTTGTTCAAATTCCTGTAAGGCTTGCCCTGTTTGACTATCAAGGCTAACATGCACAAAAATATTTCCCTTATAGCCTAGCTTGTGCGGATTTAGCCTTGCGGTATAATTCATAATCATGCCACTTTCTTCTAGCATCTGCACCCGCCTTAACATTGCCGATGGCGATAAACCAACACGCTCGGCAAGTTCAGCATTGGTGATACGTCCGCGTTGTTGTAAATGTTTTAAAATCGCATAATCGTTGGCATCATCAATGCAACCGGGGTTTACAACATCATTTTTACTCATTGACGCCATAATTTTTCCTATCAATATAGAGAGATGATGATTGCGAATGAGAACAATTTAAGTGTTACGAATTTCGCTCAAGAATTTATTCACCGCATGAGAAAGCGTTGCCGATTGCTCTGCCAACGCAGAGACCGCATCGGTTACTTCGGTAAAGATTTCGCGTGCCGCTTTGGCGTTTTCTTGCACCACTGTAATATCTGTGCCAATATCCTCAACCGATATTGCGGCGTTACGCATATTATCACTAATCTGCACAGTCGTTGCTGCCTGTTGCTCAGATGAATCAACAATGTCGCTAGAATGCGTTTCCACCTCATCAATCGCGCCTTTCAAGCCATGCAAAATACCCAACACTTCGCGGGTAATCACCTGCACATCTTGAATAAGACCATCAATTTTATCAGTGGATTGCGACGTTTGAGTGGCAAGATTCTTCACCTCGCCCGCAACAACAGCAAAGCCTTTACCTGCTTCGCCCGCTCGCGCTGCTTCAATCGTGGCATTCAATGCCAATAAGTTAATTTGCTCAGCAATATCTTTAATGATACCCAACACATCACTGATTTGTGCGGTTGATTCTTCTAGCGAATTAGAAACCTCATCAACGCGTTCGGCGCTTTCTGCGGAACGATGCGTTATTTCAGCTGACCGCCTAAATTGCTCGCTCATCTGTTTCACTGAAATCGCAAGGTTGCCTGCCGCCGCCACCACTTGATGCACATCTTCGGTGGTTCTTGTTGATTTTTCCACTGCCGCATCAGCGGTTTGCGTGGTGCTGGTAACCGATTGATTCATAATATCGGAAGTTCTACGCAATGTTTCAGAAGCATCATCAATCGTCCGCAATACTTGCCCCACAGTAATATCAAACTCACCAATCAGTTGTTCCATCGCCTCAGAGCGTTTTTGTCTTCTGGTTGCCTGCTGTTGCTGTTGCTGATGCAATTTTTCACGCTCGATGGCATTTTCTTTCAATATCTGCAAGGCTGAAAACATATCGCCCACCTCGTTACGTGTTGGCGCTGGCACATGCACATCAAGCCTGCCTTGGGTGAGTTCATCCATAATCACAGAAATTCTACGGAATGCACCAATCAGGTAGCGGGTGGTACGAAGAATTGAACCAAAAACTGAGAACAACACAATCGCGACAATAACCCCGTTTAAGTTACGCGAAAATAATGCTTGTTGAAAAGATGCTTGCCCGACATCATCAATATTGTTGATGATAGATGCGTTATAAAATCCATCAACAATGTTCAGCCTATCTTGCGATTGCCGATACCATTCATTGACATCTTCCACAGCATAATTTTCACTATAAATCACCTGTTGCAATATTTGATTGGTAGGATGCACTTCTAAAACTTGCTGAATTTGTGTTTGAAATTTTTGAATGGCATCTATATCAGAGAATGATGAATATTCTCTTTCCGCTAATTCTTTTCTAATTGAAATTTGGTAAACTTCAGCAGCAAATTCATAATCAAAAGCGGCACCACTGCCATGGGAATAAAGATAAATATGTTCGCGGTTAGACCAATCATAATAGGTAAGGAAAGCATTTGATGCCAGTAACGCACGCCCTATTTCTTCCACTTTGGCATGAATGTAGAAAACAGAAAATAATTTTTGCAAACCTTCGCTTGCCACATTATAAGCATCGTAATATTCTATGAACTCAGCAACATCTTCACTGCCTTCATATAAGGCTATGGTTGTGAAACTATCTTGCAATTCCTCAACAGCATCAGTCAAATCTTGCTCGAACGATGGTGATAATATATCTGCCTCTAACAGACTATAATAGTCAATCAACATTAAATCAGAAATATTTTGCCGATGATTACGACTCTCAACAATCGCCTGTCTTGACGTTGTGCCGGGACGCAAAAGTTCAGAAAGCACAATATTACGCTCTTTTGCCAGTGCAATGCGTAAATTTGATGCTTTTTCAACCATCGCATAGCTTTCAACAAAATGATCTACTTCAATGTAATGCGACACTCTATCATATAAAATTTGTGAGCCCCAAAAGGTGGCGGCGATGAGTGGCATTAAAGATGAAAGCAGAATGATGGTGCTTAATTTTACTTTATTAAAAATCCAATTATAAAAACCCGCCAGAGATATAATGTCAATGAAACTTTTGAAGACAGTGTTTTTCTCTTGCGCTTGCAAATATTTTTCGTTAGCCAATGCTTTTTGCTGTGTTTTGCTGATTTTCTCTTCCGATTCGAACGAGGCTTCCATCTGCTGATTCGCAGAATCTTCAGCAATATCTTTTTCTGTTATCTCGGGATTATTCACCTACAGCCTCATTAAAATTTGCAAAAACACATGATATACAAGATTTTCACTCTCAACCAATAAAGGCATTACAGGCAAAAACAATGCCAAATAATACCAAATAATGTTAAACACTGCACGAATTTGCACAGATAATGCCTCAATAGTGACACATGATATTTAACATTGCTCGATATGATAACATCATTGCTACATTTAAATCAATCATTATGATAATTATTATTTGACAAGAATTAATAATATGTTAATTATAGGCTGATACAACTCAACCGTCGTTACAAAACTTTACTTCTTATATTATATAAATATGTTTTTTGGAGAATCTTAAAATGTTAAATTCAATCAAACTTCTGCGAATCACCTTGCTTGCTGTCATCGCATTTACTTTTTCACCTAGCCATGAAGCCTATGCCGCGACTGAGGCGACGACCGGACGGTATGTTATGCAACTGGTTCAAGAACAAGGGCGCAAACATAAAACGCAAACAAGCGAAGTAGAGCTTATTATCACTGATAAGGCAAAACGCGAAAGAAAACGCTATTTTACCACCAAACAGTTAATTGACCAAACAAACACCACCCATACATTAGTCAATTTCTATAAGCCTGCATCGGTAAAAGGCACTGGGCTTTTAACCGAAAAACAAGATGAAGCCACCAAAGCAAATCAGTGGCTGTATCTGCCTGCATTTCGTTCGGTGAAGCAATTACGCAGTGATGAGCAAGATGATTCATTTATGGGGTCTGATTTTTCATTTTCTGATGTGGCGGGGCGCACATTAGACCAAGATGTGCATCAGCTGATTAAAGAAGATGATAAATATTATTTTATCTCGTCCACGCCTGTTGATAAAAGCGAAGCCTATAGCCGTATGGATTTGGTAATTTCCAAGCAATATCTTGTGCCATTACAAATTGTATTTTTCAACCAAAAAGGCAATAAATTCAAAACGCTTGCCAATAAAGGTATTCAGGAAATTAAGGGCATGTATTTGGTTCAAAATGCAGTGATGACCAATCATATCAGCGGTGGTGAAAGCCAAATGTTACGCAAAGAAACAAAAGTAGCCATCAGGATTCATCCCAATGATATTAGCATCAAAGCATTGAAGAAAAGTTAATCTTGCCATCTCTTAACAATTCATATTTTTCTAGAGCAATAGTCGCGTCATTGATATTAGGCGCGAATCTTATCAGCCTCAATGCTTTGGCACAAAGCTTTAATGAGTCCTTTAACGAAGAAGAATTGCTCATCAGCGATGATGATAGCAACAATAGTAGCGGGCTTGATTTTACCGATTATATCACGGGTGAGTTTGGGCTTATCTCTGGTGGCAATGCAGGTGTTTCAAGGCGGTCTACCATTTATAATGTTGGGGTTGATATACCGTGGGAATGGGGGCGTTTTTATGCCACCTATGGCGGGGTTGAGTTTGATTTAAAAATCACGCAGGAATTGCGCGATAGTGTTAAGAATAACCCTTATGAAGAAACAGATTTGCCAGCGGAACGTTCCATCAAAACCAGCACCAAAGATGTTGATTTGCGCGAGGCTTTTGTGCAACTGAATCTAAATTCTAATGTTACGGTTGAAGCGGGCAGACAGCGCAACGCTTGGGGGCAGTTTGAATTGCTTTCACCCGCCACTATCATGTTGCCGTTTAACGCTAACTTTACCTCAATCGTGCCGAATAAGTTAGATTTGCTCTATGCCCAAGACCAAGCGGTGGTTAAGGTGTTCCCAACCAGCAAGGTGGAAATCGGGCTTTACATGATTGATGGTTTAGCAACTGATAGCAGTGCCAATGAAAATGCACTGTTATGGCTCAAACCTTTTAACCGATTGGAAGGCGGTAGAAATGGCAAGCTGGTCAGTATCGGCGAGAATGAAGAGATTGATTTTACCGTTAAAGAAGAATATGCGGATAATCAATCGGCATTCCGTTTGGTGTTTTATCCGAATTGGGGCACGATTGGCTTTACCTATCATCAAGGCTATAATGCGTTTGTGCCATTGTTGCGCACGCCTGTTGTTACTGGTAATAGCAACCCCGAAAATGATGACGGAACCGTCAATGTTGTTGCTTCTGCCTATCTTGACGCTGAAAATTCTTATCTTTATTATGCTGAAGGCACCAATACCGCGATAGAAATTTCTGTGCCTGTTGGTAAATTCACATGGCGATTAGAAACCGCGATGGTGGAATCCTATAGTGGCGTTGATGAATTTGGTGGCAATATTTATCTTTTGGCAGATAATGCTCAAAACGGATTTAGCTCTGGGCTTGCCCAAGCTTTTATTGATGAAGCGCGGAAAGGCAACCAAAACGACCCCATCACTGGCACAGCTTTATTTAAATCACGCACCACTACATCGGCAGTTGGCTTTATTTATCAAGGAAATGAGTGGACATTTAATGTGAGTGCCATTATGTTAGGCACTCCTGAACCAACTGAAGAACGTGGGAAACGAATGTTAGAACTTTACAAACAGCTAGAGGCTGAAACGGGCAATGATAATGGCGCATCTTTCACCTCCGTGCCTTTGGTGAACGGCTTTCGCAACCGTGGCGATGAAGACCAACATCTCTATGGCTTTGCATTAGGCGCAGTCGGCGTTGGTTTTGGTGTAGGCGCTATCTATGGTTATAAAATTACCGAAGATATTAATATTAATACATCACTGGGCTATCACGCAATTAAATACCAATAGCGCATCGGATTCTGATTACGAGAATAAAGATGAATTTGGCGGTTTAACCACGCAGCTGAGCCTTAGTTGGAGATTTTAAGTGCGGACACTATATCTCATTGTAGCATTCTTGTTACTCACCCCTGCAATTCACGCGCAGGAATATGATTTTGATAGTCCATCATTTGAACCTGATATTCTCACCAACCTATCGGAGCCAGAGGAAAAAGAATTTCAACTCAGCGATTATCTGTTTGGCGAAGTTGGTTTTGTCAGTGCCGCCGGTGGTTTTGCCCAACGGCAAAGTGAATTTATCGATTTAGGGGTTGATGCACAGTGGGATTGGGGCAGATTCTATGCCAATTATGGCGGTGTTAGCTATCAGGTGAAAGTTACTCAAGAATTGGATAGTGATTTAGAGGTGCGCGCTGACCGTCCGCGCGAAATTGAAATTGAAGTGAGGGAAACCGACCGTGATTGGCGCGAAGCCTTTGTGCAGTTTAATCTAGGCAGTGCGATTACGGTTACGGCAGGCAGGCAACGCAACGCATGGGGGCAGTTTGAACTATTCTCGCCCGCAACCCTGATGCAACCTTTCACCGCCAATCTTATCTCGTTCATTCCTAGCAAGGTGGATTTACTTCATGCCCAAGACCAAGTGAAAGTCGCTATTTTTCCAACCAGTAAGAGTGAGATTCAATTTTATGATATGGAAAATATCCGCACCGATAAAGTCGCTGATAGGTCGGAAGCCGCTATCTTAACGCCAATATTAGGTGAGTTCGCAGAACAAGGCAAAATTTTGCCATTAGGTGATGAGCAAAAACAAAATACCAATCAAAAAGCGGTGCGCTTGCTGTTTTATCCGAGTTGGGGTGTGTTAGGCTTTACGCGGCAAGAAGGCGTTTTTGGCACTCCTGTTTTACGCGCGCCTGTTAATTGCAGTAATTATACCAATGAAGATGCTGTTTATGATTGCAATAATAGCAATAATGCCAATGATGACATCAATTTTATTTCTTCGGTTTATGATAATGATGAGGAGACTTATCTGTTCTTTGCAAAATCCACATTAACTGCTGTGGAATTAGCGGTGTCGCTCAACAATGTTACCTTACGTGCCGAAACGGCTACCCTTAAAACATTGGCAACGCCTGACTTTTTAGGCAATGTTCAGCTAGCCACTGAATCGGATAAGGTTTTCAGCGGCGATAATGTTGCCACCTTTTTCAATGCCATCAGTGATACCAGCCGCAATTCGCAATTACACGGCACGCCATTATTCCCCGCTACCATTACCATCAACACAACTGGCATTACCTATTATGCCCCCGTTTGGACTTTATCTTTAGATATTATCTGGTTTGGCGATTTAACCCCAACCACTCAAGCAGGCAGAGACATTCGCGCAAGCTACATGGCGTTAGAAGAAGAATCCGAATTTCCTGATGATGGTCGCAATTTTAATTTTTTCCCACTGATATCAGCCTATCGCAGCGCAGGCGAGGATAATCAGCATTATTATGGTGGCGCATTGGGTGTTGTTGGCGTGGGGTTTGGTATCGGCGCGGTTTATAATTACCGCGTGAATGATGATTTATCGATTGGCACATCACTTGGCTGGGTTGATATTTCTGTGTTTGAGCAAGATACAGGTTACAGCACCAAAGACCCAGAAAACCCAACCTTACAGCTTGGCGTTAGATGGCAGTTTTAGAGATTTTATGTAAGGAATATCATGGATAGAAAATTCAAATTTTTATTACCATTATTATGGGGCGGGCTAGCAATCGCATTGGTGATGGTGGCAAGCAACATCACATATAATAACGATAATTGGTTGCCCGCAGATAATCCCGAACAGCAAGCAAGCGATTTACTGACTCGCGAATTTGAACAAAATTCCGAACAATTACTGATTTCCTTTATCTTGAAAGAGGGCAGTAATTTTTTCACCAAGCCAATGATTGATATATTTAGCGAATTTTCCGATAGGCTGATAGAAATTGAAAATGTTGATGAGATTAACTCACCGCTTGAAGCCACTGTGATACTAGAAGATGGTGATACATTACAGATTCAAAGCTATAGGCGCGCTTTAGAAAATGAGGCGATTACCGACTATCAGGAATATCGGCGTCTGTTAACAAAAAGCCCGTATTATGGGCTGTTGATTGCCAAAGATTACAGCATCATCACATTTTCGGCACGGGTGCATAGTGTGAAGCAAGCTGAGTTGCGCGCCGAAACGCTGAATAATATTTATCTGCTATTAGAAGAATATCAAGATATAGGCGAGATTTCAGTTGCGGGCAATCTGCGTTTAAATGCTCAGCTGAATAGCAGCACGCATGGTGAATTGGGGCGTTTATTATTACTGACCGCACTGATTCTATCAGGATTTTTATTGCTGATGTTCGGCAAATTTTGGCGGGTAGGCTTGCTATTTGGCACTGCCAGTATCTGTGTTTTATCATCCATCAGTATTATCGTTTTGTTTGGGCATGATTTAACCATTATCTCGCTGACCTTACCGATAATGATTGTGGTGATTGCCGTTGCGGATTGCCTGCATATTATGGGTTATTGGGATGATTTACGGCAATCCGAAACTTTTGACGATGCGGGGACATTGCTGAAACGGGTGATGGGCTATAGTTGGCGCCCTTGCCTGAATACCTCGCTCACCACCGCGATTGGCTTTGGCTCGTTCGCGCTGAGTGATATTTTACCGCTACAGCAATTTGGACGCGATGCTGCTGTGGCCATCATGGTATCTTATGTGATTATGATGCTTGCGATGACAAGCGGGTTATTCTATGTTTCATGGCAAAAACCAACATCCAAACGCGATGCCCGCAATGATGCGATTATCAGCGCGATACTAAGACAACTGTTAAAGCTGGTTCATGCGCGCAGTAAAACCATCACTATTTTCAGTCTTTTAACATTGATTATCACTGGCACGGCTTTGGGTTGGGCGCGCACCGAAACCAATTTGCTAGATGTGTTTTTCAAACCTAATAGCGAAATTTACCAAGCTTTCAATCTGATTGATGATGAATTAGGTGGCTCTGGCTCGGTTGATATTATTTTCACCAAAAATGAAGAAGAATTCTTCCGTAGCTATCAGCCTTTTGCTGAAACCTTACGGTTAGAAAAATTTATTCTTGGCTTACCATTGGTAAAGGGCGTGCAATCCTATCTTGACCCTGTGCGCGAAGTTCATGAGAAATTTGCCGATGATGGCAGCGCCACACCCGATAATGATGGGAAGTTAAATCAGGAATTATTATTTCTTGATTTTTCACGTTCCGCCGATAAGCAAGATGTGCTGGCACCCTATCTGGATTTCAACGCTGAACGGATAAGGGTAAAAGTGCAGCTGCCAAATCTTAGCTCAACAAAATTGGCAGTGTTTCTTGCCGAACTCAATCAAAACCTGCCCAATTACCAACTTCCTAATGCGGTGATTACAGGGCATAGCGCGTTTTTTCAAACCTTAAGCGACTATGTGGTAAGAACCCAATTAAGCTCAATCGCCTTTACTTTTATCCTAATATTTTTCGTGCTATTGGTGCAGTTTGGCTTTTCGGTATCGCTGATTGGCATTGTAGCAACCAGTCTGCCGGTGGTGATGACTTTAGGCACGGTCAGCCTGCTTGGTCTGCCGTTTGATTTTGCGACTGTGATTATTGCGGCGGTGGCGATGGGCATCAGCGTTGATGATAATATCCACATCATGCATTGCTATAGCACCAAATTAAAGCAGACGGGCAATCACAATCTGGCGATGGAATCGGCTATCATGATACCGGGTAAGCCCGTGTTGAAAACATCTTTGCTCTTCATGTTAGGGATTGGCATCTTTGCCAGCTCAGATTTGGTGATTCTTACCCGCTTCGGTATATTTGCCACCCAAGCAATGTTTTTGGCATGGTTTTCGTCAACAATGCTATTGCCTGCTATGCTTAATCTGTTGCAACCATCTGTGAAGCAAATTAAAGCGTAATTTTTAATGTGTCACATTAAATGTATCACATTAAATGTGTCACATTAAATGTGTAAAAATTATCTGCATCTTGAAATGATAGAATGATAATGTTATCAATAATCATTGATATGTTTAAAATGTTTTTAGGAGATTTCAGCAAATGAAGTCTGAAACAGATATTGTCATTATTGGCGGTGGAATTATTGGTTGCGCCTTATTATTTGGGCTTTCGGCATTAAAGCGTGAAACCATATTGCTAGAAGCTGAAACATTGGGCGCAGGGCTATCTTCTCTACCACCACGTGCCTTGCAATTACCCGCACGCCGCATCAATAATTTTGATACATCGCATACGCAATCTTATCAAACATTATTCCTGCAACATATTGAACGGGTTACTGGCAAAGAATTTTTTCATGCCCATGATAAAGATACATGGACGGATACGGGCTTTATTGCCCATGCGCGTGATGAGCATATCCTAGAATTGCAACAGCTGATGCATCATTTTAGCAGGCAATATGAGGTGATTACCACAATCAATCATTTTATTGATAATCAGCATCTTAGCGACCATGATATCCCACTGATTGACAAGATTCCTGAAGGCTATCTTTATCAGCTGATTATGGAAAGCTTTACCCTAAAACCACTTGCCACCTTACAAGCATTGGCAGAAGCAGCAAAGGTAACGGGCGGTGATTATCAGGAACAATGTAGCGTTAAATCTATCTCTAAAACCAAAGATGGCAAATGGCAAATCACAACCACAAATGGCACAATCACTGCCAATCATGTGGTGAATGCGGCAGGCAATGCTTCCAACCATATCGCTAGCCTTACGGGGCATCAACTGCCGTTGCGCCCTGTGCAACATTATTGTTTTTTACTAGAAAAAGCCGAAGATTTCTTTGATAAAAATAGATTACCGCCAAATTATATCGGCATCAGTGATGATTTTTATCTGTATGTGCATGATAAATATTTGGTGCTGAATTTATCTGCCAAAAACCGTGTTGTAACTGATGAGACGATGCGTGACTTTAAGGGCAATAAGATTGTAGCGGGTGAGAAAATTGCTTGCAACCAGCAAGATTTTCCTGAATTGCAGGAAGATTTTGAACGTATTTTTGCGCTGATGCCTGAATTGAAAGACCGCATCACCCATTATATCCCCAGTCATATTCTAACATCGCCTGATGGTAAACCATTAATGGGCGCGATAGATGATAATTTATGGCTTGCTTGCGGTTTTACCGAAGGTTTTTCACAAGAAATTCTGGTGCGTGTTGGGCTGGCATCACTGATTGCTGATGCAGGTCATCTTACTGAAACAGTTGATATTACAGAATTTTCACCCACCCGCTTTAGTGATAAATCCGATGATTGGATAAGAGAAAATATTGAAAAAAATCCTTTTTATCGCCATGATGATGCCAATGAAAATACCAATGAAAATAATAAGGGCAATAACCCAAAAGATAATCCAGAAAAAAATATTGCTGCTATCAATCAAGAACAAATCCAAATGCGGACTATCGGTGCTTATTACGATATTGGGCATCATTCAAAGTTTGAAATCACTGGCAAAGATGCCACAAAATTCACCTCTTTCATCAGCGCAGGCAAGCACCCCAAACAGGGGCAAATGAAAGTAGCACCTATCATCAACAAGCAAGGCAAGCCCCACACCATCTTAACATTGGGCTGTTTAGGCGACAACCATTATTGGCTGATTGGCAGCGGTGATAGGAATCAGATTGACCATGCCTATCTGCAATATTTGCAAAGCCAAACAAAAATGGATGTTACCATCAGTAATATCAGCGCATCATATGGTGGTATCGCGATTGCGGGGGCAAAGGCGCAGGAGTTATTCTCGCAATTTACCGATAAGAAGCTTCCCTTTTTAGGAATCGCGCAATGCGTGATTGAAGGCATTGATGCCGTGATTGTAAAATTTTCAATCACTGGTGAAAAAGGTTATGAAATCTATGCACCGAATCAGCATATCAACAAGCTCTATCACGCCATTCAATCAGAGGCTAAGTCAGTTGATATGAAACCTATCGGTTTTTATGCCTTGCAGGCGTTACGGTTAGAGGCAGGCTTCCCTATCTGGCAAGAAATGCAAGGGTTGGCGACGCTTTACGGGCTAGGAATGCAGAACCATATTGACTTTGAAAAACAAGATTTTTGGCAAAAACCATTACTAGAAAAGCAAAAAATCGTCAAGCAATACCCCTTATTTCAACATCTGAAATTGCATGCTGTGGGGCAAATTGACCATATCGGCTTTTTAGATGCCAAACATATTCAATTACAAACATTAGACCAGCAGGATTTTTGTGATATTAGCACACTCTATTATCAGCGTCCCTTGTTACATCATTCGTTTGCCTATGCGGCACATAGTAAAAATGTCTATGGCTTTGGCTGGTTACATACCAAAGCCCTCAACGATTATATCATCAACCGCAAAAATTTAGAGTCAAAACCTAATGTAACGAGCTATTTGATTGATAAAAAATTAAAATTTTATTTTCAATCAGAGCTAACGGTTAATGAACGATTGCAAAAATTAGAAATGGGAGTGGAAGAATCTGACGATTAAAAATCGTTAGCTGTGCCATCACTTCTTATTTAAGTCCCAATTATAATCGTAAATCACTTTTTTCTTACTGATTTTTTGTAGCTTTAGATTCTCACTTGGGGCAAGATGCAGACTAATAGACTGAAGCATCGTGCTTTCCTTATTGCCAAAATCTTCTATATACCACTCAACCGCCTGCACCAGATGAATATTATTGCCTTCAATCCTAAATATATCAGGACGCTTCAGCCATGAAGCCATCGAATCTTGTAATTCTTGATTGATATTCTCGCCATAGGCTTTCTTCGGCAATCTACCTGAAGAGATACTGGCAACATTCAATGCTGAATGAATTCGATAATCCTTAAAGGTCGGGCGAATGATTTTATGCTCAATATCGTCTAAACTTAACGGCAAACTCTGAACCGTAACCCTTTTATCGCTCCAAATATTTCTAATATCGCGAATTTTATCGATGGGATAATTGTTCAAAACCTCATCAAGCACAATGATATTATAAAGGTTAAGCCAGTAGCCTAGCTGAATTTGTGGCTTATAATTGGTGATAAAGATGCCTTCCATCAGACGCAACTGATTTTTGATGAGCTGATGCCCACCTGCACTCACATTTTTATAGTCAAAATAGCTGATACCATCTGCCGATACGCTCATATATTCTTCTAAAAATTTTTCGTAATTTCTATAATCAATCGCTGTCGCTTTAGGTCCATCACGCATAAAAAACTTCATCGCTTCTTGCGCCTGTAACGTGATAGGCATCAACAGACAACAAGCAACAATCACATATTTTTTCATTACATTAAAAATCATCATTCACCTTCCTTTATTATTTGTAAATTAGCATTATTTTACGGTTGATTCAAGCGCCAATCGTAAAAATACTCAATTTCTTTATTACCCAAATCGCCTAATTGGTTTTTTAATCTATCAGGCAGATATTGTTGCAATATATCATCAAGCGTGATGCCTGCCTCAATAAAGTCGCCCTCATACCATTTCAAGCCCGCTATCAAGCGCAATATGTTTGCTTCAGGCATATCAGCGGTAAGCCGATAAGTGAATAATTGCTTGGTATGAGCATCAAGTTGCGCGGTGATATTCTTGCCCGTAAACGGCTTTTCTTGCCACGGACCCGATGATACCGCCGCCACATTAAGCCCATTCAAAATACGCCAATCCTTAAATTTCTCACGCAAAATATCATGCTGAATATTATCCAAACTTAAGCGCAATCCCATCATTTCTGCGCGTTGCATTTTCCATACGGGCTGTTCTGATTTTACCTCAATCAGTGGAAATGCCTCAATCGGATAAAAATCCAATATCATATCCAGCACCATCACATTATACATATTTATCCAAAAAGCCAGTTGCTCATCATCATTATATTGCGTGATAGTCACTGCCTGCATCTTACTAAAATGCTGTTTCAGCAATGCTTTATCGCCTGCGCTGATATTGGCATAATCAAAACCCGCAACACCACTTGAAAGATTCGTTTTACGATTTTTATCCAAAAATTGCTGATACAGGCTATAGTCAATCACTTTTATATTGCTGTTATTTGATGCCAGTAATGGCGCAATATCCTCTTTTTTGGTCGCATCATCTTTGGCAAATGCGGTTATTGGCACAGCAATTGATAACAATAACAGGCATAAAATCGATAATAATAAACGCATTTTCATTCTCCTTGTAGAATTTTCTGTGCTTGCGCGGTATAACTGCCATCGGCTTGGTGCATCACCAGATGTGGCATGATGCCAACCCCCGCTTTGCTGCCTAATTGTGCCATAAGCAATATCCGTTTTGCCGCCTGCCCTTGATAGCTGTGAATCGGCATGATGGTTATCGCCCCGAATTTTCGCATCTGCGCCATTATCTCATCTAGCCTCGCCGCCTGATGCACCATGAATAAAAATCCCTGATGCTTTAATAATTTACCCGCAATGCACAACCAATCGGCAAGTTTTACCTCACCCTCATAAAGCGCACGACTCCGCATGGTGGCACGTTGCATCCCCGCTTGCTCATCATTCGCCAAGAATGGCGGATTCATCACCACCGCATCATAACAGCCACGCTTGCCAATAGCAAGAATATCGCTATGATGCAAATTGATATTATCGGCGGTGGTATACCGATTCAGCCCTAACGATTCCTGCGCCAAATCCAAAAAATGCTGGTTGCAATCATAGCCATCAATATTAGCCGCCATATTGTAACGCGAAAAATGATGCAACAAACACAGCATCACCGCCCCCGTGCCAACACCTAATTCGGCGATAACAGGGTGGCGGTTTTTTTGCTTTGCATGATGCGTATGCGCGCCACCATAATGCTTCGCCACAAAATCAGCCAGCAACACCGAATCGGTTGTTGCCTTATAATCCTCTGCTTGCACGATTTTAACGCGCCCAGATAACAGAGTATCTATTTTATTAACAATCAGCGGTGCGGACATATATTAGTTTTTCGCCTTATCAACCAATTTATTCTTGCCAATCCATGGCATCATACCACGTAATTCAGTGCCAATCGCCTCAATCGGGTGTTCGGCATCTAATTTACGCTTTGCCTTAAAATGCGCCTGATAGGCTTTGTTTTCCAACATCCAATCACGGGTGAATTTACCATTTTGAATCTCTTCCAACACTTTTTTCATTTCAGTCTTGGTTTGGCCATTCACAATTCTAGGTCCCGTTTTATATGCGCCATATTCTGCCGTATTCGAGATTGAATAAAACATGTTAGAGATACCACCTTCATAGATTAAATCAACAATCAGCTTCACCTCGTGCAGACACTCAAAATACGCCATTTCAGGCTTGTAACCTGCTTCAATCAGAGTTTCATAACCATTGCGAATCAGCTCAATCAAACCGCCACATAGCACCACTTGCTCACCAAATAAATCGGTTTCGCATTCTTCGCGGAATGTGGTTTCAATAATACCTGAACGTCCGCCACCAATTGCCGAACAATAAGCAAGTGCCAATTCCATCGCCTTGCCCGAGTAATCTTGATAGATTGCTGCCAAGCAAGGCACACCGCCACCGCGCACATATTCACCGCGCACCGTATGCCCCGGACCTTTGGGCGCCATCATTATCACATCAACATCATCGCGTGGCTCAATCAAGCTAAAATGAACGCTTAAGCCATGCGAAAAGGCGATTGCCGCCCCTGATTTCATATTTTCATGTAAATCCGCATAATACATATCGGCATGCAACTCATCAGGTATCAGCACCATCAAAATATCAGCCCAAGCCGCGGCTTCTTTTGGCGTCATCACCTTAAAGCCCGCTTGTTCGGCTTTGGCACGGCTGGCAGATTTTTCTTTCAACGCCACCGCCACATTCTTAATGCCACTATCTTTCAAATTCAGCGCATGGGCATGGCCTTGCGAGCCATAGCCAATAATGGCAATGTTTTTGTCTTTAAGCAGATTGATATCCGCATCACTATCATAATAAACTTTCATCAATTTCCCTTTCGTAAGATTATTTTTGATTACTATCCAAAGATTCTTTTGTTGTGGCTTTCGTTCGATTCAGCGATATAACACCTGAGCGGGCAATTTCCACCACGCCAATATCACTCATTAAATCAATGAAAGCATCCACTTTTTCAGATGACCCACTCAGCGCAAAAATGAATGAGCCATGTGTGGTATCAGCAACATTTGCCTTGAAAATATCAGCAATTCGCAAGCCTTCGCTTCGTGCATCGCCTGTAGCAGTAAACCGCACCAATGCCACTTCTTTTTCAACCGATGCACCCGCTTCGGTGATATTCGTTACGCAATGCACTGGCACTAATTTTTCTAATTGCGCTTTGATTTGGTCAATCACCATCTTCACGCCATAGCTAATAATGGTGATGCGCGATAGGCTTTGCTCGTGGTCAATCGTGCAGACTGTTAGGCTTTCAATATTATAGCCGCGCCCTGCAAACAAGCCAATCACCCGCGCAAGCACCCCCGGTTCATTATCAACAACCACCGAAAAACAGGCACGCCTTACAACATCATCAACATGCGTCATACCAGCACCCTACCTTGCTTGCTAATCGGTTTTGGCACCGAATTATCGTTCAACAACATTTCATTATGTGCCGCCCCTGATGGAATCATCGGATAGCAATTTTCTTGTTTGGTAACGCGCACATCAATCAACATCGGTTTTTTGATATTTTTCATATCCTTAATCACATCATCAAGCTCACCCACATTATTGGCGCGCAGACCCACCGCATGATAGGCTTCGGCTAATTTGACAAAATCAGGCAGTGATTCGCAATAGGAATGCGCGTAACGTCCACCATGCAAAAGCTCTTGCCATTGCCGCACCATGCCCATATATTGATTGTTGAGAATAAAGATTTTCACAGGCAATTCATATTGCACGGCAGTGTTGATTTCTTGCATATTCATCAAGATTGAAGCCTCGCCCGCAATATCAATCACCAGCGCATCAGGATTTGCCATCTGCACCCCGATCGCTGCAGGTAGCCCGTAACCCATCGTGCCTAACCCGCCAGAAGTCATCCAATGAAACGGCTTATTAATCGGATAATATTGCGCCGCCCACATTTGATGCTGCCCCACTTCGGTGGTGATATAGGTATCGGTATCTTTGGTTAATTCATGCAAGCGCGAAATCGCATATTGCGGTTTAATCGCCGCTTTTTTATCCATATCTTGGTCAAAATCCAGACATTTACGGGCGCGCCATTCGCCAATCTGTTGCCACCATGGCTTCAATTTCTCTTTACTGGGCAAGCGATTCTTACGCTTTTGCACCGCATCAAGCAACTGTTCTAACACAATGTTACAATCGCCAATCACCGCATGTTCTACCCTAATCACCTTATTGATTGATGAGGGGTCAATATCAATTTGAATTTTTGTAGAATGGGGCGAGAATTTATCGGGTCTGCCCGTAATCCTATCATCAAACCGTGCGCCCACACTTAGCATCACATCGCATTGATGCATTGCCAAATTCGCCTCATATGTGCCGTGCATGCCTAACATGCCCAAAAATTCAGGCTTGCCTGTCGGCACTGCCCCTAGCCCCATCAAGGTGAGCGTAAATGGAAAGCCCGTTAAATCAATCAGCTTCTGCAATTTTTCACATGCCGCCATGCCAGAATTAATCACCCCGCCACCGCCATAAATAATCGGCTTTTCAGCGGTGCATAATAAATCGGCAACCTCATCAATAATATTTTGTTCGGCTTTAACAATCGGCTGATAATTACGATGCTTCACATTCTCACCACTGCTATATGTGCCTTTGGCAAATTGCACATCTTTGGGTAAATCAATCAGCACAGGACCGGGACGGCCACTACGCGCAATATAAAATGCCTCGTGAATCACACGCGCCAAATCATTGACATCACGCACCAGATAATTATGCTTGGTGCAAGCACGGGTAATGCCAGTGGTATCGCATTCCTGAAACGCATCAGTACCGATAAGATGGCTTGGCACCTGCCCCGAAAAACAAACAATCGGCACCGAATCAAGCAGGGCATCGGTTAAGCCCGTTACCGTATTGGTAACGCCGGGCCCTGATGTTACCAACAACACACCCACTTTACCTGTAGAGCGTGCATAGCCTTCAGCCGCATGAATCGCGCCTTGTTCGTGCCGAACCAGCACATGCTGCAGCCCTTCGGCCTGATACATAGCATCATAAAGCGGTAGCACCGCCCCGCCCGGATAGCCGAAAATAACATCAACACCTTGTTCTTCCAAAGCGCGTAACACAATTTGTGCGCCAGTGAGCAATTCACCTTGTTTTTGCATCTTATCTTCCTAAAAAACTTGAACAATATTAAAATAACATAATTTATGGTTTTTCAGCAAGCATTTCTTGTGCCATTGCGATAATTTCAGTTTCGGGCAATTCATCATCGATAATTTTATCGGCGCGATAGTGATTATTCAGCCAGCTATATTGCCGTTTGGCATAATTGCGCGTTTGCTGTTGCGCGTTTGCTACCGCCTCATCATAGCTGGATTCATCACGTAAATAAGATTTTAACGGCTTCACCCCAATCGCTTGGCAGGCGGGCAGAGCATCATCTTCATCTAAAATTGCGCGGATTTCTTCTAATGCGCCCTGTTCCATCATCTGCAATAAGCGTTGATTGCACCTTTGATACAGCACATCGCGGTCGGGCATCAGCGCGATTTTTGTCAGTGATTCTGATGCAACAAAATTTTGATGGTGATTTTTCTGCCACCATAATAAAGATTTGCCAGTCGCCTGATAAACACAATAGCTTCTGATAATGCGATGACTATCATTGACATGCAAGCGTTGCCTATCATCATCGGCAAGCGAATCATATATTGCCTGATTGCCTGATTGCACGCGCAAATTTTCAGCCTGTTGTTTAATGCTATCAGGAATTTCAGGAATCACCGTGATACCGTTCAGCAATCTATCAAGATACATGCTGCTACCGCCCACAATCACAGGAATGGTATGATGAGCCCGCGCCTGCTTGATGGCTTGTTGTAATATCTCTAGCCATATAGCCACTGTATATTTTTCATGAAATGTGGCAATGCCATATAGCAAATGCGGGGCTTTTGCTTGCTCGTCAGCATTCGGCTGGGCTGTTAATATTGGCAAACCACGATAAAGCTGAATCGCATCGCCATTGATGATGGTTATCGCACCATATTTTGCCAACCGCAATGCCAGCTGATTCTTACCGCTTGCGGTCGCGCCCGCAATGATGATGAGGGGTTGGTTATTTGTTTGCCGTGAGGACATTGGGCCATTGCGCATCACCGCGCTCAATCATACCCGCTATATCGCGTTCCCATAATTTTTGAATCGACCAATTATAGTTAAGATATAATTTATCATCTACCACTTTCCAACGTTTCGGGTCGCCTTTTGCTAAATCGCCTTTTGCCATTGCCCATGAACAATAACCGCCATATTGCGGGGCATATTGTTCGGGATTTTTGCTAAACATTTCAAGATTTTCAGCAGACGAGAAAAGCCACATTGCGCCCTTCCATTCGGTTTGATAATCTTGCTTGCCTTCCATCGGCTTTTTATCGGTAAAATAGGCAACCACATCATAGCCACCTGCGCCGTAATTATTATTTTTTTGGGTAAAGATATAAGGTTCTTCTGCTTGTGCCATCTGCGCCCCTGATATGACTGACATTAGAATTGTCATCATGCTGATTGAAAGAAATATGTTTTTGAATGGTTTTGTCATCATGTTACCTCGTTGCTAATAATTCAGGCCAGTTTCGATTGCCCGATACAATATTTTTACGCGCATTGCGCTGCCATGTTAATTTTACCGAACCGTTATAATTAAGATACAGCTTGCCATCGACAATGCTCCAATGTTTTGGGCTTCCCCTAGCGGTGTAATTTTGCGATACCGCCCATGCACAATAGCCACCAAATTGCGGTGCGTATTTTTCAGGGTTAGCGTTAAATTTTTCAAGATTTTCAGCTGAAGAGAACAGCCAATCTGCGCCGTTCCATTGTGTTTGATAGCTATCTTCGCCTTTAACGGGCTGGTTTTGGTCAAAATAGGCAACCACATCATAGCCGCCTGCGCCTTTGCCAGACCTTGATTTATAGACGGGGTCAACCGCATGTGCCACAGATGCACTTAAAAAGAGTGATAATAAAACAAAAATGCGTAATTTTAGGCGTAATTTCAACATATTTCCCTAACCTTTCTATTTTAATCTGATGCCGTTACCTTATTAATAGCCTGAATCACAACAATAAGCAAGCATTTAATCATCACCTATCAATATTCACCCACTAATACTCACTCTGCATTCTAACGCCGTTTTGCAAAATGCCAATCTTATATAGATATTCGGTAACTGTAGGGCTAAAGCTTTGCGCGACAAATTGCTCTATCGCGGTTGCAAAATCAAACTCTTCTTGTTCAGGCATTAAAATAATCTCTGCCCCCAATGTTTTTTCTAAATATGCAACTGCCCCTTGCAAGCCATCAATGCCATCTAGCAAATCATTTTGCAATGCGCGTGTGCCAGAAAACACCCTGCCACGTGCCAAATCATCCATTGCGTTTGTATTAATATCACGCGATAATGCCACCTTATTCACGAAATCATCATAGAGTGCATCGATAAATTTTTCCATTTGCGCTTTATATGCAGGCGAAAATTCATCTAAAAATTCGCTTTCATAGCCCGTATCACCATAGACATAAGTATCAACCGACAACGTTTCGTTAAAAAATTCACGCAAGGCAAAATGCCCTGTGAAAATCCCGATAGACCCCGTAATCGTGCTAGGGTAAGCAAAGATTTTATCACCACCGACCGCGATAAAATAACCGCCCGATGCCGCCACATTGCCCATCAGCACCGCCACTGGTTTATCCGTTTGATAAAGCGCGTGCCAAATCCGTTCCGACATCGCATAATCACCACCCGGCGAATCGATATAGACGAGCAACGCGCTGACGTCATCATTTTCGTTGGCGCGTTTAATTTGCTTGAGCACGCGGCTACCCATTGTGGGTTGTCCCGATATTTCGGGCGTAATTGTGCCTTCAACATTGATAATCTGCACATTTTTAGAGCCGCCAAACAAAGCAGCAAACGAATCGCCTTGATAGCAAGAGAGCGAAAGATAACGCGCATCATCACTGATATTTTTTTCAGCCTGCAATGCTTGCAATAAATTATCACGATAGCTGATTTGATCTGCCAGATGATTGCTTAATGTTTCTTGCGCCGAAAAGATAAATGCTTGCCCATCAGCCGCAAAACGGGGTTTCAGAATATCTCGGTAAATTTGCTCAATATCAGCAATAAGTGCAGATGTGATTTCCTTCTCAGCATTGCTAGGGCCAGTGCTGGTGAACATAGAAGGTGCGGATTTATATTGATGACGGCGGATAAATTCAGGCTTAATGCCAAACCTATCAAACAAACGGCTAAGGTAAAATTGCTCGCCACCAATCGGTTTCACCGTGCTATAACCCGAAGGTGCCAGATAGATTTTATCAACCACATCATGCAGACCATAATCCGCAATACCGTGATACTCGCCTTGATTGCTAACAAATAGATAGACTTTCTTACCCGATTTTTGCTTATATCTTTTCAACTGTTCGCGCAATTCGGCAATGCCCGCCCTTGATGACCACAAGCCTTTATAATCAATCAGCACCGCATCAATGCTGTTATCATCGCTGGCTTGCTGTAATTTTTGATGCAGATTAACCCAATGTTCAGGTAGTAAATTGCTAGAAAAATCAATCGACACAAAACCTTGTTTCGCCAATAAAGGTGCTAATGATGCGGTATCGATATATAGAATATGCTTCTCGGCAGGCTCGCAATGTTCTTGCACCGTCTGTTCCATTTGCAGAAAATTATCTTCTAACGCGCTGAATTTATTATCAATCAACCAAAATAACACGCCAACAACTATCGCAACCCCAATAAACCACGATACAATAACTTTCAGCAACCAAATAACAATACGCCCGATGCTTTTGATACAAAAGCGCAAAAAGCGAATCGGTAATTGCCAAATATAACGAACACCTTGCCTGACTTTATTTTTGCACCATTGCACAAAAAAAGCAGGCGATTGCTTCACTTTAATCACAAAATTCTTGATAAAAGTGATTTTTGCCCGTATCCGCGTTAATATCGTGTTGGGCAATGCTTTGATTGCCTGTATTTTAGAGATTATTTTATTCATCACATCTGCCTTTAGGATAATTCACCGCATTGACCGCGATGACGCAAATAATGATCAGCCAATACCAACGCCATCATAGCCTCGCCTACTGGCACGGCGCGAATTCCAACGCAAGGGTCATGTCTGCCTTTGGTAACAATATCAATGTCATTACCGCCATTATCAATGCTGCGGCGCGCGGTTAATATCGAGCTTGTTGGCTTCACCGCAAACCGCACGATAATATCAGCACCCGAACTGATGCCGCCCAAGATACCACCTGCATGATTGCTTAAAAATACGGGGTGTCCGCCACGCATTCGCATCTCATCAGCGTTTCTTGAACCGCTCATATTCGCAACCCTTACACCATCACCGATTTCCACTGATTTCACCGCATTAATGCCCATCATCGCCGATGCCAAATCAGCATCTAGCTTGCCATAAATTGGCGCCCCCCAACCGGGCGGCACATGCAAGGCACGGATTTCAACCATCGCCCCCACCGAATCACCATCTTTACGGATTCTATCAAGATATTCCTGCCATAAGCGACAGGTTTTTTCGTCTGAACAGGGCATTAATAAAGGGTTATCATTTGTCGCCATAAAATCATATGGTTCTGATAATTTCTTTTCGCCCATCGTGATCAGCCCGCCAACAATCCGTAGCATCGGAAATTCTTTTGCCAAAATTTTACGCGCAATCGCGCCTGCCGCCACTCTTATTGCGGTCTCACGCGCCGAAGAACGCCCGCCACCACGCGGATCGCGAATTCCATATTTTGCTTCATAAGTGTAATCGGCATGACCGGGTCTATATTGCTTGGCAATATCTTTATAATCTTGGCTACGGCTATCTTGATTGGCAATGATAAACGCAATCGGTGTGCCCGTTGTTTTGCCCTGATAGATACCCGATAGCAATTTAATTTTATCAGGTTCTTTTCTCTGAGTGGTAAAGCGCGATTTTCCCGGACGGCGTCTATCTAAAAAAGGCTGAATATCGCTTTCGGAGAGCTCTATATTGGGTGGCACCCCATCAAGCATACCGCCTATCACTTGCCCATGACTCTCGCCAAAGCTTGAGAAACGTAACAAATGCCCGAAAGAATTAAAGCTCATGGCTTTATTTTTTCATTGCCTGCAATACATCGATAGCGGCATCAATATCATCAAGTGCCATCATACCGTTGATGTTATAACCCTTATCAACATGTTGAATTTCGCCAGTAATACCGCATCCTAAATCGGAAATCAAGCCAAGTGCTGCCAAGCCAACATCGTCAATCGTTACATTATCACGCAGTGGTGCGTTGAGCGCATTCCACCGTAGCATATTGCGAAAATCGCCAATGCCTGATGCTGCCAATGTGCGAATCGGTCCAGCAGAAATCGCATTGACGCGGATATTATCCTTGCCCAAATCAGCTGCCAAATAGCGCACCGATGCTTCTAACGCCGCTTTGGCAACCCCCATCACATTGTAATGCGGAATCACTTTTTCAGCACCGAAATAGCTTAAAGTTAATAATGAGCCACCATTTTCTATCATCAGCGGGCGCGCATAGCGCGACACTGCTGTAAATGAATAGCATGAAATATCCATGCTCAGCTTAAAATTATCACGCGATGTATCGTAATAGGCACCGCGCAATTCATCTTTATCGGCAAAGGCAATGGCGTGAACCACAAAATCCAACTTGCCCCATTCTTTTTGAAGTAAGGCAAAAGCCGATTCGATAGACGAATCTTCACCCACATCACATGGAATCATATGCTTTACACCAAGTGATTCGGCAAGCGGACGCACCCGCTTTTCAAGCAACTCACCCTGATAACTGAAAGCCAATTCAGCACCTGCTTCAGATGCAGCTTTGGCGATGCCATAGGCGATAGATTTATCATTGGCAACGCCCATGATTAAACCTTTTTTGCCTTTCATAAGATTTTGCAACATCAGATTTTCTGCCATTCAGTCTTATTATTTAACGGTTACTGTATATTTTTTACGCAATTTTTCAAGTTCTTCGCGTAATTTCACTTCGGCAACACCTTGACGCAACTGATTTTCAACTTGCTCTAATGGTGGCACTTCTGCCGCCCTTTTATCTTCAAGTTTAATCACATGCCAACCAAACTGAGTTTGCACAGGCTTTCTGGTATATTTACCAGAATCTAGTAATTTCAAAGCGCGTTCAAATTCTGGAACCATCTGCCCTTCACGAAAATAGCCTAAATCGCCACCACGTGGTGCCGAAGGACCTGTAGAATATGTTTTTGCCAATTCAGAAAAATCACCGCCATTATTCAGTTTTTTAACGACATCCAAACCTTCACGCTCGGTTTCCACCAAGACATGACGCGCCCGATATTCAGCACCTTGAGCATAATTTTCGCTAAATTGCTTATATTCTTTTTTAAGGTCTGCATCGCTAATATTTTTGCGAGCAAAATTTTGAACAAACGCCTGATGTAAGATAGTGCTTTCAGTGCGCTTAACGGCAGCTGCCACTTCTTTATCTTTTTGCAAGCCTTGTCTGCGGGCTTCAGTCGCGAATAAGCGTTCAATAACCAACTGATTAATCAACTGGTCGCGCGCATCATCATATGATGTTTGTTGCCTTGTTTGTTGTGGCAATTGCTGATATCTGAACAGTAAATCTTCCTCAAGCACTTGTTCCTTGCCCACTTCTGCCACAACCTTTTTCAGGTCTCTTTCTTGTGCTGATAAATTCGCAACCGAAAATATTGACGCAAAAATGACAATAGTAATTTTAACAAAATTATTCATAATACAATCTTTCTTAAATAATAGTATTTTTGTAAATTAAACGATAATAGAAAACAGCTTTCATATTAGCCTGTGGCATCATAACACTATTATAATGATATGACAAGCATAAGATGATGTATTTTTCAAAATTACCATTAAATCATAAGCGTGGCAGTAATTCTGAAAAATTACAGGGCCTATGCCTTATATCTAATTGCGCTAATAAAATATCGTCCCACGCATCTTTGCAGGCATTTTTTGACCCTGGCAGTGCAAAAATCAAGGTTCGCCTTGCCACCGCCCCAATACAGCGCGATTGAATGGTAGATGTGCCGATTTTTTGATAGCTTAACATGCGGAACAATTCACCAAAGCCCTTTATTTCTTTATCCATCACCGCCAGCACCGCATCAGGTGTAAAATCGCGTGCGGTAATGCCCGTGCCACCTGTGGTGATAATCACATCAATGCCATCATCTTTAATCCAGTCCTTCAGTTTTTGACATATTTCAGTAAAATTTTCCTGCATGATATCGCGCTTCACCAGATGATGCCCTGAAGCGGCAATCCGCTCCGCCAGTAAATCGCCCGATAAATCTTCAGCTTGGGTGCGGGTATCAGAAAGCGTGAGCAACCCGATATTGAGTGGAAAAAATGATATGTTGGTATCAATGGGCATCGTTCACCGCATAAGAATCGCCCGCAGGAAGCGTGTTCAAATCTTGATAGATTGGCCATTTCCCTTGCGCCAATTGCTGTCTGGTGGGGTTCGGCTGCCCTAGCCTATCGGCATAAATCCAATAATTCAAAAGCACCGCTTCGGCAAAATGGCGACTCTCATAGGCTGGTATGGTTTCCATGAATAGCAAAGGGTCGTCACGATAATCCATTTTTCTACGCCATTTCAATAAATTACCGGGTCCGCCATTATAAGCAACCGTGGTGAATAATAAATTACGCCGAATATAGCGTTCATTCATCAGGCTTTCAATATAGCGTTGCCCGAGCAACATATTATATTCAGGTTCAAATAATTTATCTTGCTTCACCCGCGAACGTGCTACAAAGCGCGCGGTTGCAGGCATTAATTGCATCAGCCCGCTGGCACCATCAACACTTAACGCATTGGTTTTAAACGTGCTTTCTTGACGGATAAAGCCAAAAATTAAGGCGGGGTCTAGCCTAAAACCATCTTGAGGTTGCCATAAAGGAATCGGATAAAGCGCGGCATTCACGCGCACCCCTTGCCGATTCAGCTTCTTACCTACCGCCAATGCCACCGATGCCAAATCACTTTCATCCATATATTTAATGTAATGAATCGCCGCCTCATTCGGTAATTGTGTTACAATCGCCCTAAATTCCTTGCCTGCACGCCCCATATCACCCAGCTGATACAATGCCAAAGCACGTTGTGCCGCCTTATAACTAAAGAAACGGTCAAATTCTTCGCGGCTATGGGTGTTGCCAGCTGCCTTATTCCAATTATAATCAATTTCATAGCCCAAAATCTCAGTTGCCAACTGCCCATAGAGACTGAAGGGATAGTCGCTTGCCAATTCTAGCATCTCTTGCATTTCATCCATAAAGCCTTTTTGCATATAGGCGCGAGATGCCCAAAATGCGGCAGCAGATACCATATCATCACCCACTTTTTTTGTTGTGAGGGCAAGGGTGCGAAAATGATGTGCTGCTTTCAGATAATCACCATTGCGCCATTGTGCTAACCCAAGCCACCATAATAATTCAGGCGCATCGCCATTTTTATCCATACGCAAGCCCATTAAAGCAGTCTGCACCGCCTTATCATCTAAGCCGCCATAAAGAAAATAGGCTTTGCTGATTTTTGCAAAACTTAACGCCTGTGCATGACCGCTCATTTGTTTGCGATTTTTCATCACCAAATTAAAAGCATAGGTTGGGCTTTCACGCCTAACACTTCTAACAACCTTGCGATAGACGCGATATTCAGTATTGCGCCAACGTAGCTTCTTCTTTTTTGCCACTTGCTTGGGGGCAAACCTATCTTGCAAAATATTATCAAAACTGAGATTATCAGGCACTTTGGGCGCGTGAGGCCGCACAAGGTTGTAAACATTACCACGTTTGCGTGCCATTTTATAAATTTTCGTAGCCCCCGGATGGTCGCCATAATTGCGGAGCCATTGCTTCAATTCATTATAAGAACTACGGTAAGCGGTGGGGTGCATATAGCGTTGATAAAGCACATAACCCATCAATAAATTATTATCAATTTGCTCGATTTTAACATTCGCCTGTTGCATTTTCCCATATTCTTGCAAGGCAAAAATATCGCGGTAAAGCTGCCCGTCTTCATCGGAAAGAATCGTCGTTATATCATCAAGCGCAAATTGCTGATGCTGGTTTTGGGCATTAATATGTTGCGACGCGGTCTCAAAGTGATTCTCAGCCTGTGCGTTCATGGTTGGGTAACATAAAAAAACCAAACCCAATATTGCCAAACTCGATATTTTTTTCCCTATTGATGCAATTTTATGCAAAGCCATACTCACCATTCCCCTAAAATATATTGATACAACCATCTCATGAGGGTGATAATACTATATCTTAATGCGTTATTTAAGACAAGAAAACTTATCGTTAAAAAATATCTGGTTAAATCAAAAAAAAGACTTGACAAAAACCTTGAACATTAATAGAACAATACTATGTACCAATTATTTTGTTCGCTGCACAATGATTTGAAACAGCAATATTCATATTGTTGTGTGCAAAAACAATGCCATTATCCAGCGAATTAATCTATGGGAATCACACTATGAAAGGAAAACCCAATGCTAACGAAAAGACAACACCAATTACACATCTACCTACGCAATTACCTCAATGAGAATCACTATTCGCCATCATACGAGGAAATGAGGGAGGCACTAGGTTTAAAATCAAAATCAGGGATTCATAATTTGCTTAATGCTTTGCAAGAACGCGGTTTTATCCACAAATTAAACAACCGTGCACGTGCCATTGATGTGTTACGTATTGACCCTATAACGGGCAGACCTGTTGGGCAGCCAGGGCAACAGAATAACGCGCCTACAGAAACAACACAACTTGCATTGATGGGCAAGATTGCCGCTGGCACACCTATTGAAGCCATTGCTGATGATAGTAATTTTATTGATGTGCCACCCCAGATGGTAACGCGTGGTCATTATTATGCGCTTGAGGTTTCAGGTGATTCGATGGTCGATGCGGGTATTCGGCATGGCGATACGGTGATTATCAAAAAAATTGATCATGCCCATACAGGTGAGATTGTGGTTGCGTTGGTGAATCGTGAAGAGGCGACCTTGAAATATTTCTATCCTGAAAATAATCGTATTACCTTGCGGGCTGCCAATCCACGCCACCCTGACCAACATTATCAACCCGAACAGGTTGAAATTCAAGGAAAATTACATGCGCTTCTAAGGCAATATTAAGGGTGGCAATATTAATATTGCCATATCCGCTTATTGGTTGCAAATAAAGAGAGAAATGGCGAAAGTTCGGGGCTAGGTGGCTTATCGCCAAAGAAATAACGTAAATTCGGCGCACCGAATCGATTCGCAAACACAAAAGCCCCACGACGCATCTGACTGCCACTGATTTTCAGCGCATGATGCTTATAATCGCATAGAATCGGCATATCATAGATGCTGACCAAAATATCGGCATGTTCGGCGCACATCAGTAATGCGCCTTCGGGTTTGCGGGTAACCAAAATCCGCAAACCCTCACTTTTAATCTCGCATAATAAATCACCACATTGGTAAGCATCATCGCTGGCATTGAAGCCTTTTTTACCATTGATTTTAATCGGGCTATCGCGCAGATAGCTGTTAATCTCGCGCCTTTTATTGCCACGTGGCAGATTATGAGTGAAAATATAATCTGGCGAATCACTATCTGCAAAACCATAATGCCACCCCGTTAATATCAACACAGGTTGCGGTGCGGTGATAATTAGAAACAAGCCCGTTAATGATGCGAATGTGCCAACCATCAATGCCAACCGATAACGCCATAATAGTGCGATGCTCATCAGCCCGAATAGCAATAGCAAGGTAGCGGGCAGTGATGGTGGCACAATATAACTAACACTGCCGCGCAAATCATTCACATAAACAGCAATCGTAATGATATGCTCAATGCCCATAAACATGATTTGCATTGCCGAATCATGTAGGTCAAACGGCATCAAACAGAGGGTAACAACGGCAGAAGGCATCACCCAAAACATCATCAGCGGTAATGCCAATAGATTTGCCAAAATGCTGTAATTGGAAAAATAATTGAAATGCCATAGGGTAAAAGGCGCAACCGCAACGCCCGCAACCAAAGTGGTGAGCGCAATGCCTAACAGCCAGCGGAACAGTTTTGGCAGTCGATAATAGCGCGAATCACGTAAATAGTCGAATAAGGCAATCAACCCAAGCACTGCCATAAACGACATTTGAAAACCCGGCTGTAAAATATAATGTGGCGAGATGCTGAGTAAAACAATGAATGCCACTGCCAATAAATTCAGGCTAAAAGCCCGCATATCCCACAACACAGCACTGCACACACAGACCATCATAATAAAAGCACGGGCGGCAGAAACTGCACCGCCAGAAAGCAACAAATATAAAAAACCTGAAATAATTGCCAAGCAAGCAGCGAATTTTTTAATGTGATAGCGTTCGGCAATCACTGGAAACCCTGCCAAAATAAAGCGCACAAACCAAAACACGCCAAAGGCGAAAATGCCGAAATGCAAGCCCGATATTGCCAAAAGATGCCCCAACCCTGCATGGCGCATGGCGGTAAGCGCATCTTTATCAATCATGCCACGCATCCCCACCAAAATGGCACGCGCCACGCCTGCTTCATCGGGATGCATTTCATCATCAAACATGCGCGCAATTTTTAAGCGCAATGTGGCGATATAAATATCGAAACCGCCCTTATTTTCCTCATCAGTCAAAATTGTGGTTTTTGATAAAGCAATAGCATAGCCCGTAATATTTTTATAAAAATGATAAAATTGAAAAAACTCTCGCTCGCTCAAGAGTGGCTTTATCAATAGCTGAATTTTGGTATCAGGTAGCGGTGCATCTTTTTCTTGCAAGCGCAATTGCCACCTAATGCCAGCATCATTTTCAATAATCACCTTGCTATAACGCAAGCCATCACTCGCCTCAACCACTCTGCCACTGATTGTGAAAACCCTATCATTATCATAATGCTCAAAGCCTAGATTCTGCCAATGGCTGTGCAAAACTGCACACGAGAAACCAAGCAAAAATATCACGAGTGGCAGATAAAGTGTTCGCAATTTATGGTAGTAAAAATATAAAAATATTCCTAGTAACAACCAAAATAATAACAGGCTTCCTAGATATAATTCAACATCAATAACAAAATAAGTTACAATGCCTAGCCCGTAAAAAAGTGCAATCACGGTGAGTGAAAAAAATTGTGTCTGCCAATCAATTTTTTCAATCAAATTGCTTAAACCAATATGTTTAATTTTAAATAAATAGTTATTTATCAAAACATTAAGAAGCATCTGTCAAATGTTCTAGCAACGCGTATAATCTTTTGATGGGGTGGTCTGGAATATTAAGTAACAGCCTCATTTTTTCTTGCCAATCTGGTAAGCGCGCAAATAATTGTTGCGGATGTTTCATTTTTTGATAATCATTAGCGTCAAGAAAAGCCAATAATTCATCAACTTTTAGTTGATGAGTATTTTTAACATGCTGTGTGCTAAGATAGATTTGCGCGCCATAAAGAGTGAAAATTTGGAGCATCACATTGCCCAAAAGCTCCATACGCGGCGCATATTTCAAGCTGAATTTCATATGGTCTAGCAAGATGATACGGCGCGATGTTTCAATCACAATCCCGATTTCAATATCATCATTATCAGGCAAATCGAATGTGAAGAAAATAATTCGCTTCATTTTCAGCAAACTATCAGGGCTAAAATAATGAATTAATTGCTGATAAGTGAGTTCGGCATCATAACTACCGGGACGCCCGAATTGGCTAAAATAAATGGATTGAAACGTTGCATTTTGCTCAAAGCTAAGCCCTGCATTCAAAAACACTTGTTGCAACATTTCCAATGTGCTGGTGCGTGGCTTGGCAATATTTCTCTCGATATTGTTCAGGCTTGCCACCGATATGCCAGCAGCCGACGCTAACTCTTGCTGAGTTACCCCCAATAATGCCCGTCCGGCGCGTATTTGATAAGCATCTAACATTTCTAACCGCTTGTATTTTGCAAAGCTTTTCCTATATACTATATATATGAAAAATAATTAAAACATAACCTCTTTATTGTGAAACTCACATAAAATAAAGGATATGCACATGGTTGCCTATAATTTGCAATGTTGTCAGCAACATGAATTTGAAATTTGGTTTAAGGATAAGGCAAGTTTTCAGCAACAATTAGCCACAAATTTGGTGGAATGCCCGTTCTGTGGCAGTCATCAACTCACCCAATTACCTTCCGCGCCCAATATTGGCAAGAAATCAACTCAGAATCAATCGCAAAATGACTCTCAACAGCAACATCTGGCTGAGATTCATCATCAGGCGCGTAAAATGGTCGCCCATATTCATGATAATTTTGACAATGTGGGTGATAAATTTCCTGAAGAGATTCGCAAAATCCATTATCAAAAAGAGCCGCCGCGTGATATTTACGGCAAGGCAAAGATAGAAGAATTGCGTGATTTGCATGAAGAAGGCATTGATTGCAACATCATGCCTGATTTTGACAGCAATCATTAAAAAGAAAAAAGGTGAGACCATAATGGCCTCACCCCTTTCGATTTTGTCATTTTCATATTTTGCAAAATAGTTAAAACCACCTTGCCAATATAAAAATTAACGAATAAGTTGTAACAATGATTGAACCCGTTGACCCGCAACACCAAGTGATTGAACACCAATTTGGTATTGTGTGCCAGTGGCAGTTAGGTTAGCGGCTTCTTCGTTAAGGTCAGCATTCACAATCTTATCTGCACCTGAAACATGGTTGCTAATTAAATTTTCACCATAATTCAAACGTGTTTGCAAAATTGCAACATTATTTGCCAAAACATTCGCACGGCTTTCAAGACGATCTTGCGCAAATGATAGACGTTCATCAAGCGTATTGAGTGATTGCAAATTAATAGCATTACTTAATGCTGAAAAGCCTCCACTTAAACCGCGTTCAGTAGCAGGACCTACAGTACCAAAGCCATTTGTAATACCACGCACATGACCAGAACTCACAACATTACCAGCACCAGCTGAAAAGAAGTTTAGAGTGCCACCGAAGATGTTATTTGCATTAACAACAGTAGCCGTGCTAATAATAATATCCACACCTTGTATGGTCAGTTCAGAATCAACATCCTCAGAGAATTTCACTTCCAAACTGGCATTTTGATTGTTAAGTAAGTTCAAACCTTGATAAGAACTATCTTCAAGCAAAAGTCTAAATTGTTCAGAAACATTCTCAAAAGAATTTGTTGTTTCTGCACGTTCAGCACCCGTTTGCGAGCGTGCTTGACGCACCAAACCACGAAGCTGTGATAAAAATTCATCAAGAGCATCAATCCCTTCCAAAGCTGCTTGGACGGTTGAAATACCTTGATCAACTTGTTCGTTGCGTTGCGCCAGAATACCTGAACGCCGTTGTAGTGTCCGTGCCGAGAAGAAATCTTCTGCACCATCGGTAACACCGTTAATTTCACGACCACTTGCCAATCTAATCTGTGTGCGATCAGAAAGTCTGCTAGTCTGTTGTAAGGATAAAAGAGTTTGTCTTTGAGTAGAACTCAGTGTAATATCGCTTGCCATTTTATGTCTCCATTCTAGAACATATATTTATATGAAATAGGCTATTAGGATTTTTCCTTTCAAGCCGTGGTAAAAAATTACCTAATTAATTGTAATAATGATTGAACCCGTTGACCCGCAACACCAAGTGATTGAACACCAATTTGGTATTGTGTGCCAGTGGCAGTTAGGTTAGCGGCTTCTTCGTTAAGGTCGGCATTCACAATCTTATCTGCACCTGAAACATGGTTGCTAATTAAATTTTCACCATAATTCAAACGTGTTTGTAAAATTGCAACATTGTTTGCCAAAACATTCGCACGGCTTTCAAGATTATCTTGTGCCGCTGATAGGCGTTCATCAAGCTCATTCAATGAACTTAAATTAGTAGCAGCACTCAATACTGAAAAGCCTTGACTTAAGCCACCAGCAGTACCTGCGAAACCAGCCGTAACACCACGCACATTACCCGAACTCACAACATTAGCAACACCTGAAAAGAAGCTGCGTGTGCCGAAAATATTACCAGCGCGTGCATCTGCTGCCAGAGTCGTGCTAACAATAATATCCACACCTTGGATGGTTAATTCAGAATCCACATCCTCAGAGAATTTCACTTCTAAACTAGCATTTTGATTGTTAAGTAAGTTCAAACCTTGATAAGAACTATCTTCAAGCAAAAGTCTGAATTGTTCAGATACATTCTCAAAAGAATTTGTTGTTTCCGCACGTTCAGCAGCAGTTTGCGAGCGTGCTTGACGCACCAAACCACGAAGCTGTGATAAAAATTCATCAAGAGCATCAATACCTTCCAAAGCTGCTTGGACGGTTGAAATACCTTGATCAACTTGTTCGTTGCGTTGCGCCAGAATACCTGAACGCCGTTGTAGTGTCCGTGCTGAGAAGAAATCTTCTGCACCATCGGTCACACCGTTAATCTCACGACCACTTGCCAATCTAATCTGTGTGCGATCAGAAAGTCTGCTAGTCTGTTGTAAGGATAAGAGAGTTTGTCTCTGAGTTGAACTCAGAGTGATATCGCTTGCCATGTCTATGTCTCCATTCTAGAACATATATTTGTATAATAACAATCTAAACGATATTTTACATTCAGCAAAACAACAATCTGCCGTCTTAAGCAGATGCTAAAAACAAAGGTAAGAAAAAAACAATATAAAACGCCATAATGGCATGAAAATAAAGCATTCTGCTTAAACCGACCGCTTTTAGCTGTCTAGATTGACCTCAGGATTTTTCCTTAAGGTGACTTCATGGTAAAACGTAATGGAGATGAATGCAAGTAAAAAATGCCTCGCCATCATAGCGAGCGCAGTGAAGCTTGGTTAAAAAAACCAAACTTTTATCACTTATTTTTGCAATAGAAAAGCAAAAATATCTATAATATACAGATATTTAAGAGACTATTTCAATAAATTGACACGATGAAAAACTTGCATTAAGATGCATAAATATAAATAATAAAAAAATTATTTTTTTGATATTTATGTCAAAAAATCATCGAATCAGTGAAAAATTAAAGAGTGATTCGCAAATGTTTCCGAATCACTCTTTATTAAGGAGAGTTATAATGAAAGAATTACCGAATCACTTGTAACAATGATTGCACCCTCTGCCCTGCAACCCCCAACGCTTGCACACCAATTTGATATTGGGTGCCAGTCGCCGTTAAGTTTGCAGCCTCTTCATTCAGGTCGGCATTTTTAATTTTATCCGAACCTGTGATGTGATTCGATATTAAATTATCCGTGTAATTCAGGCGTGTTTGCAACACTGCCACATGGTTGCCCAGCACATTGGCACGGCTTTCAAGCCTTTCTTGGGCAGCTGATAGCCGTTCATCAAGCGTATTGAGTGATTGCAAATTAACAGCATTACTTAATACTGAAAAGCCCGCGCTTAAACCGCGCGCACCAGCACTACCGAGACCAGTGGTAAAACCACGGGTAATCGCACGCACACCATTATTAGTGGTAAAGGGTCGGCCTGCAAAGATATTGCCAGCAGCAATAGCCGCAGAAGCAACACCACCGGCAAGAAGATTGACGCTGTCAATCACCAGCAATGACTGATCTTCTTCCGAAAATTTAACGGTTAAATCAGCGGTAACATTATTAAGTAAGTTCAGACCTTGATAAGAGGTATCTTCAAGCAAATTTCTAAATTGCGTTACCACACTATCATAAGATTTTGTTGTTTCTGCGCGTTCTTCGCCACTTTGCGAGCGTGCTTGGCGCGATAAACCGCGCAGCTGCCCGATAAATTCATCTAGCGCATCAATACCTTCTAATGCTGCTTGAATCGTGGAAATGCCCTGATCGATTTCAGCGCGGCGGCCATCAAGTAACCCTGCGCGTTTTTCTAATGTGCGTGCTGCAAAATATTCTTCAGGGCCGTCAGTAACGTCGTTAATTTCACGACCTGTTGCTAAACGAATCTGGGTACGGTCGGAAAGACCGCTAATTTCTTGTAAAGATAAAAGTGTCTGCCGTTGAGCAGAACTTAAAGTAATATCATTCGACATGATATGGTCTCCATTCTAGATATGCACTTCAATTCTTGAAGTTTAGTTTTTCTGTGTTAGAGGTTAGCTTCTGCGCCTTTAACAATTTGTATTATAGCGTATAATGAGTTCTGATGCAAGCATTATTTTTAGTTTTTTCGTCATTTTATGAAATAATATATTTGTAACCTACTGAAATTAAAGAAAAAAGGCGTGCTAAAAAAACACGCCCGATAAGTATAGACAAACGAAACTTGTAAATAAAATTATGCTATGCTGCCACTGCTGTTTCAATAATCAGCTGATGCTTTTGGGGATTATAGTGGTGCTGTTTTTCAAATTTTTTAATGTGCGAAAAATTAACATTTAACGCAAGAGAGATGTGGTGCTGTGCCTGATAGCTTTCTGATTGGCAGTTTGCTTCATTATTGTTACCAAGCATATAATCATCACTGCCACAAACCAATATTTTCATTTTAGAGGCAAAACTCTTCTTAACGCGATTACTGATGCAATCTTGTTGTGCCATATCTGCGCCTATCATCTGATTCAGCAAATTATCCAATAGTGTCAGTGACTTTTTTGCGTCATTGCCAGTATTTTTAATTTTGCTTGATTTTCTCATACCCAATAATGTATCACGACAATCAGTAAGTTGATTTTTCAACAAAACCGCTTCCTGATTGTTATATTGAGGAATGTTATCCTCAATCATAATTGTTGTATCATGCGCCTGATGCGCGATTTTTTTTGACCGCAAGCTCAATAAGGCGTGCTTATTTGCTGCTTTCAAATCTGTTATTTTATTATATTTTGTCATTTTTTCCTCCGCTTTAGAACCATCCAACTGAGCGTTTACTTAAACTCACTCAATCAATTATGCTGTTATGCAACAGCGTGTCATACTGCGATACAAATTTATTTTTCTAAATATATCTTTGTTATATCGCACCATTAAATATTATCAATGATGATTGATAATTACCGAATAACTTGCAAGAGAGCCTGTAAACGCTGAGCTGACGTCGCTAATGATTGCACACCAATTTGATATTGCGTGCCCACCGCCGTATAATTGGCAGCTTCTTCATTAAGGTCGGCAGTTGTAATTTTATCAGCACCTGCAATCAATTCGGTTGATACTGCATCAGTAAAATCAATCCTTGTTTGCAAAATTGCCACATTATTACCAAGCGAATTGGCACGTGTTTCAAGCCTTTCTTGAGCATCTGATAAGATACGGTCTAATTGATCAACCACAAGCAAGCTACTGGCGTTACTTAATACCGAGAACCCCTGACTCAACCCCTGATTAGGTGGGGTATTAGGAAATCCAGTGGTAATGTTTCTAATATTCGACAATAACAAACCACCAGTTGAACCAGCAAAAATACCGCCATTGGTCGCATCAACATCTAAAATATCAACGCCACTCACATCAATATCAGACTCTTCACGGTCTGAAAATTCAATGCTGAGAGCGGTATCGATATTGTTTAACAAATTAACGCCTTGATAGGTGGTATCATTCAATATCAATGTAAATTGTTCTATAACATTGTCGTAAGATTTTGTTGTTTCCGCACGCTCTACGGGACTTTGCGAGCGCGACTGACGCACCAAACCGCGAAGCTGACCTAACATTTCATCAAGCGCATCAATACCATCTAGCATTGTCTGTAATGTTGACACGCCCTGATCGATGTTACTGCGCCTATCTAAAAAGACTTCTGCACGATTATCTAATGCACGTGCCGAAAAATAACTTTCAGCACCATCCGTAACATCATTAATTCTGTTACCGGTTGCTAAACGTATTTGGGTTCTATCTGATAAATTGCTTGTTCGTTTCAATGAAACAAGGGTGGATCTTTGAGCTGAACTCAAAGTAATATCACTTGACATGATTCAATTTCCTCCATTCTAGAGTAATTCAAAGCTTGCATTCTGCAAGTTAATATAAGCACTTTCTGTGCAGGTTTAACGTCTTGATGCTTCTGCCCCAAGAACAATATCATTATAGCAGTAAATCGCCACACAATGCAAGCATTATTTTAATTAAAACGACATAAATTGCTTAAATATTTATAAAGCACTGAAAAATATAGATTTATTTATTAAATATTGTGAATAATTTTGTATTTTTATGTGATTATTCGTCATATTTACTGACTTTAAGGTGTTTTAAGTCAAAAACAATGCCATCAACCCTAACAAACCACTTACCCCAACGATTGTAACAACACAAACGATGACAAATCTTCGCCATGTATCCAAATGATGCTTTGGTGCTTTTTGAAAATCAATCTTATCCATAACAACCTCAAAAAAATTAATGCCTCAATATAATAACGTCACAATATAATAATGGCACGATAAAATCAAGCCCTCTCATCAGATATATTATATTGTCCCTAACGGAAAAATTGTAAAATATCTTCTTGACGGTTTTCTAACAACCCATCACCAATATTTTCCAACTGCTGACGCGTTTGCAACGCCAATAAATTGGCACGTTCCTCATCGATAATCGCTGTCTCAACGCCTATATCCTGAATCGCTTCTGCTGAGCGCAATAGCTGTTGTAAATTAGTGAAGTTACGCGTTAAATCTTCGCGAAAATTCTGCACATTACTCTGTGCTGATACCAACAAATTCTGCAATGACGCTAACACATTATCTGGTAATTGCGCCAAATCAAACGGGCTAGATGAGCCAATAATCTGCGCCACCTTTTCAGTATCAAACTCGCCACGTACCGATAAAAAATCTTGCTCAAAGATACCGCCATTTTCTGTGGTTGCCAAAATATTTCTGCCCTCAATCACCACAGGCTCGCTATTGGGTATTTCAATCGTCAACCGCGTTACTTCCGATACCAGCAAATTATTGCCCGCCCTGCCACCATCTTGCAACAGATTGGTGAAATTGGTAAATGTTTGATTAAACTCATCTGTTAGCTGACTTAGCGCATCACCCGCACCCGCACCTAATGCGGTGCGTAAATCTTCAATGATTTCAGCCGCCTCATCAAGCGAACCCTCCAATAATATTGTGGTATCAATCGCGCCAGAAAGGCTTTGCACACGCGGATCGCTTTTAAAGTCAAACGCTTCTTGTTCGTTTTGCAGTTGCGGACGATTATTCACCAAAATCTGGTCTGTGATTTGCAATTTGCGACGCCCACCATCTTGCACAGGCACTGGAGCATCACCACTGCGACGCAGATTACTTGCATCATTTCTTATTTGGGTTTGCGGACGCGGTTGTTGCCCTAATGCACCACCAATTTCGTTTGCCATCATTATTCTCCTTCTGGTCAGCCATTCTGGCGACTTTTCAAGGCACAGCATCAAAAATTCTATCTCGATGAGAATGCCCTTTATGTCATTGTAAAAAAAAGTAACGCTTTAGCAACAAAAAAATGCAATTAAGGGCATAATAACGCATATTTAGGGGATAAGTTTCAAAATTTTGTTAAATTCTTGATATTAACAATCAAACATTTGTAAAAAAACATCATTTTTATTGACAAACTTGCGAAAAGCTCACTAAAAAATCTCAGGTGATTCGCATGGACGCGATATTCGGTGAAATTTTATGCGTTTGGTGAAGAAACACCCTTGCATCTGTGACAAAAATCCCTTACAAAAGCGCGTATGTTTCTATAGCATGGTGCATTACTGATTATAGTAATTAGCATGAAGATATATTCGCCGCGGTAGCTCAGGGGCAGAGCGCGTCCTTGGTAAGGACGAGGCCGGTGGTTCAATTCCACTCCGCGGCATTTTATATACGCTAGAATTTTAGCAAAGCTAAAATTCGCTAGAAGGGGCTTTGCGACCTTGCTAATCGCAAGGAACGCCCCTTAACCCCACCGCATTTCGATTCACTCACTTTAGTTTACGCTAGAATTGTGGTGAAACCACAATTCTAGCGGATATTAATGTGCGACTTTCTCAGCACGGATAATAAACGCCTGCGCCATTTTGCCAATGGTATCTTTCATCATCAGTGATAGAATTTGGTCATATAATTTTAGCTTCATATGGAAATCAATATAAAACTCCACATTTGTTTCAGCCTCATCATTTTGCGGGGTTAATTGCCAATAAGCATAAAGCTGTTTCACTGCATTATTAGCTTTGTGATATTTGGGGTTATCGGATTCAATCGGCACGCGCATTTCAACCCGCAGATTTTGCCTATCCACCCTTACTTCCGAGTAAAATTTTTCCTTAAAATGCTGAAACCCTATCAGCAACAAGCCGATATGCCTATCATCTTTTAATGTTTCCACCAGCCGACTACCCTGACACCATGGCAGAAAATCGTGATAGGATTCCACATCCGAGATAATTTCAAAAATCTGTTCTGCTGTTAGCGACACATTTTGTTCAGCGCGATATTCCATGCAACCGCCTTATTATGATGCGCTTTGTAGCGACGTATCTTTTAGTAATTGGCGCGCCTGTTGCAGCTTCTTAAAATCATCACCCGCATGATGAGACGAGCGCGTGAGCGGCGTGCAAGCCACCATCAAAAAACCCTTATTATAAGCGATTTTTTCCAATTCCTTAAATTCATCAGGCGTTACGAAGCGTTCAATCGGCGCATGTTTAGGGGTGGGCTGTAAATATTGCCCAATCGTGATAAAATCCACCTGTGCGGCACGTAAATCATCCATCACCTGCATCACCTCTTGCTTGCTTTCGCCCAAGCCAACCATCATGCCAGATTTGGTGAAAATATTACCATCGATTTGCTTGACGCGATGCAATAATTCAAGCGAGGTAAAATAGCGCGCGCCCGGACGAATATGCGGATAAAGCCGCGGCACAGTTTCCATATTATGATTAAACACATCGGGCTTTGCTGCCGTTACCGTTTCTATCGCGCCCTGCTTATCACGAAAATCTGGTGTTAAAATTTCAACCGTGCTATGCGGAGATTTCTCATTAATCGCGGTAATCACCGCCACAAAAGCATCAGCACCGCCATCTGCCAAATCATCGCGGTCAACCGATGTTATCACCACATGTTCAAGCCCCATTTCGGCAACTGAATCCGCCACCCGATAGGCTTCAAAAGGATCTGGCGCAAATGGCTTGCCCGTTGCCACATTACAAAAAGCGCAAGCACGCGTGCAGATAGCACCCAAAATCATGAAAGTTGCGTGTTTCTTTGCCCAACATTCGCCAATATTCGGGCAGGCAGCTTCTTCGCAAACCGTAACTAATTTTTTATCACGCACAATTTTCTGTGTCGCAAAAAATTCAGGATTATTGCTGACGCGCACCCTTAGCCAATCAGGCTTTTTTGCCGAATGACTATCAGGGTTTTTTTGCTTTTCAGGGTGGCGTTCTGCACCCAAACGAATTTTAGTCTCATGTTCCATATGGGTGACTATAACGCTTTTGCAGAATAATTACCATATAATTTTAGGTTAATTGGCTTGGCGGTGCATATTTAATTCGCTTGCCTACGCAGGAAGGCAGGAATATCAAGCTCTTTACGGCTTAACATTTTGCCACCATTCACAGCTTCTTTGGCAACATCTTCATCAGAGGCTTTATCATCAAAGGGCAGGTCAAAACTTTCGATTTTTGCTTTATTGCTAAAGTCGCGTTTCTTATTAGAACTTTCCGATGATGGCTGATTATTTTCCGCCTGATTATTTTCTATTGGGTCACCGCCCCGCTTCAACTTAAAGGGCATTTTTTTAGAGCGCGTCTGATTGGGCGAACGCTCTTGCGCCTGATGTTGAGAGGAGGCGTGACGCTTAATATTCACGCGGGTGGCGGAAGGTTGCACTTCTATTTCTGTTTGTGGACTATTATCTTCCTCTGCTTCCTCTTCATATTGGGCATCCACTTCATATGGCTCATGATCATTATATTCATCATATTGGGCGTGATGATACGCATCATCAGCAATGTTAATATCATTATCATATTCATTATACTGGTCAGTATCATGGGCAATATCATGCTGGTTAGTATCTTGGTTGGCATCATGCTGGTCAGTATCATGCTGGTCAGTATCATGCTGGTCAGTATCATACTGGTCAGTATCATACTGTGGTTGCAATATAGGCTTCATATTTTGAATATGGGCGACCATACCTGTGCTATTATATTGTGAATGTTGATGCTGGTGAGGGATTTGATGATGCTGCGAATTTTGACGATTAGCAAGATGCTGGGTGTTCATACTGATTTCATCAAGTTGCGATTGCACTTGTTTGATATCTTGCATCGCATGATTATCAATTTGTTGTTGAGGGTTCGCATGGTTGGCAAAATGAATTTTCGCGCGCAACTGTTCCAATTTTAGATTGGCATCATAATTATTAACATCAATATTATCGCCTTGTATATTACCCTGATAATTTTCTTGGGGGGCAGGATGATTTCCCTGATAATTTTCTTGCGGGGCATTATACGTTCCTTGCGGGGCAGGATAAGTTTCTTGCGGGGCAGGATTACCCTGATAATTAGCCTGTGCATTATGATTTTGTCCAGTGGAGTTTTGCCCAGTGGAGTTTTGTATCGGTGGGTTTTGCCCAGTGGAGTTTTGTATCGGTGGGTTTTGCCCAGTGGCGTTTTGTATCGGCATTTGTTGCGACTGTTGCTGATAATGATGTGGCACATTGATGGGGTCATCACTAATCACCATTTCGTGAATCGGCAATGCGTTACCATTACGATTAAGATAAGGCGCTTGATATTGTTGCGCCTGTTGTTGCGGTTGTGGCATTTGTTGCGCCTGATATTGTTGCGCTTGTTGTGGCTGTTGCATTGGTTGCGCTTGTTGTATCGGCGTCTCGGTTACTTCAGGCGTTGTTTCAGGTATTTCTTCAGCAGTTTGTTGCTGATATTCCTGCCTTATCTCATCTATGTTAATTATCTCTGCTTCAGCTTGCGGCTGTTGCCCTGCCTCTGAAGTTGCTGAATTTTCTGGGGTTTCTGGGGTTTCTGGGGTTTCTGCTTCATGTTCCACTTCTTCCGTTGGCATTTCGCTATGATGATGCGTAATGCCCGTTGCCAAAATGGTGATTCGAATCTTGCCTTGCAATTTTTGACTTGCCGATGCGCCAAAAATCAGTTGGGCATTATCTGATGCCGCTTCTTTAATCATGCTCACGGCGCGGTCAACTTCAAGCAAGCCCAAATCATCACCGCCTGTTACATTCACCAATATGCCTGTGGCATGTTCTAATTTTACATCGTCTAGCAGCTGATTATTCAATGCCCGTTCGGCAGCTCTAATCGCCCTATCTTCGCCCTCTTCTTCGGCAGTTCCTATCAGCGCTTTTCCGCGTTCGCCCATAATGGTGGTGATGTCTGAAAAATCCAGATTGATAATACCGGGCATGGTCATTAAATCGGTCACGCCTTTAATACCCGAAGCCACAACGTCGTTGGTCATGTTAAACGCATCGGTAAAAGTGGTTGTTTCATCGGCAATCGCGAATAGATTCTGATTATCAATCACCACCAATGTATCAACATATTTGCCCAGATTGCGGATACCGATTTTGGCGGCTTTCAGGCGGCGTTCGCCCTCAAATCCGAATGGCTTTGTTACCACCGCCACGGTTAACACGCCCATATCGCGCGCGATTTTGGCAATCACCGAAATTGCACCCGTGCCAGTGCCGCCCCCCATACCTGCGGTGAGGAACAATAATTGCGTGTTGCTAATCATTTCTTTGATTTCATCTAACGCTTCGTGGGCTGCTTGCGCGCCCGTTTTGGGGTCAGAACCCGTGCCTAGCCCTTGCGTTGTTTGTGCACCTAATTGGATTTTGGTTTCGGCAAGGCTGTTTTCTAATGTTTGTTGGTCGGTGTTACAGGCAACAAAATCAACGCCCTCCATACTGGTGCGTATCATACTATCTACGGCGTTACTGCCTGCACCGCCTATGCCGAACACTTTGATTTTCGTGCGCGGGATAATCTTTTTGTTAGCCGATTGCTGATGATGATTTTCAGCCAAAGAAACATTTATTGCCATACCAAACCTCTTTTGGTTAATGAATTTTTCAGACCTTCGTCTGTAAGTCAGACTTTCGTCTGCAACCCATTTTCCTCCGATGTTTGAAACAAATGCAATGCCTCGCCTTGATTATATAAGGCGTAGCAATGCACTATAGAACTTTTAGCAAAAATCATACCTATTGCGTAATATTATTTTATACTCTTACTAAAGCGTCATATTATCTGTTTTGCAAGGTGATTCTTGACGAATTTTTACTAATTTGTCAAGTGGTAAGTAAAAATAATTTATTTTTTTTGTAATGTGAGGCTAAAGGCAGGATATTTTAGTGTTGTATAACAGCAATTTACACCATCGCTAGTGTTACACACAGCGGGGGGATTATCAAGGGGTACGCGACTCCGTTAGTGTGAGACACGGGCGGGGGGGGGTTGGTGAAGTGCGCTAGATGTAAGTGTTACACACAAGCGGGGGGATTATCAAGGGGGGCATCACGAGCTGATTGGCGCACCGCCAGAATCAGCGAAGTGTATGTCGCACCCCCCTTGATACAATAAACCGACCTCGCAAAGCCCCCCATATATTAATGGAGGCAGGCTCGGAGAGGAACAAAAAAGGCGCGGTTTAATTCCGCGCCTTTTGTTAAAAGTCAGGTGAGTGGGGAAGCCATGAAACACCTTACAGAGAACCGCCCCACTCATAAATTTATTAATTATTCGGGTTATCCGCGCCGAAGAAGCCTGTGAAGCTTGAGTTTTCATTGCTCACTGAGAATGTGCCGCCTAATTCTTCGGCATTTGGTCCGTAAAATCTGGCATTGGCTGTGCCAGTTAATTCCGTGCCATCAGTATTTGACTCAAAATCTAAATCATCACCAGCGGTTTTAACCGTGCCAGCAATGCTGTTTGTGCCTGCAGTATAATCTAATGTGCCTTTCATATTCAGGTGATATTTTTGGGCATTCCCTGAACAATTAGGTTGAGTAACGCATGTGTTGCTGGTGCTGAAAGCGATATTATCTACTGTAAAATCAACTGTTGCTGTTACATTAAGGTAATGAAGGACAGAATCACCAGCAATAGGACTATTATAATAGCCTCGACCTTGTCCCGTAAACTCTACAGTGCCTTGAGTTACGGGAATATTAGCAGTTTCAAAACCAGTGATAGCATAATTTGCATTATAATCGCCAGTTGACCAATTCATTGATGCCATATATTTTGCGGCAAAACCTAAATTATAAATTGCACTTCTGCTTAAAGAAAACCCTGTCAGGTTCAAGTCATCGCTACTTTTAAGTCCTGCGTTAGTACTCGTAAGAGAGGTTGGATAGAGGTTTGCCCCATTATTTTCACCACCATATTTTTTATCATCAAAATAAGCGGAGACGCTTGTGATATTACCGCTAGCATCATAAGTGATTTCAGAAACCCCACCTGTATAATGATGATTGATAATGGTTTCAGCAGTGGCATCTCTACTTGTCTGCACTGCGTTGCTCATCTTTAAGCTGATGGTTTTGCTAGTGAGAGTTTCACCTGCTACATTAAAACCTGTATGCCCATCACGAACTTCTGCTGGCACATTCTTTGTCATACTATCAGCTACATCATAATAAGTTGCCTGCGTTGCTTTCACCTGCGTTGTTACCAACCAACCTGTGCGCTCTGTGCCGAAATAGCCTGCATAGCTTGCAAGCCCATTTGTTAGGCTGAATGTGCCACCAAATTCATTGCTTGCTGGTCCGTAAAATTTGGCATTGGCATCACCCGTAAGGCTTGCGGTGCTACTAGCATCATAGCTAAAGTCAGTACCCACGCCATCTGTATCCGTATATGCGGCATAGGCACCGCCTTTGGTGGTGAGTGCCACGCCACCAGTATTGGTGGTGCTTAAATCATTATCACCATCGGCGTATGTTAATGTGCCAGTGAAGTCGAGGTCAGGGCGGAATGTAGCAGTGCAATGATTATCTCTTAAGCATGTGTTGGTGCTTGATAGTTCTACTGTGCGCGCACTAAAATCAACATTGGCATTAATATCAAAATAATATTTGGTAGTATTACTGCCATCAGTATTAAGGTTACCATCACTATAACGCCCTTGCCCTGCACCTGTGAAACTGACATTCTCACCAAATTTAGGGATATTTCCGCCATCAGTTTTAAAGCCAAAAATGCCATAAGCAGTGGTTTGATAGGTTTGATTGCCATTGAGAGTGCCATTATCATCATCTACGCTCCACTCAATCAGTGCCATATAGTTTGGCGTAATGTTGAAGGCTGATGCCGTTCTGGTTAGCTGAATTGTGTATGCTGCGGTCTGATTACTCGTTACGGGGGTATTACCAAGAGAAACAATATATTCCTCCCCTCCTGAAGATTGATACAACCCATTAATAATACCCGCTTTCAACCTATATTTTGTATCGCCAAAATAGGCTGTTAAGCTATCTGTTTTAATCGACGTGCCCACATAATCATAGGCAACCACGCCACCGCTGATAATATCCGTGGTAACAGTTGCATTGGCAGAATCATGGGTGAAGCTTACCAGATTATCTATTTGGAAAGCATTGCCTGTTTCGCCACTGCGAGTTGAATCAATAAAGCTTGTGAATGGTAGGGTGAAATCTACTGGCACTGTATCGCCATCAATGGTGGCATCGGTCGTGGTATCAGTCGCTTCGATAATATATCTCGCCCCCCCAAAAAACCCGACATAGCCTGCGGTTGCGCTTGTGAGGTTGAATGTGCCGCCGAGTTCGTTGGATTGTGGTCCGTAGAATTTGGCAGTTGCACTGCCTGTTAAACCGCTTGTGGTTTCAACATTATCGAATGCAAGGTCGTTACCTGTGAATTTCGCCATATCGGTTGTGCCGTAATCTAGGCTTGCCGTGAAATTAAGGTCAGCGCGTTGTGTGCCACAAACAAGCACTTGCCCCATTACCACCTTGTTGCATGTATTAATGCTTGCGAGTGCGACTGTGCGGTTGCCGAAATCAACAGTGGCGTTAACATCAAAGCTAATGCTGGTATTGGCAGAGCTATCAGAATAGTAACCACCGCCCTCGCCGGTAAATATGGTTGTGCCAGCGGTGAGCGGGGTTGCAGTTTCGAAGCCTGCAATGCCATAGCCGTAAGCATCATAACCTGTTTCGTTCACTATCCATGAAACGCGTGCCATATAGTTTGTAACAAAACCAAAGACGGCATCAGATTTGTTGAAGCTTAGTGTAGGCTTTGTGCCATCGGTGCCTGTGGTGTTATTTATTCCGCCTGTTGCTGAGTTCGTAAGGTAATGAGCAGTAACAGTTGACGACGAGCCAGCAGTCATTTCATATTTGGTTTCACCAAAATAGATTGTGAGAGGTGTGCCTGAGGTTGCAAAATTGCTACCTGCATAATCAAACACGACCACGCCATTGGTGAAAATATCGTTATTTATCGACTTATCCACAGAATTTCTGGTTATCTGCACGAAATCAGCAGATAAAGCATTGCCTGTTGTGCCATTTTTAGGCGAATCGGTAAAGTTTGCGAGGCTATTCGTGTTTAATGATGGGTCAGTGCCGTCGGTAGTGGTTGTTACTGCATCATTCGCGCTAATCACCCAACCCCGTTCACCCCCAAAGAAGCCGACATAGCCTGCGCTGTTATCCGAATTGATTAAGTTGAATGTGCCGCCGATTTCGTTGGTTAAACCGCCATAGAAACGGGCAGATGCCACGCCGTTGAGTTCTGTGCTATCATCAGCATCAAAATTTTTATCATCGCCTGCGGTGGCGATATTGGTGAAATTCAGCGCGTTTGTGCCTGAAGTATAATTTGCACTGCCTTTGAAATTGAGATTGTAATATTCATTTGCGTCGTTCAAAGGGCAACCCTGATAATCTATTTGACATGTTGTATCACTTTCAAGCGTAACCATGCGTGTGCCCAAATCAACATTGGCAGTGATGTTAAAGCCTAAGGTAAGATTGCTCGTATCAGAATCGCTGTAAGTGCCTTGCCCCTTGCCAGTGAAAGTGGTTGTGCCAGAATTTAAAAGTGTGCCACCATGCAGACCTGTTTCAAAACCTGCAATGCCATAGCCTTTGGTATCGCCTACAACCCAATCAAGCCGTGCCATATAATTCGCGATAAAGCCGAAAGAATCATTTCGGAACAGGCGGAGTGTTGCGCCCGCAACTTCCGTATCATCAATTTCAACAGTTGTGCTTGAAACGGAGTTTAAATTAGATGAGGTGCCAGCCGTTACCTGATAGATGCTACTGCCAATATAGAGTCTGGGCGCCTTTGACGTTGTATTGAAACCTGTATCAAAAGAACCATCAGCATAGCGATAGCTAATCGCGCCACCAGTGATATTATTAGTGGTGATGCTGTTATCGGTTGTATCTGTGGTGATTTGCGCCATAGAGGCAACAGGTAGCGCGATAATATGTTTGAGGTGGGCGTCATCAGGAGCAAAGCTTGTTACGCCATCAAGGTCTTGCGTTGGCACGCCAGTGGTTACTATGGGCGGGAATAGGTCGTCCGTTTTCATCGGCGTTTCCATCGGCGTTTCCGTATCCATCGGCGTTTCAGTAACGGGCGGATTGGCGTTGGCGTTGGCGGCAGGGGTATCACCACCGTCAGCACTACCAGTACAGGCGGTGAGGGTGATGAGTGATAAGATTGAGATGGTTGATATAATTATGTTACGCATGATTATCTCCTTTGTAAGAACACGATAGATAGAGTTAATGTAATTTTTTTTGGTTGGGGTGTCAAGAGGGGATTAACAATCTATCCCTTGCCGCTTCTAGCTCTTGAATTTTTGCACCTTGATATCTGCGCCATTTTTTATTAATTGTCAACTATTGGTTCATGGTTTAATTGGGTTGTGCGATATGTAAGGGTGTGCGCCCCATCGCATCACGCATGTTAATGTGAGGCGTTAGCGGGCAGATTTGCATCATCGCTAGTATAGCACACAAGCGGGGGGATTATCAAGGCTTGCATCATCTTTAGTGTTAAACACAAGCGGGGGTTGTTAAGGGGGCATTCGCAAGATGGGCGGCTCCGCCCTGCCCATCGAGAAGCGAATTCGCGCCCCCTTAAATAATAAAGCCAACTCCGCAAAGCCTCCGCATAAATTAATACACCGCACCCCCTTAATAATATAAACACCATCACAAAATAGAACAATTTTATAAAAATCGAACAAATTATATATTTACTCTTGACATATACTTTTTTGTTACCCATATTAAGAGTATGGGTTGTTTGCAACTCATTTTTTTACCCCTAATATTAGAATAAAAGGAAAATATTATGTCTTATGCTCAATGTCTTGCCACACTCTCTGGCAATGATAAAAATAACCTACAGGCTTGTTGCGAAAAGCTTGATAAACGGCATTAATATACGCTAGAATTGCATTCGCAACTCATACCATCTAGGTATTGAGTATAGCGGAGGATTATCAAGGCTTGCACCATCAGAGTATTAGGTACGGCGGGGGGTTGTTAAGGGGGGCAAGTGGCAAGAGGCGTCTGCTTGTCAAATTGTCCAACGGACAAAAATTTGACAAGCGCGCATCGAGAAGCCACCTCGCGCCCCCCTTAAATAATAAAGCCCGACTCCGCAAAGCCCCCCATATATTAATGACAATCATCGCGCACGATGAGCGCGCTCACAAACGATACGGAATATCTCACCATCATTAAAATTGCCAAACCATTGGCGAATTACCACAATCAGTTTCGTTCCATGCCCCACCTTAATAGTTTGTTCAATCAGCTCTATAATGATGTTGCGTTCAAAGCCATTATCAGCATTATAAAAAGCGCAAACCTGTCTGATGCACTGGCAATCGAGCTTTTGAAGGCGCAATATAAGTCAAGTTATAGCCCTTCATCACGCACCGATGAGTTGATTAAAACCATTGATGGCAAAGATAAATTCTCGGCATTGCCTGATAAAGCGTTTCGCACTTTAATAACACATATTGGCAAGAAATTTAATTTCAATGGTATTAATATTACAAATCTGCATACCATAGAAAATGGCTACACCCCAAAACGTGATAGGCATAACAAAATTAGCGATACTTTAATTACTGACCTTTACCAAGCCTTTAAGGATAAAAGCAACATTCAATATATGCCGAAAAAAACCAGAGAGCTGTTGCAACCCATGCATAATGAGATGCTGAAAGCAGGGATGAAAACGTATATTGATGACATTGCTAAAGTTTCATTTTCATCATCTGTAAAGAACAAGCTACCTGATTATACCAGCCTGTTATTACAAATAGAACAAGGGAATAAACCCAGCAAAGACGACCTTGAAACACTGGCATCATTATATCATGAATTAAAAAAACATAACAAGCTTGATGCCATGCCCAACCGTTCGCAAGCTTTTTTGGAAAATTATCAGCTGGAACAAGATTTGAAGAAGAAAGCCCCGCTGAATGCTCAAAAATTGTTGGAAAAGTTGAAACGCGGTGAGACATTAGGCGTGTTTCAGGCTTTCTATTTGATGAGTCATTTGGAAGAAAAACGGAGCAAATCTGCTAATAGCAACGTGCCAGAAATTCATGCATCAATCACTCATATATTACAAAAATTACCGCAAGATGTGCGTAATAAGGCGGCAGAAATCAAAAATTTAGATAAATCCTCATTGCTTGAAAGTTTTGACAAAATTATCGAGCAAATTCGTGCCGAGCAAGGCAGGGCATCTAACCGCAGATTCTATGTGAAAGAATTGGGTGTTTATATCCAACTCACCCATAATTTTATGGAAATTCGTATCGCAGGCGAAAACCATGAGGTAAAAGATAAAAAGGAAATAAAGCAAGTAATTCAGGATTCAAAAGGTAAAGATTTGGCTGAAATTATGAAAAACCTGCAAAAGTTAAGAGTTATCTATCACAGAGGTCCAGATTTTACGGGCAGATATCTTAAAAGCGATGGCACAGTGCGGTATATCAAAGATAGTGAGATTAATCCGACAATTTCAAAAGTTTTGAGTATTGCACCCACAAAAACCCGTAGCAAAAAGACCAGAGATATTACCATTTTGGAATATAATGAAAATACGGATAGAATGGTATTAACCACTTTTAGGCATCTGCAGATAGGAAAATATAGCACAACATCAAAATTAGCAGTTGAACAAGGGGCAATCTTAAAAAATGGTGATGAAGTTGGCACTGCGACATTCAAAACAGACCTTGGACTTAAACTGGAAGAGCTTAAAGACAAACCAAAAGAACACACCCATCTTGAAAAAAGCATTGTTGATATTGCTGAGATAAGAAAGATGTTGAATATAGATAATAAAAAAACCATTAGTGATAAAATTACCACTTACATTAATGAGCATATTGCAGCAAAACTGAAGGAACGAAGGCACGGTAAATTTAAGGAATCTGAATTTATAAAAGCAATCAATCCGATGTCTAACATTGGTGAAAAAGATTTTGTTGGGTTATTCGCACCATCTAGCAATATTGCCAATCAAATCCGCACCTATGCCAAAAAAGATTGGGACGAACGCGCTAGCAATATTATCAAAGCCAATAATGCCCAAACTGTTGACGAAATTTATAAGGCGATTTATGATGCCACATTCCATGATACACTCACCCTAAAAGGCATGGTTGATGTGTTATTAAGAATGAAATTGATGTTAGAAACCGTTGGTGAAAAAACCGAATTTCTGAACAAAACCATTCAAAAAGCGCAGAAAACCATGCTGGATTTAGAAGATACACTGAAACCTAGACCCGCAAAAGTAAAAGATTGACAATAATATTTTTTGCAACTAATATGGTAAGATGAAATTAAAGCATCTTACCATATTTTTTTTAACATTTGCTATTCTATCATACATTGTATTTATGGTGATACAAAGCGACCTTAAAATAGAAACTGAAAAGGCTAAAATAGTAGAAGCTGAACAAGCTATGATAGCTGAAAAAATGGCAGAAGTTAAAAAGTTTGCAGAAGCTAGAAAAGCTAAGGCAATAGAAGCCGAGAGAATTGCAAAGGCTAAAGAAGCTGATAAGCAAACTTTATTTTATGAGCTTTTTTTGGATATAACCTATTCTGGTTATGGGCTTGACCATAATATGGATATTCCAAAAGCAATCTTAAAATTAGAAAATTTAATCGCACAAGGTGCCAACCCAAATAATAGTTTTGAACCCTATAGTGAGGGCGATGGAGAAAATTTTATTACACCTATATTTTATACATTGCGTACATGTAATAATGATTTTAGAACATATGGTGCTGATGATAGGAATTTTTATTTAGAGATTTTAAAATTATTGATTGATAGTGGTGTGGATTGGAATGTTAAAAATTATTATGAGAGCGAGGATGGTGAATCAGGCGAAACAACCATGGCAGACAGCCTCAGATGGGCAGAAGGAAGCACACATAAACCAGAATGTCTTGAAGCGTTAGCTTATGTCCAAAGCCACCTCAAAGAAAATAATATCACGCTAGAATAATAAAACCTCGCGGTTGCTCAACACAAAAACCGTGCGTGTCTCATCACATTAATATATGGGAGCCTGCCCCCGTGAAGACGGGGGCTTTGCGGAGTCGGGCTTTATTATTTAAGGGGGCACGAATTCGCTTCTCGATGGCGAGGACAAGCCCGCCATCTTGCGAATGCCCCCTTAACAACCCCCCCGCTGTGCTTAATACTAAAATCTCGGAAGCCTTGATAATCCCCCCGCCATACTCAACACTAGCATCGTGCGTGTCTTGATAATCCCCCGTCTTCACGGGGGCAAGCCCCCCGCTGTGTTTCATACTCATAGGGAGCGTGTCGAGGGTTACAATTCTAGCGGATATTAATGCCCCGCAAGTTCCGTGCCGCCGATTGCCAATTTATCGATTTTAAGCGAGGGTTGCCCTACCCCCACTGGCACGGATTGCCCATCTTTGCCACAGGTGCCGATACCTGTATCAAGCGACATATCATTGCCAATCATCGAAATTTGGTTCATCACATCAATACCACTGCCAATCAAAGTTGCGCCTTTCAGCGGTGCGGTAACTTTGCCATTTTCAATTTTATAGGCTTCGGTGCAGCTAAACACAAACTGCCCCGATGTGATATCCACCTGCCCGCCACCAAAATTGACGGCATACACGCCCTTATCCACCGATGCAATCATCTCATCAAGCGTGTTATTACCATTGCTCATAAATGTATTGGTCATGCGCGGCATTGGCAAATGCTGAAACGATTCCCGCCTGCCATTGCCCGTAGGCGCAACGCCCATCAGCCTTGCATTCATTTTATCTTGCAGATAGCCCGTTAAAATACCATCTTCAATCAACACATTGCGCGCCGATTGCGTGCCTTCATCATCAATAGATATTGAGCCGCGTCTGCCTTTTAATGTGCCATCATCAATCACGGTAACGCCTTTTGATGCGACCTGCTGCCCCATCTGCCCTGCAAAAACCGATGTTTCTTTGCGGTTAAAATCGCCCTCAAGCCCATGCCCCACTGCTTCATGCAATAGCACACCGCACCAACCGGGACCAAGCACCACTGGCAATTCACCCGCTGGCGCAGGCACAGAATCCAAATTGACAATCGCTTGCTTCAAGGCTTGTTCGCAGGCAAATTTACAGGCATCATGGTTAATATAATCATACAGATTTTCGCGCCCACCAAAGCCGTAACTGCCTTGTTCCATACGCCCCGAAGCTTCCACCATCACATTGATTGAGATGCGGGTAAGCGGACGGCAATCATAGGCAATCTGCCCATCGGGGCGGATGATTTCTACATATTGAAACTGGTTGGCAAGCGACATGGTGACTTGCCGAATGCGGTTATCTTTGGCGCGCAATTCCTTATCTAGCTTCAGCAATAATGCTGATTTTTCAGAGAAACTCCCCTCGTTAATCGGCGAATGATTGCCATAATAGCGCGGTGGATTCTTGGCTAAAATATCTTTGTCTAAATTGGCAGTCATGCCTGTTTGGCTGGGCAGGATATTACGCACCACTTTGCCCGCAATATCAATCTGTTCTAGCGTAACATTTGATGAGCTGGCATAAGAAGCGGCATCTTCTTTTACCGAACGCAAACCAAAACCTGCTGAAATATCGTAGCTGGCATTTTTAATGATGCGGTCGGATAGCAATAGGCTTTCGGTGGTTTGATGTTCTAGAAAAATCTCACCATCATCTGCGCCCGCTAAAATATCACCTAATTTTGCACTGGCTTTATCGCGGTCAAAATCACTAAAAAAATCTGTCATGCCTGTCATAATATTACTCCAATTCTGTTTGTTATAATTCTATCATGCAACGAAACACTCTTTGCGTCAAGGCTTGATTGCTAAATTCAGCACATCAAGCATGGAATATAAACCTGCTTGTTGCTTGCCAAGCCATAATGCGCCATGCACTGCCCCTTTGGCAAAAATTTCTTTAGATTGCGCGCGATGGTCAAAGATGATGCGCTCATCGCTGCCTGCAAAAATCACCTGATGCTCGCCTACCACTGTGCCACCACGCAATGTGGCATAGCCGATTTTGCCTTTTGCGCGTTCATTGGTGCTTAAACCATCATGGGGCGGTAGCATCATATCGTTGATGTCTTGCGGACTCTTTGCGCCTTTACCAGAAGCACATGCCTCGCCTAATGCTAAGGCTGTGCCAGAGGGCGCATCTAATTTTTGACGGTGGTGCATTTCGGTAATCTCAATATCATAATCATCGGGCAGAATTTGCGCCGCTTGCTTCACCAAACCCAACAGTAAATTCACCCCAAGCGAGAAATTGGCAGCCCGTAATACAGGGATATAATTACCGCACATATCAAGCTCGCGCGATTGCTGCTGAGAAAAACCAGTGGTGCCACAGACATAAGCGGTCTCGCTATTGGCGCAGATACGGGCATGGTTGATGGCGGCATCGGGCAAGGTAAAATCAATCACCACATCGCTATCGGGGATGATTTTTAACGGCTCACCGCTTAATGTAACGCCAATCTTATCACCACCAATGATAGCAGACACATCTTTGCCAATCAGCGCATGATTGGGGCGTAGGGTTGCGCCAAACAATTTAACGTCTGGGTTATTGATAGTGGCATGTAACAGCATTTGTCCCATTCTGCCACCTGCACCCGTAATGGTGATATTCATGTTAGCGTTCCCCCCTTGTTAAAATATTTCTTGGCATCAATCAAATCTTGTTGCATCTGGCTTTTTAATGTTTCCAAACAAGGAAAATTCACTTCGGCACGTAAATAATGGTAAAAATCAACGCTGATATGCTTGCCGTAAATATCGCCCGCAAAATTCATCAGATGCACTTCCAATAATGGGATTTTACCCCCGACTGTTGGGCGCGTGCCAAAACTGGCGACAGCCTCATACTGCGTATTGTCGCCTGCAATCTGCGCCTTAACGGCATAGATGCCAAAAGCGGGCGGGCAGTAATCATTGGGTAAAATATTGGCAGTCGGCATATTTAATGTGCGTCCTAATTGTTCGCCCTGTATCACTTCACCGCTAATATTATAGGCACGCCCCAACATATTACGCGCCAATGTTACATCGCCTTGCATGATGGCATCACGAATGGCACGCGAGGCAAACCGTTGCTGATGCTCATTGCTTTGCGCCTCCACCATATAATAATCGAAACCATATTGCTTGCTTGCTTGCTGTAATGTTTCACTATTGCCCGCGCGTTTTTTACCAAAATGGAAATCATCACCCGTTATCACGGCTTTGGCTTGCAACATATTGAGGAGAATATCGCTGATAAATTCATCAGGGGTAAGCGATGCACATTGCGCATCAAATTGCATCAGCAACAGCGCGTCGATATTATATTGCGTCAGCAGTGATAATTTTTGTGCAAGCGAGGTAAGGGTGTAAAACGGAATTTCAGGCTTAAAAAACTGCACAGGGTGCGGGGTAAAGCTCAGCAACAAATGAGGCTTTGGAAAATTTTGCTGTTTGATAGCATCAAATAATGCTTGATGCCCCTTATGCAAGCCATCAAAATTGCCAATCAGCACCGTGCCATGATGCCAGTTTTTTAATTCTGATGCCGTGCTGTTGGTCGTGATATGAAGAGGTTGGGCCAATGTCATAGATAGGGTGCCATAGATGATGTATTAAGCAAGATTATGTTTTTCAATCATCTCATAAATATTATCAACCGCATCATTCAGTAAATCATTATCACTGCCCTCAGCCATGATTCTAATCACTGGCTCGGTGCCTGATTCGCGAATGATAAGACGCGCATTATTTTGCTGTAATCTTTTATCCTGCGTGGTAATCATTTTCTGCACAGAATCAATGGCAAGTAAATTACGCGATGTGCCGTCTTTCATCACTTCAAACCGAAAATTGCGACTATAATTTGGAGTCTTTTGATAAAGATTGGCAAAATCACTTAAATTTCTATTGCCATCAAGCAAACAAGAGAGTATCTGTAACGCACTCATCACGCCATCACCCGTATTGGTATAGTCATTCATAATAACATGCCCTGAAGGCTCGCCACCCAGATTGCACCCTTCGGCAATCATTTTTTCTGATACATAGCGGTCGCCTACTTGCGTGCGCCATAGCCCAATCCCGATGGTTTTCAAATAATGTTCAAACCCCATATTCGCCATGATGGTGGAAACCACCGCATGACCCAGTAATTTTTGATGGGTGCGCCAATAGGTGGCAATAATCGCTAAAATATCATCACCTGAATAGAGATTGCCCTTGCTATCAATCAGCTGAATACGGTCAGCATCGCCATCAAGCGCAATGCCTAAATCGGCTTTATTATCTTTAACGATTTGCGCGATATGGCTCAGGGTGGGTTGCGCCACATTTTTCGTTGATATTGGTGCCATTAGGGGTAACACCTGTTGGAATCACTTCCGCGCCCAATTCCCAAAAAATAGCGGGGGCGATTTTATAGGCAGCACCATGCGCCGCATCAACCACAATTTTGATATTATTAAGCCTGATACCACGCGGTAATTGCGCTTTGAGATATTCGATATAGCGACCCGGCACATCTTCCAAACGTTTTGCACGCCCGACCATATCAGACTCAATCAGCGGAATTTCTTGTTCCATATAGCTTTCAATTTCAAGCTCGGTCGCATCATTTAATTTACAGCCATGCGAATCGAATATTTTAATGCCATTATCGGCAAAAGGATTATGCGATGCTGATAGCATCACACCAATATCGGCACGTAGCGAGCGCGTAAGCATAGAAACCCGGCGTTGGCACGGGTCCTAACAACAGCACATCATAGCCCAAAGAAATAAAGGCTGAGGTGAGTGCAGGCTCTAACATATAGCCTGAAAGCCTTGTATCCTTACCGATAATCACCCTTTTGGTTTTGATTTTATTTTGCTTTTTAAAATAATAGCCCGACCGCCATCGCTAGCCGCATCACGATTTCGGGGGTCATTGGGGCGATATTCACCCGCCCACGCATTCCATCAGTGCCAAAATAGCGTTTCTGTTTTGCGTCTATGTTACGTAATTGATTCATCATTCACATCTATCGTTGTTGTCGCATTCTAATCGATAATCTCGTTCGGGTAAAGCCCCCATAATCCTGCGCGTCTTATCCACCCTTTTTTTTCTCCCACATCAATCTCGCACCATTGTAACCCACATTGTGTAATTTTACCAACAATTTCGTAAGCCAGCCGTGCAATTTTACGGCTGGTCTTATCATTACGCTGATACATTGATATTTCTTCTAATACCACAATGCCATAACGTTGACGGCTACGCGCTTGGGTGCGTAAAATCCAACCTTGGTCGCCCGTCCAATCCCTTATTTGTAACCAATCATCTAATTTATTGATAATCTCTAATGGCAAATGTTCTTGGTTATACACAAATAAAACGGGATAATTGCGCCCGGGCCCTGACCGCACGAAAGTTTTATGGTAGCGCAATGATGCAAAATAGGGGATAAAAGTATCATCTTCCTGATTTGATACAGCTTGCCCGAACGCTATTTTTACAGGCGTTGCCGTTAATATTACGCAAAGCAATATAAAAAGTAAAATAGAGGGTAAGGCTGTGTGATATATCGGCTTCATAATGGTTTCAGGGTTTGACTTTTGATAAGGGTTGGGCTACATCTTTATGTTTATAACCCTCACTTATTAGCAATCTATCACAAACATGACTCAAAACGCAACTTTCAACATTAACGATATTCAACAAGAATATAAACCCATCAAATCATGGGCGGTGGAACAAGCAGTTTCATTACTACAAAGGCTTGATAAAATTGGCAAACCGCAAAGCGAAACAATAATATTTCAAACGGGATATGGTCCATCGGGGCTGCCCCATATCGGCACATTTGGCGAGGTGTTGCGGACTTCTATGGTGAAGCAGGCATTTCAGGCGATTTGCAGAGATAAAGGGCTTGCGTGGGGCGATAATACTAAGCTAATTGCTTTTTCTGATGATATGGATGGGATGCGGAAAGTGCCTGATAATATCCCCAATCGTGATATGTTATTGCCACATTTGGGCAAGCCATTAACGCAAGTGCCGAATCCTTTTGCCAATGATGATATGAGCGATGCGACGAGTTTCGCCGCCCATAATAATCAGCAATTACAGAAATTTTTGGATAGATTCGGCTTCGATTATGAATTTATCAGCGCGACTGAAATGTATCAATCGGGGCGATTTAACGATGGCTTGCTGAATATTTTACGCAATTATGATTCGATATTGGCATTGATGCTGAAAAATTTAGGTGATGAGCGGCAACAAAGCTACAGCCCGTTTCTGCCGATTTGCCCTGATAGTGGCAAAGTATTGCAAGCCAAAGTGGTGGCGCATGATGCCAGCAAAGGCACGATTATTTATCTTAACGAACAAGGAAAAGAATGCGAAACGGAAATTACCAATGGCAAATGTAAGCTACAATGGAAACCCGATTGGGCAATGCGCTGGTATATGTTGGGTGTTGATTACGAAATGGCGGGCAAGGATTTATCAGAATCGGTGAAAATATCGTCGCAAATCACGCGCATCATGGGTGGCACACCGCCAGTAGGATTTTCTTACGAGCTGTTTTTAGATGAACAAGGCGAGAAAATATCAAAATCCAAAGGCAATGGGCTCACCATAGATGAGTGGCTAAGTTACGCGCCCGAAGAAAGTTTGGCGTGGTTTATGTATCAGAAACCAAAAACTGCGAAACGACTCTATTTTGATGTGATACCGAAACAGGTAGATGAGTATCTGAATGGCGCGAAGAAATCAGCGGGCGATGGTGCGGGTTTAGACAATCCTATCTTTCATTTGCAAGTGCTGAAATTACAAAACCAACAAAAGCCCATCATGCCCGATGGTATCAGCTTTGCAATGTTGCTGAACCTAAGTGCGGTATGTAACAGTGATGATAAACAAGTGCTGTGGGGGTTTATCTCGAATTACGCGCCGAATGTTATTCCAAGCGATATGCCCTATCTGGATAGGTTGATAGGCTATGCGATTCGCTATTATCAAGATTTTGTAAAACCGCATAAGCAATATCTGAAGCCTGAAGGTAACGATAGGCAAGCATTGCAAAATCTGCTGCTGGCATTGCAAACACTAATGGCTGATGCCGATAAAACGCCAGTAACCGCTGATATTCTGCAAAATACAATCTTCGCGATTGGCAATGAAGCAGGTTACGAAAATCTCCGCGATTGGTTTAAGCTGCTTTATCAAACATTATTGGGGCAAGAGCAAGGACCGCGCATGGGCTCATTCTTTATGCTTTATGGCTTGCAAAATTCTTGTGAGTTGATAGAAAGCGCATTAATCCGCTAGAATTGCACACCCCGACACGCACCGCCTCTCTCGCCGTCATTCCCGCCCGCTATCCCGATAGGGTAGCGTATAAGAGCGGGAATCCATATGGCAAACGAAGTTTGCATTCAAAAAGCCTTTTTTCACTTGCAACAATAAATAACGCAATCTATAATAAATCAAAATACTCAAGGAATCTTACCATGAAAAAAATCATCATCTTATTAGCGATTTTATTATGTCTATCACTGCCTCAACACGCAGTGGCAGAACTATCATTCGCGGAGACAAAAAAACTTGCTGAACAAGGCGATGCAACAGCGCAATTTAGATTAGGAGATAGGTATGTCGCTGGTCAGGGGGTTTCACAAGATTACAAAAAAGCATTTTACTGGTTTCAGAAAGCTGCTGAACAAGGTCTTACAGTCTCGCAATATAACTTAGGGGTTATGTATAGAGATGGTCAGGGTGTTATCGAAAATTATAAACAAGCGCTTTATTGGTTTCAAAAAGCCGCTGAACAAAACCTTTCAGCCGCGCAATATAATTTAGGGTATATACATGAGTATGGTCAGGGTGTTATAGAAAATTATAAAAAGGCAATTTATTATTATCAAAAAGCGGCTGAACAAGGTCATGCAGAAGCACAATATAATTTAGGGGCTATGTATTATAATGGTAAGGGCGTTATGGAAAATAATAACAAAGCCTATGCTTTGATGTTAATGGCACAAGCCAATAGACATGATTCATTAAAAGCTATTAAAGTTCTAAAGTCATACATGACATCAGCACAAATTGCGCAAGCACAAAATCGCGCAAGCAGATGTTACGACAGTGATTACAAAAATTGCGGTGATTTATTTCAGTAAGGGTTATTGTTTTTATTGCACCTGTTATTGCTTAACAAACTGCATTGTTTTAATGGTGTTATAGATTGGGTTATCTGCTTTTTCTATTTCCCAAAAATCATGTTTGAAACACCCTTGAAGCAAGTTTTTCCATCCTTGATTGTTTATTGGTTGTAGGTCATTAGCCTCATGTAATACTACAATGAATAATAAATGGGTTATGCTTGCTGTATCCCTATCTATATCAAGTTGCATGTTTGGTTGAAATTTAGGAAACCTATCAGCATCATAACCAAATAATCTATTAACATCTTGTTTATTGACTGTACCATCTAAATATCTATGCTGCATTTCTGGTTCAAAACTAATTAGATAAAGAGTGAGCATGGTTAGTAACTTTGTTCCTATATTTGTATTTTGTTGTATTGAGTAGTTGGAAGGTAATGTTTGAAAGATTTCAAAATTTTTAAAATAACGTTCTACATCACGTAAAGTACGTCTATCTTTCCTGAATAAAAAATCTAATAAATTATATATTTCCTTATTGTCGATAACGTTTATATTGATACTACTTTTTCCAACAATAATGTGGAAATGTTGCATATTGGCACGTAGCACCACAGTTTTAGTGTAAACTTCGTTAGGCAATCCTATTTTAAACACAAAGAATTTTGATAAATATGTTTTTGCATCAATCTTGCCATATTGATTTTCAATCGTGGCGGCTAATGAACTCATATTTGTGATAAAGACGAATTGAATCCCTGTAACATCAAAAATATGTTTGACTTTTTCTAACAGAGACAGTGCAAAAATCGGGTTGCATCTATCTAACTCATCGATGAATATCACGATTTTTTTGTCTTGTGTATATGCTTTCAATGCTGTTTTAAGGGCGGTAAGATTGTCAGTAAAATCTTCAAAGGCTTTTATATCTTTTTCCATTGTCATTTCAGGGTTTTGAGTAATATTTATAAATTTTTCTACATCACCGAGAGCATTAGCTGTTTCTTTTGTAAATTTTTCAACATCAATGCCAAGCCATTTATTCAATGCAGGTAAAGCGATATTTTTGCCAACAACGGTAGCAACAGCACATGCTGTTTTGACAATATCTTGTTTGATTTGTTTATTGATCTTATTTTTTTTATCATCTTTGCTACCATCATCAATCAACTTCGTAATCGCAGATAACAGCATCATAAAGGCATCATCGCCATAATCATATTGATAGGCATTAAGGTAAACAGGTGTTAATTCCTGATGCTCATCTTTTATTAAATTTTTAAGTTTATGGCAAAATTCACTTTTACCACTGCCCCATTGCCCATCAATCACCATTGGCGATATTTCTATTTCAGCCTGTAATAATGTGATAATGTTGTCGGCAATCGGTTTTCTATTGTAGTCGTCTCTATCAGAAAACCGCAATTCAGAAAAACCTTCTTCCATGATTTCACTCCTGTTTTGATTTGGTGTGTTTTAAAAATGCTTTTGCTATATTTAACATATAAGGCGGTAATTTGAAAGCGGACTTACGTCCGCCATATGGATTCCCTCTTGCTTTACTTGAAAGTTAGCAAGGCTCTTCCTTGTTACCCCATAATATTTAAATGGGGCGGTCGAGCCTTGCCGATGGTATTATAGTGGGGTAGTGGCACGGAATGATGGCGGTGCGTGTTTTTAGATTCGTCAACACATAGGGCGGTGCGTGCCCGCGATACATTATAATATGGGGGGCTTTGCGGCTTGGCTTCTCGGTCGCGAGACTTACGTCCGCTCTCTTGCCAAGACGCCCCCCATGCCCCCCACCGCTGTGTCTCAATATTGAGTATGGCGGGGGATTATCAAGGGGGTTTCGCAAGGGCGTGGGCTCCGTCCTCACGCCCGAGAAGCGAAGTCGCACCCCCTTGATATTATGAATCGTTAACAACTTTATGCAGTTGCTCCATATCAGCGAATCGGCATTTTTGATTGCCTTTGAGTTTGTTATTAATGGCTAGGTTTTGGCTAGAAAGTGCTTGGCTGTTCATGTTTTTTCCTCTGAATAAACGGATATTTCATCAATATATACATTTTTTATCGTGTATATTCTTTATCATTATCGCATAAATATATGCTTGTCAATACTTATTTAGAACTTTTTTGAAATATAATTATTTTTTGTGGATATTTAGGAACATAAAAGAGGTGATAGTGTGTTTTTAGGGGGTGCAACACATAGGGCGGTGTGTTTTGCGATACATTATTATATGGGGGTGCGACATTTTGTAGGCGATGAGGCAGAAGCCCATCGCCAAAAATGACCCCCCATGCCCCCCGCTCGTGTTTAATACTCTGATGGTGCGTTTTGCGATACATTATTATATGGGGGGGCTTTGCGAAGTTGGGCTTTATTATTTAAGGGGGCGCGAATTCGCTTCTCGATGGCGAGGACAAGCCCGCCATCTTGCGAATGCCCCCTTAACAACCCCCGCTTGTGTTTAATACTCTGATGGTGCTTGCCTTGATAATCCCCCCGCTTGTGTGCAATACTAGCGATGATGCAAACCTTGATAATCCCACCGCTATTACTCAATACTAACATCATACTTGCTTTTTTTGCCCGTATATATTAAGATAAAACCATGATAGGTTATCAACATATTATCAAATTCTGGTTTGAAATTTTGCAACCCAAAGATTGGTTTATGCAATCGGATGAAACCGACCAACGCGTTGAGGCGTTTGCCACCATGCACGCCCAAGCACGCGCGGGTGAGTTAGCGCATTGGCGTGAGACTCCGCAAGGCAGGCTTGCCGAAATTATCATTCTTGACCAATTTTCGCGTAATTTATTTAGAAACTCAGCTGAGGGTTACGCCTATGATGGCATGGCGTTATTATTGGCGCAAATGGCGATTGAGACAGGCGCGGATAAGGAATTATCAAAGCCCGAACGCATGTTTTGCTACATGCCTTTCATGCATTCAGAATCGCAACTGATTCAGCAACAAAGCCTCAAATTATTCAGCGCGTTACAGATGGGCGATAGCCTACAATTCGCACAGGAACATTATGATGTTATCATGCGCTTCGGACGGTTTCCGCATAGAAACGCCACATTGGAGCGCAAATTCAGTTTAGAAGAGATGGAATATTTGGTGGAAATTTCGGAGCTTTAGGTTTTTTTCATTTTCATTTTCATTCTTGCGCCTGTAAAAATCGGCACAACAAATCCTAAAATTGCCAGCACCCACAAACCAATCGAGAGCGGTGATGCCACCAAGATAAACCAATCACCATCCGAAATTGTCATGGCACGGCGTAAATTTACTTCCATATCATTGCCCAACAGCACGCCCAAAACAATCGGCACTAATGGTATATCAAATTTTCGAAATAGCCAGCCCAAAACACCAAAAAATACCATCATCATCAATTCAAAATTAGAGCCCGAAATGCCGTAAATCCCAACAAACGAAATCATCGCTACCACTGGCATTAAAAAGCGCGATGGCAATAATAACACCCGCGCAAACACGCTGACCATCGGGATATTCATAATCAGCAACATGGCATTGGCAATAAAAAGTGCGGCAATTAAACCCCATACCACATCGGGGCTTTTGGTGAATAATAAAGGTCCGGGGGTGATATTCATTGTCAGCAAAACGGCAAGCAACACTGCCGTTGTGCCAGAGCCCGGAACACCCAATGCCAACATTGGCACAAGCGCACCGCCAGCCGATGCATTATTGCCCGCTTCAGGGGCGGCAACACCGCGCGGGTCGCCTTTCCCGAATGTATCATCTTTGTTGGATATTTTCTTTTCAACCGTGTAAGAAATGAATGAACCAAGCGATGCCCCCGCGCCCGGTAATACGCCTGCTAAAAATCCTAATATTGTTGACCGCCCCATCGCAGGCGCGCAAAATTTCAACAGTGACCATGATGGCGTGATGCGTCCGATTTTTGGTGTTTCTTGCGCGCTGGCATTGCCATGCTTGTTTTCAATAAACACCAAAACTTCAGAAACCGCAAACAGCCCAACAATCACCACCAGAAAATCAATGCCATCATACAGATGAATCTCACCAAAGGTTAAACGTGGCGTGCCAGTTTGCGTATCCACCCCAACCATTGCTAGCATAATGCCAAAAAAAGCGGCAAAGGCGGCTTTGGCTTGATTGGTTGACGACACCCCGCCTAATGTGGCAAAGGCAAGCACGAATAGCACAAAATATTCTGCTGGTCCAAATAATAACGCGATTTTAACCAGCTGTGGTGCTAATAATGCAAGCCCAATCGTGGCGAAAAACGCGCCCACAAAAGATGAAACGCCCGAAAGACTTAACGCCTCACCCGTGCGCCCGTTGCGACTCATCGGATAGCCATCAAGACAGGTCATCATTGCGGGTTCATCGCCCGGAATATTCAGTAAGATTGACGAAATTCGTCCGCCATACATACAGCCATAATAGACTGATGTCAGCAAAATCAGTGCGGAAACAGGCTCAAGCCCAAGCGAAAACGCCAGAGGAATCAACACTGCCACACCATTGGCAGGTCCTAAACCGGGCAGCGCGCCCATCATTGTGCCTAGCGCACAGCCAATAAATGCAAACATTAAATTTTGCCAAGTGAGTGAAATCACAAAGCCATCAATCAGTGCCGAGAATGTATCCATTAAAAATTCACCTTCTTAAAATCCTAACAAACCTTGCGCTAATGATAATCCAAGCAGCTGCTTAAACACCAAATAAATGCCTAAAGATGTTGCAATGCCAAAGATACCAGCATGTAATGGTTTGGTGCCTAACCGCCATGTAAGATAGCCAGAAACCACCGCAGTCGATAGTAAGAAACCAACAGTTGGCAACACCCATGCGTAAATGCCTAATATCGCAACCGTCATCACAAGTTCAAAAAACTGGTGCGCTTGCGGCCAACGCACAGAGGCATCAGGTTTTAAGGCGATGATGAGGGAACAAACAGCAAGCCCAACCGCTAAAATATAAGGAAAAGTGCGCGGCCCTACCACATCGCTGATAAAACTATCTTGAATCAGTGATGCTTGCCAAATATAAAAAATGGCAAATATTATGCCGATAATGCCGAAAATACGGTCACTCACGCGATAACTCCTCATTGAAAAAAGGGGGCGAAACATTCACCCCCTCAATATTATTATTTTAAGATACCGATTTCTTTAGAAAGCTCGGTAATATCTTTGATATTTTGCTTCACAAATTTTTCAAAATCTTTGCCTGATAATGAAAGCGGTGCAAGTCCATTGGCTGCCATCACTTTTTTCCATTCATCAGTTTTATACATTTGTTCAAGTGCATTCACCCAATATTTGTAAGCCGCTTTAGACATGCCACCGGGCGCATAAAAGCCACGCCAATTCGCGCCAATCACATCAATGCCTTGCTCTTTTGCCGTTGGAAACTGACTTGCGTTACCGGGTAAACGTTCAGGCGATAAAATCGCCAATACTTTTAAATCACCTGATTCAACAAAGCCTTGTGCTTCAGAAATATCACCTGTGAATGCTTGCACTGAACCTGCCAATAATTGCGTCATTGCCTCACCACCGCCAGAAAAAGCGACATATTTAACGTTTTTGACATTTTTAATGCCCGCCGCACGTGCCGCAAGCAATACTTTAAGATGGTCCCAACCACCAACTGCCGAACCACCTGCAAAAGCAATCGAACGCGGGTCTTTTTTGATTTGCGCCATCAATTCTTGTAAGCTATTAATATTGCTTGATGATGATACACCAATCACGCCATAATCAGCACCGATTGTAGCAAGCCAGCGCACTTGCCCCATTGAATTGCCGGGGTAAGCACCTTGTGCCAAACGGGTTGTGGTTGCCGCAGAAGCTGCAACAATCAGGTCGTTTTCTTTGCTACGCTTGCTGACAACTTCAGCAAAGGCAACACCGCCACCACCGCCTGAAAGATTGGTTACTTTCATCGTGCTGGGGATAAGTTTTAAGTCTTGCAATGTTTTACCAACTTGACGGCAGGTGAAATCCCAACCGCCACCAGCACCAGCAGGCGCGATACAAGCAGGTTGTTTGGGGTCAAATGCAAAAGCTGATACGCTTGCGAATGAGACGATAGCAAAAGCTACCATAATACGAAATAATTTTAACATCATGTTACTCCTAGAATGTTATTATATGTTTCTATCAATAATAAATTGCACCTAAATAATGCAAATATAGCCTTTTATGTTAGCATCTAAATATGCTATAGTCAATCATCTGATTAAAATTATCACAATATAGGTGCAATATGCTAAATTCCATCAACCCCACAACTGGCGAGACGACCCAAACTTTTGAACGGCATGGTGCCGATACCATAGAAACCGCACTGGCTGATGCTGTGATTGCCCAGCAAGCTTGGCGGCAGACTCCTATCAGGGTGCGATGCGCGTTGCTAAGTAATATCGCCAAAGTGATGCGTGCCAATAAAGATAAATATGCCCGCATGATAACCGAAGAGATGGGCAAGCCAATCACGGAATCGCTGGGCGAGATTGAAAAATGCGCGGGCGGTTGCGACTATTACGCCGCAAATGCAGAAAAGTTTCTTGCCGATGAGGTGATTGCATCAAACGCAACTGAGTCACGCGTGGTGTTTGACCCGCTTGGCGTGGTGTTGGCAGTGATGCCGTGGAATTTTCCATTTTGGCAATTTTTCCGTTTTGCATCATCAGCATTGGTGGCGGGCAATGGCACAATCTTAAAACATGCCAGCAATGTGCCAAAATGCGCGATGGCGATTGAAGAAATTATCAGGGAAGCGGGCGCACCGCATGGCTTGATGCGAACATTGCTGATTGGCGCAGATAAAGTAGCCGCTATCATTGATGATGACCGTATCGCCGCCGTTACGCTAACGGGCTCGACGCAAGCGGGTAAAATGATTGCCACCCAAGCGGCGCAAAATCTGAAGAAAACTGTGCTAGAATTGGGTGGGTCTGACCCCTTCATCGTGCTTGCCGATGCTGATATAGCACTTGCGGCGAAGATGGCAGTGAAAGCACGGTTCTTAAATAATGGGCAAACCTGTATCAGTTCGAAACGCTTTATTGTGGAAGAAAGTGTTGCTGATGAATTTACCAGTCTGTTTATCGAGGGTATGAAAAAACTGAAAATCGGCGACCCGATGGATAGCGATACCGAGATTGGGCCTATGGCGCGTGCTGATTTGCGCGATGAATTGCACGAACAAACATTGCGGTCGGTTAAAGATGGCGCAACATTGGTAACAGGCGGAGACGTTATTGACGGCAAGGGGTGCTATTATCAGCCGACTTTGCTAACGGGCGTGAAGCAAGGGCAGACCGCATTTTGTGAAGAATTATTTGGCCCCGTGGCATCGATTATCCGTTGCGCGAATGTTGATGAGGCGATAATGTTAGCAAACGATACCGAATATGGTTTAGGGGCGGCATTATGGAGCGGCGATATCGAACGGGCAAATCAGCTGGCACGAAAGATTGATGCAGGTTCGGTATTTATCAATGGCAATGTGTTATCTGATGCGCGGCTGCCGTTTGGTGGCACGAAAAAATCGGGCTATGGGCGCGAATTAAGTGTTTATGGCATTCGGGAATTCACCAATATCAAGACGGTATGGGTTGGGCCTGCGAAGTAATTGAAACACGCACCTCCGCTAGTTTTGAGTATGGCGCGATACACTCCTCCGCCCGTGTTAGAATACAGCGGTGGGGGGTGAGGAGTCCTCGATGCAAGTATTGAGTATAGCGGGGGGATTATCAAGACTTGCTAGATTTGAGTATTAAGCACAGCGGTGGGGGTATGGGGTGAGGTTTGCCCGCCATCGGTTCAAGGGCAAACCGAAAGTGGCAAGAGGCGTCTGCTTGGCAAATTGTCCAACGGACATTAATTTGACAAGCGCGCATCGAGAAGCCAGACCGCACCCCCCCTTGATATATATAACGACTCCGCAAAGCCCCCCATATATTAATGTATGGAGACACGCTAGATGTTGGTATTGACGAATCTTGAAACTCACTCCGCCTTTGTGTTACTCACCGCCGTCATTCATACGTATCAGGCATAACGGGGTAAACAGTGCCACCCCATTTTTCTTTATCAGGATGTTCTAACATGGCATTGATAAATATCGGCATCATGTTTGACATAATGGCACAGCAATTTTTTGTCTGCACCCGAAAATTTGCCTCATCTGTGGTGCGCCATGTTGCCGAGCCATGTATTAATTGATTCCTATGAAAATAAATACATAAAAATATTTGTGCTAATATCTCTTCTATCTCAATTTCTTTATCTTTGATTTTGGCAAAAAGCTCTTTATTCTCAAGTCCTAAATAAACGCTGATTGTGTCTATTGCTGTTGTAGGGTTTTTTTCATATATTTTCCAGAACCTAGCATCAATATAAGGATTATAGAGTAATTTTCTAATATCATTTTCGGCATCATCAATATTTTCTGTTACCAATGTTAACAACCTATCTTTGCTATTTTCGTCAAATTTAGAAAAGAACGCAATCATGCTCTGTTTGTCTTGTCTGTTGTTGTTTAAGTAATCTTCATGGTTGCCATAACAGGCATTGAAACTTATCCATAAAAAGATAAAACGGGCAGTGCGGTCTTCTGTTTCTTGTTTGGCACGTTTCAGCCAACTTAACGCTCTTCGCATTCGTTCAAAATAATTTTCAAGCACATTATTTTTTTTAATAAGGTCAATATCTTTTGCATACATATCATCATATTTTTTCTGCAATTCTTCATAATCAAACATCGCACTCTCCTTCAATATCTGTGATAGTATTAAGTATGGCGAGGGAATTGTCAAGCGCGATATGGGTGAGGGGTATGGGGGGCTCATCGCCAGTATTAAACACAGCGGAGGTTGTTAAGGGGTGAGGTTTGCTCCTCCACAGTATTACACACAGGCGGGGGGATTATCAAGGGGGGTTCGCGCAAGGGAGCGGGCTTCTGCCTCGCGACCGATAAAGCGCGTTTCGCACCCCCCTTGATATTATAAAACGACTCCGCAAAGCCCCCCATATAATAATGATTGACTTAAATATCAGAATCATATAGCCTAAAACTGTCAATAAATTTAATTCGAAAGATAGCAAGCCCAGTCGGGTTTGCTATGGAATATAATACCCTACAGGAAATAAATAGCGTATCTATCTTTCGGATATTTATTGACAAAACCCGACACTCACTGTCGGCAAGTTTGGCATATCTATCATTGAGGGGCAAGAATGAGACAGCATCTATTTATAATTTTAACGCTTGCAACATTATCAGCATGTAGCGTTGTGGCGGATGTTGGCACAAACGGTGCTAATATTGGTTTGAATGACCATTCAGAAAATACAAGCAATGTAAATGCAGGCGCTGGTAACAATAATTTTGTTGAAAATGATGAAACCCCTCCAACAGATGATAAGAACCCTATAGATGATGCTTCCCCTATAGATTATGACGCTCGCCCTACAGATATAAACTTCACTTCATTCGATGATGTGCCTGCCGATACTGGCACGGTAACGATTGACGGTATTGGTAAGCAACAAACCTATATTTTAGGCAATTATGGCGATGTATGGGATTCGGGCGATAAACCCACCATATCGCTGATTTATGACAATGGCAGAATAAGTGCCATGAAACTATGGCACGATACCCACATAACAGGCTTCAACAAACAATATGTTACCATTGATTATTATAATATATTTGGCGGATTAGCAATCGATGATATACGCGCCTATCTTACAATAAGAAATCCTGAAACAAATGGTTGGAAATATCAAACCATTATCAGTTGGCAATATTGGCAAGGCTCTGAATATGCGAATAGTGATGATAGTGAATCATCAAGCGATAATCATAAAGAAATAACCCATAGCTGGATTGGGGTTGCCTCTATTGGCAATGAAACATTGGGTGCAAATATTCCTAAAACTGGCACAGTCAGCTTTAGTGGTCATGGGGTCGGGTATCAGGCAGATAGCGATGATAGTAATAAATTTCGTAGCTTCGGGTTCACGATAACAGCCACTGCTAATTTTACTGATAGAGAGGTTGCGTTAGAGAGTCGTTATAATTCAACTGATACAGAATATTTCACTGGCACATTAACCTATAATAACAGCAGTAATAACTTATCAGGTTTCATCACTAGAGATTATGATGATGCCATTAATTTTGGCATAGCCAAAGCAAGATTTTATGGCGCAGGCGCGGAAGAATTTGGTGGCACTTTTGAGTTCCTCGGTTACTATAATTTCGGTGCGTTTGGTGCAAAGCGTGATGAGTAAACCATCATGGCGATAAAACCAAACCTAAATGTTTTATAAATATGTCAAAATCTATTATTAAGGAGAATGAAAATGACAGATAATAAAAAAGAACCGTTGATTACTATCACCAATCAAGTTGATATTGAAATAACATTGAAAAACATTAATGCGAATATTCAGAAAACAATGGAGTATATTAGAAATTCCAACCAATCACTCCTGACAATTTTCAAGCAACTAAAATTCGAAGAGATAGGTAACCGTCCATTTGCTGATAGTAAAGATAATGAAAAATTAAATTTTGTTGAACAGTTAAATCAATCCTATACTTATATGACAGGTCTTAAAGCGATTGAAATTTTATTAAAGGAGCATCCCGATGCAGGTGGTTTTAAGATGTTTCGTGCCACCGATTCAGGGCTTGATATTGAGAGTGTTAAAGAAAATCTTGTTGCAGTGGAAATGTTCGCCGCAGTTAATACGACGAATAATGATAAGCTCAAAAAGGATGTTAAAAAAATTCTAAAAGAAGATGTCAAAAATTTTGAATATCGCTATATTTTTCATATGACTCCTGAAAATCAAAAAACAAAATTGATAGAAGAAAAAGACGGCATAAAAATATATTCGATTGGCTATGATGAAGTTTGATATGTTCTTTTTGTTGCAAACATATCGATAAACACCGCCACCCGCGTTTTTTCACTCCCTCCTCGCAAATCGACTATGGATTCCCGCCTACGCGGGAATGACGGCGGAGAGGTGGGGCGATTGCGGTGTGATATTCTCTAAAGGGGTGATGCGGAGAGTAGTATATAGGCGGAGTGCGTTCAAGATTCGTCAATATTAATGGTGGTGTGTGTTGTGATACATTATTATTTAAGGGGGCGCGAATTCGCTTCTCGGGCGTGAGGACAGAGCCCACGCCCTTGCGAATGCCCCCTTAACAACCCCCGCTTGTGTTTAATACTCTGATAGTGTGTGCCTTAATAATCCCCCCGCTATACTCAATACTTGCATCGAGGACTCCTCACCCCCCACCGCTGTGTGCAATACTAGCGATGATGCAACCCTCACCCATACCCCACCGCTGTGCTTAACATTAGCGGAGGTGCGTGTCGCTAGATACTCAATTCTAGCGTATACTAACGCCGCGATAATGCTTTGGTGATTTTTTCATAATCTATCATGCCGATGATTTTATCACCATCGCTGACATTGATATTCTTATGCCCTGAAAGCAAGGCGGCGATAATTTCCTCCATCGGAGTGTTATGGGCTATTGTTAGCTGGGCTTTATCAGATTTGCCTGCAACCATCAGCTCGTTGGCAGTTAGCACATTCAGCGGATTGATATGCGCCACAAAATCACGGACATATTGATTTTTAGGCTTCAGCAAAATATCAACAGGGGCATCACATTGCACGATGCGCCCACCTTCCATGATAGCGATACGGCTGCCGATACGGATTGCCTCATCTAAATCATGGCTAACAAAAATAATCGTGGATTGCAACTGCGCCTGAAAAGCCAGCAATTCATCTTGCATACGGGTGCGGATAAGCGGGTCTAATGCGCTGAAAGGTTCGTCCATTAGCAATATTGGCGCATTCATGGTGAAAGCGCGCGCCAAGCCAACCCTTTGTTGCATACCACCCGATAATTCCGAAATTTTCTTATGCCCCATGCCCGAAAGCCCAACAATCTCTAATTGCTGATGCACGCGTTCGTTGCGCTCAGCCACCGAAACGCCCGATATTTCAAGCCCTAGCCCTACATTATCGGCAACATTGCGCCATGGTAAGAGTGCAAAATTTTGAAAAACCTTGCTGACAAGATTGGTGCGAACATAGCGTAATTTTTCATCACTAATGCCCGCAATATTGATGTAACTCTCGCCATCTTTGATATTCACCGCGCCATCGGTTATCGGGTTTAAGCCATTAACAGTGCGTAACAAGGTGGTTTTGCCAGAGCCCGAAAGCCCCATCAGCACCATAATCTCGCCTTGCTGAACTTGCAGATTGCAATCCACCACGCCCAGAGTATTTTGCGGAAATTTTTCAGCAATCTGTTCGCGATTTTTTCCGTCTTTGGCAAGTTGCAAAGCGGGCATTGGGTTATCGCCAAACATCACCGAGACATTTTGGAAGTCAACAAGCGGCTGTGATTGCTGTGCTTGCGTCATGATACACCGCGCATTTTTTGGATTAAGTCTCGGCATTTTACCAGCAACGGATTGGGTTTAATCACCGCATTTTCGCTACGGTTTAACACGCGGTCTAGCATGATTGCCACCAGCACAATCGCAATGCCAACCTCGAAACCTTTGGCGATATTCACCTGATTTAAGGCACGCAATGTGGTAACGCCCAAGCCATCTGCGCCCACCAACGCGGCAATCACCACCATCGATAATGAGAGCATGATGGTTTGCGTTAGCCCCGCTTTAATTTGTGGCATGGCGTAAGGGATTTGCACTTTCCACAGAAGTTGTTTTTTGGTTGCGCCGAATACTTCGCCTGCTTCTATCAGACTTGTGGGGGTTGAGGATATGCCCAAATAAGTGAGGCGAATGGGTGATGGTATCGCAAAAATCACAGTCGCGAATAAGCCCGGCACCGCGCCTAATCCGAATAAAATCAGGGCGGGGATAAGATAGACGAAGGTAGGAATGGTTTGCATTAAATCTAAAACAGGGCGCAAGAATGTGTAAAATTTTGGTTTGCGGGCGCAGATAATTCCTAACGGCACGCCAAAGCCCATGCAAATAAAGGCAGAAGAAATCACCAGCACTAAGGTTTCGGTGGTTTCGTACCATAGGTCAAAATTGATAATCAGCAGGCATGAGAGTATCACCGCCAATGTCAATTTTAAGGAATTTTGTAGCAAATATGCCAGTAACGCGAAAATCGCAATGATGATAAAAGGGTGCGGCGTTTGTAACAGCCATATCAGGGCGTTGATGATAATTTGCATCGCAAACGCAATGCCATCAAAAAACCAACTCATATAAGTGGTTAGCCAATCAACCAATTTATCCATCCATTTACCGATGGGCAATTTATGATTTACTAACCACTCCATAATATTTAAGATGCTGTTACTACAGCCCTAGATTTTTCTTAACAGTTGCGTAGCCGTCTTTGCCTTTTTGACTTTTCACATTTTTAAGCCATGGCTTGATGCTATCAGGATTAGCTTTCAGCCATTTGAGAGCGGCCTTATCGGAATCCATACCATCATTAAGAATATAACCCATAATTTGGTTTTCCATCAAAAGCGTGAATTTAATATTTGTGATAAATTTACCCGCATTCTGGCAATCTTTCACAAAATCTTTGCGGGTATTGGTGAAGACTTCTGCACCGCCCAAATTAGGACCGAAGAAATCATCGCCACCTTCTAAATAGACAAGCTCAAAATTGCTGTTCATCGGATGTGGTTCCCAACCTAAAAACACAACATCTTGCTTGCGTTTCACAGCGCGCGCCACTTGTGCCAACATGCCTTGTTCGGATGATTCAACTACCTTAAAGCCTTTAAGTTTGAAATTATCGCCATCAATCATGCTTTGAATCAGACGGTTGCCATCATTGCCGGGTTCAATACCGTAGATTTTGCCATCAAGTGATTTTTTGAATTTGGCAATATCAGCAAAGGTTTTAAGCCCTTTATCATAAGTGTGTTTTGGCACTGCCAATGTGTATTTTGCACCGCGCAAATTAGGGCCGTATGATTTAACTGTGCCTTTTTCGCGGTAAGGTGCAATATCAGCTTCCATTGTGGGCATCCAATTGCCTAAGAAAACATCAATATCGCCATTATCCATGCCTTTATAGGTAACGGGAACGCTCAATACTTTGGTATCGGTTTTATAGCCTAAGGCTTCTAAAATCACCGATGCGGTTGCGGTTGTTGCGGTAATATCAGTCCAGCCAACATCAGCAAATACCACGCGTTCGCATTTTGCCATCGCATTGCCGATAGTACCTGCGGTGAACAACGCCACCAAAGCCAGTATCTTACCAGTTTTTTGTAATTTATGTGTCATCTCTATCTCCTTTGTTTTTTAATAGATTATGTTGACATTAACCATAGCATCAATATGTTGAAAGATGCAAGGTGTTTTTATTCAGTTTTCGCACTTGTTGTCAGGTGTTCTAATGTTACTTTCTCCAACCATATCGGATTTGAAAGCGCCTTTTTATCTTGGCTATCGACTATCTCTAACGCAATCCAGCCGCCGATATTAGGAACTTCAAAATCAACACTGCCTGTATTGCCCTTTAGCGCAATTTCTTTAACAACGCCAGACTCACTAATCAACTTTGCTGATTTTAAACCATTCACCGCTACCAAATCAAAGCTTATCACTTTTTTCTTGCCACCATCATAGGTGCGTAGCGTATCGCCAAACATGACATTTTTAGGATAAATCAGTGGCCCGAATGATGCGTAAGCATGACCATCTTTCATCGCTTGGGTAAAGCTTTCAGGCGTTGGTTTGCCACCATCAGCGCTATGCACATACATCCGCGCCACACCTGTTACATCGTTCCACACATCATGGGCATCAGACCCTGCCGTATAATAATATTTCAAGCCCTTACTCCATAAATCATGCGCTTTTTTAACCGTTTTATCGTCTGGCTTTTTGTTCAATTCTAAAAAGTCAAACGCTGGGTTTAAGCCACCGGGTGCGGTATTGTTAGTCAGCGTTGTTAAATAACCATAGGGGATATAAGGGTGATTTGCTGCAATCGCCATCGCCCCAACACTATTGGCATATTCAAGAATTATATGCACGTCATCTACACCGGGATCGATGGTAAGCTTGGCATCTAAATCAAGTGGAAACGGATTAAAATGTCCCCAAGATGGTGATAATTCAATCGATGGAATGAAGGTAACATTTCGTTTATCAGATAGCATCTTGATTTCAGCAAAATTCTTTGTTGAATCATGGTCACTGATAAAGGTAACGCTTAAACCTGCCGCTAATTGTGAGCGCACAACATATTCTGCGGGTGTTGTGCCTTCTAGCACATCAGCATGATGATGCAAATCGCCCGAATACCAACCTTGTTTTGTTGGATAGCTTGCCACATCAACCGTGCTTTTCAGCTTTTTGGTTTTGCCAGAGGCTATTTTTACATCAATCAGCGCGGCGGGGGCTAAGAAATTATCGCCATGCGATATTTTCAGCTTATAGCTACCGGGCGCCAGATTAAATGTGCCAGTGCCGACTGGCTCTATCTCGGTATAGAAAGTTTTTGCGCCAAGAAACTCAATCAGTGGGCTATTGCCTTCTTCAATTTGGATTTTAGCATCTAATGGCAGTTTGGTGTTTTTATCCGTAACAGTAATGCTCAGCTTGCCCGAAGCACCAAGCCCCTTAAAGCCAACATCTGTTACCTTGCCTTTGGCAATGCTGATTTTTTGAGTCTTGCTATTGGAATAACCGCCCGATGTTGCATAGGCTTCATAATCACCAACAGGAAGGTCGATGCTGTATTTGCCTTTTTCACCAATCACCCAAATATAGGGGACGCCATCTTTGCTGATAATGATTGCTGGCGCGCTGACTGCTTTTTTGCGGTTATCTTTAACATCGCCCGATAATGTGCCATAATCTAGGTTTTTACGCTTAATTTCAGCCTGAACCACACCCGAAATGTCTCCGCTATCATTCACTTGATAATGGCCTTCAAAACTTCTGGATTCGCCTTTTTTCAAACTATGTTGCATGTATAAATCGCGTGAGCCATATTTAACTTCGGTGAAATATGGCGCGTGTAGAGCAATGCTCCATTCGCGGTCATAGGCGACGAATCTATCTGCCATCGCGTTTTCCACTTTGGTTTCTTTCACGCCCGCATAGCCGGGTATCGCAAATTTATAACCACCATCGGGCCATAGGGTAAAGCCTGATACTAATTCTGGTAAATCCGCGCCCTCATTGGTCATGGTTGTTGTGGCACTAATAATATCAGAATCCGCTTTCAGAGAATAGACCGTGCGAATTGTTACATCGCCAAAATCTCTAACACTGGTAATAATCGCTTCTTCTGGCGTATCTTTGGTGATTTCAACCTGCTGATATGTGGTGGGCCAACTAGACCAGCTATTAGGAATAAAATCGGCATAGGCGACTCTATCTATACTCATCTTGCCGTTGGTAATGGTTGCAATATCAACAATACTGCCACGCGCAACCCCCCAAGGCGGTGCGGATTCTACGGCAATCGCAAATGCGAGTTTGTTGTTTTTAACGGTGATATCACCTGCGGAGATGGCATTACCGTCGGGTATCTCGGTTTTGCCTTTGGTAACTGATACGGCAGCATGGCTGGGTAAGGTTAGCAATGTCATCATTATGATGCTGATGATAACAGTGATGCGCTTCAAAAATATGTTCATGATTCTCTCTCTCTTTATTAGGTTTATTCTGATAGTTAAATGTGGATATAGTAATACTATATTAACGACTGTAGCATAAATTTTAGAGATGTAAAGCTATTTTAAATATTTTTTTGTAAATATCTATAAAAAAATTTGAGAACCGGTGTAAGCGGTGTTTATATTGATTATGGCGGGGGGCTTGCCCCCGCTGTGTTTAATACTCGCAGGCGGTGCGTGTCGCTATAAAACACCTAACCCCTTGCTTCTCTGCGTCATTTTGAGTAACATAATGACGCAACAACATATAAGGAGACACCCCCATGAATGACACACAAAAATTTAAGAACCATGCCGATGTGGTGGTGATTGGTGGCGGTGTTGCAGGTTGCTCGGTGCTATATCACCTCACGCAAGAGGGCATTACCGATGCCGTTTTGGTGGAGCGCGATAGTCTTACCTCTGGCTCAACATGGCATGCCGCAGCCCAAGTTACGCAATTTGGTGGCAATCAAACCATGCTGGCACTGAAAAAACACAGCCTACAGCTTTATCAAAAACTAGCGGCCGGGAAAGACGGCGGAGAGGGGAATTGCCCCCGTGCAGACGGGGGGATGTTAACGGTGGGGGTATAGGGGGCGTCCTTGCGATTAGCAAGGTCGTAAAGCCCCCTACTAGCGAATTTTAGCTTTGCTAAAATTCTAGCGGATACTAATGTCCCTTGATACTATAAACAGATTATGTTATGAATGACGCGTGATTGCATCCGTAGCTCAGCTGGATAGAGTGCTGCCCTCCGAAGGCAGAGGTCGTGAGTTCGAATCTCGCCGGATGCGCCATTATATATGGAGCCTGCCCCCGTGAATACGGGAATCCATGCTTGCAAAGAACCCCGATTTCGTATTTTGTATCAAGGGGGGTGCGGACTGGCTTCTCGATGCGCGCTTGTCAAACTTTTGTCCGTTGGACAATTTGCCAAGCAGACGCCTCTTGCCACTTTCGGTTTGCCCTTGTACCAATGGCGGGCAAACCTCACCCTTAAAATCCCCCCGCTGTGCATAATAATGGCGGAGGAGTGGGTTGCTGTTACTCAATATTAGCGGAAGTGTCTGTCGCAATCTTCACCAACAATGCCACAACATCATCGGGCTTTGAGAATATCACCTCATGCGATGATGCCATATCAAATGTTTCAATTTTGGCATTCGGATAATTTGCTTTCATATCGGCAATCATCGCATCAGTCGCCGCTGGCACTAGCAATTTATCTTCCGTGCATCGCACCATATAGCGCGGAATCCTATCAAACCCCGCTTGATAGTCAGGCACTTCGCCATAAATCATTGCGGGCGCATCAGGGGTGCATAGATTCATCACGGCATAAAATAAATCATCAGAAACATCTGCCATCAAAGCCTCTTTCGCCGCTGCCTGATAGGCTTTATCACCACTTGCGGGGTCAATGCGTAACGCGCCAATCGCACCTGCATCTGATACTAAAATATTAGCGATTTTGCTATTTTCTATATGTTCAGGCAGGCTAATATATTTGCCACCCGGCGCATCACCGATAGGGATAACTGCGGTGAGATAAACCAAGCCAGTAATAGCTTCTGGCAATTTGGCAGCCGCAAATGTGGTTGCGATACCGCCCATAGAATGCGCGACCAGATAGATTTTCTGCGCGCCCGATTTTTGCGCTTGCGCCACAGATTCCAGCACTTTATCGCCATAATCTTGGGCGGTGAATTTTGAAATTGGCGAGGGTTCATTGGCAAAAGCCTCTTTATCTAACGGGCGTGCTAGGTATGATGCGGGTAGTTTGGCATCAAGCCCATGTCCCGGTAAATCCATTGCAAAAGTTTGAAAACCCTGATTGTTTAAGGCAGTGGTGATGAGATTCCATGCCCATGCGCCATGCCACGAGCCATGTGCAAAAATAAAAGCAGTTTGATTATTTGGCATTATCTTGGCACTAACATTTATTTCTTCACCTTTGCCCAAATTCTATCATAAAGCCGTTGCGTTTTTTGGTCACAGCTTTTAACAAAAGTTGGTATGCCTGCCAAATGAGATGGATTATTTTCAGGTAAGGTCCGTAAATCATCATCTAGCAATGGCGCTACATTCTTTACCCCTGCTGAATATCGCGTGTAATTTGTGAGTATTGCCACATTTTCAGGCACTAACAGAAAATCCATAAATTTTAGCGCATTCTCGCGATTGGGCGCTTCTTTGAGCAATACAAGACTATCTGCCCATATAATATAGCCTTCTTTTGCATAGATATATTCTATATTGGCACCTTCTTCGCGCGTCCTTGCTGAATCGCCATTATAAACCATCGCCACCGTAACATTGCCTTGCGCCAATTCAGCTGTTGGGTCATCAGAATTAAAAGATGCCCAATGTTTCTTGACTTTTTGCAATGTGCTATCAAGCTTTTCAATTTGTTTGCGGTCTGTGGTGCATTGCGGAATGCCAAGATAGAGTGCCGCCATTGCCAGCACGTCATCAGCACTATCCAGCATACTGATTTGACCTGATAATGCGGCGGGCGAGTTAAACAAAATACCAAGACTATTAACAGGGTTGTCATAAATATCGCGATTCACCGAGAATGATGTTGACCCCCATTGATATGGAAGCGAATAGTTGCGCCCATTATCAAACCAAATATTCAGCCATTGCGGTTCGATATTTTTTCTATTGGCAAGCTCGTCTCCTCCAATCTTGTCTAACAGACCCTCTTCAATCATCGCTGTTATCAAATGTTCGCCCGGCACTGCCAAATCATATTTGCCGATACCGTCTTTTTGCAATTTTTTTAGCATTTCTTCATTGGAATCGTAGGTTTGCTCCACCACTTTAATGCCAGTTTCTTTGGTGAATTTTTTCAGCAATTCTGGTGGCATATATTCAGACCAATTATACAAAATCACTTGCCCTGCAGCCAATGCCGAGCCGATGGATAAAAACATACAACTAAACGAAACAATCAATGTTTTGATGATGAGTCTCATGGTATCTCTCCTTTATCAGTAACATTTATTTCTGAACATTTGCCCAAATTCTATCATAAAGCCGTTGTGTTTTTTGGTCACAACCTGTAACAAAAATTGGTGCGCCTGCCGAATGGAATGGATTATTTTCAGGCAAAACGCGCAAATCATCATCTAGCAATGGCGTTACATTTTTTACCCCTGCTAAATAGCGTGTGTAATTTGTGAGTATCGCCACATTTTCAGGCACTAACAGAAAATCCATAAATTTCAAAGCATTGGCACGATTAGGCGCATTTTTGAGCAACACAAGACTATCCGCCCATATAATATAGCCTTCTTTTGCGTAAATATATTCTACATTAGCACCTTCTTCGCGCACCCTTGCAGAATCGCCATTATAAACCATCGCCACCGCAACATTGCCTTGTGCAACTTCATATTCTGCGCTTTCAGAATTAAAAGCAGCCCAATGTTTTTTGGCTTTTTGCAATGTGCTATCAAGTTTTTCAATCTGTTTACGGTCTGTGGTGCATTGCGGAATGCCAAGATAGAGTGCCGCCATTGCCAACACCTCATCGGGGCTATCAAGCACACTGATTTTACCTGATAATGCGGCGGGCGGGTTAAACAAAACAGCAAGACTATCAATAAAGCCTTTATAAATATCGCGATTCACCGAGAATGATGTTGACCCCCATTGATATGGAATCGAATGGTTGCGCCCATTATCAAACCAAATATCCATCCATTGCATTTGGATATTGCCTTTATTGGCAAGCTCACCCGATTTAAGCGTGCCTAACATGCCTTCTTCAATCATCAATTTTACCGAATATTCAGCAGGCACCGCCAAATCATATTTTCCAAGACCGCCTTTTTGCAACTTTTCTAGCATTTCTTCATTAGAATCGTAAGTATGCTCCACCACTTTAATGCCCGTTTCTTTGGTGAATTTTTTGAGCAATTCTGGTGGCATATATTCAAACCAGTTATACAAAACCACTTGCCCCGCAGCCAATGCCGAACCGATGCTTAAAAATAGGCAACTGAACACCACAATCAATGTTTTAATGATGAATCTCATAATATCTCTCCCTATATATTAAATTCTGATGGCACAGTAGCGAATGATGAGACGATTGTAAACAATAATAAAAGATATGCACAATGTAAAGGGCGGAATAATATCGTTAGATAATAGCCTCAAACATGCCGTCTCTTACAAAATATGCCATGCCCAGCCCTGTTAGCACATCAGCGTTTTTCTCGCGCATCATTGCTGTATCATCAATCATTTTCTCGTGATGTTCATCTAGCAAAACATTTGCCAAGCGGTATGGTGCAAGCAACACCCGCCTTTTACAATAATTGCGCGCCACCGAAACAATACCCGGTAATTGTGTGCCTGCGCCCGATAACACAATCAATGCCGATTGTGGCATATCTTTGAGCAATTTATTGGTGCAATCAAAAATTTCTTCAATGCGTGGCGTGATAATGCGTGGCAGTAATGCCGACATATCCGCGCCCATATTCTTGGCATGAACAATCTGTTTGGTATATTGCGAGGGGCGATAATCTTTCACCAACATGCTTTCTTCCGATACCAGAGCAAAGCCCTTTTCGCATTTCAGCTTTTCAGCCTGCTGCCAATCAATCGCAAACGCTTCCATCACATCTTTGGTAATATCGTTACTGCCTAATTGCGCGGTGCGGATATATTGCAACATATCATTATCAAAATAGCTAACCGTGATGCGGTGCATCCCGATATGGCAGATTGCCACTTGGGTATCTAGCAACATCATTTCTTTGAGTGCCAAAAAATCGGCATAGGGGGCGGCAACAATTTTGCTGATTTTTACATCAACCAATGCCAATAATTCTGTTAAATTATGGATAAGATGCTGTTTCATTTTTATCAGATTCAGCGTAACATGTATTTGCCTGCCCTTATGATAGTGATGCGGTGGCAGTTGATTAAAATTTTCGCATAATTTTCTATCGATATAAATCTCTTTCATAAGGGCATGTAATGTTACATTTTTGAGTGAGTGTTTTTTATCAGATTCATCTGCGCTATCATCATTGCAATGCGCGTGATACGCAGCTACAAGCCATTGCTGAATGCCTTGCCGATTAAACCCCTCAGGCGGTAGGTGCTTTTGAAAATTTAGAGTTTCAAGATGCAAATGCGCGCCTGAAAAACAAAGCACCGCCTCATCAATCGGGTGCATTAATTGGGTGGTTAGCCTGCCCATCAAATCCTGTATCACATGGCTTAATTGATTGAAATGCGGAAAATTCTCACCAAAAACCCCCTCACTTTTCACTTGCGCCCATGCCTTAATCATAAATGGTTTGGTGGTTACCGCAAGCCCTGTAATACTGCTAGCGCCAATATCTATAATCACCAAAGGTTTGGCGATAATAGTGGGTGTCATGCGCAAATCATCTTGCACATCATTTAGAATATCTATGGCTTGTTCCATTTTTCCCCCGAAAAACTTTGGTTAATGAAGCGATTACGATGATGCTTGGGCGCTATCATCCGTTTTGTTTTGCACCGCAACGGGTATGGTGCGCTCACCAATCGCCGCCCTATCGCGCACCCGTAAATCAATCACTGATGATTGAAACGATAACACTTGAAATTGCTGGTCTAGCCAACGTAAGCGAATAAACGCCTCATCAATATTATGGATTGGCAGATGCACCAATGTGCCATTCTCCAGATAAATTGTCCATCGCGCTGCCCGTGACATTTTGGCACCGCGCAACGCATGTTGCAATGCTGGATAGGATTCCAACACGCTTTGCAATAAAGTGAATGATTGCGGTGCAGACTCCCCCGTAATCACCGGTAAATTTTCGTAATCGGTAAAATTTTCAACCGCACCAATCGGGCTACCATCGTGAGAAACCAGCGTTTTTTGTCCATTTTGTTGCCAAATCGCAACCGGGCGATGTTCGGTGATATAAATATGCACGCTACCGGGCAACACACGCACAATATGGCTTTGCTCTACCCATGGCAATTCATCAATCGCCATTTTGGTTTGTTGCAAATCAACCTTAAATATCGACTCGCCTAACTCTAAATTGGCTTGCGCCAATAATTCATCATAGTTGGTTTTATCCAAATTATAGATTTGAACATCGCGCAATGAAAGCCCGCCATATTTTGTCATGGTGTAAAAACCACTGCCCCAAAACATCCATAAAGTAATGACACAGCCAAACAGCCAAACCAATATTGATTTGGTGAATTTCATTGATAGAAAATTTTTATGAAGCATATTTTGTGCAGCAGGTGATGATGATGATGTTTCTTGATGCGTTACATTATGACTGGCAAAGTGGCTTATCGGTGGCGCATCAAAGCTAGATTCCTCTTCATTATCATTTTCTGGGGCATCATCAACCTCATATTCTTCATAATCTTCTTCGGGGGTAACATCAGCATCAGCATCATCAGCGTCATCATCTTCTGGGCTTTCAGGCGATTGCTCTTGTTCGCTGAAATCATCATCGGCAAAATCATCATCGGCATCATCAGCAAAATTATGTTCATCGTAGTCATCACGGGCGATTTTAATCATGACACTTTCCCATTATCAGGCCCATCATCAAGCGCAGCTTCAACCAATAAATCACATAAATCTGTAAATTCAATGCCATGCAATTTGGCTTGTTCTGGCACTAATGAGAGTGAGGTCATACCCGGATGGGTGTTAATTTCCAAAAAATAAAGTGCGTCATTCTGTTCATCATAGCGAAAATCCGAACGGCTCACCTGCTTGCAACCAAGTGCATCATGCGCTATTTCCGATTGGGCGCGGCATTGTTTCGCCAATTTTTCTGATATGTTTGCGGGGCAAATATGGGTGGTAACGCCATCACTATATTTTGCATGATAATCATAAAAGCCTTGCTTTGGCAATAATTCTGTCACGCCAAGCGCGCCATAATTATCTAGCACGGCAACGGTTAGTTCTCTACCACTCACATAGCTTTCTGCCATGTAGTCTTGCGACATGTTTTTTTCCTCCGACATATCGGGAATATCATCAGCCCCGATAATGTAAATGCCTCTGCTAGACCCCTCCCTAATCGGCTTTAGCACATAAGGAGGTTTTAGCGGACATTTTTTCTTCAACCCAGCGAGATGATAAATCCCGCTCATATCGTAGCTTTCAGCAAATTTTATGCCAAGCGGTGTTAGAAACTGTTTGGTGAGTAATTTATCCATCGCCACCGCGCTTGCGGCAATGCCCGAATGAGTATAAGCAATGCCCATCATATTCAGCAAGCCCGCTATCGCGCCATCTTCGCCATAAGTGCCATGCAAGGCGTTAAATACCAAATCAGGCTTTATGTTCTGTAAATCATTGACAAAGCCAATCACACTGCCTGTTAAATCGTAAAAATGCGCGTTCCAGCCAGTTTGTTTCAGCGCATCGGCACAGTTTTTCCCCGAAACCAGCGATACCTCGCGTTCCGATGACCATCCGCCCGATAGCACTAAAATGTTAACTTCATCTCTCTTAAATTTACGCATGATTATTCTCTTACCATTCTTTTATTCGGGCTTTTCGCCCAATCTTTTAATCTCCCATTCTAGCATAATGTTAGAATTTTCATTGACTGTTTTGCGCACATATTCGCCTAGATTTTCCAAATCCTCACCGCTTGCCTTGCCGCAATTAATCATGAAATTACAATGTTTTTCTGCCATCATCGCATCGCCTATTTTTGCCATTCGCAAACCCGCCGCATCAATCAGTTTCCACGCGCTATGCCCTGCTGGATTTTTGAATGTAGAACCGCCCGTTCGCACGCCTACGGGTTGAGTATCGCGCCTTTTGCGCTGAATGTCGGTAATGGCTTGCTTCGCCTGTTCCTTATCACCCTGCTTGGTTTTGAAACTGGCACGCAACACAATCGCTTCTGGTGGCAATTCGGAATGCCGATATGAATAACCAAGCGCACTGTTCCGCAATATCTGCATCGTGCCATCAGGGTGCATCACATTAATCTCATGCAAATGTTCCGATGTATCCGAGCCATGCGCGCCTGCATTCATGATAACCGCACCGCCAACAGTGCCGGGTATACCTGCATAAAATGCCATGCCGATACAGCTATGTTCGGCTGCAAATTTTGCCAAACGAATATCTGGCACACCCACGCCTGCCTCAATCATGCCATCAGCATAGTTAAGATTGCTGAAACTTTTGCCCATACATATCACCGCGCCACGAATACCGCCATCACGCACCAATAAATTCGACCCAATGCCGATAGTGGTAACAGGCATATTGGCAGGCTTATGCTGTAAAAACAGCTGTAAATCTTCATTATCGGCAGGGATAAAAAACAAATCTGCCGTGCCACCTGCCCCAAACCAGACATGCTTTTTCATCGGCTCATCACGCTTTATTGTGCCACGCAACTGATTGAGAATATCGGTAGGGTAAATTTCACTCATGCCACTCATCGCGCTCACAATAACGCCTCTAGCTGTTCGGGTAATTGTTGCGCCCATAATGTGCTAGAGCCCGCGCCTAGCACCACCACCATATGATGCTTATCGTCAGATTCTAAATCTTCATCTTTCAGCAAATCTGCTATCAGTTGAGGCAATGCTTCAGGCGACGATAATGCCAATGCTTTTTTATGCCCTGCCTGCATCGCCGCCGCCGCCAATGATTCCTTATCTGCGCCCTCAATCGGCTGTTCGCCTGCTTCATAGACATCGGCAATCACCACAATATCGGCATCATGGAATGCGGTTTGAAAATCATCAAACAAATCATGCAAGCGCGAATAGCGATGCGGCTGCACCACTGCAATCAAAGTTTTCTCGCAAATCTGCCTTGCGGTTTTTAGCACCGCCCGAATTTCCACCGGGTGATGCCCGTAATCATCAATGATTTTGATATTCTTCGCCGTGCCAGTATGGGTGAAACGCCGTTTAACACCGCTGAAATTGCGCAAGGATTTAACAATCGCCTGATGCGAAAATCCGCATTCCAAGCCAATCGTTACCGCCGCAAGTGCGTTGCTCACATTATACTCACCATGCACGGGCAGGAATAAATCTTTCAAAATAATCACCTGCTTCATGCTTTTATTAGCAGAAGAATGCAAGCTTGCCTCTACATCAAACCACATGCCTTCTTTGCTATGCCTCACATTCACCCCACGCACCATCGATTGCGGTGAAAAACCATAGGTAATCATCCGCCTATCGCTAATCTGTGCCATCACTTTCAACACATTGCTATGGTCGGCGCATAGCACCGCAAAACCGTAAAATGGGATATTATGAATGAAGCGAATAAAAGCCTGCCGCAGATTTTCAAAATCGCCATAATGCTCCATATGTTCGGGGTCGATATTGGTAACAACCACAATTCCTGCGGGCAATTTGGTAAAACTGCCATCGCTTTCATCGGCTTCGGCAATCAGCCAATCGCCAGCACCTGTGCGGGTATTTGTGCCATAGCGATTGATAATACCGCCATTAATCACAGTCGGGTCATAGCCTGCGGTTTCAAACATAGCGCCCACAATCGATGTGGTGGTGGTTTTGCCATGCGTGCCACCAATCGCCACCGATTTTTTAAGCCGCATCAATTCCGCAAGCATTTCGGCACGTTTAATCACGGGGATATTATCAGCACGGGCAGCCATAATTTCAACATTATCCATTTTCACAGCCGAAGACATCACCAGCACGCTCGCCCCTTGAATATTGTGTGAATCATGCCCAATCGCCACATGGATACCCAGCGCTTGCAACCGCTTGATATTGGCATTTTCAGCCATATCCGAACCTTGAATTTTGCAACCCAAATTATGCATCAGCTCGGCAATGCCCGACATGCCAATACCGCCAATACCAACCAAATGAACCACCATCGATGAATCAGGAAAAACTAGCATTTTATCTCCTTTACGCTTTGTTATCTTTATCTGTTAAATATTGTTTTATCAATTCTGCCATATTCTCTGCCGCCCGCACATTGCCCATTTTGAGGGCGCATTGTGCCGCCACTTGCAGACGAAAAGGCTGACTGAGTAAATCGGTCATAATCCGCGATAGGCTTTCGCTATTCAAATCATCTTGCGGGATAATCCAGCCGCCACCTGCATCGGCAATTCGGGCGGCATTCGCGCTTTGATGGTCATCAGCGGCAAACGGATAGGGAATGAAAATCGCAGGTCTGCCAATCGCGGTAATCTCAGCCAATGTGGCAGCACCCGAACGGCAAATCAGCAGATGCGCTTGCACAATCAAACCCGCAACATCTTTGAAATATGTTTCGGTATGCGCTTCAATCTTGTTGCGCTTATAGAATTTGGTTACCTTATCAATTTGTTCGGCACGCACCTGATGCGTAACGCGCAACCGTTTTTTAATATCATCAGGCAGGCTTGCAAGCGCGGCAGGAATTTTTTCGCCTAACGCCAACGCCCCTTGCGACCCCCCTAATATCACGATATTAATCACTGATTTCGCGGTGAGTTTAGGATAAGGGCTATTGGCACAAGCGGTGATTTCGTTCCGCACGGGATTGCCCGTGTGATGCACGATGCCTTGTGATGATTCAGGAATCCCATCAGTTACCTCAAACGCTGTGGCGATATAATTCATACCGGGCGCAAGCAAGCGATTGGTGCGTCCCAGCCTTGCATTTTGTTCGTGAATCATGGTCGGATATTTTAGCAAATTCGCGGCAAACATCGATGGCAATGACGAATAACCACCAAAGCCTATCACAAAATCAGGACGCAATTTACGCATAAGCCGTAATGATTGCAAAAAGCCCCGCAATAATTTAAGCCCTGCAAGCAACATTTGCATCGGGTTACGCCCAACAATCCCCGCCGCATTGATATAATGAACGGGTGGTGGTGTGGCATCATCACCCATATCAAACTGCCCGCGCTTATCAGTTACCACTGCTAAATCAATATGCGGCATAGAATTTTGTAGCAAACGCGCCAATGAAACTGCTGGAAACACATGCCCTGCTGTGCCGCCCGTTGCCAATATGATTGATATTTTCTCTTGCTTTTGTGTCATTTTACTCTCTGCCGTTTCACCCATTAACCGTCTGCGCCGATGCGTATCACATCTTCAGCCTGCTCACCATTGCTTTTTACCTGATTGGTTGCCACAAATACAGTATCTTTTGGCAATCTTCCCAATGATAATACTGCGCCCATCGCAAAACTGATTGCCACCATCGCCGTGCCTCCTGATGAAATAAACGGCAATGTTGTGCCTTTAGGCGGGATAATCCCCACCACCGAGCCAACATTCACCCATACCTGCCCTGCAAATTGCGTTAGCAACCCTGCCAGTGCCAACACCACAAATAAATCCTGATGCCCCAATGTGCGTAATATACTGCGTAATGTGATAAATGTGTAGGCTATCAATACCATAATACACGCAAAAATTCCTAATTCTTCGCCTAAAACTGCAAAAATAAAATCGCTTTGGGCATCGAACAAATAGGTTTTTAAAGTGCCACCGCCAAGCCCTTCGCCCAAAAAACCACCATCTTGAAATGCCCGCAATGAAAGATTCACTTGCGAATATTGGTCAGCACCTGAAAAAAAGCCTTGAATACGGTCGGTAACATGTGGGAAAATAAGATAGGCTGTTATCAAACCAAATAGAAAGATACTCATCCATAATAACAGATACATCACTGGCATTCCTGCCACAAACCATTGTACCAAAAATATTAAGGTTAAGAATATGGTCTGCCCTACATCGGGCTGTAGCAATAATAGCAAAGTTAACACCAAATAAATTACCCAAATAATGATAATTCCCGGCACAGGCTCACCCCTGCTTTGCATGGTTAATAGCCATGCCGATATAATCGCAAAAGCGGGTTTTACAATTTCTGAAGGCTGAAGCGTCAGCCCAAAAACGCGTAACCAACGATGCGAGCCGTTAAAACTCTCACCCCAAAAATTAACAAATACCAGCATCATAAAACTTGCCAATAGCATATATACTGCCATGCGCTTAATCATTTGCTGATTGCATAATGAGATACATATTAATGTGCCAAGACTTAAAAACGCAAAAAATAAATGCTTGATGGCAATATAATAAGGCGGAATTTTAAGGCGCACCGCAACTTCTGGGGCTACCGAAAAGCTCATCACCACTCCCATTACCAATAGCATTAAGATAATCATCAGGCTCCAACGGTCAAGCTCGGTAAACCATGTTCGTAAAATTTCAGGCACTTTCATTTGGCATTCCCTCCGCCTGTTTCAGCTGTTCCACCAAGCCTGCAAACACATCTCCACGCTCGGCAAAATTGCTGAATTGGTCGAACGATGCGGCGGCAGGGGCAAGCAAAATCGTCGCCTGCTGATTTTCGTTATCGGCTTCATTATCACTTTGCGCCTGTTGCCATGCAAGCTGAAACGCCTTTTGTAATGTCTCACATTGTTGTGAATCAATATGGCTTGCAAAAATATTGTGAAAATGTTTGCCACCACTGCCAAAAAAATAACCCGCTTTCACATTGCCTAGAAAATCTTGCAACTGCCGATGAGGCTCGTCCTTCACCTGCCCACCTGCCAGCCAATAAATATTAGGATATAAAGCAAGCGCCATCTGGGTTGCTTCCACATTGGTTGCCTTGCTATCATTAACAAAATGGATATTGCCGATATTGCCCAGATATTCTTGCCGATGTTTCAGCCCGTTAAATGTGCCAAGCCCCGCGATAATTTGGTCGGTATCCACTCCCTGATGCGCTACAGCCAACCATGCGGCGGCGATATTTTCAGCATTATGCCTTCCGCTTAAATGCGGATAATCACGAAAATCTAGTATCTTTTCGGGTGTGCCAACTACATCGCCCTTTTCTATAATGCGCCATAGGCAATTATCCTCCCAATAGATACCATTGGCAACCCTGATAATCCCTGAAAACATTTGTAATTCTTGCTGATTATCGTCATATAATGCACCCGCAATGGCATGGCTTGCATCGGTGCTAAGCCCCACAATCGCGAGGTCATCACGCTTTTGCCGTGCAAAAATTTTAAGTTTGGCATTGATATATTCATCCATCGTGCCATGATAGCTGATATGGTCGGGCGTTATATTCAGCAAAATTGCCACATCAAAATGCGAATCCCTGCAATGATGCAACTGATAGGAAGAAAGTTCTAACACATAGGTTTCACCCTCATCTAATAGTGGCAAATCCAGTGCCGCCTCACCAATATTCGCACCTGCTACCGCTTTATGCCCTGCATGATTCAGAATATGTGCAATCAGTGCAGTGGTGGTTGATTTGCCATTGGTGCCAGTAACGCCAATAAATTTGCACCCCCTGCCCTTAACCGCTTGTTGCAATAAATCAATATCGCTTAAAATTTGACAATCTGCAATATTGGCGCGTGAGAAAATCTTATGGCTTGGCTTGATACCGGGCGCAGGCAATAGAGCATCAAGATTGTGCCAATGTGCCAAAACATGAATATCAAACGGCTGTAAGGCGTAACGGCGCGATGCTTGTTTCAGGATTTCGGGGTTATCATCCCATAATTTTACATTTGCGCCACTATTGATTAATGCCTCGATGGCGGCACAACCGCTGATGCCAAGCCCTGCAACTAGCACTTTTTTGCCCCCCCATGAAGGCAAAATTATCGTCAAATTCTTATTCCCTAATTACCGCAATTTCAATGTTGCCAACCCGATAAAGCCCATAATCACAGCAATAATCCAAAACCGCACCACAATCGTGGATTCATGCCAGCCCTTTTTCTCAAAATGATGATGCAAGGGCGCCATCGCGAAAATCCGCCTGCCCACCAATTTGAACGAAATCACCTGAATAATCACCGACACGGTTTCAAGCACAAATAAACCGCCGATAATCGCCAACACAATCTCGTGCTTGCTGAACACTGCCAAACCACCAAGCGCACTGCCAATGGCAAGCGAGCCAGTATCGCCCATAAAAATTTTAGCAGGCGGGGCGTTAAACCATAAAAACCCAAGCGAGCCACCCATCAAAGCGGCGCAGAATACCGAAAGTTCGCCCGCACCCACAATGAACGGTATCCCCAAATAAACCGCATAGATACTATGCCCGACCAGATAGACAATCATGCCAAAACAAGCTGTGGCGATAATGGCAGGACCAATCGCTAGCCCATCAAGCCCATCGGTGAGGTTGACCGCATTGGCAGTGCCAACAATCACAAAGCCTGCAAAGATAATGTAAAACCAACCCATATTAATCAGCAAATCTTTGAAAAATGGCAGTGCCAATCGGTTGCTGAGCGCAGGTTCTATATGATAAGCAAGCCAGATGCAAATCGCCAATGCCAGTAAAAATTCTATCTGCAATCTGATGCGTCCCGAAACGCCCTTATTTTTACCCTTAATTTTGATAATATCATCAACAAAACCGATTGCGCCAAAACCAGCGGTAAGGGCTAATATCATCCAAATATAGGCATTGCTTAAATCCGCCCATAATAAGGTGCTAATCAGCATTGATATTAAAATCATCAACCCACCCATTGTAGGCGTGCCGATTTTGGTGAAATGCTGTTCTGGCAAATCTTCGCGCACATTATTTGCGCCACGTTGCTTATGTTTCAGCCATGTAATCAATGGCGAGCCAATCATAAAGCAAATCACCAATGCGGTGATAAACGCGCCTCCGCTTCTAAAAGTGATATAGCGAAACAGATTAAAGAAGATTGTTAATTCGGAATATTGACTAAGATACGCAAACATTGTTTAACTTTCAGTGATTTTTTTGATGATTTTTGCCATTTTCATACCTGCCGAGCCTTTGACCATGATAATATCATCTTTTTCTAGCATAGGAATCAACCTTTGTGCAAGTGCATCGGCAGTCTTTGCACAAATACCTTGCTTATTTTTGGGTAGAGCGTCATAAAGATGCGTCATATTCGCACCGACCACATGCAACACATCAATATTGGCGCAATATTTTAGCAAATCGATATGATATTTCACCTCATCTTTGCCCAATTCTAGCATATCACCCAAAATCGCGATTTTCCTGCTATTAGTATTGCGCGGATATGCCGCCAAGTTAATTAATGCCGCTTGAGTGGCAAGCGGACTGGCATTATAGGTTTCATCAATCACCATACGGCAATGCTTGGAAAATAAAATATTGCCACGCCCCTTTGACGCATGTATCCCCGATAATGGCAGTAATTTTTCTTTAAGTGTTTCATGGGTAATCGCCTCTTCTTGCATCATTGCGACTGCCACCTGCACCGCAACCATCGCCCCCAATAACTGCCCCCATTGCACGCCACTTACAAAACCACCGATAGAATATATCTGCTCCTGATAGGCAAAACGCCATGCGGTGATATTATCCGTTTGCATCTGTTTACCGATAATTTGTATATCAGCGGATTCATTCTCACCAAAATTCAGCACGCGTAATTTTTTATCTTTAAACGCCGCTTTATAAAGCAAATCGTAAAATGGGCTATCAAGCGGTAAAATCGCGATACTGCCCGGCTTCATGCCGTTAAAAATTTCAGCCTTTGCCGCCGCTATCCCCGATAAATCATCAAAATGGGCGATATGCACGGGCGCAATCGTGGTGATCAGCGCAATATCAGGCTGTAGAATCTTGCTGAGCGCATCAATCTCTTTTGCATGATTCATTCCCAATTCAAACACGCCAATATCGGTATCGCTCGGCATGGTTGCCAGCGATAATGGCAGACCGATATGATTGTTGAAACTGCCTTGTGCGCTATGGCAGTTGCCCTGCGCCATAAATAACCGCGCCAACCCATTTTTAACACTGGTTTTGCCAACCGAGCCTGTAACCCCAATATGCACCGCCTTGCTTTGCTGACGCTGATAATGCGCCATGTTTTCTAGTGCCTGCAAACTATCGGGGACAATAATATCAGCAGGCGGTTTTGTGCCAAGACTGGCGACTGCACCATTTTGCATGGCAGATTCGATAAAATCATGCCCATCGCGTTTATCTTGAAGGGCAATGAATAAATCGCCTGCGCGTGCTTGCTGGCTGTTTATGCCAATATTATTAATATGGGGGGCGCGACTTGACTTCTCGGCAGACAGGACAGAGCCCACGCCCTTGCGAATGCCCCCCATACCCCCCGCTGTATCATCACTAAAGGGAATAGTATCTTTCGCGAATACAATATTCTTATCAGCTTGTATCAATCTATCTCTATCCCACAAATTTAAAGACTTCACGCGATTTTCCCATGCTTTTTTGGCTTCCAGCCTATCATCAAACGGATATTTTACATCACCAATCAGCTGATAATCTTCACTGCCCTTGCCCGCAATTAGTAAAATATCACCACTTTGTAGCATATTGATTGCACTTTGAATCGCCTGATGCCGTGATGGGATATGCAGTGGCAAATTTTGCCCATCACAATATTTTAAGATCTCCATACGGATTTCAAGAGGGTCTTCATGTCGTGGGTTATCATCAGTGATAATCACCCTATCGGCATATTGCGTGGCGATTTTTGCCATTAAAGCGCGCTTGCCTTTATCGCGCTCACCACCACAGCCGAATAGACAATAAAGTTGTCCCTGCTTTTCCTGCTGATGCGCCCGTAATGTAACCAACGCATGTTGCAACGCATCGGGCGTATGGGCGTAATCAACAAAAACCTGCCGATAATGCGCCGATACCGCCAATTCCAACCTGCCTGCCACTGTTTTCACCGCTGGCACAGCCTGCTTGATGGCTTCAATCGCCATGCCCGATAAAGAGGCAGCCGCGCATGATGCCAGTAAATTTTCCCACTGAAACTTGCCAACCAAATCCGTTTCTATCCGCACCGTTTCAGTTTGCAATTTGAGAGTTGCGTGTAACAATCCATCAATATGGGTGCAATTCAGCAATGCGAAATCGCAATTTTCGGTAAAGCCATATCGGTAAAAACGTGCTTGTTTTTGTGTTGCAATCGCTTGTAACGCATCAATGCGGTCGTAACTATCGCATATCAGTGCCACACCGCCCGCTTTCAGATTATCGCTAAATAGCAAATATTTCGCCTGTCGGTAGCTTTCAAAATCCTGATGATAATCCAGATGGTCTTGCGATAAATTGGTGAAAATCGCAATATCCACCGCAAAACCTGCCAAACGCGACTGATGCAAGCCATGACTCGATGCCTCCATTGCCAAATGCTGATAACCATCATTCTGTAATCCGCCTATCGCTTGCGCTAAACCAACGGCATCGGGAGTGGTGAGATTACCCGCTCTTGCGGCATTATTCACTTCCTCAAGCCCTTTATATATCCCATGCGTGCCAATAGACGCAGCCCTAATGCCCGCATCTGCCCATAAATGACGCAACATCCACACGATAGAACTTTTGCCATTGGTGCCAGTTACGGCTATCATTTTTCTACTCTCTTGTGCTGATGATGCGTAAAAATCAGCCGCCATCAACGCAATATCACGCCTGATATTATCACTGACAAAAACAGGTAAATCCGCATCTATCTCCGTATCTGTCAATAGATAGCTTGCGCCTTTTTCTATCGCCTGTTTCAGATAATCTCTGCCATGCTTGCCACCCATAACCGCACTGGGCAACATCGCGAACAAATAACCCGCTTGCACATCACGGCTATCGGCTGTTATCCCTGCAATATCTTGCTTTACCCTCTGCCAATCATTTTTGAAGTTTAGAATCTGTTTCATCATTCACTCACCGCAATCGGTTGCCCTCTTTTATTCAGACCCAGTGCCTTCAATATTTCGGGCGAGCGTTCATTATAGGGCGTTACCCCCACCATCGGCGCCATTTTTTGGATAATTTCTTTCACCACTGGTGCCATAATCGCACCACCAAATACATTATTGCCTTTGGGTTCATCAATCAAAACATAAATAAGATATTGCGGGTCGTGCATCGGGTAAGCAGCAATGAATGACGATAAAACCGCGTTTGAGCTATAGCGTAATCCAAGCGATGTTTCTACCAATTTTTCAGCCGTGCCTGTTTTACCGCCCACCACATAACCCGGTATTTTGGCGGCGCGTCCCGTGCCATCACGCACCACCAGATACATGATTTGCCGTAGCGCATCAGATACTTCGGAGCGCACCACCCTAACTCCCGGCGCAAGGGCGCGTTGCACTTCGGGTATATAAAGCAAAGTTGGTTTGCGGTAAATACCATCATTGATAATCAGACTCACCGCGCTTGCCAAATGTAACGGGCTAACAGCAATCGAATGCCCAAAGCCGATTGTCATAGTGGTTAATTCATCTTTTTCATTCGCGATTAAAGGTATGCCTTTGCCCTCAAGCTCAATCGGCGATACGCTCAACATGCCAAGCCTTTGCAAAAATTCGCGCTGGCGCACCGCCCCCGCATCACGCGCAATCAATGCCGAGCCAATATTGGAAGAATAAGTCATCACCTGACGCAAATTATAGCGAAACTCGCTTAGCCTAATATCGGAAATCACCTTATTTTCTATCCTAATCGGACGGGTGGTATCATAGACTGTATCCAATGTGGCAGTGCCCATCTCTAGCCCCAAAGCGGCATTAATAAGCTTCATGGTAGAGCCCAATTCATACACCGATTGCGTGGTGCAGTTAAAATATTTATCATTGGTGATTTTGTTAATTTGATGCGGATTGAAGGTAGGAAACGAGGTCATCGCTAATATTTCAGATGATTTTAGTGACATCACCAAGCCACATGCCGATTTAGCCTTCTGGGTATCAAACGCTTTTTGCAATGCTTCTGCCAAAATATATTGCATTCGCACATCAACCGATAAGGCAAAAGGTGCTTCACCCCTGCTGAGTAATGAATTAAAGCGTAACTCAATGCCACTCTGCCCAACATTGTTATTATCCACAAACCCCACCACATGCGCCATCAAATCGCCATAGGGATAGATTCTACCCTCTTCACGCAAGGTATAAATACCGGGTATGCCAAGCTGTCGCACCTGCCACACCTGTTCAGGTGCTAGCCTTTGGATAATCGGAAAATGCGCCAATCGGTTGAATTTATCCAGCAGATTTTCTTGGTCAATCGCGGGCAGTAACGTTGCCAAACGCGACGCTGCATCAGCAAAATCAACATTGGCACGGCGCATCAGCGTAACATCAGCATTCAGACTTTTCACAATCGCAGAACTCACCAGAATATTGCCATTTCTATCCACAATATCAGAACGCAATGCAGGGCGCGTGTTGCTGCTGCTATCATTAACGGCACCCCTTGTTTCTGTGAACGGCAAAGCGATAGTGCGTAACATCAGACTGATAAATGTAATCCCCATCAATGCCCATATCAGCAAAATCCGCGCACGGCAAATTTCTAACATACGGTAATAATAGGCGCCACTGCCACGTTTTGGCTGGGTGGTAACCGTTTGCAGTAACTTGCTTATCTGGCTTTCATCAGCCAAGCCGACTGCTTCAATTTTTTTCTGTTTGCTATCATCATCAATATCGCGCTTCAGGCGTTTGTTGATTTTAACATCAAGGCGCGAGAAATACGCCACCGCCATCTGCCATAAATGTTTGATAGTCTCAATGATGGTCGGTTCCGCTTTCATTATTCGCCAATTTTCTGTTGTGCTGATACGCGTTTGGTATCTTCAAATAATGTTGATGATGCTAGGTTTTTGCCATTATGCCGCCAAATCAGCTTGCCTTGTTTATTTTCAGGCACGTAAAATGTTTTGGTGTCAGTTATCTGCATATCTGGCAGATATTCCTTCACCAACCGCGCAATGCGGTCGGGGTGTGAAAGATGCGCGATTTCAGCCTGTAAATTATGGATATTTTCTTCTTCGCGGGCAATTTCTAACTCGTAACGGGCGATTTGCTGTTGCAACTGATTAACCGCGCGATTATTGGTGAGCAATACCAGCAACAGCCCAAGCCCCGAACATAGCAAACACACCACGAAAAAATGATTGAGACGGTTTAACATTTTTCTGCCACCCGCATTTTTGCCGAACGCGCCCGTGGATTTTTTCGTATTTCATCATCGCTTGGGGTGATGGCTTTTCTGGTCAACATCCGATAATCATTCTCGGCATCACGTTCTGGCAGATACCGCGATACCCCTTGTTCGCGCCTAAAATGCTTCATGATAATTCTATCTTCTAGCGAATGAAAACTCACCACTATCAGCCTACCGCCTTTGCGTAACAGAGTATCAGCGGCTTTCAGCGCATTATCAATCGCCGCAAATTCCTGATTCACCTCAATTCGAATCGCTTGAAATGCCAAAGTCGCAGGGTGAATCTCGCGTTTTTGCAAATGACGGGGAATCACAGCACTGATAATATCCGCAAGCTGTTTGGTGCGGTCAATCACGGCTTCCTCGCGTTTTCTAATAATAGTTTTGGCAAGCAGACGCGCGAATTTTTGCTCACCCCCACGCGAGAATAACCGCGCCAAATCGCCCATATCGTAGCCATTGACAATATCAGCTGCCGTTTTGCCCTCTTTTGCCATTCGCATATCTAACGCGCCATCATGGCGAAACGAAAAGCCCCGCTCCGCATCATCAAGCTGGCGTGATGAAACGCCTAAATCAAAAATCATCGCATCTAACTCCGTGCAACCCACCTCATGCAGATGGGATACGCAATCAGCAAAATCAGCATGGAATAGGTTTAATTTCGGTGAATGTTGCTTTTGCGAATCTTGCGCCTTTTCAATGGCTTCAGGGTCTTTATCGAACGCATACACAGTCGCGCCTGTTTGCAACAAAGCCTTGCTGTAATGCCCATCACCATAGGTGGCATCCATCACTTGTAAATTTTCACCAACAGGCAAAAATTCTAACACATTTGTTAGCATAACTGGTTGATGTGGAAAATCAGCAATCATAATGTTGTGCAATTATCGACCCAAAAAGAAATTTATATCAATCCCGCCCCGATTTTACGCCCATTAGTCGCGTATGAATCTATCATAAACCATGTTATAACCCATATAATAACAATGTGCAATTCTTAAATAAACATGATAGCACTTGCCAATAATAATGTTGATATGTTACTAATAGCGAATCATTATAACGGAGGATAAAATGATTGAAGCACGCCCCTTTATGCCTGAAAAATTGCAAGGAATTGTTGAACGCGTTGAACGGTTAGAAGAAGAGAAGCAATCCATTGCCGAAGATATTAGCACAGTATATTCCGAAGCACGCGGTATGGGTTTTGAGGTGAAAATCTTACGGCAAATCGTTAAATTACGCAAAATGGATAAGAGCGATTTGGCACAGACCGATGAAATTATCGCGCTCTATCGCGAAGCATTGGGCTTGTAAAGGCGATAAAGATTGCCCGAATTACCCGAAGTTGAAACCATCAGGCGAGGGCTTAAAAGCTTTTTAGGCGGCGGTAATTATAACGCACCTTGCATCGAATCAAGCAACATCACACGGGCAGATTTACGTTTCCCCTTTCCCATTGATTTCATCAAACGCATCACAAATTGCCATATTACCGACTATAAACGGCATGGCAAATATTTGTTGCTCACCCTTGATGATAGGTTGATATGGCTGATTCATTTTGGCATGTCGGGCAAACTAATTTTGAAGCATACCAATAATGATTTCCCCGAAAAGCATGGTCATTTGTTTGTTACTTTCAGGAATGCTGATAAGCAAGCGCTATATCTATGCTATCACGACCCCCGCCGTTTTGGCTTTATGGATTTGTTTGATGCCGATAAGGCGGATGATAATCGCTTTTTACAGAAATTAGGGCGCGACCCGATAGCGGATAAGATTGATGCCGCTATATTAATGGAACGCGCTAAAAATCGTAACGGCACTATCAAAGCGTTTTTGATGGCGCAGGAAAATATTGCGGGCATGGGCAATATCTATTGTAGCGAGGCATTATGGCACGCACATATTAATCCGCAACGAAGCGCGAATAGTCTTACCAAAAAACAATGGCAGTTACTTACCGATGCGGTGATAAAAGTGCTAACCGAAGCGATTAAAGCGGGCGGGTCTAGCTTTTCGGATTTCACTGCGCCTGAGGGAAGTTTGGGTTATTTTCAGCATCAATGGAATGCTTATGGGCAGGCTGATACCATCTGCAAAAATTGCCATAAAGGCGTTATTGTTAAGCTGATTCAACAAAACCGCGCAAGTTTCTATTGTGGGGAGTGTCAGGAATGAGGCAAACAACTTGAACCTATTACAAATTAAGCTCATCAAATTACTGGCTGAAAATGGCGGGAATATCTCGCACGCAGCCCAGCAATTACATACCGCGCAATCGGCATTAAGCAGGCGGTTGCAACAGATTGAAGCCGAGTTAAAGCAGAGCATTTTTTACCGCAACGGCAAACGCCTTGATGGGCTAACACCATTCGGGCAACAGATTCTAAGCCAGATAGATACGATGCTGCAGGCGGAGCATAATATCAACGCGCTTTCTGCCGATTACCATGCCGAAGATAGCGGCACATTAAGCATTGCCACCACCCATGCCCAAGCGCGCTATTTTCTGCCCGAACCGCTGAAGCAATTTAGCAAAGAATATCCGAAAGTGCGGTTGAATTTTCATCAGGGACGCCCCACCGAATTGCTGAATCTACTGCATCGTAACGAGGTGGATTTTATCATCTGCACCGAAAGTTTAAGTAGCGATAAAGCCATCAGCCATGTTAGCCTGTATCGCTGGCGGCATATTCTGGGCTTGCCAACAACCCATCCGCTAAACGCGCTTGATGCCGTTACACTAGCGGATTTACAACACTATCCACTGCTCACTTATATTGAGGGCATTACCGGCAGGCGCGGATTGGCACAGCATTTTACCGCTCATAATTTACAGTTTCAGCCGATTTTTTCAGCCGCTGATTCCGATGTGCTGATTGAATATATCAAAAGCGGTTTTGGGGTGGGGATTTTATGTGGCATGGCGCGTGAGGAATTGGGGGCGAGAGGTTTGAGTGCTTTATCTATGGCGGATGATTTCCCGTATTTTGAAACGCGCATGGGCTGGTTGAAAGACCGTAAATTGCGGAAGTTTGAACGCAAGCTGAAAGATATGCTGATTGATTATGCCGCCCGTTTACATTGGAGATAGTAAATGGATATTGACACTATAACGAAACAGGATTTCAAGAGGCGCGAGGGTATCATTACTTATGATAGCGCGCAAACCGATTATGGGCTGGTGCTTTATGCCATGTTTGATGGCAGAATATGTGCGTTGGGTTTCGGTGCGGATAGAGACGGCAACATTCTTGATGAACAAGCATTGCTAGGGCATATGCAAAATGCTAATTTACAGGTTTTTAATGCGGGCAAAATGCTTCAAAAATCACCAACAATAATGCGCGATATTAACCACGATATTCAGCAATTTTTCACCAGTAAAGGCGCGATAATACCGCCTCTTTCATTGGTCGGCACCCCATATCAGCATCGAGGGTGGCAGTGCATGGCTGAGATTCCATTCGGTAAATGCGATATTAGCTATAGCGCGTTAGCTGATAATTTTAACAGTCATTCAAGGGCGGTTGGCACTCATATTGTGGCACGCAACCCGATAGCGTTATTTCTGCCCTGCCATCGAATCATTCATAAGAATGCGCGTAGCAATGGCGCGAAGACACAATATGCCTATGGCGCGGATTGTAAAATCGCTTTGCAACAAGCAGAAATCAAAAGCTAGACAACACCATAAATTCTACGCCCGATATTGTGCTAACCAAGCCAGTATTGAATAATGTGGGGTCATGAAAGCCCGCACTTGTTACTTCCTCACGATAATAATTAATACGCAAATTAAGATATGATTTAGCACCACCGCGCTTTACCACCTCTTTCACTTGTGTTTGCACCCCTAATGCAAAGCGGTTGAAATAGCCTCTATCACCATGCGTCTCTTTATAAGGGCCACGTTTGTTAATCCTACCTTCACCATGATACAAGCCCTGATATTGCCCGATACCATAGGTAAAAACCAATTTGCGCGTTCCCTTCGGCTCTTCACCCTTAGAGAGGTCTTTAATGAAATAGTTGAAATTAAGCGACCGCATATCCAGCTTGCCCCTGCCCTCAAAAAAACGATTTTCTCCATCGGCGGGTGCTTGAAACACGATATTCGATACAACAACATTTTTCTGCATAAGCTCTACCGCCAGATAATCATTTGATTGATACCCCCATAGCAAGCCGAGCGCGCTATTATTCTCTAACACAATATTATCATTAGATGTGGTATCAATAAACGGCAAGAACCCCGTAACAAAGCCAATATAGGTGTGAGTTGTTTGTTCGGGCGGCACACCCCGATATTGCCCGATTTGCGCGTGCAAATTTGTGAGTGGCATCAGGGTTAAGGCAATCAATAATAGTAATTTTTTCACAATAGTTTTTTCATCAATAAGGTATTAATTTTTTACAAGCCATTCCGCCTATCGGAAGCCCATAATTTTGAGGCATAATATAATATATGACAACAATAATCAAACATTATTCCAAAATATTATTACCAAAATATTATTGGGCATTATTGTTAAAATTTATCTTGCATCGCTGGTTAAGAATAATTATCATTTGCACTTTATTTAAGGAAACATGCGCCATGATTTTTTACCGCCATTTTCGCTATCACTTTCTGGCATTGTTGCTATTACTGACTTTCACGCCATTATCTCACGCCCAAAACAAACAGCAAGAGGTGAATATTTACTCATTTCGGCAAAGCTTTTTGGTTGCGCCTTTGTTTGAAGAATTTACCAAAGAAACAGGCATTAAGGTTAATCTTATCAGTGCCAGCAAGGGTTTGGTGGCGCGCATTAAAGCCGAAGGCAAAGGCAGCCCTGCCGATATTTTGCTCACCAGCGATTATGCCCGCCTTGAAGATGCGGTAAATGAAAGTATCACGCAACAGATAGATATTGACGGCTTAAATATTCAACGTTTGCCCGCTTATTTGCGTGATAAAAACCGGCATTGGCTGGCACTAACGCAACGCGCAAGGCTTATCTATGTCTCTAAAACGCGTGTGCCAACAGGTGCGATTCAGGATTATCAGGATTTGGCTGACCCGAAATGGCGCGGTAAAATCTGCACGCGCAGTGGCACGCATGACTATAATTTAGGGCTGTTTGCGTCATTTATTCATCATTGGGGTGCTGATAAAACCGAGCAATGGTTGCTTGATGTGAAGCAGAATCTGGCGCGCACCCCGCAAGGCAACGACCGTGCGCAAATCACCGCCATTGCCAATGGTATATGCGATATTGCCATCGGCAACAGCTATTATTACGGGCTGATGATGGCTAATGACGACCAGCGCAAAGCCGCGGATAAGGTGAATCTGGTGTTTCCGAATCAGGCGGGTGATGGCACTGATGATAGCACTGGCACGCATATGAATATCAGCGGTGTTGCGCTATTAAAGCACGCGCCTCATGTTGCAAATGCTGAAAAGCTGATAGAATTTATGTTGAGTGATAAGATTCAGCAACAATATGCGATGCAGAATTTTGAATATCCTGCCAGTGATGGGGCGCGTTTGGCGAGCGATGCGGGGGGTGATGCGCCGAGTGATTTGGCTGATATGGTGGAGAATTGGGATAGTTTCAAACGCGACACCGCGCCACTCTCCGATATTTATAACAAGCGCAAACAAGCGTTTTTGTTGGTGAATAAGACAAAGTTTAATCGGTAAGCATTAATCCGCTAGAATTGTAACCCTCGACACGCACCGCCCTCGTATTGAGTAACTGCAACGCACTCCTCCGCCAGTATTGAAATACAGCGGGGGGATTTTAAGGGTGAGGTTTGCCCGCCATTGGTAACAAGGGCAAACCGAAACTGGCAAGAGGCGTCTGCTTGGCAAATTGTCCAACGGACAAAAATTTGACAAGCGCGCATCGAGAAGCCAGTCCGCACCCCCCTTGATACATAAAACCAACTCCGCAAAGCCCCCCCATATATTAATGAGTCCGCACTCCCAACTAGCGAATTATTGTTCTACCATAATTCTAGCAGAAATATGCGGTGAGCTTGCCGAAGTTACCGTTAGTAATCCGCGCCATTTTGTTTCAGATAATCAAATATGGCTTGATTGCCTTGAATATCTGCGATATATAGAGGCGTCCTGCCCATGGCGTCACGCATATTGATATCAGTAGCTTGCCCGTTATCTTCAGGCTGTGCTAGCAGTGCTTTTATATCTTCGATTCCTGCGTTTTTCATATAGCGTGGATATAATAAGCGGTGCACATCTAGCATCGATGCAGGATAGCCACGCGCAATAAGTTCTTCTAACCAATAAGTAACGGGAGTGCGGTAATAGGCACTATAAGAATAATCATCATTGTCTTGATAAGGGCTTCTGCTACTCCTAGGTTGCTGGATATCATCAGCACGGTCTTTTTCATCAATGGTTGCTTCCGTGCCATCCGTCCAATCATCAGCCGCTTGATAAGCGTCCTGCAATGAATGTCTCAGCGCAATATAGGTATCAAATTCAGCCCCTAAGCTGAGGTGTTTTTTTACCAGCGCAATAGCATCAAGGGTTTCTACTTGTAGCGCATCCATTAATTTTTCATTCAAATCACCGTTAGATTGTTGCCTTGAAATTGTTTTTTTCTGTATTGTTGATGAAGCTGAAGGCGCTCTTAAATAATCGACAATGGCTAAATATTGTGCATAATTTACGGCTCGCTTACCAGTTGTATCTTTGATGGTAATATCCGCACCCGCATCAACTAACATGCTTACATTTTGTATATAACCGATTGCGCTTGCCCTGTGTAAAGGCGTAAAACCGTATTTTCTATCTTGACTATTAAGCGGTGGCTTCGCATCAAGCACCTTTTGTAAAATTTCTGCATCCTGTTGCACGCTTGCCCAATGTAGTGGCGTGTTGCCGTTACCATCTACCCTAAAATTTATACGCGCCCCAGCATCAAGCAATATTTTAACAATATTGGTATGATTACGATGCATGGCAATTGCCAATGCCGTACGCCCATATTTGGTTTTTAGTTCAAGTTTTGCTTCCATATCAAGCAACATGGTAACAATTTCAGCATTTCCTTGCTTGCTTGCTTTATGTAGCATCGTCTCATTATCAAAAGAAGTTCTAGCCTCAGTATCAGCACCCGCGGCAAGCAGTTTTTTAACCCGCGCCACATCGTCATTCTCAATCGCCAGATGCAATAATGTTGCGCCATTATAACCTTTTATTGCACCGTTAATATATGCTCCCGCATCAATCATTGCGTCAACAAGCGCATCATGTTGCCTCGTTAACGCCCAATTTAAAGGGGTTGCCGTTGTCTCGTCATTGGATATGTTTATGTTCACCTCTGCGCCTGCCTTAATCAGTTCGGCAACCCTTGCATAATCTCCATCTCTTACGGCATTATATAATGGCGTGTTTCCATATTCATCTGCTACATTGGCATCTATCCGTTCTGCATTTGCCGCAATTAACACGTCAACAATATCGCCTAACCCTGCTGTAGTTGCCAGATATAACGGTGTTTTATCATTGTTATTCTTTGCTTCAATGTTTGCCCCTGCCGCAAGCAAAACCTTAACAGCCATCACAGCCTCTTCATCCATACTCGCAATATGTAACGGGGTATTGCCCTTATTGTTTCTTGCTTCAATGTCTGCACCCATCTCAAGCAATAATTGTATAAAATGTGGTTTTGCAAAAAAGCTTGCCCAATGCAATGCCGTTTCATCATCCTTATCCCTTGCCTCAATGTTTGCACCTGCTTGTAGCAATTGCTTAGTAACCGATAGTGGACCTCCTCCTCTGAGTGACCAAGTCAACGGTGTTATACCGTTATAATTTTTGGCTTCAATATCCGCACCTGCATCCAGAAGAATCTTGATGATATGCTCATGCCCTGTAATAATAGCAAAATGTAACGGCGTGTTATCGTACTTATTTGGTATATTGATATTGGCGCCCATCGCAATGAGCTTTTGTAAAAATTCTTCATTTCCTGCAAAGCTCATATCATGTGCCAATCTATTGCCAGAATCATCGCGCGCCGCATCAAGGTTTTTATCCGCCCCAACCAAAATATCAAAAAGGCTTTTATATTTTCGTGCTTTTGCAAAATCTACAGGGGATTTGTTATCATTGTTCAAGATATTGATATCAGCCCCTTTCTGAAGTAATATTTGTATATTTTTGGTATAGCCTTTGGCAATTGCTAAATGTAATGGGGTGTTACCATCTTGAGTCTGTGCATTGATATCGGCGCTCCTGAGCACAAGCTCTTCAATATTTTCCACCGATTTAGGGTCTTTCTGCATGCTCACATGATGCAATAGCGTAAAGCTAAATTCATCGGTTTCATTCGCACCATCGCCATGCAACCGAACCTCGTCCATCTTTTCTTCAAAATTATCTTGTGTTATCTCGGTCGTCAATTGCGTGTCAGATATCGTCAATTTCTTCGAATGACTATCACACGCCACTATTGCCATTAAGGCAAAAGCAAGCAAGATAGATTTAAGTAGGGCGTTTGTTTTTATCATTCTGTTAGTATAAAAACATAATCATCAAACGTCAAGGATTACTGTTGATAGTTTGGGGTGAAGTGCGGTGCGTGTCGTGACTATACCATGTTGCTAACATTCGAAAATATTGTTAAACTTGCGTGTGAACTTCAGCATAATAGCAATCAAACGGATAATTGTAATTTGTTGCAATTAAAACGCCAGATTACTGAAGCCAAACAACTTTTAGTTAATAAAAAATTCAAATAAAGAATAATAAAATGAATATAAAAAATTACCGCCTTTGCATTATCATACCTGCCATATTTATTATGGTGGGTGTGGTGTTGACTTGGTTAGCAACAAATAATATTAGCCAAGCATCTACAGTAAAATCTTCTGTCGAAAAGCCGCTTGTTTCCGAAGAATGGTTCACCGATGAGCAAAAATTGGCTATCAGAAAAAGATTCTCGAAAATTGAAACATTGCCCAGCGAATTAACAACCACCGACTTAAAATTATTTAGTTATTATGTGGCTTTAAAAAATTCAGAATTGCTTGATACTTTTACTGAAAATGATGTGAGTGCTATTATCGATGAATTAAAACAATTTCAACCAAAAGACCTTGCTAAATTAATACATCATCAAGAAGAAATACTGACCTATACCAATAATATTGAAATAGAGAAAAATTTCTTTAGAACCAAAAAAGATAATATTTACGTAAAACATTATCACATAAGATATTATCTGAATGATATTGTCGGGTTTTATAAAGTTGAGTTTTCACCCACCATCGATAAAATTTTGTTGCAGGCAGTAACGGAACACCCTGAAATCTATTTTGATTATTACTCAGGTTACGCAGTTAACCCGTTATTTATGGAGTTAGCAAACACACACAATAATAACATTATTCCACTGATTCAGTTTTTTTTGGACAATGGTGCTGTTATTAATTCAAAAAATCCAAAATGGAGTAAAACAATTTTCAGTTATGTTGGCACATTAGAAATCGCAAAATTTTTAATATCAAATGGTGCTGACTCAAATATTGTAACAGATAGTCACAAGTCCCCTTTAATAAATACGATTCACTGGGAACGTTCCAATGAATTGATAAAATTCCTCATTGATTTGGGAGTGGATTTACATGCCAAATCATCTTATGATGGCACTCCTCCATATAGGACTCCACTTGAAAAAGCAGAGGAGAGAGTTAGAATTTTAAAAGATATTTATATTAGTACAAATAATAGCGATCAACTATATTATGACTCTGTAAAAGCCTCTTTTCCCGCCCACATCGAAAAAGCCGAAGAAGTCGTCCGCATCATCGAACAAGCATTGGCGGACGAGGCAAGTAAATAAAACAAGGGCGGTGCATTTTGCAAGACATTAATATATGGGGGCTTTGCGGAGTCGGTTTATAGTATCAAGGGGGGTGCGGCGCAACTTCTCGGTGGGTATGTCCGTAGGACACCCACCTTGTTGCGACCCCCCTTGATAATCCCCCCGCCTGTGTGTAATACTCTGGAGGTGCAAACCTCACCCATACCCCCCACCGCTGTGTTTAATACTAATATCGAGCAAGCCTTAACAACCCCCACTGTATTTCAACACGAGGGCGGTGCGTGTCGCTGTTGCTTAACACTAAAGATGGTGCTAGCCTTAACAATCCCACCGCTGTATTTTAATACTGGCATCAGAAATTCCTTGACTATGTTTGTTCGTTACGATACAATAAATTCATTATTTTAATGATGAAGGATACAAATCATGGGTAAGTTGCAACAGCCGATTGCTGATAATACCAGTCAAGAAATCTATGAAGAGCCTGATGAATTTGATTTGGCGTTGATTAAGCTTGCTGATGAAGTTATGGCAACGAATACAGAGTGGACTCCCCATAATGAAGTGATGAAAGAGTTGGGTCCAGAATTTTATGAGAAATATAAAATCTGATAAATGACCGAGATTGTTTACTCACAAGATGCTAGAAAATCATTAAAGAAAATTCCACAAAACTACCAAAAAAGAATTGCTAAAGCAATTGAAGTTGATTTAAAAGCAAATCCTCTGCAAAATCCAATGTTAAAAAATTCTGGCGATTATAGAAGACATAAAAATAAAGTCGCACCCTACCGAATCATTTATAGAATCAGCAATCATCAAGCAATTGAAATTTTGAATATTGTGCTTATCGGGCATCATAAAAATATCTATGATAAACTAAAACGCATTAATATCCGCTAGCGGATATTATGCCGCTATTAATGCCTCAAATTCTCGGCAGTGTAACCCCCCGTTGTCCCTGATATTTTCCTTTGCGGTCGGCATATGATACATCGCAATCGCCCTCGCCTTTCAAAAACAGAAACTGACACGCGCCCTCATTGGCATAAATCTTTGCAGGCAATGGCGTGGTGTTAGAAAATTCCAATGTTACATGCCCCTCCCATTCTGGCTCAAGCGGCGTAACATTCACGATAATCCCGCATCTGGCATAGGTGGATTTGCCCAAACACACCACCAACACATCACGTGGAATTCTAAAATACTCAACTGTGCGCGCCAATGCGAACGAATTAGGCGGTATCACACACACATCTTGCTGACGCTTTACAAACGCTTCATCGCGAAAATCTTTCGGGTCAACAATCGCCGAATCAACATTGGTGAAAATGCTGAATTCGTCCGATACTCTGGCATCATAACCATAAGATGATAAGCCATACGAAATAACCCCCTCACGCTTTTGCGCCTCAATAAAAGGTTCTATCATACCGTTATTCTGTGCTTGTTCTCTAATCCAATTATCTGGCAAAACGCCCATTATTTTTTCTCCAATTTACCACTACATTTTACTGCGGGCTTTTTGTTGCTGTTTGCGCCGTGCAATATTTTGCTTCAGGTTGCGTTGTAACGCCGCTTCCTTATCTGATGTTCCTGATTTTTCCTTACCCGATTTTGCACTTACAGGCAAGGGCTTATCAGGCTTTTCCACTGCCCTATTATCTTCTTGCATCTTTTTTGACATTCCTTGATGGTTTTGTTACAATTTAACTCACATAATATGCCTCTTTTTATCGTATATTGCAATCACCTATTTTTTTGATGAATAACCATGCCCACAAAAACCTTACGCATTGGCACCAGAGCATCGCCATTGGCGCGCAAACAGACTGATATTTTCCTCCAATTCTTAAATCAGCATTTTGATAATATCACCTATCATATTATCCCCATCAGCACGCAAGGTGATGAAATCCAAGACCGTCCGCTTTACGATATTGGCGGTAAAGGCTTATTCATTAAACAGCTTGATGATGCGCTTATCAATGATGAGATTGATATTGCTGTGCATTCTGCCAAAGATTTAGAGAGTAGCCTGCATGATGATATTAAGCTCGCTTGTATTTTACCGCGTGATGATCGGCGCGATTGCCTGATTGGGCGTGTGCAACATTACCAAACGCTAAATGATTTACCGCCTAAGGCTTGCATTGGCACATCATCGCCACGCCGTGCCGCGCAATTACGCGCCATTCGCCCAGATTTACAGATAATCCCGTTACGCGGGCGCATTGAAACCCGAATTGAAAAAATGCACAGTCAAAAACTAGATGCCATTATATTGGCAATGGCGGGCTTGCTACGCATGGATATGGTAACGGGGCAAAATATGACGCCCAATGTGATGCCGCTTGACCCAAAAATTATGTTGCCTGCTGCCAGTCAGGGCATTATTGCCGCCACCTGCCATACCGATAATATCGCGTTACATACCGCGCTTTATCCGCTATCACACGCACTCACATTAGATGAGTTGCTGGCAGAACGGGCGTTGTTGCGTTGTTTGGGTGGCTCGTGCCATACTGCGATTGGCGTGTTGACGCAATTTCAACACCGCACCATGAATGATAAAAAACGCATGATGCCTGCCAATAGCCATATCACCGCGCAATTAAGTAACGATGATGGCAGTGACACTCTCACAGGCACACTCACTGGCAGTGATGGGCAATTCAAAAGCCCTGAGATGATGGGGATTGCCCTTGCTGAAAAACTGAAAATACAAGCACCACATCTGTTACCCACAACGAATCAAGTATGAAACATGAAGCCTAATATCCTCATCACCCGTCCTGCACTTGATGCCGAAATTCTAGCTAAAAAATTGCAACAACACGGTTTTCATCCCATCATCATGCCGATGATGGAAGTGAGTTTTTTACCTGATGCTACATTGCCTGATGATGATAGTGGTGGTTTGATTTTTACCTCAGCCAATGGGGTACGTGCCTTGATGCATCATTTGCAGAATCACCCCACCCAAAAAAATGCTAGTTTGAAGCAAAAATTGCAAAGTTTGCCTCTCTATGCTGTTGGGATAAAAACCGCGCAAACTGCCAAAAATTATGGCTTTACCAATATTTTCACCGCTTCTGGCAATGTTGAGACTCTGTATCAGCTTATTTGCACCCATGCCGATAAAAACAAAAAAAATATGCGGCTTTATCATGGCGCGGCCGATAATCATCCCCATTCATTGGCAGAAAAATTGAACGAAGCAGGCTTTCATGTGAAGCGTATCAGCCTGTATCAAACCATTGCAGTGCCTAGCCTGCCCAATGATTTTGCTGATATTTTGCCACAAATTTATGCCATTATGTTATTCTCGCCACGTACGGCTGAAATTTTTATGATAAATTTTTATAATCATACTTTGCAAAATCATTTAAAATATACTATAAGTCTTGTATGCTTGAGTCAGGCTGTATGTGATATGGTCGAAAAATATGTTGGAAAATGGCGAGAACAGGGTCTTAATATCTCTGTGAACACCAAAATTGCTGACATATCTTGTGATGATGCAATGATAAAAAGCTTGCTAGAAATGGTGAGGCTTAATGAAGGAATGGTAAAATATAAGGGTAAGATTAATGGCAGAACCTTTTGATATTATTGGTGAAGAATATGTTGTCGCCGTATTAGATAGCTTCGGTGGCCTAAGGCCCATGGCGAAAGAAATAGGGCTGGGCGTTAGCACAGTGCAAGGCTGGAAGCAACGCGCTCGAATTCCTGCGAACCGTTTGGAATTGATTAATGCAAGTGCGTTCAGGAAAGATATTATTTTGCCTGAATTTTTTAAAAAAGCATTAGAAGGCAATCCTGAAATGGACCCCTCAAATTTTTCCACCGAACAAGCTACCAATGAAGAAACTTCCAGCGAGGAGAATTCCAGTGAAGAACCTTTAAGCGCTGCCGATTTGGCGATGATGAAAGAATTTGGCGATGATGCTATGGGTGATATTTCTGCTGTTGACGATGATATAAAACCAGCCGAACTGGATAAAAAAGAAGCAACTGTCGACGGTGGTGGTGCTTTTCGCGACCGTAGCAAAGCCAAACAAGCAGCGGCAGAAAAAAAAGCTGAACCAACACCAACAATGGCAGAAGCAATGATGGAAGAAGCTGCCATCTCTAGCCCTAATGATGACGACGGACATGGCGGTGGCGGACATGGGCACGGTGCTGCTGCCTCTGATTTACCAAAATCAACAGCCGCCCATTGGGCATTATTACTCTCTTTCATGGCTATTTTAGCAGTGGTAACGCGCCCACTTTGGTCTGATGGCATTGATAGAAAATTACAAGCCTCGTTAGGTGGCGGACACGGCGATGACCATGGCGAAGGATATGATGATGGACATGGTGGCGAGGGCGGTGAAAGCGGTGGCGGTGGCAATTTGCAAATAGGCGTCGTGCTTGATAGAATCACTGTGATGGAAGAACGGTTAGCACAGGTTGAACAAGCCAATGCCAGCCTTGCCTTATTAACTTTCAATTTTCAGCAAGAACAAGGCGTGGAAGTGTTTGGACAGCAGAAGGGCATATCGGCAGATGAGTTGAAAAAACTAGAAGATGCACGGTTAGGTGTGGAAATCTTGAAAAAAGAATCAGTTACCAATCAGGTGCAAATCGATTCTCTAACGGGTTTGTTGAAACAGTTAGAAGAAAATTCGCGGCTGTTATCGCGCCGTTTGGAAAATGTGGAAGTGGAATCAGGGCAATTATTTGAACGTAATTTCAGCCGTTCAATCGGTTTGTTTTATGCGCTAGAACTGCTTGATGCCCGCATTCGCGATGGTCTCAATTTTCAGATACAATTAAGTCGTTTTGATGAATTAACCAAAAACACTGATTACCGTGATGATATTAGCAACGATATTGCTACTTTAAGGTTTCACCAAAATAAACCGATTATCGCGCTGCCGATTTTATCGCAACAATATAGTGATTTCCTCTATCCTGTATTGGTTAAGAAAACCGATAGCGAAGCCGAAGATTGGAAAGAACAAGCGCTTGTAAGGGTGCGCTCGCTCGTGCATTTCAAAAAGCAAGAGCAAATCACCGACCTTAACGATTTACTGCGTGCGGAATATTATCTCTCGCAGGGCAATCTGGAAGAAGGCATCCGCTATGCCAAGCCTGATATTATCCGCTATGGACAAGAAACAAAATTATCAGAATGGTTGAAACAAGCCGAAGCACGCCAAGAAGTGCTAGAAGCGGTTGATGCCATCAGGTTGGAAATTGGCGATAAAATTACAGAATCATTGAAAGATTTGAGTGATGAATTCAGTAATGAATCAGCCAATGAACCCAATGGTGAATCCGCTGATGTGGCGCAAACTGACGAACAAGGCTAAGGAATAGAAACATGACCAAAGCAATCAGTTGGGGCATAAAAATCGGTTTATTGGTGTGGCTATCCGTGTGGCTTGCCAACCGTCCGGGACATGTGCATATTGTGTGGGCGCAATGGAATATTGATACCACCATCGGTTTTGCGGTAGCACTGGTGATTATTCTGTGCGTGCTATCGGTAATTATCACAAATTCGTGGCATCGCCTAAATAATCTGCCGACTCTGGTGAGCAAATATTGGAGCAAACGCCAACAAGAACGCGGGTATGATGTGCTGACTCACGCATTAGTAGCGATTGCATCAGGCGACCAAAAAGCCGCCAAACGAATGACGGGCAAGGCGCATGAATTGCTAGAAAATGATACGGTATCCACGCTGTTTGCCGCGCAAGCATCGCAATTAGCAGGCGACCACGAGGCAGCAGTCGCCTATTTCCAAAAATTGCTGGATAAGCCAAACACCGCATTTTTGGGCTTGTTGGGGCTGATGCGCCATGCCAAAGAGCAACGGTTATTTGCCGAAGCACTCGCTTATGCCAAACGCGCATTAATTTTGCAACCCGCCTCTACTGTGTTATTGAAAGAGATTTTCTCGCTACAATTAAATTTACGGGCTTTTGAAGATGGTTTAGAAACCTTGCAACAGCTGAAAAATTTAGATGCCATCAGCAAGGACGAGGCAGGACAACGTGGCGCAGAAATGCACTGGGCACTTGCCGAAGCGGCGCTGAAAGAAGAACAGTTGCCGAAGGCTGAAAAGCATGGCGCTGCTGCTTATAATGCCATGCCTGAAACGGGTGTGCATCTTTATGTGCGCGTGTTAGAACAGCAAAATAAATCGCGCAAGGCGATGGGGCTGATTGAAAAACACTGGCATGAAATTGCCAATGCCGAGATGGCGGCGGCGTATATTCGGATGTCAAAACCAAAAAATAATCTTGATAAAGCGCGGTCGATGGAAGTGTTATGTGCGCGCGATATGGATAATCCTGTTACGATTTTGCTATTGGTGGAATCACTGGTTGATGCTGAAATCTGGGGCAAGGCACGAACGAGTATGGAAACATATAAGGAAAAAGTCGGCACTGAAAATCGACATTATTTCCGCATGATGTCGCGGATTGAACGTGAAGAAAATGGCGATGAAGAAGCGGCGCAAGGCTGGCTGAACAAAATGGCGGAACACGAAGCGCAATTCACACGAAGGTAAATCCGTTCGTTATTTCTGCGCCCAAGAGTGCCAACGACAAGATGCTGAAAACAAATGGATAAAAAATCAACGAAAATACGACCAACAAAACATGATGATATTACCGCTTTGCAGGCGGTGCTTGACAGCACAGAGCTTTTCCCTAGTGACATGCTTCCTGACATGGTGAGTGGTTTCCTATCTAACGATAAAAGTTCTGACATTTGGCTAACATGTGAAACAGACGGCAAGGCTATAGGCTTTTGCTATGCAGTCCCTGAAAAGCTTGCAGAAGGCGCATGGAACATGCTTGCCATTGCAATCATGCAAGAACAGCAAGGTAATGGTTACGGTAGCATTCTTGCTAAATATCTAGAAACTGAGCTTAAAGAACGCGGACAGCGCATCATAATAGCAGACACATCAAGCACAGATGAATTCGCACAGACGCGGGAATTTTACCGCCAGAACGGTTATGCCAAAGAAGCGCGTATCAGAGATTTTTGGGCATCAGGAGATGATAAAATTATCTTTTGGAAATCCTTAAAATAGCGTGTCTTTTCTCGGCTTCGATTGCTCCTTGAACTACCCTTTCAAACTCCCAATATGATTATTCGCGATTTCATACATATCGGGTGAGAGGTTTTTATCCAATAATTTTTGAAGCATATCAGCCAGCATTGCCTGATTATTTGCCGTTAGTTGCCGTGCATTCATCAAGCCCATGCCTAGCAAACGCGCACCCACTTGCGGATTTAATTCATCAAGCTTGGCGCAAATATCACCAAAAAACTGATAACCCGTTTGATTATGATAGGCAGGGCTCATCACCGCGCCCATCTGCCCCAATAACGCATAGACATTATTCGGGTTTTTGATGCTGAAAAATTGCTCCCGCGTGATAATATCCTTAATCACATCAAGCTGTTTCGCATCGGTGATACTGCCCTGAATGCCCAGCCATTTATTCATCACCAGCGGATTATCTTGCCATTTATCAGCAAACTGTGCCAACATATCGGCACGGATTTCACCAAACATATGACGCCGTGCCATACGCAAACAAGCAAAAGTTTCAGTCATGTTACGGGCATTGTTGAAATGCTGTTGCAGTAAATCTTGATTTTTCAGGCTGAGATAATAAAGCGCATTATGAGCATATTGCCGTGCCTTCCGTCCGTTACGATAATCCTCGCCACTATCAGCATAATGTTGCTGATAGATTTTCAGCAACTCATCATAGAAATTCTCGGCAATAAACGCCTCCGCCTCATCAATCAGCGCGTAAAATTTTTGCGGTTCAAAATCTTGCATCGCCATCGCACAGCTGCTAATATCGGGCAGTTGCCACAAAGAGGGCAAGCCATCAAGCAGATTCGAGAATAGAGCATGAATATCAGCCGCAACATCAGACCATTGCTTCTCGCCACTCATCATCGCACATAGTGCCTCAATCAAAAACTGTTCTTTGGCATTCCAACGGTTAAAGCCATCATCATCAAGCCTCGCCTGCTTCAAATAATCAAAATCGCCTTTGATGATAACGGGCGCGGTAAAACCGCGATTGATAGAAAGCAACGCATTTTCAGGCAGATTGCCAAAAGTGAAACTCTGCTGTTCGGCTTGCAATATCAGCATATCATCTTGCAACTCACTACATGCGCTTGTCAACTGATTGCCGTCATCATCAAGCCATGATATTTTTAACGGAATCATATGTGGCAATTTAGGCTTATCCGCTTTTAATTGCGGGATTGCTTGCGATAAAGTCAGCAACATTTCACCATCTTTCCACTGCGTATCAACCGTGATTTCGGGCGTGCCTGCTTGGGTGTACCACCGCATAAATTGTGATAAATCCTTATCTGGCACTGCCGCTTGCATGGCGGCAAAAAAATCATCGCACGTAACCGCCATACCATCATAACGGGCGCGATATATCTGGATACCCTTAGCGTAATTTTCCGCGCCTAACATATGATACAACATGCGTATCAGCTCCGCGCCTTTTTCATAGATGGTGGTGGTGTAAAAATTATTGATTTCAATGTATTTATCGGGGCGCACCGCATGGGCGGTTGGTCCAGCATCTTCGGCAAATTGCCTCATGCGTAATGTTTTAACATCGTCAATGCGTTGTTCCAATGCAGAGAGACTATCAGCGCAATATTGCTGTTCGCGAAACACAGTCAACCCCTCTTTCAAGGATAGCTGAAACCAATCGCGACAAGTGATGCGATTCCCCGTCCAATTATGAAAATATTCATGGGCAATCACCGCATCAATAAAATCGTAATCGCTATCGGTGGCGGTATCACTGCTTGCCAATACCAAACGGGCATTGAAGATATTTAAGCCCTTATTTTCCATCGCACCCATATTAAAATCATTGGCGGCAACAATGTGATAATCATCTAAATCATAGCAAAAATCATAAGTCTCTTCATCCCAACGCATGGCGTTTTTTAGGGCAAGCATCGCAAAATCAGTCTTATCTAAATTGCCCTTATCCACATGGATTGCCAGCCGAACTTTGCGCCCTTCTTTGGTGGTGTAATGGTCGGTGAGCGTTTCAAAATCGCCTGCCACCAATGCAAACAGATAGCTTGGTTTCGGGTTGGGGTCGTAAAACACTGCCTTATGTTTGTTATCAGGCGCGTCGGTTTGTTCCAGCAAATTACCGCCTGCAAGCAAGATAGGATAGGTTTTTTTATCAGCTGTTAGGCTAACATGAAAGGGCGCAAGAATATCGGGTCGGTCGGGATAATAGATGATGCGCCTAAAACCCTCAGGCTCGCATTGCGTCATCAAATGCCCTGACGAACAATAAAGCCCCTCAAGCCTCGTGTTATCTTTGGGCGCAATCTTCACCATCTGATGCAAGGTAAAATCGCCCTTTTGCCGATAAATCACCAATTTTTCAGCATCCACTTTATAATCTTTATCGGTTAATTTCTGCCCATCAATCATCAAACTATCAAGCTGTAAATCTTCACCATATAAAACCAAATCGCCATCAAGATTTTTTATCTCTAGCCATGCTTCTACTATCGTTTGTTCGGCTGATAAATCAAATGCCAAACGCACCGATTGTATGGTGAAATTAGGCGGTTGATAATCTTTGAGATAGGTATAGTTTTCTTTAGTATTTTCTTGGGTATTTTTTGTGGTATTCTTCATGTTTTTTTCCTATTCTTCGGATTAAAGGTAAAATATTTATCACCAGCTTTATTGCCAATCGTATGGGGTTCAGTGCCATTGGCGATGCGCCTAATATTGCCAAGATGCTTGATAAAAACCAAACCCGTTAAGAGCAAAGCGGCAATCAGACTAGAAATATCGCCTGCGATAAAAATCGTAACAATCAGCATGACCACAAAGCCGAGCAATGCCGATACCGATGAGGTGCGAAACACTGCCAACATGCCCAACCATACCGCACAGCCTATCAGCGCGATTTGCCAATTCAGCACCAGCATCACCGCAAGCGAGCTTGCCACGCCCTTACCGCCCTTAAAGCCAAGAAAACATGAAAAATTATGCCCGATAATCGCCGCTAACCCAACCATTAAGGCGGCATTTTTATCAAAAAAAGTGAGCGCAATAAAGCTTATCAAAGCCGCTTTGCCACTATCGCACATCACGGTAACAATCGCTAATTTTATGCCAGAAGCCCGATAGACATTGGTTGCGCCGATATTGCCCGACCCGATTTTGCGTAAATCCTGCCTTGTTTTTAGATAATAAAGCACCAAGCCAAATGGCACCGAGCCCAGTAAATAAGCAATCACTACCAGCACCAAAATCGAGGGGTTAAACAATTCACCCATCAAAAATATCCTCACCAAAACCCATCACGCGCCCATCAACCCAGCATTTCAGCACCTTGCCCTGCACTGGCATTTTATCAAAACTGGTATTTTTAGATTTGCTTATCAGTCTTTCCTCAAGAATTTGCCATGCCACATCTTTATCAAACAGCATCACATCAGCCGCCTCGCCTACTGCCAATTCATTGCTTGGCAGGCGCAAAATTTTTGCGGGGTTAATGGTGAGTTTTTGCAGTAACTCACATAGTGATAATTGCCCATCATGCACCAATTTTAATGAAAGCGTGAACAAAGTTTCTAGCCCAACCATTCCAAATTCTGCCCATTCAAACGGTTGCCGTTTAGAATCTTGGTCTTGCGGAATATGGTCAGAAGCGATGCAATCAATCGTGCCATCTTGCAAGCCCTCAATAATCGCGAGCCTATCATCTTCGCACCGCAAGGGCGGATTTACTTTGGCAAAAGTGCGGTAATCATGCACTGCTAATTCGTTCAGTAAAAAATATTGTGGCGCGGTATCGCAGGTGATATTCAGCCCACGTTTCTTGGCTTTACGAATAACATCAACCGTTTCACGCGTGGAAATATGCGCGACATGATACCGCCCACCTGTTTCTTCTAACAAGCGGATATCGCGTTCCACCATCATCACTTCTGCGATATTCGGCATGCCTTTCAAGCCTAACAAAGTGGCAAGCGCACCTTTATTCATCTGTCCACCGGGATTCAGCGATGCCATTTCGGGGTGCTGTATCACCAACGCATCAACCCCTTTGGCATAGGTAAGGGCGCGATACATCATTAGCGGATTTTCTAACGCTTGCTCGCCATCGGTAAAGCCAAGCGCACCTGCCTCGCTTAACAAGCCCATTTCGGTAATCTCTTCGCCTTTCATGCCCCGCGTTAATGCCGCATAGCAATAAAGTTTACTGCCCTTTTGTTCGCGCCCACGTCTTGCGATAAATTCAATCCCTGCCACATCATCAATCATCGAATCATGGCTAGGGATTGTTACCATCGTGGTAATCCCACCTTTCATTGCCGCACGGATACCGCTTTCAATGCTTTCCTTATGTTCCGCCGCTGGCGAGCATAATTTCACCCGCATATCCACCAAACCAGAGGTAAGATAATGCCCCTTGCCATCGGTGATTTTCAGCTCATCATTATCGCTTGCAGGCATTTGCTTCTCTGGTAACGGCACATCAGCACCCAATGCGGCAATCTTGCCATCATGCAACAATATCGCGCCTTTTTCTAATGTGCCTGTTTCAGCTGTGCATAATATCACATTATGAATATAGTGTTGTCGCATCTTATTTCTTCGCCTTATTCGCCTTTATCGATTGCCCTATCAATGCCAAACTTGCCATTCTTACCGCAACCCCCATCTCAACCTGTTCTTGAATCAAGGAACGATGAATATCATCAGCCAGTTCGGAATCAATCTCAACCCCGCGATTCATCGGTCCAGGGTGCATAATCAGCGCGTCTTTTTTGGCATTGGCAAGTTTTTCGCGGGTAAGCCCGTAAAAATGATAATATTCCCGCACCGATGGCACATAATTTCCCTGCATCCGTTCGGTTTGCAAACGTAGCATCATCACAATATCGCAATCTTTTAAGCCTTGCTTCATATCATGATAAATTTGAGGTCCAAATTGTTCAATATTGGGCGGCATTAAAGTAGGCGGACCAACCAAGCGCACCCTTGCCCCCATAATCTGCAACAGATGGATATTAGAACGGGCGACACGGCTATGCATAATATCGCCACAAATAGCAACTTCTAGCCCCTGCAATTTGCCCTTGCGCCTTTGGATTGTGAGCGCATCTAAAAAGGCTTGCGTAGGGTGTTCATGCGAGCCATCACCCGCATTCACCACCGAACAGCCGACTTTTTCTGATAATAATTTCACCGCCCCCGAACATTGATGCCTCACCACCAAAATATCAGTATGCATGGCACGCAAGGTAAGCGCAGTATCGGTGAGGGTTTCGCCTTTTTTGATTGACGAGCTAACCACCGACATATTGGTAACAGCCGCCCCTAATCTTTTGCCTGCCAATTCAAACGAGGTGCGGGTGCGGGTGGAATTTTCAAAAAACAGATTTATCATGGTCAAGCCATCTAGCACGGGGTCAACTTTTTCACCATTGCGGACTTTGCCTGCATAATCATTTGCCAAATTCAACACCGCTTCAATATCGCACCGTTGCATGCCTTCGATACCCAGAAGGTGGTTTGGATTATCCGTCATCAATACAGCCTTCCCAACGAGAATTGCACTGCCTGATGCAAGGCATCGATAATCGGCAATGCTTGTTTTGGCGAAGCATCAGCTAATTGTTCTAGCGCATGGTTTAAGCTATCACCATAACCGTTAATTTCGCCACGCATGGCTTCGGCAATATGATATTCTTGCATCAATTTTTGTATTTTCTCTAAATCATTATCGTCAGCATTCTTGTTGCTTATCACATCTGTCAACCATTCTTTCTGGCAGTATTTTTCAGCATCATTCAGCTTTTCGCGCAAGATAATCAAAGGCAATGTTACCTTGCCCTCACGCAAATCATCACCCGATATTTTGCCCATCATATCAGCACCCACATGATAATCCATCATATCATCAACCAGCTGAAACAAGATACCGAAATCATGCCCGAATTGCTTCAATATCTGCTGTAGGTTTTTATCATCGCAACCCATCCCATCGCAACCCATCATCGCGCCTGCTTCACTTGCCGCCCGAAATAATGATGCGGTTTTTGCAGTGATAATTTGCTGATACACCTCACGCGGTAAATCGGCATCACCCTCATATTGTAATTGCAAAACCTCACCTTCGGCTAATTCGGCAGATACGGCAGAAAGCATCTCAAGCACTTGAAGCGATTCTGATTTTACCATCAGCATAAAAGCGCATGAAAACAGATAATCGCCCACCAGAATCGGCAATTTATTATCCCAAATCTTATTGGCAGTCGGCTTGCCACGCCTGAGTGCCGAATTATCCACCACATCATCATGCAATAAGGTTGCGGTGTGAATCATCTCAACCGCAGCCGATAGATTTAAGATTTTTTGCTGTTGATAGTCAGTGCCGCTGATTTGACAGGCTAAATCGGCACTTGCCAATAATAATAAGGAACGAATCCGCTTGCCACCGGCATCTAACAGATGATGCGCCACTTTAGGAATCAGTAAAATAGAAGAATCAGCGGTGTTTTGGATTAATTGATTGGTCTGCGCCAACCCCTCCCCATAAAGCCCCAATAAAGGCTGTAGAGAAGAGGGCTGTATCTTGGTTGAAGATGCAACTAATCCGCCTGATAACATAATCAAAATATATAAGCGATTTATCAGCAAAGGGCAATCTATTCTTTGTGAAATAATGTAATTTATTTTCAATATCAACATAATAGCGTTATTAAGCCTTTCTATGTCGGTAATAAGCAACTTTTTTAACAATTAATATCTTATATGTGATGAATAGTTACTCATATTATCTTATCATAGATAGGGACGGTCATGGCACAGGTTCAAATTGTTTATTGGCGTGATATTCCCGCGCAAGTGATTGTCAAAAAATCAAGGCGCGAGCAGGTAAAATGCGTGCTAGACGAACGGTTTGAAAAAGCCATCGATCGTGCCGCCATGAAATCTGGCACCGATAGCACAGATGATTATTTAAGCCAATGGCGTAAATCAGATGCCACCGACTGTTCTGACGATATAGAACAAGAAGCCCAGCAGATAAAAGAAAAATTAGAAGCCGAGTATACGGCAGAAAAATTAAGTATTTTCGTCAAAAATGGCGGTTACAAACCCACATAAACTATGAAAGATAAATAACATGACAACCCATACCATTGTTAGCTCAAAAACCCGTGAGCATATTATCGGCTTTGACCAGCCTTTCACCATCATTGGCGAGCGCATCAACCCCACAGGGCGCAAAAAATTAGCCGCTGAAATGAAAGCCGGCAATTTTGATACTGTCAAATCTGATACAATCGCCCAAGTAGAAGCAGGCGCACATATGCTAGATATAAATGCGGGCATTCCGCTTGCTGACGAGCCAGCGATTCTGGCAGAAACGATTCGGCTGGTGCAATCACTTACCGATTTGCCCTTATGTATTGATAGCTCCATCATTGCCGCGCTTGAAAGCGGGCTAGCAGCCTATCAGGGGCGGGCATTGCTGAATTCGGTAACGGGCGAAGACGAACAATTAGAGCAAGTTTTGCCATTGGTGAAAAAATATGATTGCGCGGTGATTGCGATTTCTAATGACGAGACTGGTATATCTCAAGACCCTGATGTGCGCTATGAAGTTGCCAAAAAAATCGTTGAACGTGCCGCCGATTATGGTATCAAGCCATGCGATATTGTGGTTGACCCGTTGGTGATGCCGATTGGTGCGCTAGGCGATGCTGGTAAATCAGTGATGCATCTGATTCGCCGTTTGCGTGAAGAATTGCATGTGAATACCTCGTGCGGGGCGTCTAATATCAGCTTTGGTCTTGCCCAATCGGCACAGCATCAATGCCGCGTTTTTAACCATGGCATGTGGCGCAGGCATGACATCGGCGATTATGAACCCCCTACATTCCCAAGAAAAAGAGGCGATTATGGCGGCAAATGTGGTGGCAGGCAACGATAGAGACTGTGCGCGTTGGATTAAAGCCTATCGCGAGCCTGCGGCGGCAAATTCAAGCGAGGGCGGCGAGGGTGGCAGGCGCGAAAGAAGAAGAAAACGCGACTGATTAAATATTAATATTGTATCTCAATATTGCCCAATGATATTGCCCAATGATATTGAATTGTGATATATGATAAAACTATAATAACAGTGTCAGTTTTCTAAATAGGGTGCCAGATGCAAGATAATATCAACAATAGAACGATTTTTTGCCGTGATAATATCGATATATTACAGGGCATCAATAGCGATTCTATCGACCTCATCTATCTTGACCCACCTTTCAACAAGAATAAGGTATTTACCGCCCCCATCGGAAGTTCGGCAGAGGGTGCGGCATTTGATGATATATTTCGCGCCGCAGATGTAAAAGAAGAATGGCTAGAAACCATTAAGCAAGACCAAGAAAAAATCTATATTTTACTGAATGCCACCAAAAGCCTAGAGGGGAAGTTTTCTTACAATTTTTGCTATCTTGCTTATATGGCGATTCGCCTGATGGCATGTTACCGCATCTTGAAACAAACAGGGTGCATCTATCTACATTGCGATTCCACCATGTCGCATTATCTGAAATTGCTAATGGATTGCATCTTTGATGAGACAAATTTTCGTAACGAGATTATCTGGCAACGCAATGATAGGCGCGGTAAAGGCAGTCAGTTTAAGAGCAAGAAATTCGGCAATAATACCGATAATATTTTGTTTTATAGCAAAAGTGATGATTATCATTTGCAAACCACCCGATGGAATCAAGACAATATCACCGAAAAATTCGATAAGATTGACGAAAAGGGGCAAGCTTATTATACAGGTATTCCTATATTTCGTGCCAAAAATATGGGGGCGCGCCCGAATTTGTGTTACACATGGCGCGGTTTCACCAACCCTCATCCATCGGGCTGGCGGTTAAGCAAACAACGGCTAGAAGAAGAATATGAAAAAGGTAATATCGTTATCAGTGATGATGGCAAAAAAATTGAGCGCAGAAAATATTTAGATGATTATGATGGCGAGCCGTTAGATAATAATTGGACGGATATTGCCCGTATCAGCAACAATGATGAGGCAACTGGCTACCCCACACAAAAGCCACTTGCCTTGCTTGAACGCATCATCAAAGCATCAAGCGAAGAAGGCGATATTGTGCTAGACCCTTTTTGCGGTTGTGCCACAACATGCGTGGCGGCAGAAAAATTGAAACGGCAATGGGTGGGGATTGATGTATCCCATAAAGCCTATGAATTGGTGCAGATAAGGCTGGAAAAAGAAATCGGCTATCTGTTTGGCGATGTTAGCTACCACACCACACCGCCCAAACGCACCGATATTAATGCTGATGAGCGCGAAAAGAAATATGTCTATATCATCTCACATCAAAATTATCCTGATGAATATAAGGTTGGCATTGCTAAAAATATCAACAACCGCCTCAATAGCTATCAAACCAGCGACCCTAACCGTGCCTATAAATTAGAATTTTCCTTTCTAACACCAGATTTTCGTGATATAGAAAAATATATCCATGAAAAATATAACAATAAGCATGAATGGGTGAGTGGTGAATTAGAGAATATCAAAGCCGATATTGAGGCTTATAGTAACACTGGCGAAAGGCAAAAAATATGAGTGAAGAATATGTTAACGATAATCCCGATAAAGCCTTTATCGCCTTTATGCCGTCAGGGCAACGGGGCATTGTGCCAAAAGGCATATCGGTATTGCAAGCCGCCCGTATGCTAGATGTGGATTTGGATAGTAATTGCAGTGGCAATGCCAGATGTGGTCGGTGCCAAGTTGAATATTCATTCGGTGAGTTTCCTAAATTAGAAATGACTGCCACGCCTGAAAATATATCGGTATTATCGGGCAGTGAAGAACGCTACCATAAGCGCAATGGTTTAGGGCAGAATCGGCGGTTGGCATGTTGCGGTATCATCAAAGGTGATTTGGTGGTTGATGTGCCACATGAAAGTCAAGCCTATCAACAAGTGATTAGCAAAAAAACCGATACTGACTATTCCAAAAATATGCAGCCGATGATTGAGCTTTATGATGTAACGGTTGAAGAGGCAAATATGCACAGCCAAACGGGTGATAGCGAGCGGTTGATGCAGGCGATGCAAGCACAACACGAGATTACCATCAGCCATCTTAACCCGTTATTATTGCGCGAATTGCAAAAATTACTCCGCAAGAATGATTGGCGCATCACGGTTGCGGTAAAAAATGATGTGATTATCGGGATATGGGCGCCCGGTAAATCTAGCCTCTATGGGATTGCAGTTGATTTGGGCTCTACCACCATCTCTGCGATGCTTGCCGATTTGGTTTCGGGGCAGTTGATTGAAAGTGCGGGCAGAATGAATCCGCAAATCCGCTTTGGTGAGGATTTGATGAGCCGTGTTTCTTACGCGATGATGACTGAAACAGGCACGCAACAAATGTCGCAATCGGTGCGCCGCACCCTTAATGAATTGATACGCGAATTATGTGCCGAACATGATATTACCACCAAAGAGATTATTGATATTGCCATTGTGTGTAACCCCGTGATGCACCATATTTTGCTCAATATCTCACCTGTTGAGTTGGGCAATGCGCCATTTGCGCTTGCCACTGGGCAGGCGATTAATATCCCTGCACAAGCGTTGAAATTGCAACTGCATGAATGTGCCGATGCCTATATTTTGCCTTGCGCTGCGGGGCATGTGGGGGCAGATGCCGCCGCCGTGATGCTGGCATTAAAGCCATGGCTTGATGATGATAATGTGCTGATTGTTGATGTTGGCACCAATGCTGAACTCACATTAAGTTACAAAGGTGATGATGGCGGTAAAAGACTGCTTTCTTGCTCGTCCCCTACTGGTCCTGCACTTGAAGGCGCGCAAATTTCATCGGGGCAACGGGCGGCAAGTGGCGCGATTGAAAATGTGCGTATCAACCCCGAAACGTTAGAACCTTTGATTAAAGTGATTGGCATTGATGCTTGGTCAGATGAACAGGCATTTGCGGATTCTGATATTGGCATTACTGGCATTTGCGGGTCTGGTATTATCGAAGTGATTGTTGAACTTTATCTGGCGGGCGTGATAACGCCAACGGGCATTATTGATGGCAGGCTTGCCGAACGAACCCCGCGGATTGTGGCGAATGAACGCACATTTGATTATCTGTTGCATGAAAACGAAAATTACCGAATCTTCATCACCCAAAATGATGTGCGGGCAATTCAGCTTGCCAAAGGTGCGCTGTATGCCAGTGCCAGATTATTGATGGATAAGGTAGGCATTACGCAGCTTGACCGCGTGATTTTGGCAGGTGCATTCGGCTCACACATCGACCCGAAATACGCGCTGATATTAGGCATGTTACCCGATTGCGCTGTTGCCGATGTATCATCAGCTGGTAATGCTGCTGGCACGGGGGCATTAATGGCACTCACCAGTAAAGATGCCCGCATTGAGATTGAGCATCGGATTCCACTGGTTGAAAAAATTGAAACCGCGCTTGACCCTGATTTCCAAAAATATTTTGTCAGCGCGATGGGCATTCCCAATAGTGATGACCCCTATCAGAAATTAGCGCAAACAGTTACATTGCCACGCGCAACCACAAATCAAACCAGTCGTACCAACCGTAACCGTCCCGCACGCCAACGTTATAATACGGCATAACATAAGGTAAAAACATGAATCAAATATCACCCAAATTCACCCAATTAATACGCCAAGCATCGGTAGAAACCACACCTGCAGGCGCGCTTAAAATCGGCGATTTTCGCACCCATCTGCCCGAACAAACGCGTATCTATATCACGTTTTTACCGGGCAGTGATTTTGCTGATACGGTGCAAACCGCTATCACCCTGAAGCAACAAAATATGATACCGATTCCGCATATTGCCGCGCGTTCACTGGCATCAAAGCAAATGTTAGAACAGGCGTTGCAACAATTACAAGCGATTGATATTAGTGAAGCATTACTGATAGGCGGTGCTGTGCCAAAGCCGTTAGGCGATTTTACGGCGAGCATCGATGTGCTAGAAACTGATTTATTTCAGCAATATGGCTTTCAAAAACTTGGCATTGCGGGGCACCCCGAAGGCAGCCCCGATTTTTCTGATACCGACGCCATCAAAGCCTTACAATTAAAATCAGCCTATGGCAATAAAAACGGGCTTGCAATCTATATCGCCACGCAATTTTGTTTCGAAGCCGAACCGTTAATTGCATGGCAACAGCAGTTACAGGATAGTGGCATTAATCTGCCTGTTAAGATTGGTGTTGCGGGGGTTGCCACTATCAAAACCTTGCTGAAATACGCGATTGAGTGCGGCATTGGCAATTCTATGCAGGTGATTAGCAAACGCGCCAAAGATTTGACCAAGATTATGTCGCCCTTTCCGCCCGATGATTTGGTGAAGGCACTGGCGCAACATATAGAAACTGATTCTGAAACATTAATTAATGGCATTCATATTTTTCCACTTGGGGGCTTGCAAAAAACCGCCGATTGGATGCGGTTACAGTTGCAATAAAGTATTTGGAAAATATCTGGCAAATAATTTGCAAAAATCATTTGCAAATTTATCTTTAATATGTCATTGTTTTATTTTGATAGTCACTTAAAATAAAGGGAGATGGCAATGACCCAGCCACTGATTATGTTTCAAGATGTGTTACGCGATGGCATTCAATCTTTGTTTGGCACCAACCCATCAGCTGATGAAATCTTAAACGCTTACCCAACCGCGCATTCTATCGGCTGTTCTTCCATTCAAACAGGCGGCGGCACTTTTTTTGATATTTTTGCCAAAAAAGGGCGCAATGAATGGCACGAGATTGAAAAATTACTCAGCCATTTTAAGGGGCATGGCATCACGCAATCGGCATTGATTCGCGGTGATTTCCTATTTGGCTACGAACCACAACCCTACGATTTGATTGAGGCAATGATATTAGAATATGCCAAAATGGGCATGAATATCTTGCAAAATTTTCACGGTATGAACGACCCGCATTGCTTGCTAGGTGTGGCAAAAGCAGTGAAAGTGGCACAAGCGCAAGGCTATAATATCAAAGCGCAAGGCACGATTTGCATCGAAGATAATATCAATATCACCATTGATAATTGCCTTTTATTCGCGCATGAACTTATCGCCATCGGGCATCAGGGGTTTTACCTAAAATCGGCAAGTGGCGCGATTAACCCCGAATTTGTTGGCGAGCTAACCGCAAAATTACTAGAAGCACTGCCCGAACAACCCATCACCGTGCATGTGCATGGCACTTATGGGCGGGCGGCTTTATGCTATATGATGGCGATTGAACAGGCGGTGAAACGCGGTAAACCGATTTGTGTTGATGTGCAGCACCCATCGCTGGCTGGCTCAACCGCGCATCCTAGCATGTTGAAAATGCTAGAACTGATTAAGCATCACCCATCTGAACAGGTTCGCGATGCCCAACCTAAATTGAATATAGATGCGATTAGAGAGAGCAAGAAATCACTGTTTGCCTTGCGATTCTTATACCGCGATTTTGAATCACAATATAACGCGCCATTATTGGCGGCGATGCAAAAAGCCCGCGCGCCCGGTGGTGCTACCTCTACCCTAAAATCTATTCCCGGATTGGTGGAAAATCTGCAACGGTTATTAAGCAAAGACGGCAAAACAGCCGATTGGAACGCAATTCAAATCGCTATCTATAACATGCAAGAAGAAATATTGGAAGATTTGGGCGATTTAACGCAAGTTACCCCCTATGCTGCCAATACCACAGGGCAGGCGGCGATTAGCCTTTATAATGAGCTAAGCGGCAAAGACCGTTTTGATACTCTATACCCCGGCATTATCAATTTTTTATGTGGGCATCATGGCAAATTGCCTGAAAGTGTTAACCGCATTTTGCAAGCACAAGCCTTGAAGCAAGAGGGGATGAAACGCACCGCGCCCTATATTTCAGCAACCGAGCGCGCTCCCGCTTTGCCCGAAATGAAAGAAGCCTTAAAGCAAGCGGGGATTCGCAAACCAACGATTCGGCAAATGATTTCTGCCGCTTTGCTGAAAGATGGCATCGCGCATGTGGTTTCATGCTCTAAAAAGCAGAATCAGCCACAGATACCGCCCACCCTGCCCCATTATGCCCAAGCACCAACGCCTATTAATAAGCGTCATGTCTCGGAAGATGGCAAGCATCTGCTTGATATTCGTGATGCGGTGGCGGCGATTGGCAGTTACGAAAAATTGCAAGAAGTGGCGGAACGCGTGGTGCATCTGAAACAGATTGATGATGGCTTGCATTTATTCCCCGAAGGCTCGGAATTTTTGCAACAGCATTGGCGTGATAATAATATCGATAAATTAGCGCAATTATTGCAGAATATTAGCCAAAATCTGGAACAAGCAGGCTATAGCAAGATACAGATTTTAAGCACGCGTTCATCGGCAGGGCTGAATAATATTGATGAATGTATCCGCGATGTGGTGGAGCATAAGGGCGAAGGGCTTTACGCTTTTATGTGTAAAAGTGTTAGCGATTATCAAAATCATTAATATATGGGGGGCTTTGCGACATACGCTTTGGCGGTTATGTCCGTAGGACAACCGCCACGCGATGACGCCCCCCATACCCCCTACCGCTACATTAATATATATGGGGGGCTTTGCGGAGTGAGAGAATGAATTAAGATTCATCACTATGTTTGATCCGCTTTAATTTATCATAGACATTTTTGCGATGCCCGATAAGCACGATATTTAGAATCTCAATTTCTTGATTGTTGCTGATTCTATAAATGATTCGGTAGGGTGCAACTTTATTTTTATGGCTTCTTAAATTCTGGTAACCGCTCAAAATACTATTTTGCAGAGGGTTTGTTTTCAAATCAACCTCAATGGCTTTGGCAATCTTGTTTTGATGGTTTTGTAGAATTTTCTTTAATGATTTTCTAGCATCATTTGAGTAAATAATCTCGGTCATCTATCAGATTTTATATTTCTCATAAAATTCTGGACCTAATTCTTTCATTACGTCATTATGGGTGAACCATTTATCATTCGTTTCAAGAATTTTAAGTGCTTCTTCGGCAAGGAATTTATCAATCTCATCAGGCTCTTCATAACTTTCCTGACTGGTATTATCGGCGATTGGTTGTTGAAGTCTTCCCATGATATATATCCTTAATGGTTAAATAATGAATTTATTGTATCGTGATGAACAAACATAGTCAAGAATTAATGTCCGTCCGCTCCATATAATATTGCACTCTTGCCAGAAACATGCTAGGGTAAAACATTGCATGGCGTATATATTGCATGATTTGCATATTGTTATTTTACAAGGTTTTAGATTATGAAACAGCTTTTTCTTTCACTCATTACATTATTGATGTTTTCCAGTTTTTTAAGCGGTTGCACCATTTCAACAGAAGACCCGACTATTGAAGACGAAACGATTGAGCCTGATGGCCCGCTTACCACTATCGATAAATATGGCATTTATCATGTGCCAACATCTGATACACCAACCATAGCGTTTGGTGATGCCTCCGCTGGAATTCGTGACCATGTTTTGCCCGCACTGGCAGTGCAACAAAATAAAGAGGCTAGCGGTAATATCATATCAGCATTCATCGACCCTGTTTTTGCTGTACATTATTATGATGATGCTAATTTTATCGGCATTTCTGAAGCAACAATTCATGTCGGTAACCAGAAATATAGTGCTTTCAACCTTCCTTTTGATGATAGCATTTTTGGTGTTGAAATATACATTGCCAGCGATGATGCGATAAAAGGTGCAGGCGATATTGAAAGCGGCACAATTACCATCAACAACACGCCTTTCGGTATTTATCTTAGTAGTATGATATCTGTAGAATGGCAGTTAAATAAAATAGTTGCTGAAGGTTTGCCAACCGATAATGAGCATGGCTATATGATGACGGGCATTGAAACCTATGGTGTTGGTATCCCTAAAACAGGCGCAGATATTACATTTATGGGCGCGGGCAAGGGTAAATATGATGCCGTGAATCGTGATGTGCATTTCACCACATTTGGCGTTACCGCTAATGTTGATTTCGCTACCCGTAGCATCAAACTGGATACAAGCAACACAAAAAATGCTGATGATGAGGTGTTGGCTTACCTTGATTTTAACAGCACATTAATCTATGAAGCGGGCGTCAATAATATCAGTGGCACTGTTGATGTCAATACCATGTCGGGTTTCATTGATGCGCGTTTTTACAGTGCGCGTAATAATGATAAGCAAGCCACAGAATTAGGTGGCACATTTGCCATGCGGAATGATGACGATGCCTCTTATATCGGCATGTTTGGTTTGGCTGAGACAAAGCCTGATGTTATTATTAACCCACCTGTTGTTATTACACCGCCTCCTGTTGTTACTGACCCACCTGTTGATACCAGCATTCTACAAGTGGCAACAAGTGGTGCACCAACCGCTATCAATAAAACGCATTCAATCTTCATATCGACGGCATTGACGAATGATAGAAGCCACACAGAATCTCTTACTTTGTCAGCATTGGCAGTGCAACAAAATGATGATGATGGCAGCAAAACACTATCAAATATCATCTCACCTATTTTGGCACTCACTTTTGATGGTTCAGATGATAGCATTGATGATGTTACGCTTTATGCAGGCAACAACCAATATCTGGCAACAAATCTTTTGAATATAAATCGTGAGGGCTTTCATGGTGATATTAGCAATGCAAGCGATTATGATAGCGCAAAAATCACCATCGATAGAAAATCCTTTTTCAATTTTGATGTGAGAACTAAGTTTGAATATGATGATATTCTTTATGTAGAATGGGAGCTGACCAAAGATGCCCAAACCGAAGATGGCGTTACCATTAGCGAAGCCAAAACCGAGCATGGCTATATGATTGCAGGCAATGAAGCCAACAAAGCTCAAATGAATAATGCGCTTGGCAAGCCAACATTTACCGGATTTGGTAAGGGCAGATATGATGCCAATGGTGTCATTTATTTCCCTGAATTTGAGGTAACTGCCAAAGTTAATTTTCCGAGCAATAGCATCGAATTAATCACCAGCGATACAAGCGCGATGAAAGATGGTAATAAGGTTGATTTATCTTACCTTAATTTTACCAGCACATTAACCCATGAAGAAGGTGTGAATAATATCGGTGGCATTGTTAGCAGTAATGGCATGGCGGGCAATGTTGATGCGCGTTATTATACCACACAATATCAGAATCTGGAATTGGGTGGCACATTCGCCATGCGAAATAATACATCATCTTATATTGGTGCATTCGCCACTTCGGGTAGCCATCATGGTATTCAACAATCACTCGTAACCCTACCGGGTGTTTTCACCCCGCGTGGTGATGGAACATCGCCTGTTGCTAACGGCATTCGGAACATAACAACAATTTGGGAGCCAGCTACTGATACGCTATCTTTTCCATTTGATACAGCTGCGTCAATAGCGTTGGGTGGGGGTTTATCAGAACACACAATGAAAGCATTGGCGGTGCAACAAAATGATGATGATGGTGACAAAACAGTATCAAATATCCTCTCACCTATTTTAGGTCTCACTTTCGGTGATGGTAATGGCGGTTATGCAATTTATGACGTTACGCTTTATGTGGGTGCAAGCCAATATGAGGTGCCAGAACTTTCTGATGAAAATGCAGATTTTACGCTAAGAGAGGGTTTTATGGGCGCTATCACCAACACACCGAGTTATGATACTGCCACAGTGATAGTGGATAGACTAACCATTATTGATGCTGAAAGAACAACTAATTTTGAGTATAATAATCTGGTTTACGCACAATGGACGCTCATCAAAACTGCTAAAACCGAGCATGGCTACATGATTGCGGGGAATGAAACTGGCACTGCCCAACTATCGGCGCAAAATGGCACTGCCATCTTTAACGGCTATGGCAAGGGTAGATATGATAATAATGGCGATATTTATTTGCCTGAATTTAATCTAACTGCCACGATTGACTTTGATAGCTACAACATTGCATTAACCACGCGCAATACAAGTGCGGTGAAAGATGGTAATGCGGTTGCATTGCCTCAGTTGAATTTTACCAGCGCATTGACTTATAAAGCAGGCGTGAATGATATTAACGGCAATACTGGCATCAATGGTATGGTGGGCATTGTTGATGCGCGCTTTTATAGCGTTGCGGGCGACCCATTAGAATTAGGTGGCACATTCGCCATGCGAAACAATCAAGGTCTCTCTTATATTGGTGCATTCGGCGCATCAGCCACTTATTATAACCCCACAGATACGCGCGGTAATTCCTTTACGCCGCCACCGCCACCAGTGGATTACCATATTAGCACCATTCAAACCACTGATGCGCCTGCGCTTGATTCTGGCAATCTACTCGCAAACCTTGATGCCTTTGAAAGCACGTATAATTCAGGCAATAACAACACAACATATGACTATATTTACGCAGCTTTGGCAGTGCAACAGGATTACCATGCCAGCTATAGCCGTGACAGTGAAACTGATGCATGGGGAAGCCCTGATAGTGAAACAAATGTGATAGCCAAAATTGCCGAATCTGTGATTTCTATGAACTATAAATCTCCTGGCAAAGGCGGGATGCGTCCAGTTTTTTATATTGGTGGCAATGAATATGACGTTCAAAACTTTAGCAATGGCGAAAAAGTAGGAGAAGTGACCATAAGCGAAGCATTTAAATATATCAAAAAATATGATTCAGACTCGAACGTTGCAATAAAAGCAGAAATTACTGGCACTGAGATTTATGATTCTGCGCGATTCGTGATAGATTTTGAACCATTTGGGCTTTTATTATATCATTCAATTTATGTGGAATGGGGCTTGGTGAGTGAGCGCGGCAATAGCGGCACAAGCGACACTGAAACCACGCAACATGGCTACATGGTTACTGGCAATGAAATGCGCGGGCAAGATATACCTACCGAAAATACTGGTAACTTTACTGGCGGTGGCAATGGCAGATATGCTGATACTGGCACGATTACTTCCACAAAATTTGGTGTAACCGCTAATGTTGATTTTGAAAATCGTAACATCACATTCACTGCAAGCGATACTAAAAATATCAGCGACGATGTCCCATTAACGAATCTTGATTTTACAAGCACGCTCACTTACGATGCGGGTACAAATAATATTAAGGGTAATGTTAGCGTCGATAATATGGCAGGCACAATGGATGCACGTTTCTATCGGCAAATTGGCTATGGGAATGTGAATATCCCAATAGATTCAGGCCGTGCAACAGAGTTAGGTGGCACATTTTCTATGAAGAATGGCGATAAATCTTATATCGGCGCATTCATCACCAGCAATAAATGATGATAGATAATTTTATCCGCGAATGATTCTATTTATCATCAATGCTCAAGAATGAGGGCATATCACCCTTAAACGGGTCGGCTGTATCAGTTGCGGGTTTTTTAACAGTCCGCCTCACAGCAGTCCGCCGTGCCACAGTGCTATCTGCGGTTTTGGTTGCAGTAGCGGTAGCACTAGGCGCACTATTATCGCTTGTATCAGCTGTTGACGCATTATTATCGCCTACGGCCTCATTATCACTTGCAACAGCGTTATCACTTGCGGGGTTATTATCAGCATTATTGGACTCACCATTGCCGTTCATTTCCCATCTTCTGCGCCGTTGACGCGGATTATTACCACGACTCTCATTACCGCGATTATTATTATCATAACCGCCACTATTTTGAGCATTTTCATAACCACCATTATCCTGATTGGCATCAGCCTGTGCATCGCCTCCATTCATATCGCCCTCACCATTTTGGGTCTCGGCACTGTTATTTTGCTGGTCCATCGGCTCAAGCATTCGGTAATAATATTCGGCATGTTGCAAAAAACTCTCGCGTAACACAAAATCGCCATTGGCGCCCGCATCGCGTGCATGTTGCTGATATTTCTCAGCCAATTGTTGCGCTGTGCCACGTAGGCGCATACTAGGGCCGTTAGATTCAAAACTGGTATTACGGTTAATTTGTCTGCCAGAATTTCCAGAATTTCTGTTGTTATTCGGATGACGCCCACGTTGAAATCGTCTTTGGTTAGATGGTCGCATGTTAAATTGCCTCATGATAAAGGATTGATAGCATATAGCTCATTTTGCTGATACAAATCCCATATTAATTTTTATTGAACCAGTCAGAATATTCGGCACATCATATATTAAGCTAACCATATATTAAGCCAAACCGAATCACTTCTGAAATACAGGCAATGCAAAAGTGGATAATCCATTCATATTTTGCGAGACATCACAGTCTCTTCACTGCCATAGCGTGAATTTACTAGATTCTGTTTTTTTTGCAAGTCTTTTTTTATCTTTTAGACATTTTTTTTAAGATTAAGGGCGATTTTTGCGATTCGGCACTCGATTCGACAAAAATTTGGCGGGGGTTAAGGCAAGTATGGTAGGCGTATTAAGCACAGCGGGGGTTGTTAAGGGGGCATTCGCAAGAGGCGTCTGCTTGGCAAATTGTCCTACGGACAAAAATTTGACAAGCGCGCATCGATAAGCGAATTCGCGCCCCCTTAAATATTAATGGAAATCATCGCACCCCCTTGATACAATAATGCGAAGCAACACGTTCCGCCACACCGTAAACCATTGAAAAACAATGATTTCATGAAAATAGCGTCATTTTATTAAAAATTATTGATAAATTTATTAAGAAATATTAACTTTTTTATTGACAACCTTGCATATTGGCTGTATATATTAACTTATTATTAACGAGGCGGTTATAACCCCCTCAAACAAAAGGAACAAAATTATGGCTTTACAATTATCAGAAATCAATTATGGCAAAACATTATTTTTTGGCATTGGCTCTGGCAGGCTTTTGGATCATGCTGAGCAAGTCCGCAACGTGCATTTTCATTCGCACATTACCAACGAGCATGTGCGTTTTTACCGTGCCCCCGAAAATAACCGCAATTTGATTGTGCGTGTTGGGGTTGCTGGCGACGAGATTTATCTCAAACATTTTTTTGACCGCAATGGCAAGCAACCGATTGCTTACGCACCAAGTTTTCATTTGGCAAATGGTAGCATTTTACGGATACCATCATAGAATTTTAAGTTTAACTTACCTCCCTCTAACTTCGGGTCTGTATCTTGCGATACAGACCCTTTTTTTGTTAAGGTTTTTTCGCTCCGAAATACCCCACATAGCCTGAATCTGCGCCTGTTAGGCTGAATGTGCCGCCGAATTCGGTGGCGACATCAGCACCTGTGCCATAAAAGCGGGCATTGGCTGAGCCATTCATTTCTGTGCCGTCATCATTAGCGAAATCCTTATTACCGCCAGCGGTTTTGATTGTGCCAGTGAGGTTGTTAATGGCAGTAGGCGTGCCACCCGTCGTAACCCCATAGCTTAACTCACCCTTAAAATTAAGGTGGTTTTTCTGACTATTACCATCCGTGCATATGCTGCTCGCACTGAGCGTTGAACTACATGTGTTACTGCTTTGTAAAGCAACTTTGCGTTCACCAAAATCAGCAGTGGCAGTGATGGCAAAGTAACGAAGGTTGCCACCACCACCAGTTGCACTATCTTTATCATGATACTGCCCTTGCCCTTCGCCGGTAAATATAATGCCCGTGCCAGTGGTAGGAATATCAGCACCATCAGTTTCAAAGCCAGTGATGCCAAAGCCGTAAGTTTTATTTTGGTATATTTCCCAATAAAACCTTGCCATATATTTGGAAAGAAAACCGAATTTGCCAGCATCTATATCCAAATCAAAATAATCAGGCACATCACCATCCGTATTAGTAACACTACTCCTAATACCATCTGCATCACCATATCCCGATGTTGATTCATATTTTTTATCAGCAAAATACAGCGTTAAAGCATTGCTATCAGCAAAATGTTCATAATTAGGTTGGTTAGAATCAGTTTCAGCATCATAATTAAACTGCGTCACGCCACCGCTGATTTTCTCATTAAGAATGGTTTCTTTCTCAGCATCAGCATTTTTGGTGATTTGCACGATTGATGCAACATTTAGGGTAACGCCTGTTACGCCTGCACGACTGGTATCATTAAAGCCTGTGAGGCTTTTCTTATCTTCTGACATTGGCGTCTCAGTATGGCTGGTGTTACTCAATTGAACTGGCAACACAATAAAGCTACGTTGCCCCCCAAAATAGCCGACATAATTTGCATTTGCATTACTAAGCGCGAATGTGCCACCCAATTCATCAGATTGCGGTCCGTAAAATTTGGCAGTAGCCGCGCCAGTAAGCGAAGCGCGATTTTCATCACCCACAGTGGTGAATGTGCCAGTAAGCGCGTTCACCCCATCAGCATAGATTAAGTTACCGCTGAAATTATAGTCAGGGCGTTGTGTGGTTCCGCATTCATGCGAATTGGTGCAAGAATTTTTGCTTTGCAATGAAACCATGCGCGTTGCAAAATCAATCTCTGCATCAATATCAAAGTAAATCGTTCTGTTATCATTACTCTTATCATTGGCGTAACCCCTACCTTTACCCGTGAAGATAGTGGTGCCAGTGGTTTTGATGATGCCACCATTGTGCGTGGTATCAAAGCCAGCCATGCCATAAGCGAAGCTATCATAAGTGGTTTCTTTTAGAGTATATCTGATGCTTGCCATATAGGCTGCATTAAAGCCAAAGTAACCTCTTGCTAATTCTACATAGCTAGGCGCAACATCATTACTACTACGGATGCGAGGCCCACCACCAACACTGACGCGCACATCATTACTTGTTCTAGTAATAAAAGCATCCCCGTTACCGAAACCGCCGATACTATATAATCTATCTGCAAAATATAATGTAACCGCCTCATTCTCGTTCACACTTTGCCAATTACCAGCACCACTATAAGAAAACTCAACCGCGCCACCGGTGAATATATCGCTAGAAATGGTTTTATTCTCAAAATTTGTGGTGATTTTCACCAATTCCATAGGTAGCGCATTGCCCACTGTGTCGTTACGCATTGGATCATTAAAATCTGTGAGTGTGGTAAATGTTGTTGGCACAGTTTTCATTGTTACTGGGTCGGTGTTGTTATTGGTAATTACTGCATCAGCTGGGGTGCTGGCGATGGTGGCATTGACGATATAGTCACGCTCTGCGCCAAAATAGCCGATATAGCCCGCAATGTCGTTTTGAAAGCTGAATGTGCCACCTAATTCTGAGGTGAGTGGTCCGTAGAATTTGGCAGATAAATCACCTGAAAGTGAGGCGATATTGTTAGCTGCATCGCCTTCATCAACATAGCCATCGGTGGTAACATTGTTAAAGTTCAGCGCGTTTGTGCCTGCATCGTAAGTTACAACATCGGTCATAAAATTGAGGTGAGCAATCGGTGTTACACAATTCTTGCCATCGGCATCGCAAGCGCTAGTGCCAGTGCTTTTTAATGAAACCATGCGCGTTGCAAAATCAATTTCTGCCTCAATATTAAAGCGGGTATTGGTTGTGCCAGTGCCTTCCTGATAGCGGCCTCTGCCTATACCAGTGAAAATGTTTGTGCCAGTGGTTAAAAGGGCATTATCGCCTGTTGTTGCCGTTTCGTAACCCGTAATGCCATAGCCGAAACGGTTGTAATCATTATGGGTTTCATCCCAACTGACCAGCGCCAGATAATAATAGTTTATAAAGCCGAACACACCAGTCTTATCAGCACTACTACCATCATCACTATCCAGTTGAAAATTGCTGATGGTAACGCCATCACCGCCACCTGTGGCAACACCAGTGGCAGAAATTGCGGCTCCATCGCCAGTATGCGCACCTGATATATAGTGTTTATTATCAATATATAGTTGTAAGCCAGTAGCGGCAGCATCGGTATTGGTGGCATAATTACCATCACTGGCATATTCAAAATAGGCAACAGCACCAGTTACCCCATCAAGCGTGATGGTTCTAGTGATATTATCGTCTTTGATTCTCACCAAATTATCAACATTCAGGTAATTATTCTCTTTGCCTGTCGTGCCACGGGTGGGGTCTTGAAAGCCTGTTAGCCCCGTAACATTATCAGTTTCTGTTGGTAGATTGGTGGTTGCGATTGCCACTGTTTTGGGCGCAAGCACATAGCCACGTTGTGCGCCGAAAAAGCCGACATAGCCCTCGCCTGATGCGTTTTGCAGGCTGAATGTGCCACCCAATTCTTGGCTATCGCCTCCGTAAAATTTGGCATTGGCTGTGCCTGCTAATTCTTTGCCATCGGTGGTGGCAAAGCTTCCATCAGTGCCTCTGGTGATCAGATTCGTGAATGTGAGTGCGTTTGTGCCTGCTTTATAGGTTAAATCGCCTTTGAAATCATGTTCTGTTTTTAACGCCGTGCCAGTGCAATCAGTTACCACAGAAGAGGTGCATGTGTTACTGCTCTCTAATGCCACAATGTAATTGCCAAAATCAATATCAGCAACCATATCAAAATAGCGGATACCATTTGATGGCTGGAACGTTGTATCAGCATAGTAACCAATCCCTCTGCCGTTGAAGCGGGTGGTAACAGCAGTTAACGGGGTGGCAGTTTCAAAACCGGCAATGCCCGCACCTGCAGTGTTATTGAGTGTAGCCCAACTGATATTGACCATATATTCCGCAGCAAAGCCAAAGCTGTCGCTAGAATCAGCCTTATTGATGATGAAAGCATTAATGTTAGCACCATCACTTGTGTCAACATTCGCACCATCATGTTTAATGGTATCCTGACTAAGTTCAAGAGAAGCAAGAACCGCATAGCGTTTATCACCAAAATAAAGGGCGGTAGGGTTGGTTGCACTCGCAACAAATTGACCTGTCGCATTATAAGAGAAATCTAGCACTGCGTGATTAGCGACATCATTGCCAACAATCGTGTTGGTGATGGTGTTAGAAGTTGTGCTTCTTTCGATAGTAACGATTGAGGCAGGCAGGGTGATATTGGTTAAGCCAACATCATCACCTAGAGTATCAGGCGTGCCATTATTGAAACGGGTATCATCAGTAAAGCTTGTTAGCCCCTGTTTGCTTGCTTCATCAGCAGTTGGTGTTGTGTAAACTACTTCTGGATTCTGTGTGCTATCAGTAATCGTGGCAAGCGTTGTAACATCATTACTAACCACAGACCATTCACCGACTTCTGCACCAAACGCACCATAATAGTAGCTTGTGTCAGCATGAGTCAGCGCGAATGTGCCGCCAAATTCTTTCGCGCTTTCATTTATCTCTGTTGTGGCAGTATCGTCAGTGCCATAGAATCGCGCATCAAGCGTGCCTGATAATGTGCCAGCCGTTGCATCACCACTGGTATTATTAACGGCATTATTAGCATCATCAGCAAAACTTAAATCCACTGCCGTTACATCAAGATTAACGCCAGTCGGCAATGCGGTGCAACCCATGCAAGCTACCGTGCCTGTGCTATGGAAATCAACAGTTTTATTGGTGAAATTAGCATTAACAATAATATCAAATATGGTATTGTAAGTTGTGAAGCTTTCATCCGTCTGCAAAACGCCATAAACGCCTTTGCCCTTGCCCGTAAATTGCGCGCCGCCATTAAGCCCCATAAAATCAGTGGTTTCAATGCCCGCTATCGCCATGCCCTGCTTGCTATATTTTAAGGGTGAATTATTAGCGTTATCAAAATCCGCGGTGGCGGTTGCAGTCAAAGTTACATATGCCATATTGGCGGCGGTAAAGCCGAAGAAAGCTGAACTTGTATCAGCCGTTGTGGTGTAGGTTTCATCAGCATTGACGACTGCCACGATGGGATTTGCGCCATCAAATGTGAGGCTAATCGTGGGGTAAGGCGATGAATCTAATGGGGTGCGTGATAGGCTAGCGGTGCGCGCAATAGTGATACCGTTTGGATTCAAATCACCAGCAACCATCCAGTCAAGCGCATTGTTGCCCCGCATGTAATCAGTGCTATCATTAAACAACACGGCAATCGCGGGCAAGGTGACAGTGCTATTGGCATCTGCGACCACTGTTAGCGAATCAGGTTGGGGGTCAGTAGCCTCGGTTTGCGTTTCAACTGTTAACGCACCAAGCGATTCAGCAAATGTGAAACTCTCTATATTTGCGGTGCAGCTGCTAATTTCTTCGGCACATGTGGTGATAATGCCACTGGCATCGATTCTAGCTCCAAACGCACCGTAATAGTAACTTGTATCGGCGTTGATAAGCGCGAATGTGCCACCAAATTCTAATGGCGAGGCAACCGTGTTTGCACCGTAAAACCGCGCATCAACCGTGCCAGCCAATATGTTTGTTTGGGTGCTTGCAACGGTGGTATCAATAGTGCCGCTGATATTATTTCCATCAACAAAGCCTAACCCCGTTGCCGTTAAATCAAGGTCAGCATTGGTAACGCCCTCAGGAAGCGTGCAGTCATCGCAATCTATGTTTGTGGTGGTGAAATTTAGCGTGCTACCAGCAAAATTAACCGTAACGCCTGTGGTGAAAGTGGTATTGTAGGTTTCGAGCGAATCAGCAACAACGACGCCATACACACCCTCGCCCTTGCCCGTAAATGTGGCAGTGCCAATATCGGAAAGCATCTCGGTTGCAAAGCCCGCTATCGCCATGCCCATTTTGCTATATTCTACAGGTGATGCATTGGTTTCGGTAAAATCGGCGGTGGCGGTTTGCGTCCATGTTACATAAGCCATAGAGGCAGAGGGAGACGTGAAAAACGCATCTCTATCGGCAGTTGCGCTATAGGTTTTATCAGCATAGATTTCTGCGCCGATGGTTGATGTGCCATCGAAGCTAAGTTGCACAGTCGGATATGCCGAATCACCTAAAATATCGGTGCGTGATAGGCTAGCGGTGCGCGTAAGCGTTAAGCCTTTTTGATGCAATGCCTCACTGTCATCGCGCCATGTTGTGATGCCATCTATACGCGTGTAAGCAGTGCTATCATTGAACAACACAGCAATCGCAGGTAGGGTAACAGTGAGAGAGTTTTCCAATGTGGCAGTGCTGGCGACGGTTGTTAGCGAGGTTTGGCTATTAAGTGCAGGCTCGGTTTGAGTGCCGACTATTATCGCGCCAAGAGATTCGGTAAATTTGAAAATCTCTGTATTAGGGTCGCACTTGCTAATATCTTCGGGACATTCGGTATCAGTCTTAACGACAGGGTCAGGCGTGTTATCACTATTGGGCGCGGCACCACCGCTACTGCAAGCAATAAGGGTGAGGGATAAGAATATCGGTAATATCAGTTGTTTCATGGCTTTTCTCCGTTCATGGGTGATTATCGGGTGAGTGGCAAATCCGTATCTAAAACTTAAATTTAATGCCAGTTTCTACTTTATTATCGCCGCTATCATTATACATATTCAAGTAAGGCTTGATTTTGGCATCATCAGGCTTTATATCCAATAATGAGACTTTTTCATCTGGCTTTGTTGCATCGTCATCGTCTTTTTGCAATACTTCCTTATAGAAAATAGTGCCTGTAAGCGTTGCAAACACCAGCACCAACACCAGCTCACTTTCCAATATACTGTCAGTAGCTTCTTGAGCACGGGCAACATTGGTCAACAAAAATAGGATTGTGATAAAACAAACAATAAATCTCTTCATTATGAGACTCCCTTCATTCCAGTAATAAAAATTATAAATTTATATACTTTTATATGGGGTTTGCGATAAAAAAGCAAGACATTAATTTATCGGGGCAATCGAAGCGCATCTTACTTTCAATGCGGTTTAAGCATTGGAAGTTTTAGATGCTACCGATTGCCTATTCTGACTCTTACAGTATCAAGGACGGCAAGTGTTGTGGCTTCAATATCAAAACCTAAATTTATAACCAATGGTAAAAACGCCCACACTATCGTAAAGCTGATATTTTTCACCCTTATAGACATCAATCGCCGTTAAATTATATTGCCGATATTCAAGATGCACATTACTAATATCAGCACCAATGCCTAGAAGCGGCGTATCGCCCGAAAATTGTTGCGCGTCCTCATGTTCTGGAAGCGGCTCACTATTTTTATCAAACCATTCATAAAAACCAAAGCCCGCCCGCAAGGTGAACTTAAATTTATCGCTAACGGGGATATAATAAATGCCGGCAAATTCAATAATATTTACCGAATAATTGTTAAAATCACCAAATGAATTATCAAGCGAATTATCGACACCATCACCAAAACTGCGCGATGTATCTATCACGATGCCCGTGCTTGCAAATTCAAATGCAAATTGCTGACTGATATGCGTGCCTAAAGCCATCCTGAAATAACCAAACTCATCAAAACTTGCCCTTACATCATCAGCATTTAAACCGTCTTCGTCATTTTTTGCAAAAATATCAACTGCCTGTGCGCGCGATAAACGCCTATACTCATCATCATTACCGCCACTTTGCAAAAAAATGCCAATATCAATTTCAAAATAGTTTTTCTTAAATTGCTGTGACCTATATGTTGGCTGTGGCTGGATTGGCGGTTGAGGTTGGGTTTGGATTTGTTGCACAGGCTTTTCTGTATCAGATTCGCCAACATCAAATTGCGCCAATGCGATATGAGGCATGGCAAGCATAATGATTGCCGATAATGTTAATAAATGTTTCATAATTCCTATCACTCTTTGTAAATTTGATTAATACCGTTTTGCGCCAAATGCACCATGATATAATTTATCATCATTTTCCATCGCAAATATGCCACCTAATTCTTGCGCGGCATTGTCACCTGTGCCATAGAAACGTGCCTCTATCTTGCCCTGCATACCATCGGCGGCAACATCACCCGTTAAGTGATTGCGCCCCGCATCGTAGCGCAAGGTACTATCAAAGCTTAATTCTGGTATTGGGATACCTTGTTTTTGAACATTATGCGTGTTTAACTTTACATTGCGCGCGCTAAAATTAACATTGGCGGTAACATCAAATAATATCTGCTTCTTATTGGTCCTACCATAATAATAAAAGCCATGCCCTGCGCCATTAAAAATCGCCGTGCCATCGATGGGGATAGTCTCTGTTTCAAAGCCTGTTATCATCATACTCTGTTCTATCACCGATAAATAGGGTTCGCCTTCTTCACTAGGAATAGGAATGTTTCTTACTTCTGTTTGCCAACTCAGATATGCCATATATTTGGCAGGAAAACCAAACGGATATTGATTTGAAATCTGTATGGCAGCATAATTTCCACTACGGGGATTATGTTGCCCATCAATCGTGCTATATCTTATTCGACCGATACCCGAATCATTTGGTGACTCTGCATCAAGAAAATTACGCGCACGAAAATCACGCGCAAGATAATCATCGTCGCCATAGTCACGATTAAAATGCAATATCACCTCATCAACTTTGTTCTGCGAATTAAAACTCTGCAACACTCCTACCACATCATAGACCTTGCTATCATCGAGTATTCTTTTCCTATTTCCAAACGCACGAATCGTCATACTAATAGCTGGTAATGTAACGGTTTTCTGATTATCAGGCGATTGAGACTCTTGGGCATTCTCTTGGGCGTTCTCTTCCGTTGCGACAGGAAATGAATCATAACCAGCTGTATCGATGGCAACCACCCTATCTGGGTAAGGCGAAGAAACTATGGCGGTGCCACTACTACCACCACTGTTGCTGCTACATGCCGATAAAGCCACGCATAATGATAGAGGCAATATATAGCTTTGGATATAGCTTTTGAAATAATTGTGATAGGTTTTCATCATAAATACCCTCATATCATAAAATTCTGTTGCAATAACGATAGATTACATAATTTTGCGCTTATTGTCAATAGTCTGCCCATATATGAGAAGAGGGGGAGATTCGCATTATATATAGGGGGCTTTACAATTTAGTTTTCGTTAATACCGTTTTGCGCCAAATGCACCATGATATAACGGACCATTATATGTTTCATCAGTGCCATGCATAATAAACACACCACCTAATTCTTGCGCGGCATTGTTACCTGTGCCATAGAAACGTGCCTCTATCTTGCCCTGCATACCATCGGCGGCAATATTCCCCGTTAGATGGTTACGCCCCGCATCGTAGCGCAAGGTGCTATCAAAGCTTAATTTTGGTATTGGGATACCTTGTTTTTGAACATTATGCGTGCTTAATTCTACATTGCGCGCGTTAAAATCAACATTGGCAGTAACATCAAATAATATCTGTTTCTTATTGGGGTAGACTTCGTTGTCACCATTACCATGATAAAAGCCATGCCCTGCACCGTTAAAAATCGCCGTGCCAGTGCTAGGGATAGTCTCTGTTTCAAAGCCTGTTATCATCATGCCCTCTTTTACAACAGAAACATTGCTGGGCAACCCATCACGAGAAAAGCCTTGTCTTTCTCTTTGCCAACTCAGATATGCCATATATTTGGCGAGAAAACCAAACGGATATTGATTTGAAATCTGTATGGCAGCATAACTTCCAACGCTGGGATTATGCTGCTCATCAACTGTGCTATATCTTATTCGACCGATACCCGAATCATTTGGTGACTCTGCATCAATAAAATTACGCGCCCGATAATCAGGCGCAAGATCATTATACTTAGGATGAATAGCCAAATAAGAATTAAGGAGGGCATCGTCTCGATTAAAATGCAATATCACCTCATCAACTTTGTTCTGCGAATTAAAACTCTGCGTTACCGCTATCACATCCTCAGTCTTATCATCTTTGGAATATGATCCCCAAGAAACGTTCCGCTCAGGCTTCACAGGCTTCGACACTACCGGTTCCGTCCCCCTTACCAGATCATCGTAATCTTCATATTGGGAAGATGGCGCAGAAAAGTCCCTCTCCGGAGACACATACGTCGAAATCGTCATATTAATAGCTGGTAGCGTAACGGTTTTCTGATTATCAGGCGATGTCGTATCTTGGGCATTCTCTTGGGCGCTACCTTCCGATATCACAGGGAATGCATCATAACCCGATGTATCGATGGCAACCACCCTATCTGGGGGGGCAATATTAGTGTGAGAACTTGTGGCACCGACATTGCTAGCACCACAAGCCGATAAAGCTGCGCATAATGATAGAGGCAGTATGTAGCTTTGGATATAGCTTTTGGAATAATTGTAATAAGTTTTCATCATAAACACCCTTATCTCATAAAATTCTGTTGCATAGCTATAGATTACATAATTTTGCGCTTATTGTCAATAGTCTGCCCCTTTAACATGAGAAGAGAGAGTGATTCGCAAAAAATTAGTAAATTACTAATCATTTTGAGTGATTCGGATGGTGATTCGGCAGTTATTAATTTTTTATTAGCTTTTGACTGGTATTTGAGTGTTATCTTTGCTATTTTTAGTTGTTTTTAGCTAATTTGAGCATGAAATATCATAATTTATTAACTTTTTATTAAAAAGTGCTTGCATTATCATCGCGTTATATGTTAATTATTTATTAAATTAAATGCAAAACATTATTTAACCACTACAAAGGAGACAGAAAATGCTTGCACATAAAGCTCATAACAATATCATATCTCGCGATATTATCACATTCGGCATTGGTTCTGGCTATCGTTACGAACATATCACTGAAATTAAGCGCGTTTATTTTGAAAAAAATGTAACTGCCATGAATATCACTTTCAGACGTGCCACAAGAGATGCCACCACATTGGTGATAACGCTTATCAGCGATAATGATGAACGTTGCGATGTGTTGAAAATTCACGATTATTTCATGCAAGATGGCACAAAGAATAGAAAAGCACCTAAATTTTTCTTTCACAACGATATTCCTATCAATTTGCATTGCAAGGCAGCAACACAAGAAAACAGAAGAGAATATGCTTAAAATTTTAGATTGGTAAAGACTTTACAACCTTACTTTATCTCCTCGCTTTTACGCAATCTGTATGATTGCAGATAGAACCACAAGGCTAAACTCGGTCTGCATCTTAACTGATGCAGACCATTTTTTTGCGCGTGTTTTGGGTGATATTGGCGATATTAAAAAATGGGCGCAAACGATAAAGCACGCATCACGCCGCCTAAATCGCACTTGCCACTCAGATAGTTGAAATTATTCATTGCCGCTATCACATCTGCCTCTTGCCCTGCCCCTATTTCAAGCAACAGCTTTGTTTGCGAATCACATAATACGGGCAATATTGCGTTTAGAATGCGATAGCAATCAAGCCCATCAGCACCACCATCAAGCGCAAGATGCGGTTCGTAATCGCGCACCGATGCCGATAAAGTCCGCAATATCGCCATGCCGAATATAAGGCGGATTGATGATGATGCAATCATACGCAATATGCGCTTATCACCCACAATATTTGTTGCCCAATCGCTTTGCACAATCTTGGCTCGCGCTTCAAGCCCCAGCTTTTCGGTGTTTTGACGCATCACATCACAAGCCGATTGCGTGATATATCGCCCATCAGCAAATCGGCATTTTCATAGAGTGTCAACATGCTTAACCCTAGCGCACCACTGCCTGCCGCCAATTCTAGCACCGATAATTTTGCAGTCTTTATCAGGAAAATTCTCTTGAAGCAATTCAAGCATCGTCTCGCTATCGGGGCGCGGGATTAGCACATCTTGATTGACGATAAATTCATGTCCGTAAAATTCCACCCGCCCGCATATATAAGCAAGTGGCATGGCATTAGCGCATCTTTGCGCCAGCCATTGATTCAGTTGCGGTAATTGTGCTTCATCAATATCAGCATCACTATGCGCGAAAATGTAAGATTGCGGGCATTGTAAATAGCGCGCATAATAAATAGCGCGCTTCTGATAATGCCTGTTGCGGCGTGCTGATAATGCCCCCCACCATCCGTTTTGCCATCAGTTTTTGATGGGCGTGGGCAACCACTCATCAATCCGCATCTGTTTCCTGCGTGGCGAGTAATTTCAGCTGATGCTCACTCACCAACCCATCAATCATCTCATCTAATTCTTCGCCTGCCAGAATTTTTTCCAGCTTATATAATGTTAGCCCAATGCGATGGTCGGTAACGCGCCCTTGCGGATAATTATAGGTGCGAATCCTCTCCGAACGGTCGCCACTGCCAATTTGCGCCTTGCGTGTGCCTGCGCGTTCATCGCGCAACTGTTCGCGCTGTTGGTCATATAGCCTTGCTTTCAACACTTTCATGGCACGGTCGCGATTTTTATGTTGCGATTTTTCATCTTGGCACTGCACCACAACCCCAGTGGGCAGATGCGTTATCCGCACCGCGCTATCGGTGGTATTCACATGTTGCCCGCCCGCCCCTTGTGCGCGATAGGTATCAATCCGCAAATCTTCGGTTCTAATGCTGATATCCACCTCTTCGGCTTCGGGCAAAATCGCCACTGTGGCGGCAGAAGTATGAATCCGCCCACTGCTTTCGGTTTGTGGCACGCGTTGCACCCGATGCACCCCCGATTCAAATTTTAACCGCGCAAACACATCTTTACCGCTGATACTGGCGATAATTTCTTTATAGCCACCAATCCCCGTTTCGTTGCTCTGCATGATTTCCACGCGCCAACCGTGAAGTTCGGCATAGCGGGCATACATTCGGAATAAATCACCGCCAAACAAAGCTGCCTCGTCTCCGCCTGTGCCAGCGCGAATTTCTATAATCGCATTGCGTTCATCGGCTTCATCTTTGGGCAGTAATTGAAACTTAATTTCTTGGGTGAGTTGCTCTAACATTTTCTGGCAATCGCGCTGTTCGGTTTCTGCCAAATCACGCATTTCGGCATCTAGCGACTTATCTTCAAGCATTGCGACTGCTTCTTGCAACTGGTCGCGATATTTTTCATAGGCATCAATCCTATCGATAATCACTTCCATCTTGGATAGGCTACGCCCTAAATCTGCCATCTCTGGTGGGGTTAAATTGCCGGCATTTAGCTTTTCAGAAATTGCCTGATAGCGTTGTTTGGTTTGTAATAAATTCTGTTCAAACATTGCTTTGCTCATTCTTGAATTTTGAGATAACCGCATCAAGTGTTAATAATTGTTCATCACCTGTTTGCATATCTTTCAATTTCAGCGCATTTTGCTTCATCTCGTCATCACCGCAAATCAGCAGATAATTCACACCCATCTGATTGGCGCGGTTAAATTTCTGCTTCATCGTGCCATTCGGTATCAGCGTAATCGCAATCCCAGATGCGCGTAATGTCTCGGCAATCGCGGCCGTATGGGTGATATTATCATCGCCTGCTGGTATCATGCCCACAATATTGTGCGCCATGTCCAACCTAGCAAAATCTGCCAATAGCATCAAACGTTCCACCCCCGATGCCCAACCCACTGATGGCAAATCTTTCGGGCCGCCAATCATTGCCGATAAGCCATCATAGCGTCCGCCTGCTAACACTGTGCCTTGCGCACCTATCTGGTCAGAGATAAATTCAAAGGCGGTATGGTTGTAATAGTCAAGCCCGCGCACCAATTTTGGATTTTCAACATAGGCAACCCCTGCATCGTCAAGATAGGCTTTCACCTGTTCATAAAAATCCTGTTCTTCAGCCGTGATAAATTCAGCAAATGAGGGCGCACTATCATTCAGCACTTGGTCGCCCTCATCTTTGCTATCTAATATGCGTAAAGGGTTGCGCTCAATTCTGCTGATACTGGCTTCCGATAATTTACCCTGATGCGCTTTGTAATAATCGCGCAAGGCATCACGCCATTTATCACGTGATTCTAGTTCGCCTAATGTGTTGATTTCTAGCTTCGTGTTGATATTCAGTCGTTGCAAAATTCGATAGCCACAGACTATCACCTCCGCATCGGCAAACGGCGATTTGGTGCCAATATATTCCACCGCACATTGATGGAATTGCCGTAAGCGTCCTTTTTGCGGGCGTTCGCGCCGAAACATAGCACCCGAATAAAAGAATTTCTGCGGTAGGGTTTGCGTTAAGCCTTCCGTAATCACCGCCCGCACCACCGATGCCGTGCCTTCAGGGCGCAATGCCAAATCTTCACCACCTTGATCGGTAAAGCGATACATTTCTTTCATCACCACATCACTTGCCTCGCCTGCCGTGCGCGCAAATAATTCTGCCTTTTCTAAAATGGGCGTTGTGATGCCTTGATAGCCGTAAAGATGCGCCTGATGCGCCGCAACATTAATCACTGTCTGCATTTGGGCAAATTCAGTGCCGACATAATCATGCATCCCCCTCACTTTTGCGATGGGTTGTTTCATGATTTTATTCCTTTAGCTAATGGTGGTTATAAAGTGCAAGCATTATGATAATAGCTTGAAAGCATATTCGTGAATAAGGCTTTGCAAAAAATTTAATCCTAAAATCAGCACCAAAGGCGTAATATCCACCGTGCCGAACATCGGGATAATCCTCCGTAACGGACGCAAGGCGGGCTCCACCATCTGGTTCAAAAAACCATAAATACGATGGGCAATATCGCTATGCGGGTTCAAAATATTAAAGCTAAACAGCAAGCCAATCACCGCATAAGCGATGATAAACCAAACATAAAGCCCGATAATCGTGCTAACCAATCCAATCAATGACTGCATATTGTTACCCTTTCATTCATATTCGGTATTAATAACGCAAAAACCTTGCCGATGCAACATAAAAAACTTGAGCATCATCTTGTATGATAGCGCAAAAACTGATAATAAAATAGGCATGTAATATAAAGGAGTATATAATGCGTAACGAATTACCCTATTTTTTGATACGGCTCAGCTATGGTGCGGTTTTGCTAGCGCATGGTTTGGTGCTGAAAATATTTGATTTCACCATTGATGGCACAATTAACTATTTTGCTGAAAGCTTTGGTATGCCCGCATGGCTTAGCCTGCTGGTGATTTTTGGCGAAACGGTTGGCGGTGCATTGATTATGCTCGGCATCTATACACGAATTGCCTCGCTTATGTTACTGCCTATTGTTGGTGGTGCGCTGATGGTGCATTTGGGCAATGGCTGGCTATTCAGCAACCCCGGTGGCGGTTGGGAATATCCGCTCTTATTATTGGTGATGGGGTTTGCCTGCCTGATTGGTGGCAATGGTAGTTATTCAGCGCGGGGATTGATAAAGCGCGTGCCATTGATTGATGCGCTGATACCCGATATATTAAAATAGAATGACACATAAATGGAAGTAGCATTATGGCGCAACAAAAAATAGGTTTTTTTCAAGCAATTGCGGTGGTTTTTCGCAACCGTCATCAATGGCGTGGCACAGCGGGGCGAAAGGAATTTTGGAAGTTTCAACTCTTCATTCTTATTCTCTCCAATTTTTTTATTCTGCCACTTGATGCGGTGATATGGTCATATAAGATTCACTCGCCTGTTAGCAGTCTGTGGCTTGCTTTGATTATTTATATCAATTTTTGTTTGGTGATACGCCGCACTTATGATAGCGGTGCCCCCTATTATTATGCGTTAAGCGGTGCGGGGGCGGTGATAGGCTTTATGCTGTTTGCCCATACCAGCGGACAAATCTGGTGGTTCTGCACAGCGTTTTTTGTGCTATCTACTGTGCTTTATCTGTGGTTGATGCTATTACCTACTTGGGATAGAGACACACCTCGCGGCACTGAAAGAGTTGAGTAATTTTCTTTAACGCGCACGACTTTCGTATTGAAATACAGCGGGGGGATTATTAAGGGGGGTTCTGGCAAGAGGCGTCTGCTTGGCAAACTGTCCTACGGACAAAAGTTTGACAAGCGCGCATCGAGAAGCCAGACCGCACCCCCCTTAATTAATATAATAAAGGCGTGGGGTTTAACACCCACGCCTTTTTTGCAATTACTTTATTGTTTCTATCGTTATTCACCACATGCGGCTTGTGAAGTTGAACGTTGACAAGCACCGAATGAACCAGTGAAACCTTTTTGTTGATCATCTGATTGCATGATAATCGTGCCGCCAATTTCTGTGGCAGTCGGGCCATAGAAGCGGGCATTGATTGAACCAATAGCATCGTTATCAGCATGGGTGGCACGAACCGAACCAATGATATTATTATCACCAGCCCTGTAACGGATGGTTGAGCTTTCAAAATCCCAGCCAGTAGTATCATTATCTGCGCTGCCAGCAATCTTAACAACATCGCCATTTTCGTCTGTAATAGTAACTGCTGTGCCATCGTTTTCTTTTTTGACATTATCACCTGCAAATTTTACCGTGCGATTGCCAAAATTAACATCGGCTTTCACATCATATGTTACGCGCGTATAATTATATTGAATCACATCAAAGAAGGTAGCAGCATTAAGGGTTCCAAGGTATGGATCAGTTATTACGCTTCTGCCCGCGCTTATGCCCTGCCCGCCAATGTCATTCGCAATAATATTATATTCTGCATCATAAGCCGCTTGTTCAGCTGAATTATTATCTCGCTTGCTGACAAGCTCAAATTCACGAATCGTGCCATTGCCACCGCCATAGAATGTGATATCACCAGCATCGGTCGGGATATCAGCCCCCGCAGTTTCATTGCCTGCCAAACCATAACCTTTGCGTTCATCAGTGGTTTCGTTATAAATATTATCAATATTATAAGTCTTACTTGCGAATCCGCTTAAATTATTAGCATCTCTTGAAATGTTCCAGTAAATTGATATCATATATTTTGAGGTGAAACTATTATTAAAACTAAGTTCTATATCATTTGATAAAGTAAGCTGAGCTTCTGTTTGATTCAGATTATTACTATAGCCAAGAATGTTACTATCAGAATGGCCTGATTGGGTTGCACTGGTTGGAGCTATATTAGGGGTGCTGAGATATTCATTATTGCCCACATATAAAGTTGCATCCTTAAAACTATTATGGACTGTAGATTTACCACTGGGAGGTGTAACATTATCAGCTACCTTAAATTTAACATAGCCATTGGCATATTGATTGAACGCAACAGCCTCATCAACAACGGTAAAATCATCAAACCTTTTATATGTCTGATCAGCAGCACGGGTATGTTGCTGCACATAATGATCTTCAACTGCCATCACAATCGGTAAGATATATGCAGAATCTGTGTTATCAGCATAGGCTTCTTGAAACGTTTCATGCGGCACAACCGGTGCTGTTGGTAAATTAGGATGGCTTGATGTTTGTTGAGCAAATACCACATTATGGGTATAGGATGACGCACCAAACACACCATAATAATATTCTTCACTGCCTATAGTCGTATTGGCAAGCGCGAATGAGCCACCAAATTCTTCCAAATCTGCACCATAGAAGCGGGCATCAAGCGTGCCTGCCATGCTACCGACATTGATTGTTTGGTTGTTAAGATTATTAGCAAGAACACTATTATCTAGAATGCTAAAAGCGGCTGTGCTGAAATTAAGAGTATCTAACCGACTATTACCGCCATTAGCGCAATCGGCATTGGCAATATCGCGACAAGTTTTGCTGGTGCTGATGGCAACAGTATCTGCTGTAAAATTAACAGTGGCAGTTACATCAAAGATAGTGTTATAGCTGCCATTAACATCACCATAAACGCCCTTGCCTTTGCCATTAAAATCAACTTCTTTATCATCGAAATCACCTGTGCCAGCTGTGATTAAATCAGCATTACTGAGTTGCATCCCTGCAAGCATCATGCCTTCAATGGCATAGCTTGAATCTGTTAATTGCAATGCTACTGCGCTAAGCCCTGTATCAAAATCACTTGCGGTTCGGCTGATTTCCCAACCAATCATCGCCATATAATGGGTTTCAAAACCAAATGTTTCATCACTTCTATCTACTGTGATGGTTTTGGTCGCAGCACCATCAAATTTATCTTTCAGAGGATCACCACCAGCTTTACCCGTAAGGCTGTCAATATCAGCAACCATAACATTACCACTGCTTGCAAAGCCACTGGCTGTATAGCTATAATCACTGCCATCATTCAGATATGCAGTTACTTCGGTTATATTGCCTGCATTATCAAAAGTGATTTCGGCAGCAGAGCCATCAATGGTGGCAATTGATGCAGACTGTATCGTAATATCTGCCGCCACTTCCCAATTATCTTTTACAGCAGTACCACGAATATAATCAGCATTATCTTTTTCATCATAGGCAGATAGCCCTAATAATTTTATTGTTTTGGTCGGGTTAGCACTATCAGTCGCCGCGCCTGTGATTGTGGTATAGGTGCCGGTATTTTCGGCATGGGTGGTATCGGCAAGTGTATAACCGCTACCGCCAATAAAATTGTTAAGCGAATAATTATTGGCTAGTGTGCCGGCAACATAGCCACCAAATGCACCATAATAGTAGCTACCGCCACCTGCAAGTGCGAATGACCCACCAATTTCTTTTGCCACATCATTACCTGTTTCTGTGCCATAAAAACGGGCATCAAACCAACCTGTTAAACCGCCAATGTTAAACGCACTGCTGATTGCATTGCTACCGGCATAAGAAAGACTGGCTGTGGTGAAATCAAGTGCATTGACTGGGTTATTTGCGCAACCATTTGCTTTACAGCTATTGCGGGTGCTAAATGTTACTTTTGTATCAGTAAAATTAACAGTGGCAACCATATCAAAAATGGTTTTATAGCTTCCCTCGCTATCGCCATAGAGCCCTTTGCCTTTACCAACAAAATTCACTACTTGCCCTGATTTGCTAGATATATCAGTGCTTTGCATGCCTGCAAGCATTAAGCCATTGATACTATAGGTATCGCCTGTTACCCCTGATAAATCATCCGTTGTTTTATCAACATCCCAACCAATCATTGCCATATATTCTGTTGCGAAGCCAAAAGTTGCAACGCTTCTATCAACTGTAAGGCTGGTTGTGGCGCCAGTGATTTCAGCGCCATCTTTGCTAACCACACTGCTAGTGGCAATACCCGCAACGTTATCAGCATTTGTAAAAGTGGCCGAATAGGTAACATCGACAGGTATATCGGGGTCAGTTTCGGTGGCACCGGGCGTTACAGTATCTTCATTAAGGTAAGCCGTTACGCTGGTTACATTGCCCGAATCATCAAAAGTGATTGCAGCCGCAGAGCCAATAACATTGGCAATGGTTGTTGGCGCGATGCTTTTTGTTTTGAAATAGATATTCCAATCATCATTTTCAGACCTCGCGCACATAGGCAGCATTGTTACCGCTAACATAGGCTGATAGCCCTAATAATGTTATTTCTTTGGTCGGATTAACAGTATCAGCAGCCGCTAGTGTGATAGAATCAAACCCAGCATCAACTTCCATGTGAGCAGGTAGTCGACAACAAGTGTGTAGCCGCCATCATCAGTCATTGCAGTCGCTATCATCGCCACTGTAAATATCAGATACAACCGAATAGCTACCATAAGTAGCACCAAGAAGTTTTGCACCAAATGTACCATAATAATAGCTTGTGGCATCAACTAGCACAAATGCGCCACCAAATTCGCTAATATCGCTACCATAGAATCGTGCATTGATATTGCCGGCTAACGTGCCTGCGCTTGCGCTACTGCTAGTGATAGAATTATCTGCATAGCCTGCTGTTACTGGGTCTAGATTAAGCATATCCACCCTATCAGCACCGCCAACGCCACATTCTGAACCAGCGGCTGCTTTACATGTGTTGCTGGTAAAAATTGTTACATCATTGTTATTGGTGGCATCAACAGTAGCGTGCACATCAAAAACAGTATTATAAGTTTCAGTTGAATTGCGATAGATACCGCTGCCTTTGCCCGTAAAGCTAATATCGCTAATATCTACTATATCTGTGTTTGATGTTTCCACACCCGCAATCATCATGCCTGTAATATTAGTGCTTTCACTCCAATTTAGCTGAGTCATATAATCTGAATTAAAGCCAAAAAACGCTATACCCCTGTTAAGATTAATGTTTGCGCCATTTTCGGTAGTGCCAGTGAATGTATATTTATCAGTATTACCTGTATCTGACGCTGTATAGGTATCATTAACATGGGCGGTTATGCCTGTTATAACGTTATTAGCACCAAATGTAAGCTGAACAGCAGGGCTTTCAATTGTTGCTACCGTGCCAATATCAGCAAATACAGCCAAACCATACAAAGCTTTGGTTTCACCATCATCAGCATCATCAACTTTCTGCATATCCGTATATTCCTCAGTAGCAGGAATTGTAAATTCTGGTGGATCTTTTGGGTCGCCAATAACAAAATTGACGCCAGCAGGAGGCGTAGTAGTCGTATCGGGATTATCCGTATTAGGCACTGAAGCCTTACCAGTGCTACCACCGCTACTGCCACCGTTACATGCGGTTAGAACGAACGAGAAAAGAATGAATGTAATGATTGAAAAAAACGACTGTTTCATGGCCTAGTGCCCCCTATTTGTAATATAAACATGTCCATTATAGCAAAGAAAATCAAGCATTGCAAGAAAATAATTAAAAATGTGAAACTGGGGGAGTGGATTAAGGCTATCTATCCGCGCCGAACCAACCGATATAGACGATATCATCATTCTGCATGGAAAATATGCCGCCTAATTCTGCCGCCGATGGTCCGTAAAAGCGGGCATTGGCTGTGCCTGTCATTTGGTCGTCGCCTGTTGCGGTTTCAATCGTGCCAGTGATGTTATTCGTGCCTGCTGTATAGCTTAAATTAGAGGCGGTAATATTAAAGTGATCATTGTTAGTGCCAGAATGTTCACTTGTTAAATTCACATTCTGGGTGGTGAAATCCACCGTTGCGGTAACATCAAAACTTGTAGCACTAGAACTCACAGCTATTACAGTAGCGTCCTGATTATAATAAGTGCCGCTACCACTACCCGTAAAACTTACTGAAGTGCCAGTGGTCGGGATAGAATTAGAACCTGTGCCAAGCGTTTCAAAACCATTCATGCCATAAACAAACCGTTGATCATCACCTGAATTCGCGCTCCAACTCACCAATGCCATATAGTCACCTTTTGTCTCTAATTGCAAACTGGCGACCTGATCACTCCCGATAACAAGAGGGTTTTGAAATGAAAGATTTGAAGTAGAAACTGCTAGAGTAGAAACATCTGTTTGATATTTTTTATCCGCAAAATACACGAAAAAATTAGAGCCCTTAAATTTCTTATTGCCCTGAAAATCAAATTTAACCACCGCATCGGTAACTGCTTCACTGTAAATCAGCTTATTAGCCTTATTGCCTGTTATCTGCACCAGCAATGTCGGCAAAGCATTATCTGTTGTGCCGCCACGCGTAGAATCATTAAAGCCTGTTAAACCATTCGTATTAATATCGCTGCCTGTTGGCGTATCATCATGGGTGGTTGCCATGCTCTCGGCAGGGAATGTTCGGTAATCGCGTTGCGATTGTGCGCCAAACCAACCAATATAAGCGACATGGTCATCAAACATCGTGAATGTGCCACCTAAATCTGTGGCATGGGGTCCGTAAAATTTTGCTTCTGCAGTGCCGCTTAATCTTGCATAATCAGCACCGCCAGCAGTGGCAATGCTGCCAGTAAGGCTATTCATGCCTATCGCATAACTTAATGTGCTATTAAAATTAAGGGCGTGCCCACCTTCAATCGTGCCTGTTAGTGCCACTTCTCTATTGTCAAAATCAACATCTGCGACAATATCAAAATCAGTTGCAAAATTGACATTGCCAGCATAGCGCCCTTGCCCCCTGCCTGTAAATGTAATGATGCCGGTTTCAGCGGCAGGAATACCAATATTAGAGCTTCCGCTGATAGGGGTTGCAGGGGCGGTTATATTATCAGTTTCATAACCGGTGATGCCATAACCATAGCTGCTATAAAGGGTTTCATCTAATTGCCAATAGATATTTGCCATATAAGCAAATCTTGAACTACCCGCAATGGACCTATTTAATTGAAGTTTGGTCGGTATATCAGCAGTGCCATCGCTCATCGTTGCTACAATCGTGGTGGCATTAATTTTACTTAGATTGCCAGTGCCTGCTGTTGCTTCATATTTTTTATCAGCAACATATAATGTTAGCCCGGTATTAGCAAATTCATTATAAGCTATATAATCAATTTCAACCACTGCACCTGTAATCTTGTTGCTGGTAATGGTTTCATTGCTATCATTTTTTGTTACCTGCACAGCACTTAATATTGGCAGGGCATTATTGCTTGTGTTATTATTTTTTAAATTATTGAAACCAACCAATTGATTGGGGTTCAAGTTTTCTGTTTCTGGTGTATCAGCATAGTCGGTTGCAATATCGCTATTTGAATGGGCATATTCGCGTGCCGCACCAAAATAGCCAATATAAGCCCCTGCACTATTTTGCATGGCGAATGTGCCACCAAATTCTTTGGCAGCATTGGTAGCAGTGCCATAAAATTTGGCTTCCAATGTGCCTGTTAGGCTTGCGTAATTAAAGTCATCATTTGGGTCAGGTTTGGTTGCAACAGTAGTTGATGATAGTATATTTTCACCTGCATCATAGCTTAATGAGACATCAAAATTAAAATCATTAAGTTGCGGCCGTTCTAGCAGACAATCTAGCGCATCAGCAGCCAACGGGTCGCATGTTGTATTGCGCGCTTCTAGCACCACTGTATTAGCAAAAAAATTAACATCTGCCTGCACAATAAAATCAGTATTATAGGCGGTATCAGCATCATAATAACGCCCATGCCCTTCACCAACAAATGTAATTGTGCCAGTATCAGATGCAGGGGTAGGAAGTTCACCACCAGCATTGGCAAAACCATTCAGCGCGTAACCGATAATATCAAATCTTGTGTCAGCCACCTGCCATTGCGTGATTGCCATATAATTGGCATCAAAGCTGAAAGTTTCAAAGCCGTTGGTTTGCGAAAATTCACTCGGCCTATTGGCATCGCTACCACCAGCATCGCTACCACTAATCACGCTCGCAGATGTTCTTTCATATTTTACATCTGTTAAATATAATAGATGCCCCGAATCAGCAATATCACCATCCGCATCATAATCAAACTCAACCACTGCTTCTGTGAATCTATTGCTAAAGATTGTTTGGTTAAAGGTGTTTTTGGTGATTTGCACGGCATTTGCCTGTAATGCGTTATCAACTGTGCTCGCACGGTCTGGGTCGTTAAAGCCTGTTAGGGTATTATCGTTAAATGTTGCTGGCGCGCCGATCGCTGTAAGGTCGGTTATAATATCAATATGCGAGCTAATATAGCTCCGTAAAGCACCAAAATAGCCAATATAAGATGCCGAACCATTATAGAGATAGAATGTGCCACCAAATGTTTTGGCAGCATCATCATATTCCACGCCATCTCTTTTGCCTTTTGTGCCAAAAAAGCGGGCTTCAGCACTGCCATTATCTAATGCGGCATATGCTGTATCGCCTTTGGTTTTGAAATCATTGCCTTTAAAAACATTTTTGCCACTTCCAACATAGCTTAAATTACCTTCAAAATCCAAATCATCGCGCTGATATTCCTCATATCCGCAATTAAATGCAATAAGGGAAATACATGTGTTATCACTTGTTAACTCCACTGTTCGGGCAACAAAATTAACATCGGCGATAATCGTAAAATAAGTCGAGCGCGCCACAGCCGTATCATAATACTGCCCTTCGCCTCTGCCTGTGAATTTTGTATCACCTGTGGTAGGAAGATTAGAAAATTTGGTATCAAAACCAGTGATTGAATAACCTCTGGATTCATAGTCAGCTTTTTGCGTCCGCCAATGTATCAATGCCATATGTTCTGATTCAAAACCAAACACAGAATCGCGTCTGTTGAAACCCAAATAATCAGGCACATCGTTATTATTGGAATAAATAGTGTAGCCATCAACATATACATCCGAACTGCTTTTGCCTGCCGTTATGCTATAGTTCTGATTATTTGCAAAATATAATGCGAGAGAAGTAACCCTGACATCACCATTAGACAGATAGCTTAATTGAACGGCAGAACCATGATCTGACGCGTTATCGCCATGACTTTTATTAATTGTAATTGTTTGTGTGCCATTATCTTTGACCAATTCCACAGTGTTTGCTCGCAGGTTAACCGCCACATCGTCAGCTGACTTACTATCATCATGTATTATCTTGCGCACTGGGTCATCAAAACTTATTATGGTTGCCTTATTGCTTTGCACGAGCGTCGTAATGTTCGAACTATTACCCGCAATCCCATTATAAACGGCTTGATAATTACGCGTTGCTCCAAATGCACCATAATAATAGCTTTGATTATCGGCATTTGTATCACTCAGCGCGAATGTGCCACCAAATTCGTTCACAGAATCAACGCCTGCGCCTTTGCCGTAAAATCTGGCATCAAGCGTGCCTGCTAAATCATCTGTGGTAACCGCACCGCTGATAATATTGCCACCCGCAAAACTTAATTTATCGGCTTCAACCGTTGGGGTGGTGAAATTAAGATCGCTTAATGGCTGATCATCGCAATCAACTGCTTGGCAGGTATTGCGGCTGCTTATCACCATTTTTTTGTTGGTAAAATCCACCTCTGCGGTTACATCAAATATAGTATCATAGCTTGGGGTATCATCATCAAGATTCTGGTAAGTGCCACGCCCCTTGCCTTGAAATGTATGGTCGCCCGTAAAATATGTTAAATCTGTCGCTTCTATGCCCGCAATCATACTACCGCTAATATCGTAAGCGCTATCAGCATCTGCAAGTTTTGTTAAATTCCAGTCAATATAAGCCATATAATCGGTATCAAAACCAAACAAATCTTCGCTTCTATCCACAGTGATACTGGCATTATCGGCATCGCCTGCACCTGTTGTGAACACGGTCGTGGCTTTTTTGTCAGAATCAGGAATAGCAATCATGGCTATATAGCTTTTGTCCTCCGATTCGTATCCCTCCGTCGTTTCATTATATTTCGCATAGGCCCAATTGACCGTTATGCCCGAAATATTACCGTCTTCATTAAAAGTGAGCAAGGCAGAAGAATTGCTCACCCTTGCGAGATCAACGCTATCTACCGAATCACCATATTCATCCAGATCCCGATTTGGTGCCACTGTATAATCGATGCGGTCATCTTTATAGACCGATAAAGCTTTCATGGTAACAGGGGTTTCCACGCCAGCAAAGGTAACTGCCGTCAGCGAGGTAACATCACTTGGCGTTACAGCGTCTACCACTGCCACTGCGTCCGCAACATTAGCGACATTAAAAGTCTTGGATTCACTGACAATACCTTTGCGTTCCGCACCAAACACACCATAATAATAATTGAGATTATCGGTTAGTGCAAATGTGCCACCAAATTCCGATGCCACATCACCGTAAAAGCGCGCATCAAGCGTGATGGCTAAGCCAGAGCCCGGTATACCTAATGTGCGGCTAATATCATTATCGGCGCCATCATTATCATCGTTCGCAAAGCTTAACGCAGTTGTACCCACTGCATTAAAATCAAGATAATAGGGAGTAGTAACGCCATGGCAATCTTCACCCTCACTATCACCACCCACGCATTGTGTGTTACCAGTAGTCAGATCAATAACATAATTATCAAAATCAACAGTTGCTGTTACATCAAAAACCGTGCGATAACCCTTAATTTGATTGGTGTTTTTATAGGTACCACTTCCTTTACCGTTAAATTCAATGATGCCGCTTAATTTGGTGAAGTTTGTTGTCTCGATACCCGCAAGCATAGCACCATTAATATCATAATTACTACCGATTAAAGCCTCGCTATCATTATCAAGCTCACCACCCACATCCCAGCTGATATAAGCCATATAATTGGAAGAAAAATTAGAAATTATTTCTCTATCCACCGTGATTTCTGCCGTGTCATCAGCATAAAATGTTGTTGCGGATGTAGGAGTTTCAGCAGTTGCACTATAAGTTTTATAGCTATTATTTTCAGCCTGTGTATAGATGGTAACACCAGAAATATAACCATCACCATTAAAAATAAGCGATGCAGCAGAGTTAATAACCCTTACGATATTAGTCTCGATTGCCTGATCAGCCACTAGCCACTCTCGATTCGGCGCACGCGTATAGTTTATTCCATCATTTTTATAAACCGTTAAGCCTTGCATCTTGAAAGCATCACCATCGGCATTATTATCATCGGCAGCTTTAGCGACATCATAAAGCGATTTATGCGTGGTGGGGGGGGTGATAGGATTATTTACCGTCTGGTCATCTATTACGGGATTAAATATAAATGGCAGAGTAATGAAGGCACGTTCAGCACCGAATGCGCCATAATAATAGCCATCAGTTTTGCCACGCATGGTAAATATACCGCCTAATTCGCGTGCATCTTCGCCATAAAAATAGCCATAGATTGTGCCTGAAAACGTGCTATCATTAACAAGCGCAACATCACTACGAAGCTCATTGATGGCGTAATACTGATTGGTTGGCGTTTCCAAATCATAATCAGGTGTTCCAAAATCAAGCGCAACAGTTGTTTCTGCCTCACAATCACTATAGTCATTCTTGGTTGCACATCGGTTTGTGTTTTCAGTGTAAAGCAACCAACTATTATCAGAAAAATTAACATTTGCTTTCACATCAAATATGGTGGCATAATTGTCTCCATTCTGCACATGATTATAGTAACCACGCCCTTTGCCAGTAAACACAATAGACTCACCATTGCTATTTACAGGGATATTCTCACGCTCCGTTTCAATGCCCGCAATCATATTGCCATAGATGCGATACGACCTATCAGCATCTGTTCTTAAAGGATTTGCTTCACCGCGCGTTCTTTCAAGATTCCAGCCAATATACGCCATATAATTGGCTTCCTTCCCAGTAGCAAAACCAAAAATATCATTTCTATCCACTGTTAGTGTCGCGATGGTGGCATCACTGATAACCGTCTCCGTGCCACGAATATTTGCATTTTTTGAGGCATTACTGCTATAGGTTTTATCAGCAAAATTAGCTTTTACTGCCGAAATTTCACCACTACTATTAACAGTGAGCGAAACATTAGGCAGGGTAATTCTTGCAACATTAACGATTGTTTCACCATCTTGAGTCCAACCCAAAGCACCCGTAGGCGTATAATTGGTGGTTTCATTGCCTTGCACGACCAAGCCCTGCAATTTAAATGTGCTATCAGAAGCAACCGTCAGCGATGTGTTTGGAGCAACAGCTTCGTTTAATATCAGAGCATCATCTGTTCTGATTGTATCAAGTAAATCTGGCACAAGCGTATCATCGCTACTAACACCGTCACTACCGCCACTACTAGCAAAACCGCCACGCTGTGTGCTACAACCGTTTACCACAATAGATGACATCAATAATATGATGACAAAAATAAAATATCTTTTCATAATACACCCTTGCTTAAAGCAAAACACATGATTCACTATACAGAATAGTTAGCACCTGTCAATATCTTTTATTGTTTCACGCCAAAATAACCGACATAGCCTGCATTGGCATTGCTGACATTAAATGTGCCGCCTAATTCTTCAGCGGCAGGTCCGTAAAAACGTGCATCAGCTGTGCCTGTTAATTTTGTGTTTGTCGCATTGCCTGTGGTTTCAATATTGCCAGTGATTTTGTTGACGCCTGCTTCATAGCTTAAATCACCCGTAAAGTTAAGGTGATATTGCTGATAACTGGTTTCCTCACAATTTGTAGCATCATCATCACTGCATGTATTCTCGCTTTTTAAACCCACAATTCGGGTGGTAAAATCAACATCAGCGGTTACATCAGAAAACAACTCATCATCACTATCAGCATCATAATAATAGCCGCTGCCTCTGCCAGTAAATGTAACATCAGTGCCAACCATCGGAATGGTATCAGTTTCAAAACCAGTGATGGCATATCCGTAACTATCATAGCTATCCTTTTGCAATGTCCAATAAACCAATGCCATGTGGTTGGCTGTAAAGTCAAAGTCAGCAGTCCGTGTTAATGAAAGAAGTTGAGGTCTATCAGGCGTGCTTGCATTGATACCAGTGGCAACACCAATAAGAAAAAAAGGCGTTTTAACGCTAGCATTGATGATGCTATATTTTTTATCGGCATAGTAGAAATTTAAGTTACTGAAACTAGAAGTGCTGTTATAATTAAACTCTGCCACAGAGTCAGTAATGCTAGCAGTGGTGATTGCTTCGTTACCCGTTTTTTGTTTGGTAATCTCAACAGTGGTTGCCTGAAGCGCATTATTGTTTGTATCACCACGATTGACATCATTAAAATTTGTTATATTATTGGCATTAAATAGTGTGGGCTTATCAAACGCAACAACATAGTCACGCGTTGTGCCGAAATAGCCGATATAGCCCGCATCATCATTTTGCATGATGAATGTGCCGCCGAATGCGTCAACATTTGCGCCATAAAATCGGGCTTCAGCTGTGCCGAATAATTTTGCGCCATCATCACTATCGCTTATTGTTGTAACAACACCTTTAATGATGTTTTCGGCTGTTTGATAGCTTAACTCACCTGTAAAATTAAGGTAAGACCGCTGATTTATTGTTTCTTCGCAATCAGTGGCAACATCAGAAATACACGAATCCTCGCTTGTTACACTCACAGTGCGCTTGCTAAAATCAACATCGGCAGTGACGCCATAATATATTTTATGACTCAGATTGTTATAATAATACTGCCCCACCCCTTGACCAATGAAATTGGCATTGTTATGGGTGAAAATCTTACCAACAACAGTTTCAAACCCAGTAATGGCATAGCCATGACTTTCATACAATGTCTCATCTAGCTTCCACTCAATCAATGCCATATGGTTTCCGAGCAACGATAATTCAAAATCATCAGGCGTATCATAAGCGCCTGCATCAATAATGCTAGCAGTAATCATATTATCAATGCCAGTGCCAGCGGTTACGCTATATTTTTTATCAGCAAAATAGAAACTGAAGCCAGTATCCGCAAAATCATTATCACTGTCATAATCAAACTCAGCCACCGCGCCCGTAATTGGGACAATAGTGATTGCTTGATTGCCCGATTTTTGTCTGGTTATCTGCACGGTTGTGGCTTTAAGAGTATTATTGATTTTGCTTGTGCGATTGGCATCCTCAAAATTATTAAGATTATGCTGATTAAAGCTGACCAGAGGCAGCGTAACAGTCGTCGTTATATTCGTGATGGCTTGCTTTGCACTAAAATGCCCAACATAAGCTGATTGGTTATTATACAGACTGAATGTGCCGCCAAACTCTGTTGCGCTATCAGCAAGAGTGCCGTAAAATCTGGCATCAGCGATACCATCTAATTTTTTGATATTATTGGCAACATCACCCGAACTTACAATCGCGCCGCTCATTTTATTTATGTTTGGCATATAGCTTAATGTGCCTGCCCAATTAAGATGAGAGCGATTATAATTTGCTTGTTCGCAATCATTATCAACCAGACTTGTGCATGTATTAATGCTTGATAGCTCTATCGTTTGATTGCCAAAATTAACATCTGCCACAATATCAAAATAGGTCTCGTCATTCACTATCGCATTATAATAGCGTCCGCGCCCTACGCCCGTGAATATGCTGGTATTCGATGTAGGAATATTGCCACCAACCGTTTCAAAACCCGTAATGGCATAACCGTAACTCTCATAATCATACGGCTTCGAATTACCTGTATACTCAAAGTCCCAAAAAACCAGTGCCATATAATTTGGTATAAAATCAAACCCATTGGCAACGCTACTATATTTTACCAAATTAAACTTATAAGGTCTATCACCACCATCAACATTAGGTGTCTCACTCTGAATATAATTTACATCGCCAATAGCAACTAGTGAGGTATATTTTTTATCAGCAAAATATAATTTTAAACTATCACCATACTCAAAAGCACCAACATTACGATAATTGAATTCAACCACTGCCCCCTCGATTCTTTTGCTTTCAATTTTTTTATCATTATATTGTGTTATTTGCACCATAGTGGCTGGTAAGGCATTACCCGCTTTGTTTACACGGTCAGGGTCATTAAAGCCTGTTAAGCCATGTTTATTAATCTTGGTTTCTGTTTCCGTATCTATTGGCGTTTCCGCATGATTGGTGGTAATCTTTGCAAAGCTGGTATAGATTCTTTGCGTGCCGAATGCACCATAATAGTAATAATCACCGCCCGCGCCAGTGCCCGTTAGGGCAAATGTGCCACCTAATTCATAGCCAACGCCACCATAGAAGCGGGCGTCAAGCGTGCCTGTTAGGTTATTACTGACGATAGTAGCTGTAACATCACCGCTGATATTATTGCTAATAACATTATTTTTTCTATAGGATATAGTACCAGTAGAAAACTCACCAATATTGCTATCAGAGCTGCAATCGCTCATATTTTCTGCATCTGAACATTTAACAGTGCCTGAACTTTTTATGACAACATTGTTAGCCGTAAAGTTAACTGTCGCTGTAACATCAAAGCTGGTTTGACCGATATAACCATTTTTAGAATTACCATAATTCCCGCGCCCCTTGCCCGTAAATTCAAATATACCGCTATTAGAAATGCTCACCGTTTCTATACCCGCAAGCATAGAACCGCTATAATCATAAATATCATCAACTGTGCCACTGCCCAAATCATTATCTGTTTTTGTTACCCGCCAATCGACATAAACCATATAAGATGAGTCAAACCCAAAAAAGCTTGTCCCCCTATGTAGCGTCATCACACCAATGGTTGCATCATCTGGGGTATCGGCATCGCTTATATTTTGTTTCACAATATCTGTGCCAGATATAGGTAAATCAACAGTAACCGTATAGCTATTCGCCGCAATATAAGAACTATTCGCTAGATAGGTGGCGACACCTGAAATATTGCCATTATCATCAAACGTAATTGATGCACCAGAATTACTTAACCGCCCGATATACGTGTTCTGGTTGGTATCGGTATCAGAATCGTTCCAATTTTTGTTTGGCACTCTGGCATAATCAGTTTGATTGGATTGATAGACAGTGAGGGCATTCATGGTAAAGCTATTACTGCCATCAGCAACGGCCACCTGATGAAGCGATGTGTGCGCGGTTTGGCTGGTGATAAGAAAGTTAATTGTGGATGCAGGTCCCAACAGCCTATCTTCATCTAATAATAAACGATTAAACTTGAATTGAGTAATGGCATCTAACCGCTGAGTGCCAAACGCGCCATAATAATAGCTATCAGCATTACTCAGCACGAATGTACCACCCAATTTATGTGCTGAATCACCGTAAAACCTTGCATCAAGCTTGCCTGCTAAAGAATGACTTGCTAAAGAATTATTGACGCCTATACCATCAGCATAGGCATCACCACTCATGTCATTGGTATAATAAGTGATTGCGTTTGTGGTCGTAAAATCAAGTCCCGCCTCTTTATTATTGTTGCAATCAACTTTTTGACATGTGTTATGGCTTTGAATTGTTACCTTATCGATAAGAAAATCAACTGATGCGGTAACATCAAAAATGGTTGTAAAGCTACTATCATCCGTAATATTGCTATAAGTGCCACGCCCTTTACCCGTAAAATCAACTGAATCAATGGTGGGGATATTTGCAAAATCAGTTTCAATGCCAGCAATCATAATACCATGCTGTTTTTCTCCATTGCCAGTTGCTTCTGTTGTCAGCAAATAACTATGATTGCTCAACTCCCAACTGATATAGACCATATCGGTTGCCCTAAAACCAAACAAACTTTCATCGCGCGATAGGCTGATTGTTTGTGCATCAAAGGGGTCATTAATATGACCATCTGAAGATGTCGCAATAAGATTGCCGTCTAATGTCGTCACCCCTAGCAAGTTAGCAGTGGCTGTGTACGAGACATCATTGATGTAAATCGATATATCAGATAATTGTCCGCTTCCATTAATCGTAAGTGATGCTAAAGAATTCTCAACCCTTGTCAATGTTACATTTCTATTTCTATCAGCACTATCCCATGCCTGATGAGGCACACGAAAATAACTCGTTTTATCAATGGCGCTAACAGCCAACATATTCATGGTGAATATTCTATTTTGTCCGTTTTTATCTTGAACAGCACTATAGATAGAAATATATGCGTTACCATCACCATCAATGGGGTCGCTCACCGCTACATTGGTTGGAATAGTTGCAGGAATAGGGTCGGCAATGTTTTGGGTATCAAAAGTAAAATTGATAAACGTCTCGCGATTGGCACCGAATGCGCCATAATAATAACTATCGGCATTACCATCACTATTGCTAAGAGAAAATGTACCACCAAATTCATGCCCAACATAGCCATAGAAACGCGCATCAAGCGTGCCTGTAAATTGGTTGTTATCTGTAAGCGCAACAGCACCGTTGATATTATTTCCTGTGTAAGATATTAAGCCAGTGCTAAAATCAAGCGCACTCTGTGTCTCAATACAATTTTGATTAATTTCGGCATCTACTTGGCAGGTGTTTTCACTGCTAATCGTTACATGACTATCAGCAAAATTAACTGATGCGGTAACATCAAAAACAGTGTGGTAGCCTGCACGCGTATTATTTGCGACATTGCCATAAATACCTCGCCCTTTACCCATAAACTTAACCGATGTGCCAAATGTAAGAATATTATCACCAACAGTTTCAATGCCCGTCATCATAATACCAACATTATCAAAAACATTATCCACAATATCAAAACTATCATTATCTAGGTCAGATTCTAGATTATTAACATACCAATCGATATACGCCATATTATTGGAAGCAAAGCCAAAAAACTCAACACCTCGATTGACATTAATTGTTGCAGTGCTTGCATCATTATCCGCACCGCTGATGCTTGCGCTAAACATGGTGGCAGTGGGGGTGCCATTAATCAAATTGGCTGTATAGATGCTGTCTTTCAAATAGACTGTTACGCCTGATATAGTGCCACTATCATTAAACTCAATCGATGCGGCAGAACCATTGAGCCTTGTAATGTTAATTTCCTGTGCCTTATCAGCTTTACTCCATGATTTGCTTTGACTGGCACGTGTGTATGTTGTGCTATCATCTTGATAGGCTGATAAAGAACTTATCGTGAAACTGTTGCTGCCATTAGCTGCAGCCACAGCGGTAAGCGTCTTAAAAGATGTGTTATTCGTACTGATAGCAGTATTGATAGCTAAAACATTATCACCACTTACCGATGCATTATTTTCAGCATTCAGCATAATCGGCGCAACAGTGCCACCACGTTCTGCACCAAATACCCCGTAATAATAGCTAAAATCATTGGCGAAGGCGAATGTGCCACCAAATTCTTCGGTTGCACCACCATAAAAACGAGCATCAAGCGTGCCTTCAATGCCATTTACATTCAAGTTTCTTGCACTGATGTTATTAACGACACTATTTTTATTATCAACAAAACTTAATGGAACTGTGTTGAAATTGAGGTAATTTTCTCGCTGATTTTCGCAATCACTTGCTTTACAACTATTAAAAATATTAATTGTTACATTTTTATCCGTAAAATCAACTGATGCTGTTACATCAAAGATGGTTGTGACGTTACTCTTCGTGGTAAAATTACTATAAGTGCCACGCCCCTTGCCTGAAAAATCAACTCTGCCAGAAGAATTAGCTGTTATGCTAATCGTTTCTATACCAGCAAGCATCTTGCCACTAACATCAAAAACATTATTTTTCAATCCAGAATTATTATCGTCAAATTCATTATCTATTTCCCAACCAATATAAGCCATATAATTAGCATCAAAACCAAAAATATCGCTTCTATCAACAGTAACGGTTGCACTATCATTTATCGCAGTATCATTTGTGTAAAGCGTTACGCCAATCGTGTTACTGCCATCAAAAGTGAGAGATGCCGCAGCACCAACAAGCCTGACGATGCTGATTCTTGTTGCCTTATCTGCCGTGTCCCACTCCCGATTGGGCGCCCGCGTGTGAATGGTGGTATCTTTTTGGTAGATCGATAAACCGCGCATTGTAAAAGCATTACCATCAGCTGCATTCACCACTGCAGCAAGTGACGCATGAGAGGCATTGTTGCTAATAGCCATATCAATAAGTAAATTATTATCATCTGTAACGGGGTCATAACCTAATCTAGCATCAAATATTAATGGCTTTACGATACCATCACGCTGTGCACCGAATGCACCATAATAATAGTCTGAACTATTGGTGAGCGCGAATGTACCACCAAATTCTCGGGCATCAGCACCATAAAACCGCGCATCAACCGTGCCAGTTAAACTATTTGATGAATTATCTGTCTCAACAAATCCATTGATATTATTCACGGCGACATTAATATCACTCCTATTCGCAAAGCTAAGTAAATCTGTTGTAAAGTTAAGGTTAGACCGCCATTCATCATCGTTACCAGTGCAATCAGGCTTTGTGGATAGGCACGTATTGCGACTTCTAATTGTTAAATTCTTCGCATCAAAATCAACTGTGGCTATCACATCAAAAATGGTGGCGTAATTTTCAGTTGCGCCGCCATAAGTGCCACGCCCTTTGCCCTCAAATTCAGGGTTTTCAGTTGAAGGAATAGTTGCATCAGCAGTTTCAACACCAGCCAACATCGCACCCATGTAATTATGAGTGTTATCGATTAAATCAGCAATGTCATTATCAAGCGCATCTTCTTTTTTTGCCAAATTCCAACTGATATAAGCCATATAATTAGAGTTAAATCCGAAAGTTTCAATTTTATCAACCTTAATCGTCGCATTATCATTATCATTGGTATATATGCCATTTGTGTAAAGCGTTACTTCTATATTATCACTATCATCAAAATAGAGCGACGCAACCGCACCCGTAAGCTTTCTGATATTAATCGTCTGCGCCTTATCAGCATATTGTGACCAAGCCCGATTTGCTGTATCACGTGTGTAAATGGTGGTATCATTTTGATAAACCGATAGGGAATTCAGCGTCAAAATATCACCAACAACAGCATCCGTAAGTGAAGCATAATTGGTGCTAATGGTAACATTATTGGGAAGCATTACTGCGTTTTCATCATTGATTGCGGCATCAAATTCAGATGATGCAGTAATACGCCCACGCAATGCACCGAACACGCCATAATAATAGTCTGAATGATTGGCAAGCGCGAATGTGCCACCCAATTCCCACGCATCAGCGCCATAAAAACGCGCGTCAAATGTGCCCGTTAAGCTATCTGCGTTAACAGCACCATTAATATTATTGCTATTATATAATATTGAAGATGATGAAATACTGAAATCAAGAAAAGCGGTATCATCATTACCACAATAAGAGACAGCGGACCCTTTGCACGTATTGCTACTGTTAAGTGTTACAGTGCCAGCACCAAAATCAACTTCTACTAAAATATCAAATACGGTGTTATAGCTTGTAACAACATCATCTTCCAAACGACCATAAGTGCCGCTCCCGCTCCCTCCGAAAGAAACCTCACCAAATGCAGGAATATTCGCATCAGCAGTTTCTATTCCTGCCAACATAACACCGCTAATATTATAAATGCTATCAGCCAAACCATCATTTTCATTATCAAAATTTCTATATTCGCGTTTAGCATTCCAACCAATATGCGCCATATAATTAGAATCAAAACCAAAAAATTCATTGCTTCTATCTATAGTAATAGTAGCGTTATCGTTTATATAAGTGGCATCACCTAAAAAAAGAGTTACCCCTATACCGCTTTTGCTATCAAAAGTAAGCGATGAAGCAGAGCCAGCAAGCCTTGTAAGACCAATCATTTGCGCGGTATCAGCCCTATCCCAATCCCGATTTGGTGCGCGTGTGTAATCGGTGGTATCATTTTTATAAATCGCTAAGCCCCTCATCATAAACGCATTGCCATCAGCACCAGTAACCACCGCAGTCAGTGAATCGTAAGCAGAATTATTGACATCAATCGCTTCATCTATCATTATCGCATCGGCAACGGCTAATGTCTCATCACCTATTATGGCGTTAAATATAATCGGTGCTTCAACACCTGCGCGCTCACCACCAAATGCACCATAATAATAGCCGCCCGTTTCATCACGCATTGCAAATATGCTACCTAATTCCTGTGCTCTGCCTCCATAAAATCTTGCATCAATTGTGCCTGTGAATAACCTATCGGCTTTCAACGAAACATCGCCACGAAAACCAACTTTATTATTGATAATATAAATGAATGTTTCTTGTGTGCTAAAATCAAGAGAACTTATCGCGGTTGTACAACTGCTAATCTGATTTTTATTGCTACATAGCTTTGTATTTGCGCTATTAACGTTGATGCTTTGAGCAAAAAAATCAACATCTGTGGTAACATCAAATATGGTGGTATGGCTTTCATTATCTGCGCTAACATGGCTGTAATAACCGCGCCCTTTGCCAATAAAAGCAACCTCACCATTGCTAGGGATATTCACATTATCTGTTTCAACACCTGCAATCATATTACCATTGATACTATAAGTTCTATCCTTATTTGCGCCAAGTGTGGCTAATCGGTTGGCATCACCTTGCCTTCTTTCAAGATTCCAATCGATATACACCATATAATTTGATGCAAAGCCAAAACTCTGTTCTCTGTCTGCGGTAAGTTTGGCGATAGTGGCATCGCTTTGTGCGCCATTGGCGATATTTGAACTGATATATGTTGCAGAATCATTGGCATCAAGCGCAATATCATAGCTTGCATCAGCGAAATAAGCCGTTACTGCCGAGATATTACCACCACCATCAAAGGTGAGTGATACAGCAGGAAATGTGATTGTGGCAACATTAATGATTGTTTCACCATCTTGCGTCCAGCCCAATTCACCACTGCCAGTGTAATTGATGATTTCACTGCCTTGCACTGCTAGTGCTTGTAAGATGAGCGGTGGTGTCATTTCTTGCGTGACATCTTGTTGGGCGGCGATTGCTGATGCTTCGGTTAGTGAATCGTAGGGCGCATAAGTTTCTTGACGGAGCGCTTCATCCGTCTCAATTTTTTTGATGCTACCAGCAATAAAAACATCATCACTAACAACACCAGTACTAACAACGCCAACGCCGCCACGTTCTGAACAACCATTTAAGATAAGGGCAAGCGCCAATAATTTAGTGATAGAGAAATATTGAGTGATAATCCACCTCCAAAATATTAATCAACGACAAATCATTCAGGGGTAGTTTAGCATATCTCAATCAAAATGACAAGTTAAAGTTGCGTATTCTCGTATTGCATAGTAGCGGATATTAATGGCGGTGGGTATGGGGGGTCATTTTTGGCGATGGGCTCTGCCCTCATCGCCTACAAAATGTCGCACCTCCCATATATAATGATTCCGCACCCCCCTTGATACTATACGAGTCAGAATAGGCAATCGAAGCATATCTTGCCGTTAATGCTCAAACCGCATTAACGGCAAGATATGCTTCGATTGCCCCCATATATTAATGCTATTGTTGCGCCCCGAAATAGCCGACATAGCTAGCTTCAGAATTTGTCATGCTAAATGTGCCACCTAATTCTTCAGCCGCTGGCCCGTAAAAGCGGGCATTGGCTGTGCCTGATAATTCTGTGTTTGTTGCATCACCCGCGGTTTCAACTGCACCAGTGATATTGTTTATGCCTGCCACATAGCTTAAAGTTCCAGTGAAATTGAGGTGATTTCGCTGATTAGCCATCGCACAATTCCCTGCCACTTGCTGAGCATAAACAGTGCATGAATTCGAGCTTGCTATATCCACTGTGTTTGCGCTGAAATCAACAGCGGCGGTAACCGCAAAATAGCTGGTGTAAGAAGTGCTAGCACTGGTATATGGTCCCCCGCCTGCGCCAGTAAATGTAGCTGTGCCACCAGAAGTAATAAGGCTATCACTGGTTTCAAAACCAGCAATGGCATAGCCTATAAAAGAAGTGCCATCTACCACTGAAACATCATCTTTCCAATGCAACCTTGCCAAATAGTTTGTTACAGCCCCAAAAACATTTCTATGCAAAGAAAAATGGTGCGTGGCGGTTGTATCACTAATATGATTCAGTTCGCCGTCCGCATTGGTAACGCTATATTTGTTATCGGCAAAATATAATGCGTGACCACTATCAGCAAAATCACCATCATTGGCATAGCTAATTTCTACAATAACGCCATTAAGTTTTCTATCAATGATTGTTTTATCAGTCGTATTTTTTCCTGTCTCTACTGCATTAACTTTTAGCGCAATATTGGTTTTGTTTTTGCGATTGGCAACGCTATCATTAAAGCCTATTAACCCTTGACGGTTTTCTGTTGGCACGGTTACGCCAGCAATCACCGCATCAGTTGCCACTGTTTCGCTAGAAGTAAAATACCCCCGCTCTGCCCCGAAATAGCCAACATAGCCTGCGCCTGTATTGGCATTTGTTAGGCTAAATGTGCCGCCTAATTCTTGCGCCGCACCGCCGTAAAACCGTGCATCTGCCGTGCCTGTTAGGCTTGCGATATTATTTGTTGTATCGCCCGCAGTTACCCAATCTGTGCCAGTAAGCGCGTTTATGCCTGCCGTGTAACTTAAAGTGCCAGTGAAATTGAGGTGAGGTAGCAAATTGTTTGCACAATCACTGGAAGAAGTGCATGTATTCGTACTGGTTACGCTCACAAGACGCGCTCCAAAATCAACATCGGCATTGACATCAAAATATGTGGTATCATCATCGCCTGCATCATAATATTGCCCGCTCCCTTGCCCTTTGAATGTGGTGCGACCGCTAAGAGGAATTGCATTGTTAGCTGTTTCATAACCAGTGATACCATAACCATAGCTAACATAACCAGTGCCAAACACACTCCAATTAACCTTCGCCATATATTCGGGTGTAATACCGAAATAACTAGTTTCCTTATACAACTCCAAAATACTAGGCGCATCACCACCAACAGCAACGGGGGTATGATCAGAAATTCCAATACTAGCACTATCGGCAGAACTACTGGTGCTATATTTTTTATTATCAAAATAGAAATTTAAGCTATCGCCATTCGCGAAAATACCATCGCTAGCATAATCAAATTCAGTTACAGCACCCGTAATATTGCGCGTGATGATTGTTTCATTAAACGTGTGTTTGGTTATCTCCACTGCAGTGGTTTTAAGGGCAATATCGGTTTTGCCAACATTACCAGCAAAGCGATTGCTATCATTAAACCCTGTTAATCCTTTACGGTTTTCTGCTGGCACGTTTACGCCACCAATCACCGCATCGGTTGCCACTGTTTCGCTAGAGATTGTATAGGGCTTTTTCACCCCGAAATAGCCCATATAGCCTGCATTTGCATTGCTGAGGCTGAATGTGCCGCCTAATTCTTCGGCGGCTGGCCCATAAAACCGTGCATCAGCCGTGCCTGATAAGTATGAGCCATCAGTATCATCTACATTAAAATCACCATCATTGCCAGCAGTTTCAACATTGCCGCTGATATTATTGACGCCTGCCGCATAATTTAATGTGCCGCTCAGATTCAGATAATCTTGGGCATTGTCATCATTATCAGTTTCTAGGCTAATAGTGCGGGTGGTAAAATCAACATTGGCGGTTACTGTGAAACTACTATAATTACTACTATTGCTACTCATCTTATATTCATATCCCGCCCCTTTGCCAGTAAAGCTGATCGCCGTGCCAGTGCTGGGGATATTACCGCCATCAGTTTCCCAGCCAAACATGCCATAGCCACTGTTCTCGTAATCACTCTCAAGCACTTGCCAATAAACCCGCACCATATAGGTCGGCGTAAAGTCGAAAGAAATGCTACCTTTGGATAGGCTCAAAAAATCAGGATCATCATGCATGCCATCGGCAATGGGATAAGAATCAAAAACAGAATCCTGAAAACCAAGGCCACTGGTTGTTGTGCTATATTTTTTATCAGCAATATATAGGTTAAGCTCAGCAAAATCACCATTGGCTTTATAATCAAATTCAGCCACGGCGCCTAAAATCTTATCAGTGGTAACGGCATTATCACCGGTGAGTTGTTTGGTTATCTCCACCATATTGGAAGCTTGTAACGCATTACCACTTGTGCCATTACGATTGCTATCATTAAAGCCTGTTAGATTATTGGCGTTAAATATTGTGGGCTTATCAAGTGCTGGAATATAATCCCGCTCGCCACCGAAATAGCCGATATAGCCTACGGTTGCACTACTCATGTTGAATGTGCCACCTAATTCTTCAACGGCTGGCCCGTAAAAGCGTGCATCTGCCGTGCCTGTTAATTCTGTGCCATCAAGCGCAGAAAAATCTTTATCACTGCCCGCAGTCGTCCAGTCACTGCCAGTGAGGATATTCACGCCTGCCGCATAGCTTAATGTGCCTTTGAAATCAAGGTGCGCTTTATCATTTGCACCGCTACAATTATCCGCATCAAATTCAGTTTTGCTCAGGCATGTTTTCTCACCTGTTATGCTAATATTACGGGTAGCAAAATCAACATTGGCGGTTACATCAAAGTAATTCGTATTAATACTACCATTATTGATATGTGCGCCATGCCCGATACCAGTAAAATTGATAGCAGTGCCAGTGATAAGGATAGCATTGCCCGCTGTTTCAAAGCCAACCATTGCATAACCAATATAATGGTCATTATTATTGACTGGAAGCATATCGCGCCAATGGGTTCTTGCCATATAATTTGCATTAAAGCCAAATTCATCTCTATTTAAACCAAACCAGCCAATTGTGCGTCCATCGTTTGTAGCAGGCATGCCATCACGAATGTAAAATTTAGTTTGATCACCACCCGTTACATCGTATTTTTTATCAGCAAAATATGCTGTTAAGCCGCCCAAATTACCATCAGCATTATAATCAAACTCAACCACTGCACCCAAGAAATTCTCAACCGTGATTGTGTTATCACTATTGAGTTTTATCTCTAGCGCAGATGCGGCTTTAAGGGCATTATCCGTTGTGCCGACCCCACTAACAACGCGATTGCTATCATTAAAGCTTGTTAGATTATTCGCGTTAAATGTTGTTGGCGTATCAGCATGGGTGGTAAAGAAAACATCATCAGGTTTCTTTGTGCCAAACCAACCCACATAGCCTGATGATGAATTTGTTAGGCTGAATGTGCCACCAAATTCGGTTGCGGCATCAGCATTTGTGCCGTAAAACCGTGCATCTGCCGTGCCTGTCATCACTGCATTATCATCATCACCTGCAGTCGTCCAATCCGTGCCAGTGAGGATATTCGTGCCTGCGCTATATGTTAATGTGCCAGTGAAATCAAGGTGCGCTTTATCATTTGCCATGCTACAATTATCTCCAAGCAATGCATTTTGGTCGATGCATGTGTTCCCACTTGTTACGCTAATATTACGGGTAGCAAAATTAACATTGGCGGTGATATTAAAATAGTTGGTATCATCCAAGTTAGCATTTGAACTGGCAATATAATACTCCCCTTGCCCTTTGCCTGTGAAGCTGATAGTGCCAGTGCTAGGAATATCACCGCCATCAGTTTCATAACCCGTGATGCCATAACCATAGATTCTATCAAATTCCCACTCAACCAATGCCATATAGTCGGGCGCAAAGCCGAAATCATAGCTCCGTTTGCTTAACCGAATAAGATAAGGAGCATCATTATCGCCATCAGCAATGGGTGAATTATCATAAATTCTATCCTGCTGACCAGTGCCATCGGTTGTGCTATATTTTTTATCAGCAATATATAAACTGAACGCATCAAAATCACCATTCATCGCATAATCAAACTGGACCATCACACCCAAAATTTTCTCAGTCATAATTGTTTTATCAATGTCTTTCTTGGTTATTTTCACAGCGGTGGTGGTTCTAAGAGTAACACCAATTTTGCCAACATCGTCAGCGGTATTATCAGGAGTGCCATAATTAAAGCGCGCATCATCATTAAAGCCTGTTAGCCCTTTGCGGTCTTCTGCTGGCGCACCTGTGGTGGTAAGCGTTTCACCCGTAGAGGCTGTATAGGGGTGTGTTAAGCCGAACCAACCTGCATAGCCTGCTGTGGCATTGCTGAGGCTGAATGTGCCACCAAATTCTTCGGCGGCTGGTCCGTAAAATGTGGCATTTGCTGTGCCTGTTAGTTTTTCATTATCAGCATCGCCTTTGGTTTCAATATTACCAGTGATGGCATTGGTGCCTGCCACATAGGTTAATTCACCCGCCCAATTAAGGTGATCCCTATAGCCATTGCTGGTAGTATTTAGGTGCACCATGCGGGTAGCAAAATTAACATCAGCTGTTACAGCAAAAGAGACACTATCATTATATTTTCTGGCAGCATCATAATAGCTAGATTTCCCGTTGCCTATGAAGCGAATAGAAGCAGCAGAGGTAGGAATAGAAGTAGCTGCTGTTTCAAAACCAATAGTACCGCTAACAACAGGAGAATTAGAAGAAATAAAATCAGCTAAAACAACGAATACCATATAATTTGGTCTAAAACCAAATTCAGTAAAATCTCCTCCACTTAATCCAATATGCCAATCACTATAAGCGTCATTAAGATTAATCTTTCCACGTATAGAATCCTTAAAAGTATAACCAGAGGTTGAGGTATATTTTCTATCAGCAAGATATAAATGAGACACATCAAAATCACCATTATCTTTATAATTAAATTCAGCCACCGCACCCATAACTTTATTATTGGTAATTGTTTTATCAACGGTATTTCTTGTTATCTCAACCATGTTGGTTATTTCTAAGGTAACATTGGTTTTGCCATCATCATCATCCGTATCATCAGGCGTGCCATTATCAAAGCGCGCAGTATCGTGAAAACTTGTTAATCCTTGATGGTTTTCTGTTGGCACGTTTGCGCCATTAATCACCGCATCAGTTGCCACTGTTTCGCTAGAAATGAGATAGCCCCGCTCAGCCCCGAACCAACCAACATAGCCTGCGCCTGATGTAGAATTTGTTAGGCTGAATGTGCCACCTAATTCTACGGCGGCATCACTACCAGTGCCATAAAAACGTGCATCTGCCGTGCCTGTTAGGCTTGCATTATCATCATCGCCTGCAGTTGTCCAATCAGTGCCAGTAAGAACATTCACGCCTGCGCTATATGTTAACGTGCCAGTAAAATCAAGGTAAGGCAGCAACGTGTTTTCACAATCATTAGAATTAGTGCATGCATTCTGGCTGGCTAGGGTTACATTACGGGTGGCAAAATTAACATTAGCGGTGATATCAAAGAAAGGGCGCAAACTAGTAATTGCATTATAATAACGCCCCTCGCCTTTACCTGTAAAGCTAACAGTGCCAGTGCTAGGAATATCAGCACCAACCGTTTCAAAGCCAATGATAGAATAACCATAACCTTCATATGCAGCAGTTGCATCCAAATTCCACTCAACTCTTGCTAAATACTCTGCCGTAAAGCCGAAAGCATTGCTCCCTCTACTTAGCAGTAGTTTATTAAGCGTTACATCAGTGCCATCAACAGTGTTAAAGTTATTAGGAACATTAAGATAATCCTCCCCACCAAAGCCAGTGATTGTGCCATATTTTTTACCATCAAGATAGAAACTTAACGCACTAAAATGACTATCAAGATCATAATTAATATTAGCCACTGCACCCGTGATATTACTATTGATAATTGTTTTATTATCAATGTTTTTGATTACCTGCACAGAGGTGGCAGCTTTGAGAGCAACATTTGTTTTCAATGCGAGAGACTCACCTGCAACATTAAAGCCTGTTAACCCTTGACGATTTTCTGTTGGCACTGGAGCGCCAGCAATCACCGCATCAGTTGCAAGCGTTTCGCTAACGGTAACATACCCCCGCTCGCCCCCGAATACGCCATAATAATAGCTTGTGGCATCTGTCAATAAGAATATGCCACCAAATTCTTGCGCCGCGCCACCATAAAAACGGGCATCTGCTATGCCAGTAAGGCTTGGATTCAGCGTATCGCCCATAGTGGCGAGTGTGCCAGTGATGGCATTGGTGCTTTCCGCATAGCTTAAACTACCCGTAAAATCAAGATGAGGTAGCAAAATATTTGCACAATCACTGGAATCACATGTATTCGTGCTGGTGAGGCTAACAAGGCGGTTGCCGAAATCAACATCTGCCACTACATCAAACACCGTATCATAGCCCGTATAAATGCCTTGCGTTGCATTGCCATAAACACCCGCACCTTTGCCTATAAATTGCGTCGTGCCATTATCGATTATTGTTGCCGTTTCAATGCCCGCTATCATCATGCCATCAATATCAGTAACCGTTTGCTCTAGCGATGAGTTGCTTGCATCAAAAGCCTCATCTTCGTTCCATGTAACATACGCCATATAGCTAGAATTAAAACCGAAAACCGTGCTTCTATCGGTCGTTACATTGCTATAGTCAGCATCGGCATAAGCGGTGGCATCTGATATCGTGCCAGCACTGCCAAATGTGAGCAAGGCAGCTGATGAGGCAATGCGCGTTGGCGTGATTTGCCTGTTAATATTCAAATAAGCACTATCACTCCATAAATCATCTTTATAACGCGCATAGTCAGTTACATCATTCAGTGATACCGTTAAGCCTTGCAATGTTACCACAATATCTGTGCCACCATTGGCGGCAGTCGCAACAGCGGAAAGCGAGGTATATGTGCCAATATCAGTGCTTTGCGGATTTTCGGCTGCCGCTATGGCAATCGCGTTAAGAGTAGTGGTATCACCCGCCACGAAAGGCGTAACTCCGTTACGCGTCGCACCAAACGCGCCATAATAATAATCTGTGCTATCAGCAAGCGCGAATGTGCCACCAAATTCTTGTGTTGCGCCACCATAGAATCTGGTATCAAGCGTTCCTGCTAGTGTGCCAGCGGTAACAGGTGCACTGATATTATTGCCCACGTAAGTTAAACTCGCGCTGAAATCAAGTCCACTCAATAGGCTATTCGTGCAATCACTTGCTTCGCATGTGTTACTACTGATAATCGCGAGACTATTTGTGCTGAAATCAACATTTGCCGTTATATCAAAGATGGTCGCATAACCTGCCTCACTATCAGTAATATCACCATATCTGCCTTTGCCTTTGCCCGTGAATTCAACTCTACCAGCAGTGAAAATATTGGCATTAGAAGTTTCAATGCCCGCTAGCATCACGCCGTTTCGGGTGTAAAGACTATCTTCAATGCCATCACCAAACATGGTTTTTTCAGAATTCCAACTGATATAAGCCATGTAATCTGAATCAAAGCCAAAGAAATCACTGCTTCTATCAATCACCGCATCGGTATAATCATCATCCGCATGAACCGTTGCACCTGCTACATTACCATCAGCATCAAATACCAGATTCACTGCCGATGAGGTAATGCGTGATACGCTGATATTGCGGTCAATCTTTAGATTATTAGCATCAGTCCAATCAATCGAGCCGTTTTCCCGCGCATAATCAGTTTTATCATTCAGCACCACCGCCAAGCCTTGCAAGGTAACATTGTCATCTGTTATCGCCGTCAAGGAATCAGATGCAATGTTTGTTGCTTGCGGATTTAAGGCTGCCATGCTTGCAAGCCCCCCGAAATTGAGGGTGTTTCTAGGCTTAAAATCACTGATAAATTGTGCGCCAAACGCACCATAATAATAGCCTTTGCTATCCACAAGTGCGAATGTGCCGCCTAATTCTTGTGCCTTATCAGCACCATAAAACCGTGCATCTAATGTGCCTGCAAGCGTGCCTGCACTCACCGCACCGCTGATATTATTGGCACTATAAGATAAAGAAGCTGTGCTGATATTCAGAAAATCCACCCTATCAGCTTCGCCAACACCGCAATTCGCATCAGCAACATTTTTGCAAGCGTTGTGACTGGTTATGCTAACATTACGGTCAGCAAAATTAACATTGGCAATCACATCAAAGATTGTTTCATAACTTGCATTGCTATCATTAATATTTGTATAGAACCCAAGCCCTTTACCCGTAAAGTCAAACGTGCCTGCGGTGCGGATATTGCCATAAGCAACTTCTACACCAATCAGCATATTACCACTGGCATTATAGTCGCTTTCTGCAAGGTCGGTGCTTGGCGTTACGCCTGAAATATTCGCTGATTCAATGCGTTGCCAGCTGATGATTGCCATATAATTTGAATCAAAGCCGAAAATACTATTGCGGTCAACCTCAAGCTCTGTGCCTGTATCAGCATCAGCGCCCGTGAAACTTTTATCATCAGTGCCTGTGCCAGTTGCTGTGTAATTCCTGCCATTCAGATAGGTAGTAACGGCTGAAATATTACCATCATCATCAAATGTGAGCGAGGCAGCAGAATCGCTCAACCGTGTGATGCTTGACGCCTGAACTGTATCCGCTGTGCTCCAATCCCGATTTGGCGCCCGTGTGTAACCTGTGCTATTATCTTGATAGACTGAAGAACCACGCATGATGAGGCTATCGCCCGCCGCCGCCAAACTCGCCAATGACGCATAAGTGCCATTATCATCAAATTTTGAGCCAAGAACCGCCCTCTCATCAAGGCTTAGCCCCGTATTATTTAATGTTTCATCAAACATCGATATGTTGATACCGCCACGTTCTGCACCAAACACACCATAATAATAGCCCGCTTCATCCGCATCGCTCAACGCAAACCTGCCACCAAATTCACGGGCAGAATCTCCGTAAAACCGTGCATCTAATGTGCCTGCTAATGTGTCGGCATTCACAGCACCACTGATATTATTGCCCCGATAAGAAAGTGTCTCTGTGCTGAAATTAAGATAGTCTGGCACGGTAACACCGCTACAATCGCCCGTGCAGGCTGTGCCACTATTGCTAACGCTCACATTATTAGAGGTAAAATCAACGGTGGCGGTAACATCAAATATTGTCTTATAACTGCTATCGGCACTGGCATCAGCGTAAACACCCCGCCCTTTACCCGTAAAATCAATCTTATCGACAGTGCCATTGGTCAGCGGAATCACATCATTATTGGTTTCAATGCCCGCAAGCATCATACCATTGATATTCTTATCTTCATCTGTTAGCAATTTGCTCGCATTCTCGTTGGTCGCCTCATCAGATAAATTCCAACTGATAGCAACCATATAATTGGCAGTAAGCGTTTCATCATCGGCAATATCTTCAGTGCCTTTATCATCAACAAAGCCGAAAATCTCACTTCTATCGGCAGTAACATTATCGTCTGCATTAGCACTGCTATATTCAGCATCTGCATAAACCGTTACGTCTGCAATATCACCGCTAGTGTCAAATGTGAGCGACACACCCGCCCCATCTAACCGCGTGATACTGGAACTACGCGCGCTATCAGCCGTATCCCAATCACGATTAAATGCCCGCCTGTAAATCGTGCGATTATTTTGATAGGTCGATAGGCCTGTCATCGTGAAAACAGTCTCACTATCAACAAGCTCATCTTTGATGACCGCATCAAAGACAAAATTCGCGTCAACACCCGTCAACCGCTCGGCACCGAACACCCCATAATAAGATGTGCTATCACTGCGCCACCCGATAATATTGTCGTCTTTATCTTTTCTAGGCGTTGATTCTTGTATATTCAGCATCGTGAATGTGCCGCCAAACTCCCATGCCGAACCGCCATAAAAGCGCGCATCAAGCCTGCCTGTTAAATTGCCTGCGCTAACAGTGCTACTGATATTATTGCCCAAATAAGGTGTTGCCGCTGTGCTGAAATTAAGCCCATTCAATACGCTACTATCTGTGCTACTATTCAGGCAATTTGCCGTTTCACAAGCCGTGTTAGCAATATCAATCACCACATCTTTATTATTAAAATCAACCTTTGCTGTTACATCAAAAACCGTATATTCTGTTTTATATTCATCCACATCACCGTTTCCATTCACATCAAAACTGCCATATGCACCACGCCCTTTACCTGTAAAATCAATCCTGTCTGATGCCGTAATATCATGCGGAATATAAGTAGCATCGGTTTGTAAACCCGCAAGCATACCGCCATTAATATTATAGGTGCTATCGGTGAGTTCAGCTATATCAGCTGCCAGAGACGTTTCTGTTTTTGCCAAATCCCAGCTGAGATAAGCTATATAGTTAGGCGTGTTACTATCCGCAAAGCCAAAGAAATCATTGCTTCTATCAACCGTAACCGTTACACCATCGGTAGTAGCGGTAAAATTCGTGGCAGATAAAGCGTCAGACGCAGACAAATTTACCCGATAGGTTTTATCTGTCAAATAAACCGTTGCCGCCGATATATTGCCATCTTCATTAAAAGTAAGCGAGGCCGCAGGATTCAAAATAGTGGCTAAATAGACTTTTGGTGTGATAACCGCTTTATCCCACTCTTCACCCGAAGAGCGCACATAAGAAAATATATCATGCTTATAGCCAGCCAACGCATTCAAGGTTAAAACTTCGCTAGTTGCTTGTAACACCGCCGCTTCACGCGCTTCAGTCATTGAATCATAAGGATTGCGGCTAATTTGATTGTTGATGGCAGTTTCGGTCTCATAGCCTAATATATCATTGCGAATTCTTGTTTCAAACGCAACAGGCTGAACAATAGCGCCCCGCCCTGCTCCAAATGCGCCATAATAATAGCTGCTTTGATTTGCTAAAGCAAATGTGCCGCCAAATTCTTCAGTTGCAGGTCCATAAAACCGCGCATCAGCTCTGCCATGCAAGGTTCCCGCCACGCTAATATTTGCCACACTGAAAATATTCGTTTGCGCCTGATAGGTTAATGTGGTTTCGAAATCAAGAGCGGTTAAAACAAGGCTATCGCAAACACCATCCGCACCACAATCATTGGCGGTGCTATTCATAATCACCAACACCACAGCCTGCCTGCTAAAATCAGCTTTCGCCTCAACATCAAAAACCGTGGCATAACGCTTATTCTGACTGCCATAAGAACCACGCCCTTTGCCCGTAAATGTTGCCGCCGTTGTGGTGGCATTCACAATACTATCAGCATCTGTTTCAATGCCTGCAATCATATTGCCACCAATATCAGCGGTAAAATCATTCAGAACCTTGCCACTTATGCTTAAATCAGACGCGCTTTTTGCCAAATTCCAGCTGAGATAAGCCATATAGTTTGATGGCGCATTGAAGCCAAATAAATTCGCGCTTCTATCAACCACAAGCCGTGCAACACTGGCATCACCAGCACCTTCGGCAATCGGTGCAAACACAACCGTATCTGATACTGCATTAAAACCATCCGCAGTATAATCATTGCCATTCAAATAGGCGGTAACTCCCGAAATATTGCCAACCTCATCAAATGTTAGCGCGGCCGCAGAACCCATTACCTGCAACATTCTCACTGTTTGCTCCGTATCAGCTGTATCCCATCCCCGATAGGGTGCGCGCACATAATCCGTTCTATCATCACGATTAACCGCAACCCCACCTAATGTGAAAACCCGCTCACCAATATATGGTCTATCATCATAAACTGCCGAAATTGTTGAATATGCACTACCTGCATTACTTATCGCAATAGATTTTGCCTGTGGCAAGGTAACCATTGTAACATCAACGGGGTTATATTTAATAGGCGACGCAATGCCTTCAATACGTTCCGCACCAAACGCGCCATAATAATAGACTTTACTGGTTTGCCCCCGCATCGCAAATGTGCCACCAAATTCGCGGGCATAGACTCCATAAAATTGGGCATCAAGCACACCTGAAACAAACGGATCATTGATAAGCGCAACATCACCGCTAATATCAGCGACTCTATTATCAACCCCATCTATCGCATAATAGAGTTTTGGAGTGCCAAAATCAAGATTCTTATCACTCACGCAAAGCCCACCTTTAGAGATTACACAGCTATTACTGCTACGAACAATCAGGCTTTTAGAACCAAAATTAACAATCGCATTCACATCAAATTCGGTTTCGGAATTATTGACGACAACATCGCCTGCATCGCCTGTCGCCTCGCTATAAAGCCCGCGCCCCTTGCCCATAAAGGTAATATCTTGATTGCTATCGGGCAAGGTATCCGCCCGCGTTTCAATACCTGCAATCATACTGCCTGTGATGATATAGCTATATTCCAATATATCAGGATTCGTGCCAGTATAATCGCGAACATCTTGTTCAATACGCCAACCAACATGCGTCATATAATTCGCATCATAGCCAAAAAACGCCTTGCTTCTATCAACAATAAGGCTTGCGCTATCGTAATCACCTGAAAGCCCACCATTCAAATTAACATCACTTAAAGGCGTGTTGCGCCCAATTACAGGCGTGTAAATCTGGTCCGCAAAATAAGCCTTTACTGCCGACATCCGCCCCTCATCATCAAAGCTAACTGAAACAGCAGGGAAAATAATCCGCGACACACTCAATATTGTCTCACTATTGCGCGTCCAACCAAACGCATCATCACCAACTGTGTAATTGGTGATAACACTGCCTTGCACAACCAACCCTTCTAATGTGAAAAGCTGAGAGCCAGCACCAGAATCAGAGGCTTCAGTCAGTGAATCATACGGAGCAACAGTTGAGGGCGCGCCCTTTGTCTCAATTTCATCAATCAGATGTAAGGTAACTTCATCATCAATTGCAATACCACCGCCACCGCTACCGCTGGAAACAGTGCCACTGGCACCACGCACACCGCCACCGCCACAAGCAGTGAGAACAATAGAGAACATCAATAAAATGATGATGGAAAAATATTTTTTCATGATTTAGTCTTTCTTCACGCCAAAATAGCCGATATAGCCTGTAGTGGCATTTGTTAGGCTGAATGTGCCACCAAATTCTTCGGCCGCTGGTCCGTAAAATCTGGCTTCGGCTGTGCCTGTTAATTCTGTGCCATCATCGGCATCATAAGTTAAATCATCGCCTTTGGTTTTGATACTGCCAGTGATGATGTTTTTATCTTCGGCATAGGTTAATGTGCCAGTGAAATCAAGGTGATTTTTCTGATTTTCACTCTCGCAATTAGACGTGTAATTACTGCATGTATTCGTAGTTGTTAGGCCGATATTGCGGGTGGCAAAATTAACTTCGGCAGTTGCAACAAAGTAAGTTTCTAATTCAGTGCTAGCCGTATAATATTGCCCACGCCCTCCACCAGTGAAGCTAACATTAGTGCCAGTGCTAGGGATAGCAGTGCCAGTGGTTTCAAAACCAGCAACGGCATAACCGTAGCTTTTATAATCATCTTCATCCAATTCCCATAGCACGCGCGTCATATAATGCACTTCAACGCGGAAAGCACTGCCACCGTAGCTTAACGCAAGCAAATCAGGAATATCATCACCATGGGCATCAGGCGTAGAATCATTAATATAATCCCAAACACGATTACCATCCGTTACGCTGTATTTTTTATCAGCAACATATAATCTTAAACCATAATGACTGAAATAACCACCGCTATCAAAATCAACATCAACCACAGCACCCGTGATTTTGTTGTAAGTGATATGATTATCACCTGTTTTACTCTTGGTTATCTGCACCGCAGTCGCTTTAAAAGCGTTGTTCTCTTTACTTATGCGGATGACTTTATCCGTAAATTTTACCAAATTATGTTGATTAAATGTTGTTGGCGTATCAGCATGGGTGGTTGCCACCGCTCCGCTAACGGTAAAATATTCCCGTTCAGCTCCGAACATGCCCGCAAAGCCTGCAGTTGCATTGTTAAGACTAAATACGCCACCAAATTCTTGGACATTGCCACCGTAAAATCTGGCATCGGCTGTGCCTGTTAATTCTGTGCCATCAAGCGCATCAAAATTTAAATCATCACCAGCGGTTTCAATCGTGCCAGTGAGAATATTCTCACCTGCCACATAGCTTAAATTACCCGTGAAATCAAGCGCAGGTCGCGCTTCACCTGATACGCAAACATTATTAGGGTCACTTCTATGAATACATGTGCCACTACTGGTGAGGGTTACATTACGGGTAGCAAAATTAACATTCGCGGTGATGCCAAATTCAAAATATTCATCAAAATTCTCAGAATAATATTGTGCATGCCCCTCACCCTTGAAAATAATATTACTGGTAGGGCTTGGGATAGCAACGCCCGCTGTTTCATAACCAGTGGTGGTAAAACCGCGCTCAATATAATCATCCTCGTTCAGCACCCAATAAACCCATACCATATAATTCGGCGCAAAGCGGAAATGGCGACTCTCTTTGGTTAGCCCAAAATAACCGGGTTTTGTATCAATACCGCCTCTATCGGGGGTATTATCACCAGCATAATCCTGATCATTATCATCAGGAGTAGTTACGCTATATTTTTTATCAGCAAAATATAGTCTTAACCCATTTTCAGCAAACGCACCATTTGATTGATAATCAAACTCAGTCACTGCACCCGTTATTTTGCGATAGGTGATTGTTTTATCAGTTTTGTGTTTCGTTAGCGAAACAGCATTATCTATTGCGAGAACATTATTGCTTGTGCCTTTGCGGTCATCACCCGTAAAGCTTGTTAGATTATTCGCATTAAATGTTTCTGGCGTTCCAACATAGGTGGTTTCAACTACTGCTTCATTAAAGGCGAGATAGGTCTGCCGCTGTGCCCCGAAATAGCCGACATAGCCCGCAGTTTCATTGGTTAGGCTGAATGTGCCACCTAATTCTTGCAATAAAGGCCCATAAAATTTGGCATCTGCCCCTCCGAATAATTTTGCTTTAGTAACATCAAGCGTATCGCCTGTGGTTTCCCAATCAGTGCCAGTAAGGACATTGGTATCCGCTTCATAGCTTAAATTGCCAGTAAAATCAAGGTAATCATAGGCGGTATCCTCATGGGTGCCTGTTAGGGTTACATTGCGGGTGGCAAAATTAACATTGGCGGTTATACCATAGACAAGATAATTACTATCACTAGCAGTAGAAGTATAATATTGCCCGCGCCCTCTGCCAGTGAAGTTAACAGCAGTGGCAGTGGTAGAAATAGAGGTCAAATCTGTTGCAAAACCCATAATGCCATAGCCGTAGCTATTATAACCATCCTGATCCAAACGCCACTGAATCTCTGCCATATAGGTAGAAGTAAAGCCAAAATAAAAGGACTGTCTGGTTATATGGAACTGCTTAGGCATATCAGCACCGTCAGAAATAGGGGTATCATCATACACAGAAACACCCAACTTAGTGCTATCACTTCCTGTTTGATATTTCTTATTTGCATAATAATATCTTAACTCATTAAAATCGCCATTATCAGCATAATCAAATTCAGCGACTGCACCATTGATGATGTTATTGGTGATTGTGCTATCATTGGTATTTCTAGTTATTAGCACCGCATTATCTATGGCGAACGCATTACCCGTTGTGCCTGCACCATTGCCTTTGCGGGCATCATCATTAAAGCTTGTTAATTCATGCTTATTAAATGTTTCTGGCGTTTCAGTATGAATGGTTGCAAGCGTTTCAGTAGAGATGAGATAGTCGCGCTCGCCCCCGAACCAGCCAACATAGCCTGACTTGCCATTAAGTGCCATGTTAAATGTGCCACCAAATTCTTGTAACTTCGCCCCGTAAAATCTGGCTTGCGCTGTGCCTGTTAATCTTGAGTTGCTGACGCTATCATCACCTGCACTAAGAATCGTGCCAGTGAGAGTTTCTTCACCCGCATCATAGCTTAAATTGCTCGTAAAATTAAGGGCAAACTGCTGATAGTTTGTTTGCGCGCAATTCGTCGCAACGTTAGAACTGCATGTTGTGTCGCTGGTTAGTTTGATAGTGCGATTGGTAAAATTAACATCAGCTTTTGTATTAAACCAAACATTGATGCTATCGGTAACAGAATAATATTGCCCTGCGCCTCTGCCCGTAAAACTGGCAAAACCACTGCTAGGAATCGCGAGACTATCAGTTTCAAAGCCCGTCATCGCATAACCATAGCTTTTGTAATCAAGCTGATTCACATCCCAAAGCACCCGTGCCATATAAGCTACCTCAAAGCCGAAATCATCTGAAGAGCGGCTTAACCCAAATTCATCAGGCGCATCACCAGTGCCATCAACAGCAGGCGAACCATCGCTAATTCTATATTTTTTATCAGCAAAATACAATCTTAAACCATTATCGGCAACATTACCATCAGCATCATAATCAAACTGAACCACTGCGCCCGTTATTCGATTGTTGATAATTGTTTTATCAGCACTATTATTTATGATTTCAACAGCAGTGGTTTTAAGGGCAATATCCGTTTTGCCGACCCCGCTAACAACGCGATTGCTATCCGTAAACACTGTTAGACCTTTAAAGTTTTCTGCGGGCGTGCCTGCAACTTTTGTTTCAACTGTTTCGCTAGAGATAAAATAACCACGTTTCGCACCAAACACCCCATAATAATGGCTTTTACCCTCATTATTAACAAGCGCAAATGTGCCACCCAATTCTGCCGCATAATTACCATAGAACCTTGCATCAACCGTGCCTGCTAGAACATCATCATTACTGGTTACATCACCGCTGATATTATTTTGGTCATTATAAAGCATCACCTGCGTGCTAAAATTAAGCTGGCTCTGCCTATCAATACCATTCGCGTCGCATTTGGGATTGACAACCACTTTACAGCTGTTAAGGCTGATAATCCTGACATTTTTATCTTCGAAATTAACTGTTGCGGTTACATCAAACACCGCATCATAGCTTTCTACAAGAACATTATCTGCATCATAACTGCCATAAGTGCCACGTCCGTTGCCTGTAAAATCAAGAGTTTCAGATAATGGAATATTCGAATCTGCGGTTTCAATACCCGCCAATGTCACGCCACCAATCGTATAATCTTTATCAGTTAAGTTAGGGCTGGCATTGTCAAAATTGTCATATTTGCGTCTCGCATTCCAACTGATATAAGCCATATAGTTAGAAGCAACTATTTCATCATCATCTTCACTTTCAGTGCCTTTATCATCAACCAATCCGAAAACCGTGCTTCTATCAGCCTTGCCTGTATAAATATCATTCAAATAAAGAGTTGCATCTATATCACTGCTACCATCAAAAGTGAGAGATACCGCAGAGCCGCTCGCTCTTGTAAGACCAACCACTCGCGCTTTATCAGCCTTATCCCAAGTCCGATTTGGCGTCCGCGTGTAATCAATATTATCATCTATGTAAACCGATAAAGCCTTCACTGTGAACATATTGCTATTAACCGCATCACCCGCATCAGCCGCATCGGTAAGCGAACCGTGCGAACCATTACCTGCAATAGCATTGGTAATCACTGTAACATTATCACCACTCACCTCTTCATCAACCAACCTGTTATGAAACACAGATGGCACCGTAATGCCATCACGCTCACCACCGAATGCGCCATAATAATAAGCACCCGTTTCATCACGCATCGCAAAGATACCGCCCAATTCCTGCGCGTTGCCACCGTAGAACCTTACATCAATCGTGCCTAAAAAAGAAGGAGCGTCTTTCAGTGAAACAACGCCCGCAAAAACAGACTCATCAGCTATAACGTAACTATATTTTCCTTGCGTGCTAAAATCAAGAAAACTCATGCCAGTGGTGCAGCTGCCAATCTTGTTTTTATCGCTACATTGCATTGTTTTGGCGCTATTGATAGAAATTGTTCTATTAACAAAATTAACATCTGTGGTAACATCAAAGATGGTGGCATAGCTATCGATATCATCACTAACATGCGTGTAAAACCCGCGCCCTTTGCCAATAAAACTTGCCGTATCATAATCAGGGATAGAAGCATATTCTGTTTCAATACCCGCTATCATATTGCCATTGATGCTATATGACCTATCTTTACCACTACCAAGCGCCACCAATTGGTTGGCATCGCCTTGCGTTCGTTCAAGATTCCAGCCAATATGCACCATATAATTTGACGCAAAGCCAAAACTCTGCTCTCTATCGACGGTAAGTTTGGCAATCGTCGCATCGCTTTGCGCGCCACTATCAATATTTGTTGCGCTCACCTGCATCGGAGAATTGCCATCATCACGTTCAATATCATAGGTTCTATTAGCAAAATAAGCCTTTACTCCCGATATATTGCCTTCACCATCAAAAGTGAGCGTTACAGCAGGGAATGCGATTGTGGCAACATTGATGATAGTCTCACCATCTTGCGACCAACCCAATGCACCACTGCCAGTGTAATTGGTCGTCTCGTCGCCTTGCACCGCCAATCCTTGTAGAGTGAATATTTTAGGGTCTGTATTATCGGTATCGGCTGTTGCTTCAGTGAATGATGCATACGGAGCATGAGTTTCTTGACGAAGCGCCTCATCGGTCTCAATCTTTTTGATACTATCGGCGATAAAAACATCATCACTGACAACGCCAGAGCTAACAACGCCACTGCCACCACGCTGTGTGCTACAACCGCTTACAATAAGGGTGGTAACCAAAATGATGATATAAAAATATTTATTCACATTTTAATCCTAAAATAACAAAATATCCTGCATCTTAAACAATATCACATAATAGTCAAGTTATATCTCGCTATCCTCATCACAACATGTCACAACAATATTACCCATATGCTGTTTTGCCAAAAACGCTTCTTGTGCTTGCTGCAACTGTTCTAGCGGATAAGTCTCTGCCAATAATGGCTTGATTTCCTTGCGCTCGATATAGCTGACAATATCACCAAAAACATTGGGTGTGGTAACAGTTGCACCCGTAAACGTAATATCATTCAGATAAAAACTGCGTAAATCCAGCGATACGATCGGTCCTGCAATCGCGCCCGAACAAGTGTAATAACCGCCACGGTCAATCACCTCTAATAACGTGCTGAAATAATCACCGCCCACAATATCAGCGACCACATCTACTTTCTCGCGCCCAATGCTATCCTTCAATTTCTGCGTTAAATCATCAAACCTAAGATTACGGGGCAGTATCACATCGGGCGCAACCGCATCGCGCAATATCGCCTGCTTCGCATCGCTACAGAGTGCCACCGTTATTGCACCGCGCCTTTTGGCAAGCTGAATCAATGCCGAGCCAACCCCGCCCGATGCGCCTGTTATCAGCACCACTTTTCCTGCTTTCACATTGGCGCGTGCCAACATATTTTCAGCTGTGGCGTAGGCTGTGGGGAAAGTTGCAAGTTCGCAATCGGTATAATCGCTTTCTATCAGATGGATTTGCTGTGATGCTGCTTTGGTATATTCGGCAAAACCGCCCTTACATTCCGAGCCAAAATAACCGCATTGCCACCTATCCATTGGCACATCCCAATTCCGCATCCATGTATCAATCAGCACGCGTTTGCCCAGCAAATAGCGTTCACTCTCGCGCATCACTGCCACCACAATACCGCACACATCCGCGCCTTGAATATGCGGAAAATCAAGCGATGAACCACCCCATGCCCCATCTTCACTGCTTTCACCGATTTGCGAATCATCAGTCGCGCCACTCACCGATTTAGAATACCAGCCGACTCTGGTGTTAATATCGGTATTATTTAACCCGCAGGCTTTCACCTTCACCAATACCTCGTTGCCCTGTAATTGCGGGATTTCGGTATCGGCATAGTGCATCTTATCAAAACCGCCATAGCCTGATAATAGAATCGCTTTCATCTTTGGTGGAATAGTACCGTCCGTTAGCATGATTGCCTCCTTAAAATATTGTAAAATCTCTTGCAATTTTATCCAATAACACGCATAGTGATAAATAGCAATCATAATAGAGGTCAATAGCAATAGGGGGCAATTATGTCACAAAAAAATCCTAAAATATCATTCATCAAAAATGGACCTATAACGGTTTCGGGGCTTGATGATTTCAGAAATTCGCGCGGCGAAACCATTAAAACCCGCGAGAAACTCTCACTCTGCCGTTGCGGCTATTCCAAAAACAAGCCATTTTGCGATGGCACCCATAACAGCACGGGCTTTGATGACGCCAAACAAGCAGACCGCACACCAGATGCGCTAGACCGCTATGATGGTAAGGAAATCAGCATTTTAGATAATCGTGGGTTATGCGCCCATGCAGGCGTTTGCACCACCGAACTTAGCAAAGTGTGGAGCGAAAAACAATGGTCAGATGCTGATGCCGCCCCGCCACAAGAGATTATCGATACCATCAAAAAATGCCCGTCAGGTGCGCTTTCTTATGCGTTTGGCGACAAAACCCATCACCAATATTTCGAAGATACCACCCATATTCAAGTCTCACGCGATGGACCCTTTTTGGTGCGTGGCAACATTCCGCTCGCATTAGAAAATGCCGAAGATAATACGCCTAAAGGAAAAAGCCCCGACCATTACGCATTATGTCGCTGTGGGCAATCGCGCAATAAGCCATTTTGTGATGGCTCACATTGGTATGCAGGCTTTAAGGATAACGAAGATATTACCATTGCCAAAGCCAACCGCGATGCAGGTGATAGCCAAGAAGAATGGCTAGAAATTGCCAAAATTGCTGATTTCAAACAAGACGCGATTAAAGTGGTGCAGTTGCAAAATAAGCGCATTGCCGTTACCAAAACCGATAAGGGTTTCTTTGCAGTTGATGCCCGCTGTCCGCATCAGGGCGGCCCATTAGGCGATGGCGAAGTATGCGAGGGCAAAATCCGTTGCCCATGGCATGGCTTTAAGTTTGACCTAAAAAGCGGTAAAGGCGTGGGTAACGACCATTCGGTTGATACCATCACGCTGAAAGAAGAAAATGGCGCATTATTGGCATTAATGCCCGCGCCCAAACGTTCCGACTGGACTGTAAGCCATTTAATGATGGAAACATTGGTAGAATTTGGCGTGGATACCGTGTTTGGCATGGTGGGGCATTCCAATTTAGGCGTTGCCGAAGCCGTGCGCGTGCAAGAACAAAAAGGCAAGATGCGCTTTTTCGGTATCCGCCACGAAGCCGTTGCCGCCTTTGCTTGTTCTGGCTATGCCAAAGTGAAAAACGCACCTGCCGCCTGCCTTGCGATTGCTGGACCGGGCGCAACCAATTTGCTAACGGGCTTATGGGATGCCAAAATGGATCGCGCGCCCGTGATTGCGCTTGCAGGGCAAGTGGATTCGCAAGTTACAGGGGCTGGCGCATTCCAAGAAATTGATACAGCATCGGCGTTTCAGGCGGTATCTAGTTCGTGCCATACTGTGTTATCCGATAGCAACCATGCTGAGCTTGCCGCCCTCGCTTGCAAAACGGCAATTATCAATCGCGATGTGGCAACTCTGATTTTCCCTGATGAAATTCAGGTGCAAGATGTTGCCGATATAGGGCCTGCGCGTCCGCAAGGGCGTATCAGCAGTGTCAATATCACCCCGCCCAAGCAAGATGTCGCTATGGCATGTTACCGCATTGCCCGTGCAAAACGCCCGCTGATTATTGTGGGTTATGGCGCGACGCAAGGCATGGATAATGTGCTGGCATTGGCAGAAAAATTGAACGCGCCCATTATCACCACCTTTAAGGGTAAGGGGCTGATAGCCGATAGCCATCCGCTAGGTGGCAGTGTGTTAGGGGCAAGTGGCACGCCCGTTGCCAGTGAATTGATGTCGGATTCTGATTTGCTGATTGTGTTTGGCGCATCATTTTCCAAACATACGGGCATTGATAAAAACCGCGCGATTATTCAGGTTGATTTTGACCGCATGGCGCTGGGTAAATTCCACGCTGTTGACGAGGCGATTTGGGGCGATATTGCCACCACTGCCGATATGATGATGGCTGAAATAGGTGATGTGGCTTGCGATAATCAGCGCGATAAACTGGCGAAATTATGGAAAAATTGGCGGGTTGAAAAACAAACGCGCAGCCAAGAAAATAACGGCAAAGGTATTAATTCAGCCGTGTTATTTGCCAAGCTTTCGCCATACGTGCCTGAAAATGCGGTGGTAAGTGTAGATGTTGGCAATAACACCTATTCATTCGGGCGATATTTTGAGTGCAAGGGCAATCAGAGCGTGATTATGTCGGGTTATTTGGGCTCGATTGGTTTTGGTTTTCCTGCGGCGATGGGCGCGTGGGCGGCAGTGCGTGATGATGGGCAGAAGCGTAAAGTGGTTGCGGTTGCAGGCGATGGCGGTTTTGGGCAGTATCTGGCGGATTTCACCACAGCGGTTAAGTATGGCATGAATATCACGCTTATCTTGTTGCATAATGGCGAGTTGGGCAAAATCTCTAAAGAGCAACGCGATGGCGAATGGCAGGTATGGCAGACAAGTTTGCAAAATCCGAATTTTGCTGAATATGCCAAATTATGCGGCGGTGATGGCGTGCGGGTAACTGACGAGAAAGATTTAGATGACGCATTCAAGCAAGGCTTAGCATCTGATAAACCATTCATCGTGGAAATTATGACTGACGCGCTGCTGACGTGAAATGCAATCGAGACTCACTCCTCCGCTAGTATTTGGTACTGCGGGGGGATTATCAAGGGTTGCTCCTTATTGAGTGTTAAGCACAGCGGTGGGGGGTATAGGTGAGGTTTGCCCGCCATTGGTACAAGGGCAAACCGAATGTGGCAAGGGAGCGGGCTTATGCCTCGCGACCGAGAAGCCAAGTCGCAAAGCCCCCCATATATTAATGTCTTGCAAAACACACCGTCTTTATGCTAGTAACTGGTAAAAAGATAATGTTTTTTGGATAATAATATGGATGTGAATATATATCAAGGTGATTGTCAGGATAAATTACAACTTATTGCCGATAATTCTGTTGACCTGATTGTAACCTCACCACCCTATGCTGACCAAAGAAAAGAAACCTATGGTGGGGTAAAGCCTGAAAATTATGTTGAGTGGTTTTTACCAATATCAGCCGAGTTATTACGTGTGTTGAAACCAGATGGAACTTTCATTTTAAATATCAAAGAAAAAGTTGTTAATGGCGAAAGAAGCACTTATGTGCTTGAATTAATTTTGGCCATGAGAAAGCAAGGCTGGCTATGGACAGAAGAATTTATGTGGCATAAAAAAAATAGTTATCCCGGTAAATGGCCCAACAGATTTAGAGATTCGTGGGAACGGCTTTTGCAATTTAATAAAAATAAAAAATTTCAAATGTATCAAGAAGAAGTTATGGTGCCGATGGGCGATTGGGCAAAAAGAAGACTCAATAATCTATCTGAAACCGATAAGATACGCGATATTTCAAAAGCAGGAAGCAATTTTGGCAAGAATATATCGCATTGGTTAGATAGAGATAAAGCATACCCAACCAATGTTTTGCATCTTGCTACTGAATGCAATAATAAAAATCATAGTGCGGCTTTTCCTGAAGCTTTGCCTGAATGGTTTATAAAACTTTTTACAAAAGAAAATGACATCGTATTAGACCCCTTTATGGGCTCTGGCACAACATTATCCGTTGCTGTAAGAATGGGTAGGAATGCCATCGGCATAGATATTGTAGAAGAATATTGTGATGCTGTTAAAGATAAATTAATGATAGGCAGAGATAATGAACAAATTGAACATAAACGACGTATCGGAATATGTTGAGAAAAATATAGGGGCTTTTCACCAAGCAAGAATTGATAATATCAATAAATTAAAATTATCAGAATTATTGAAAAGAAAAAATCCGTATTTATTTAGAGCAAAAAATATCCTAACTGCTGAAATGTTTGTAAGAAAATTAGTTGATGCTCATCTATCATCGAATGAAGAAACGATATTTGGAAATTGGCTAGAAGGTTTGGTTATCTTTATTAGCGAAAAAACATCTGGTGGTTGGAAGTCAACCGCGCAAGGCATTGACCTTGAATTTGATAGGGGTGGTAAGCGTTATTTGGTAGCTATAAAGTCTGGACCGAATTGGGGTAATTCCTCACAAATAGCAAAAATGAGAAATCATTTTACATCTGCTGCTAAAACGTTGCGAACAAGCAATTCTAATATTACTGATGTTGCTATTAATGGGTGCTGTTATGGCATTGAAAATAATCCTGATAAAGAAGGTTATTTTAAATATTGCGGTCAAGATTTTTGGGAATTTATATCGGGTGAAAGCGATTTATATACTGATATTATTGAACCGTTAGGACATCAAGCAAAACAGAGAAACGATGAATTTGAACAATCATACTCAAAGGTTATTAATAGGTTTACAATGGAATTTTCATCATTATATTGCAAAGAAAACGGTGAAATTGATTGGGAAGCATGGATAAAATTTAATTCAGGTAGTAAAAAAACTGATAAAGAGGGGTGAGTTTTACGATACATTATTATATGGGGGCTTTGCGGAGTTGGTTTTATTATTTAAGGGGGTTGCGGGCTGGCTTCTCGATGCGCGCTTGTCAAATTTTTGTCCGTTGGACAATTTGCCAAGCAGACGCCTCTTGCCGCTTTCGGTTTGCCCTTGTTACCAATGGCGGGCAAACCTCACCCTTAAAATCCCCCCGCTGTATTTCAATACGCAGGCGGTGAGTATCGCTAGATACTCAATTCTAGCGGATATTAATGCCTTTACCCCCGTTCGGGCAGTAACAGCGTAGAGAGCTCAGGCACTAATGCCGTGATGAACCATGCCAGTATCAGCGCGCCCAAATATGGGAATATATACCGCAGCAGCTTAAAGTATGGCACGCCCGTTACCCCCGAAGCCACATACAGATTCAGCCCGTAAGGCGGCGTGATAAACCCAATCGATGCCCCTACCAAGAATATCACTGCAAACTGCACGGGTTCAACCCCAACCGAATGAGCAATCGGCGCCAATATCGGTGCCAAAATAATCGTTACGGGCAGGCTTTCAAGCACCATACCCGATATGAAAATCACGAACATTGCCGTGAACAACACCGTATAATAGCCGCCGCCTGTGGAGAGGATAAAATTACCAATCGTTTCTTGCGCGCCTAGCACCGAAAGTATCTGTTGCATCACCACCGAAATCGCAATCAGCGGTGCCAATATGCCCGTAATTTGCGCCGAACGCATGGTGATAGATGGCAATTCTTTTGGTCCGAAACCTTCAACCACCAGCATCTCGCGATAAGATTTTTGGTCAATCGCTTTGTGGTCTCTATCGCCAATATAGCGGTGCAAAATCGCGCATACAAACCCAACAATCACACAGAAACCAACCGTAACGCCCGCCGCCTCTGTCGGTGAGAATTTACCGGTATAAATACCCCACAACACCAAAGCAATCGCCGCAAAGCCAAGCCAACCGCCAAGCGCGGTTTTAACAATGCGTCGCATATCAAAGCTAATCAGATGCCCCCAGCCATTGCGCGTGCAGATAATAAACGCCACCAACATCATGCCAAACACCATCAACATGCCCGGGATAATGCCCGCAACAAACAGGTCGGAAATCGGCAGATTCAGCAAGAAACCATAGACGATAAAAATAATCGACGGCGGGATAATAATCCCCACCGTGCCACCTGCGGCCGCAGTTGCGGCTGAAAAACGTTCGTTATAACCGCCCTTCACCATTTCAGGGTGCAACATAGAACCAATGGTGGCAGTGGTTGCCGAATTAGAACCCGAAATCGCCGCGAACAAACCGCACGCACCCAAAGATGCCATCGCCAAACCGCCACGTAACCAGCCCAAACAGGAATAGGCGAAATCGCTCAATCTTCTGGCGATGCCCGAACGGTTAATCAAATCACCCGTTAGAATAAATAACGGCATTGCCAGCAAGGCAAACCCATCTGAGAATATATCGCCCATTGCCGTGCCGATATTATCCAGCGATAGCCCAAGCACGAACGACATGCCAATCACCCAATAGCCAATCACCAAAAATACTGGCGTGCCTAATGTAAATAAACCCGTTACGCTTAACGAGATTAAGATTATCCAAAAACTATCTGACATATTACTCTCCACTACCGATGGCGATTTGCTTAATCAGCACCTCGCCCGAACGATAATTCTTCATATCAACTGTTAAATTTTCAAGCACCCGCGCCACCAAACAGATGAACGCAAGCGGTATCGCGATAAGAAACCACCATTGCATCACACTATCAGTGCCTAGCAAGATTTGGAAATTGGTAATTGAATTGACAACAACTCTGGTTGAGGTGGTAACCACAACCCACGAAAAACCTATCCATAACAGACCATCCATCCATAATAGCGCATATTGCAAATGGCGTGGTAAATTGCTCCGCACTTCGGCAAATGCCAGATGGGTGCGTAGCTTAACATTATAGCTACAACCAAACCATGCCATAATCAGGAATAAATAAGGCGGCAAGGTGGTTGACCATGGCGCTTGCACATTTAACGCGAAACGCCGAAACACTTCTACGAAAATAATAGCACCGATTGAGAGATACGAGATAATCATAATATAGCGTTCCAAATGACGCTCAAGCAAAGTATATTTGCGGTAAATATTTCGCAATCCAAACGAGACTGCCAGCAACGAAATCAGTGTAACCGTCCAAATTGCCGGGCTTTGCAGAGCATCTTTCACGGTAAAAATATCGCCCGAAAAAAACGACGCAATCAAAGATGGTATATCAGTTATAAACACTTTATTTTCCTATTCCCTCAAGTAAAATTCATTTTATTATCAGTATGGATTAAGCAAATATGGGGTATAAAATTCAAAATTCTATACCCCATATTGATGCTTTATTCATTAATCACGAATGATTAACTTTTCCACCATCTACGTGGCTCAACATTTTCAGCCAATGTATCTTTTGGAATCTCGCGTGCGATATTATAAATATCTTTATAAGTATCTTGACCGCCAGACCAGCCATTTAAGCGGTCGCGCCATTTCGCCCACGCTTTAGGTTGGAATTCAGGCGAACATAATTGCTCAGCTTTCCTGATTTCCTTATCAGAAAGTGATGCCACACGCACATTTTCTTTCGCGAAAATCGTATTTGGTAATTGTGGTGTGCTAAAGCCAACCGTATTCACCAAAGCCGCTTCATTCGCTGCTTGAACATGAACTTGCGTGAAATACGCTGATTCCATCACGGCATCTTGTAAGCTACCGCTGAATTTATCAAACACTTTGGCAGACATAGCCGTATGCTCGGTGCCACAGAAGAATTTTAGATCAACCGATTGCGTTACCACAGGCGCCATATTGGCATAAGCCACAGCCGAAGCCCATGTTTCAGCACCATCAATCAAGCCTTGTTTCAAGCCATCTAATGTTTCTTCCCAAGCCACAGGCACAGGATTCAATTTAAGAAGTTGCATTGCAATACGCCCTAATTGCGTGCCAGTTACACGGTTTTTAGTGCCGAACAAATCATCAATCTTGGTAACCAGAGGCTTTTTAGCAAAAGACTGCCCAAGCTGAATGCCACGCAATTCGCAATGGGTGAACAAGAATTTCAAACCATGACGCTTCTCAAACGGGTCGCGTAATAATTTTACTGATTGTGGGGAATAGAAGAAGTGATATTGCGATGCACGGCTAGGGAACATATAAGCATAATCTAGCACATTAAGATAAGGCGCACCACCAGCAGAGTTTTGCGTAGAAGCCGCATAAGCATCTACCACACCCAACTGTGTTTTTTCAACACAATTTAGCTGACCGCAAATTTGGTTATTACCAATAAATTCGACGATAATTTCGCCATCGGTGCGTGATTCTAAATCACGGGCAAATTCTAATACGCCTGCACGTTCAATCAATAGGTTGCGCTGATTAAAACCCGCCGCACCCAATTTGATTGTATGTTTGGCTTTTTTGCCATATCTTTTTTTGTAGGTTGATTCAACCGCTTGTGCCAATTTAGGCATTGTAACAACACCTGTTACCGCACCCGCACCAAAAAGCACAGAAGACATACCAAACTGACTCGACAGTTTGAATAAATCCCTACGCGATATATTACTCAGTTTATCTGAAATTGTCATGCTAACCTCCTTATTGAATTACATAGTAGCATCACAAGTTTTTAACAATATCCGCAAAATAGTTACTTCGTTATTTAAAACTTGCAGTATCATAATATTTATAATATGTTTACTTTGCAAGTAAAAAAATAAATATTTTGTTTATTCTTTTGAAAAAATATGATGAGCATAAGGAAGATATTGATGAAAACCTTACAAAATAACGCACTTATTCACACCGATTATCTGGTGATTGGCGCAGGTTCAGCAGGTTGCGTGATTGCCAACCGCCTTTCTGCCAACCCCAAAAATAAAGTAACATTGCTAGAAGCAGGCGGTAAAGATAGTAACCCATGGATCCATATTCCTGTGGGTTATTTCAAAACCATGCATAACCCATCGGTTGATTGGTGTTACCGCACGCAAGCTGATGCGGGTATCAATCAGCGACAAATTGAATGGCCAAGAGGCAAAGTTTTAGGTGGTTCATCATCGCTTAATGGCTTGCTTTATGTGCGCGGACAGCAAGAAGATTACGATGGTTGGCGGCAGATGGGCAATCAAGGTTGGGGCTGGGACGATGTTCTGCCCTTGTTCAAAAAATCAGAAAATCAAGAGCGTGGCGCAGATGAATTCCACAGCGATAAGGGCGAATTAAGCGTTTCTAACACGCGCATCACCCGCGAAATCTGCGATATGTGGGTTGAGGCGGCACAAGAGGCAGGCTATCCCTACAATCCCGATTATAATGGCAAAACCCAAGAAGGGGTGAGTTACTTTCAGCTCACCACCAAAAATGGCAAACGTTGCTCGGCGGCGGTGGCGTTTTTGAATCCCGTTAAGCATCGCAAAAACCTATCCATCATCACCCGTGCCAATACCCAAAAAATCATCATTGAGGATAACATCGCCAAAGGAGTGATATATAAAGATAAAGCGGGCAAGATGCAGACAATCTTGGCAAGCAAAGAAGTCATCGTTTCCGCAGGCGCGATTGGCTCTCCGCATTTGTTGATGCATTCTGGCATTGGTGCGGCTGATGAATTGCGCGCGCAGAATATTCCAGTTATCAAAGATTTGGAGGGCGTTGGTAAGAATTTGCAAGACCATCTACAAGCGCGTTTGGTGTTTAAATGTAATGGTGCTACTCTAAATGACGAGGTGCGCTCAGCCTTTGGCAAGATGAAAATCGGCTTGCAATATATCTTGAGCCGCACAGGTCCGATGACGATGGCGGCAAGTTTGGCGGTTGGCTTTATGCGCACCAACAAATATATGCTCACGCCTGATATTCAGTTTCATGTGCAGCCTTGGTCGGCTGATAGTCCGGGCGAGGGGGTGCATCCGTTCTCTGCTTTTACCATGTCGGTGTGTCAGTTGCGCCCTGAAAGCAGGGGGAGTATCAAATTAGTGTCGGATAATCCTGATATTTACCCCGAAATTCACCCGAATTATCTGGCAACCGAAACCGACCGAAACACGCTGGTTGAGGGTGTGAAAATTGCGCGCCGCATTGCCCGCACGCAACCGCTGAAAGATAATATTTTTGAAGAATTTCGCCCCGATGCGAATCTTGGGCTAGATGATAATGCAGGCACGCTTGAATGGATACGCAACAACACGGCTTCTATTTATCACCCCACTGGCACATGCAAGATGGGCAAGGATAAGATGGCGGTGGTTGATGATAAATTGCGGGTGCATGGGGTGCAAAATCTGCGCGTCGCCGATTGTTCAATCATGCCGATGATAGTTTCAGGCAATACCAACGCCCCCGCGATAATGATCGGTGAGAAACTGGCAGAATTGGTGCTGGGGTGAGCATCACATAAATATGTGAATAACCTTAATTGCACTGTATATTGTAAATCAAAAATATTATACAACAAAAAAATGAATATTACTTCAATTAAGTGTTTAAGGTAGCCAGCATGGTAAATTTAATAAAAAATATCATAGCATTTGTGTTAGTTGTCATATTATTACCAACATGGTTAACATATTGCACATTTTTGTTTTTAACTTGCGGTCTGATAAGGATAATATTGCCATACAGAATTAATACTATCCCAGCAAATGATTATGTGAAAAACAGCAAAACGATCACATTATGCAGAATATTATATGACTATAAATTTTTTTCAGAAGCTCAGTTTGAATATGAAAGAAATATATATTTATCAGCTGAAGCTGAGGCGATTATTGGCTACAGATATTTGGTTTTTTTGCCATCGCTTGTTCTTACATATAACCGCTATGCCTGTATGGTTACCGTTTTCATTATCAAACATACATGGTTTAATGCTCTTAAAAAAACAAGTTTAGAGAATCTATTGCTTTATAAAATAGCAAAAATAGTCGGTGAGAGCATTCTAATACAGAAAACTTTTATGATATATTTATCGCGCATCAATGTTTTTCAGCTATACCCGTTTATTATTATCAATCTTTTTTCATCGCTCATTTTCTTTGACTATGTGCAATATGGTATATATGTTTTTTTAGCACATACATTGTGGCTTATATATATAGAAAGCTTGGCAAATGGGCTTGATGTTGTGCGTAAAAATTACAATATTCCCATTTTAATCATAACGATACTATCATTAATAGTTTTTTATACGGTTTATCTATATTATTCTATTTTTAACATAGATGGTATTGTGGAAATTTTTCACCTACTTGCTCTTGGCGTTTTTCCTCTTATTTTCAGTTTCGTATTTCTGCACGAGCTTGATGATATTAGCACCAAAACCAAAGGCAATCATATTATCAATATCTTATATTATGTTATATCAATCATTCCATTTTATTTTTTCTTTAAGGAAACCCATAATATTCATCATCAAACTTTAATAAAAAACAATGATAAATTAGTAGCAAAAGAAAAAGAACATTGTTTTCGCTATATATTTTATCATTCTGTGTTTTTATTCAAACGTTTAAAAATGGCTTCGCCTAAAAAATTTATCATCCAAATGATATTATTTAGCATTTATTATATTTGCCTATTTATGATTGATGATTTTAATTTATTACTGCTTATCGCATTAACCAGTTTAATAACATATGGCAGCTATTACACCATCAACTATGTTCAGCATTATAGTCTCAATAATGAAAAAATGAGCGATAGATGCTGGGATACAAAAAATTTATTCACCAATGATATATATTTTCATTTGGGTGAACATTCATCTCATCATTTTAATATTAGTGATAAAAATCTTTGTTCTAATCATATTATTCATTTAGGATATTGCACACAAATTTATATTCTTTTACTTTTTACAAAATATTATCATTATTACATAGATATGCATATGAAGCGAAAAATGGAAGTTATATGATTGAGAAGCGAATTCGCGCTCCCCTTAATATTATGAACGCTCCATAAAAAATTAGCTTGTTATCTTATCGAAGACTGGTTATATTAAAATATAATGAGCAATTTATAATTAGGTGCGAAAGAGTGTGTGGTATGGCGATTAAAGATATTTTACATAAAAAAAATATTGTTACAATTTTAATTTTATACATTAGCTTTGTTTTTGTGCAGTCGCTATTTTTTAAATACACGGCTTCTGTTGAAACAATTCATATTTTTGGAACGCTTGATGCTTGGGCTGAAGATAGCTTTGGCATCAGCGGTCTATTTTTACCGCCCGGTATTTTCAATGCCTATGTTATTGGCACTGCCGAATTATTGGCATCAGCATGTCTGCTTACGGGCTTATTCTCACGATTTAAAATATGTATCCCTTTAGGGGCTTTGATGGCTGTGGGGATTATATCGGGTGCGATTTTCTTTCATCTTTGCACACCATTAGGCGTTGATGTATTAGACGATAAGGGTGTTTTATTTATACTTGCTTGTGGTGTTTGGGCTTCTGCGGTTGCTTTGATTGTTATCCATAAAGATATGGCATTGGCGTTTTTGAAAAATAGAAAGTGATAGAATCGGCGGAGCGGATTCACTGCCCGTGTATTTAGTATGGCGCAACACATACGGCTTCAGTATTGAAACGTAAGCGGGGGGCATGGGGGGTCATTTTTGGTGATGGGCTTCTGCCTCATCGCCTATAAAATGTCGCACCCCCCATATATTAATGTATTGAGGCAGGCACCGCCCTTTATTTTGTTCTTACAATAATACTTGCATGGTTATTGCTTTATATCAGCACATGAATTTAATTGATAAAATAACCCATGCCAAAAATGAATGGCGCAACGCAGGCTATGTTTGCGAAGAATACCCTAGCATCAAATATATTTTAGAATATAATTATGATGCAGATACAGGCTATCGCTTTTTACGCGCCCCACAATTTGAAGCATTAGAAATATATTGGTATTTGCGGTTAAAATTAAATACCCCTAGCTTTTTTGATTTATATAAGCATTTTTACCCGAAAAACAGCGAATTATGCGAAGCATTAGGCATTACTAATAATCAAGAACTTAACAACAGATTGATAGATGGTGAAGCATTACAGGCTATTTTGCAAGATGAAGAATTTATCAAAAAGCACCGTCTTGATACTTTGCATGAATCATTAAGCCTGCCCTATGCAAGTTATATATTAGCCTTAACGATGGGCGCGGGTAAAACCATTTTAATTGCTTCTATCATTGCCACCGAATTTGCCATGAGCCTAGAATATGATGGCGATAAAATTTTCATGAAAAACGCACTTATATTCGCGCCCGATTTAACCATCATAGAATCTTTGCGTGAAATATCGGATACCCCTTTTGATAAAATTCTACCGCCTACCGATTACCAAGCCTTTATGACCAATATGAAACTGATTTATCCGCAAGTAGGTGCAAAAGATATTAGCGGGCTTATTGATGCCAGTAGCTATAATATTGTTGTTACCAATACCCAAAAAATCATTCCAAGAAAAACAAAACAAGGTTTGCAAATTGAATTCGATACAAATTATCAGGATAGATTAAAAAAAGAGCAAGCGGAATATACCATCAATCGGCGGTTACAGCGCATTGCATCACTACCATCAATCGGCATTTTTTCAGATGAAGCGCATCATACCTATGGCAATAAAATTGGTGCTGAATTAAAGCGCGTGCGTGAAGCCATCAATTATATTGGCAATGAAACCAATGTTATTTGCGTGGTGAATACCACAGGCACGCCCTACAGTAAAAAACAAATATTAAAAGATGTTGTCTATTGGTATGGCTTAACACAAGGCATTAAAGATAATATTTTGAAATCGCTTGAAAATAGTATTGTTACCTATAATTTTTCTAACCAATCAGAAGAAACCGTTATTGAAAATGTTATCAATAATTTTTTTGATGAATATGGCAACCATACTTTACCCAATGGCGCGCCTGCAAAAATCGCATTTTATTTTAAGAACAAAGCCCATCTTGCTGAATGCCGTGCCATCATAGAACGCGCATTGGCAACCAAACAAATATCACCATCATTGATTTTATCAAATACCGAAGATGCTAGCACGCAAGAAAAAGCTGAATTTAACAGCTTAAATAATCCTGATAATCAAAAGCGCGTTATCTTGCTTGTGCAAAAAGGCACTGAGGGTTGGAATTGCCCAAGCCTATTTGCCACCGCCTTAATTCGCGAGGTTTCATCATCAAATAATTTTGTGTTGCAAGCATCAACCCGTTGCTTGCGTCAAGTGGCAGGCAATACCAAGCCCGCTCGCATTTATATTGAAAGCAAGAACCAAAGAATCCTTGATAAAGAATTAGAAGATAATTTTGGCACTACTTTAGGTGATTTAAATAACAAGCCTCAAATCTATGACGACTATATTATTACCATCAAAAAGCCAAACCCGCCCAAATTAGAAATCATTAATATCATATCGCAAACCATTACAACCAAGCATCACAGGGCAGATGTCCAATTAACCGTGCCTCATATCAAAGATAGCGATGATGATAGTATCTATAAAACCATCTACCAGCCTAACCTTGATGAATCTGCCCATGAAATATTAGGCAAAGCAGGGTTAATTGAAACCATAAAGGCAAACAATAATAGTTTAGATTTATTTACCGCCACCACGGATATTGCGTGCCGTTATCATCTACAATATTTGCCTATTTTCAATCAGTTGCAAAAGCTTTACCCTGATGGCGATATTCCTAACAAGCATCTATTTGCGCTTTGCCAACAGATTGATGATGTGCAGAATGATTTTGAAACCACTGAAACAGAAATTGTGCAAGCATTAGCGTTAATCAAAACCCAAGATGAGAAGGGCAATGATGTTTTTAATAAAGATGCCAATGGTTTTTATTGCCATACTATCCGTTATAAAAAGGATAGCAACCCTATCATGCTTGCTGATAATGACATCAGCAATCCAGAAGGTTTTGGCTTTCATTACAACCCCTATCATTTTGATTCTAGCAACGAACAAGATTTTTTCAAACAGATTTGCCAAAGCCTGAATGCCAAGCCTGATGAGATACGGGATATTTATTTTACAGGCGGTTTAACATCAGAAAAATACACTGAGTTTGCCTTTGAGTATAAAGATGTGCAAGGAAAATTTAGAAAATATTATCCTGATTTTGTGGTGCTGAAAAAAACGGGTGAATTTATCATTATAGAGATAAAAGCCAGCAAAGAAGAACATAGCCAAGATGCTGATATTGAAGCCAAAGCAAAGGCGGTTAGAAGAATAGAAAATATTGCAGGTAATAAATTCAAATATCATATATTATATAGTGATAATCCTATCCCCATTCCTAACATGAGCGAGGTTGAAACATTGATTTATGGCTGAAGAAAAAGTAAATTTAAGCAAGGTTAAAGGGCGCCCGATGCTTTCATGGGTAGGCAAAAAGCCGATTGATGCCGTTAAGCCTTACCCTGCCCAATTAAAAACGCTTTATGGTTTTACCGATAATGATGCAACAACCGATAACGCCCCGCTTACTTTCAATAAGTTGCAACAAGATTGGCATCATCTGTTATTGCATGGCGATAATAAAGAAATATTATCATCATTATTATGCAAGGGCTTTCGGGGTAAGATTGATTTAATCTATATCGACCCGCCTTTTGATAGCAAAGCCGATTATGTGCGTAAAGTAGAATTGCGCGGCTTAAAAGATACAAAAATAGGGGGCGAGGAACAAAATATCATTGAACAAACCCAATATCAAGATATTTGGCAGAATGATACTTATTTGCAATTCATGTATGAACGGTTGATATTATTACGTGAATTATTATCGGAACAAGGCAGTATCTATTTCCATTGCGACTATCATAAATCACATCATTTGCGCTTCTTGCTAGATGAAGTCTTTGGTGAAGAAAATTTTCAAAATGAGATTGTATGGAAGTATAATTGGGCAAGCACAGTGAAAAAAAGATTTTCGTCTAAACACGATACAATTTTTTGGTACTCTAAAACTAATAATTGGTTGTTTAATCTTGATGAAATGCGTGAACCTTATACAGAAAAACAACTTCAGGGTTACGAACAAGATGAGCAGGGTTACTTTACGTCTGATGCAACGGGAAAAAAATGGTATGCACATCCCAGAGGACAATTACCTTCTGATTTATTTGAAATAGGTATAATTAGCAGAAGCGCACACGAACGAACTAAATACCCCACACAAAAGCCCGAAGCCTTGTTAGAACGCATCATAAAAGCCTCGTCTAACCCTAATTCTATCGTGCTAGATTGTTTTGGTGGTTCTGGCACATTGGCGGCAGTGGCGCAAAAATTAGGGCGCAAATGGATAATATCCGATATTAATAAGGGTGCGATTCAAACCACTGCCAAACGGTTGCAAAAAACCATCGATACCCAAAATGGTGATTTCGAAGGGCAACGCTTGATTAAAAAATTCGGCTATTACCATATCAATAATTATGATTTTCAGGAACGAAGCCAAGCCGTGCAGATTGTTACAGAAAAATACGGCATTGAACGCATAAAAACCGATAATTTCTTTGATGGCACGGTAAAAGGCGATTTGGTAAAAATTCTTGATTTTAACCGCCCTTGCAACATGCTAGATATACAAGCAATAAGAAGCGAATTAGAAACCCGCAACGATGAAACCCGCAATATCCGCTTAATCGCATCAGGGGTGGAAGTGATAGTTGAAACAGAATTGATTACCTATAACAAAACCCACCCTATCAATAAAATCACCATCAGCAATATTCAAAGTGATGGGGTGATATTATTTGAACCTGCCGAAGCCGATATAGCAATCACACGCAGTGGCAATAAAGCCACCATCACTATTGGTAATTATTTATCACCCACCATTGCGAAACGGCTTAATATGGATATATCAATCTTTCAAGAACATATCAAAGATTTTCGCAGTCAGATTGATATTGTGCAGATTGATAATAACTATAATGGTGAGGTTTTTAATTGCAATGAATCCGATATACCGCAAAAGAAAACAGACTTTATCAAAGCAAACTATCAGCTAGAATTGCCATCGCCAAACGCAATCATCGCTATCAAAATTATTGATATGCTAGGTGAAGAATATTTACATATTGACGAGGGGTAATTAGCACATAGCACCGTGCCTGCCTCATCACATTAATTTATGGGGGGGGTGCGGAGTTGGGCTTTATTATTTAAGGGGGCGCGAATTCATTGATATATATGGGGGGTGCGACATTTTATAGGCGATGAGGACGGAGCCCATCGCCAAAAATGACCCCCCATGCCCCCCGCTATACTCAATACGAAAGGATGAGTAAGCCTTAACAACCCCCGCTTGTGTTTAACACTGGCGATGGTGTAAATTGCTGTTACTCAATACTACCAATGGCGGGCAAACCTCACCCACATTTTTGCGGTATCAGTGCCGATAATGTTTCAATGCCATATTCGTAATCCCACACATCTTGTTGCAAATCAGCTTTTTGATGCACAAACAAACTGGCAAACAATTTTGGTCCCTTTTGGGTTTTTTCAGTGCGTTCAAGGTTCTTTTTCGACTTTTCTAACAGCCCTATTTTCTCTGTTTTCAGCTCGTTCAAATCTTGCGAGAATATCCCTGATTCACATTTGTAATCTTGATAAAATACCGGCTCATTCTTAAATTGGGCAATCTCTTTATTGGGCCATTCCACCTGTTTCTGCCCACTGGTGCTTTTGCCAAGATGCGGTTCAATCATTTTTGCCAATACGGGCATGTAGCGGATATAATTTTCGCGGTTATCCTCTTCGCCAAATATCACATCGCGGTCAAAAAAGGCGGTTGTTTTCCAATAAAGTTCGGTCGGTTTTTTCGCCTTATCATTGCCATAAGTGGTTTTGAATGCACCCACCACAAGATAATAATAAGCCACTGCGGGGTCGCCTTCTTGCAGATTATCACCCTCGCCACCTGTTAGAATGCTACTTGTAATACCCTTGCCTAGTCCCTTGCCAACAAGTTTCACCTTTTGTGCAGGGGTTAAAATAGGTGGTAAATCGGGTGCTTTGTTATGCAACCACGAAGTAGCATACATGGTGATAATGGTTACATCGCGCTTATCTTTAAGAAAATCCGCGGGCGATATTTCTTGCCAACCCGCCTGATTTAAGATGCGCTGCACATAGGTTTTATTAAAATTAAAACGTTCGTAAGTCAGCTTGGTCAAAGGGTTGTTTGATTGCTGTAGCAAATGTTTTTCTTCTAGCGTATCAGCATATGAGCCATTAATGATGAGGTAGCGTTTGGGGGCGTTATCGGCATCATTGCCACGTTTGCCAATCACCTCGCCTTTGATGGAGGTATCGCCGCGCAATGCTTCAGTCATGCCATCGAACGCGCTAATGCCGCCACAACCGCTTAATAATAACGCCACACCTATTGCGCCACATATTGCGCCACATAGATTTTTTTGTATCTGCAATCTCATCATGCCATCTCCATATTTGATTTACGTTTACTATGATATATCTATGCAACAGATTATGTTATATGTCAATAAAATAAACTTGACAATAACATCGCTATATTTTATCTTTTCTATATGAATCAATTACCCCCTACCAATGATACAAAACCAGATAATAAGGTAACTTTTGATGATTTGAAACACACTTTATTATTCCATGATATTGATGATGACGCTATTGCCGACCTTGTAAAAGTTGCCACCAGCAAACATTATAAAAAAGGCACGCTTCTATTTTCGCACCATGATGAGGCGCGCTATTTTTATATCATCAAAGCGGGTTGGACAAAGTTATTTCGGCAAACATTAGATGGCAGCGAGGCGATTGTTGATATTTTAACCATTCACCATGTTTTTGGTATCACCGCATTATATCAAGATAGCATCTATGATTTTGGCGCGCAAACCATTAGCGATAGCATTATCATTAAAATCCCACTCAGCCTGTTTAGCCAAAAGGCACATGATAATAACGAGGTTTCCTTAAATGCGTTAAAATTCACCTCACATATTCTCAAAAAAAGAAACCTAGATTTAGAACATCGCGATTTACAAACCGCACCGCAACGCATTGGCTGTTTTTTGCTTAAATTATGCGATGATACCCATACAACGCAACCGATTACACTGCATTTGCCTTACAGTAAAACGCTGGTTGCCTCGCGTTTAGGAATGCAGGCTGAAACTTTTTCACGCGCTTTGAATAAATTGAAAGAAAGTTTAGATATAACAATATCAGGGTCTAGCATTACCATCAATGATATTGGTTCGTTGGAACAATATTCATGCCGTGCTTGCTCTTTATGCAAGCATTGACCTCTCATGCATATTACTGTACTAATGGCGAATCTGTCTGTTTCAGCTGAAAACCAATAATCTTGGCTTGCCCTGCTAATAGTTGCACATATTGACTAAACGCCACTTGAAAGCTTTGCGTTTCTAAATAATCTTCAATCCATTTTTTCACCGCATCAAACGGCAGTTGCTTACCTTCAATCCGCTTATGCACCTTAATCAGATGATAGCCAAACTCACTCGCCAATGGCTCTTCCGATAGCTCACCTTCTTGCATTGCGAATAAAGCTGCTTCAAAAGCAGGTGTTGTTTGCCCTTTGGTGATTTGTTCCAGATGCCCACCATTTTTTGCCGAAGAACAAGCCGATTCCGCTTTGGCAATATCAGCAAAGCTGGCTGGATTTTGCTTAATACGCGCTAACGCATCTTCTGCTTTTTCTAACGCACCCTGCCTTGCATGTTCATCTTTGGCATAATCATCTTTAGATGGTGCCAAATATAAAATATGCGAAGCTTCAAATAATGGTGAAGTATAAAATCGATGCTTGTTATTTTCATAAAAATGCTTGCAAATTTTATCATCTGCTTGTGGGGTGTTAATCTCCGCATCAAACAGATTTTCAAAAATACTATCGGTGTTTTGTATCTCTGCATCATGTTGGCACAGCCCTAAATTGACGGCACGTTGCATCAGAAGCTCACGAATGACCAGCGATTTCGCCGCCTCATATTGCGCGGCTTCTAAATTTTCCGCAGGATGATACTGCGTTTCAGAATTAATGGCATCGGCAGTGATTGCCACATCATTGACAATAATATCGGTATCTGGCATCAGGTCTCTCTTTTTCTAACAATTTGATAGGGGCGGAACACATAGCCAAATGGCGCGCTAAACACATGCACAAGCCGTGTGAATGGCCAAATAAACAAGATAACGAGCCCTAATGTGATATGCAGTTTAAACACCAATGCCACATCTGCCACGCTTTGATGCGCGCCACTCTGAAATCTTATAATATGTTGCGCCCATGTCATAAATTTCACCATCTCGTGCCCATCTAAATGTTGCACCGATACGGTAATCGTCCACATTCCCAAACAAAGCTGTGCCAGTAAAATCACCAATATAAAAATATCTGCAAACGAACTGGTTGCGCGAATGCGGGGGTCAAATAAACGGCGATGCAGCAATAAAACAAGCCCGATAAAGCAAAACACACCCGCAAAACCGCCTGCCACGATTGCCAATATTTGCTTAGCACCATGCGAAATACCCAGCGCATCAAACAATTCAATCGGCGTTAGCAAGCCAACAACATGCCCCGCCAGAATTGTGATAATGCCCAGATGGAATAAAACAGAGCCAAGTATCAACTGCTTTTTACGCAAAAATTGACTGGATTTGGAACGCCACGAATAGGGGTCGCGGTCAAACCGTAAGATACTGCCAAGCGCAAACACCGCCACCGCAATATAGGGGAAAATTTGAAATAGAAAAAAATTCATAAGATTATGCCTCCTTATTCTTATCATGCTGATGATTATCATATTGGGCAGAGGAAGAATAGCTTGATAAATTCGCCCGTGCCAACATCTCTTCTGCTTTCGGGCAACCATCATCCATATCTTGCCCTGTCGTCTGCAAGGAATTTTCAAAAGCATGTTGCTCTTCCCAAACCTTATCAAGCTCATCAAACGAACTGCTTTTGCCCGCAGCCTCTGCCAGCGCTTTGGCAACTGCCTTTGCATCGGGCTTGGTAGCAGTCGCCTCAATCAACGCATGAAAAACTGTTGCATAGGGCGATTGCCTGTTTTTCAAACGCCCTGCCAGCACTCCTAAAATATTTGCAATTTCACCTAAATTTTTGCGCGCTTCTTTTGCATCGATGATGGAGAGATATTCCAAAAATAATGGCAGATAATCTGGCATTTCTTCAGTGTTAATCAATAGACCCGCATCTTTATAAACGCCTGATAAATCAACCAAAGCCTGCCCGCGGTCACGTGAATCGCCATGCACATGCTCAAACAAATGCAAGCACAAAGATGGTGTTCGGTCAAATAATGCCACAAATTCTTCTTGCAAATCCATCATATCTTGATTAGCCATCCAAGCCATCAGATTATCCAACTCAGCCAATGATGAAGCGGGCAACCATGTTTCTTGCTTCAGAATATGCTGAAATTCTGGCAAAGCTTTCACCGATTCTGTGGTAGGATAGGTGAGCAACGCTCCTAAAACTTTTAATGTTTTCATTGGTTTACCCTCCTATTTACAACCGCAGCTGCCGCTGCCACAACCACCAGAGGCACTTGTTTTGCCTTGCGTGAACAACGTGTTGACGCGGTTATCTTTGCCACCGCCACTTGGACCACGCCAGCTTTTGGGGTTTTCAAACAATTCTAAATCACTGTTAGAATGCGATGCACAGCCATTGCCAAAGCTAAATCCGCAAGCGCCACTCTCGCCATAGGCATCTAATGTTTCTTCGCGATGCCCTGTTGGGATAACATAGCGGTCTTCATAATTTGCCAATGCCATGATTTTATACATGTCTTTCACCAAATCTTCGGTAAGCTCAACCTCGTCTAATATCGCCTGATTGGGCTTGCCATCAATCATCACGCTCCGCATATATTGGCGCATCGCCATCATGCGTTTTAGCGAACGCACAACAGGCTCTTCTTTGCCTGCCGTCAATAGATTTGCCAGATATTTCACTGGAATCCGCATCTTATCAATATCGGGCATAATGCCGTTAGCCGTCATCGGCATCGCACCCTTATCTATCACACTTTGAATCGGAGAAAGCGGCGGGATATACCATACCATCGGCAAGGTGCGATATTCTGGATGCAAGGGTAACGCCACGCGCCAATCCATCGCCATTTTATAAATCGGTGAATTTTGCGCGCCCTCTATCCAATTTTCAGGAATGCCATCTTTGCGTGCCTGTGCAATCACATCTTCATCATGCGGGTCAAGAAAAATACTGCATTGCGCTTCGTAAAGGTCTTGTTCGTCAGGCACAGATGCCGCTTCTTCGATGCGGTCGGCATCATAAAGCATCACGCCAAGATAGCGGATACGCCCGACACAAGTTTCGGAACAAACCGTTGGGTCGCCATTTTCAAGACGCGGGTAGCATAATGTGCATTTTTCTGCCTTGCCCGATTTCCAATTATAGTAAATCTTTTTGTAGGGGCAGCCTGAAACGCACATCCGCCAGCCTCGGCATTTATCTTGGTCAATCAACACAACGCCATCTTCTTCGCGCTTATAGATTGAGCCCGATGGGCATGATGCTACGCAAGTTGGGTTTAAGCAATGTTCGCACAGACGCGGTAGATACATCATAAATGTATTTTCGAACGCGCCATACATTTCTTCTTCCATATCCTTAAAATTATAATCCTTACGGCGATGCTCAAACTCTGTGCCAAGAATTTCTTCCCAGTTCGGTCCCCATTTGATTTTCTCCATACGTTCCCCAGATATTAACGAACGCGGACGCGCTGTTGGTTGCGTTTTTGATTCTTTTGCCTTATGCAAATGCTCATAATCAAACGTGAATGGCTCGTAATAATCATCAATTTCTGGCATATCGGGATTGCCAAAAATTTTAGAGAGAATCCGCCAGCGTCCGCCCTGCTTTGGGTGAATTTTGCCATTTTTGCCACGATGCCAACCACCCTTCCATTTATCCTGATTTTCCCATTCTTTCGGAAAACCAACGCCCGGCTTGGTTTCAACATTGTTAAACCACGCATATTCCATACCCTCGCGCGATGTCCAAACATTCTTGCACGTTACCGAACATGTGTGGCACCCAATACATTTATCAAGGTTTAGAACCATTCCTATTTGTGCACGTATTTTCATTATTCTGCTGCTTCCATAGTATTAGCGAGACCTTCCATCCAGTCGATATCTTGGTCTTCAATTTTACGGACAACCACAAACTCATCTCGATTTGAGCCTACCGTGCCGTAATAGTTGAACCCATAAGATTGTTGTGCATAGGCACCAATCATGTGAGTTGGTTTCATTGTTGCGCGTGTAACAGAATTATGAATCCCCCCACGCGCACCTGTAATTTTACTTCCCGGTGTGTTGATAATTTTTTCTTGCGCGTGATACATCAGCAACATGCCTTGATTAACGCGCTGAGAAACCACCGCCCGTGCAGTAATCGCACCGTTGGTGTTAAACACTTCCACCCAATCATTATCTTTAATGCCAACGCTTTTTGCATCTGTTTCGCTTAGCCAAACAATCGGGCCACCACGTGAGAGTGTGAGCATGTGCAGATTATCGGAATAGGTTGAGTGAATGCCCCATTTTTGATGTGGCGTGATAAAATTCAGCGTGATATGTGGCACATTGGCATCACCATGTTTTTCAATCATGCTATCCACTGTTGCCGTGTTAATCGGTGGTTTATAAGACACCAGACCTTCACCAAAATCAAGCATCCATGGATGGTCTTGATAAAGCTGCTGCCGTCCTGTTAGCGTGCGCCACGGAATATATTCATGGACATTGGTATAGCCTGCATTGTAACAAACATGCTCGGATTCAATACCGCTCCAAGTGGGTGATGATATAATTTTACGCGGTTGCGCCTGAATATCACGAAAGCGGATTTTTTCCTCTTCCTTTGGCTTGGCAAGATGGGTATGGTCAATGCCAGTTTTCACGCTCAAGGCTTGCCATGCTTTAACCGCAACCTCACCATTGGTTTCTGGCGCAAGCGTCATCACAATTTCGCAAGCATCAATATCAGTTTCAATTTTCGCCCGCGCCTGCTTATTCTCGCCATTAAGTGCTTTCAAAAATTTAACTTCATTATCGGTATTCCACGCAATGCCTTTGCCGCCATTGCCCAATTTTTCCATCAAAGGCCCTAGCGAGGTAAAGCGTTCGTAAGTTGCGGGGTAATCGCGCTCAACCACTTTCATCGCAGGTGCTGTTACACCGGGAATTAAGTCGCATTCACCTTTACGCCATTCTTTGACATCTTTTTGCGCCAACTCACCGGGCGTATCATGCTGAATCGGAGTCAATACAATTTCTTTTTCCACCCCTAAATGCCCCACTGATAATTCAGAAAATTTCTTGGCAAAACCTTTGTAAATATCCCAATCCGAACGGCTCTGCCATACAGGGTCAATCGCTTTTGATAATGGATGAATGAATGGGTGCATATCGGAAGTATTCAGGTCATTTTTTTCGTACCAGCTTGCCGTTGGCAACACAATATCGGAATACATACAAGTGGTGGACATCCGAAAATCTAAGGTTACAACAAGGTCTAACTTGCCGGTTGGTGCTTCATCATGCCACACAACTTCTTCGGATTCAGCGCGGCCTTCCTCACCCAAATCCTTGCCTTGCACCCCATGATGCGTGCCAAGAAAATGTTTGAGAAAATATTCATGCCCTTTGCCAGAAGAGCCAAGCAAATTCGACCGCCATACAAATAAATTGCGTGGCCAATTATTCGGATTATCAGGGTCTTCGCACGACATCCGCAAATCACCTTTGCTAAGGCGTTCGGTTACATGCGCCACCGCATCAATTCCTTTTGCTTCGGCTTGCTTCACCAATTCCAACGGATTTTCTTCTAATTGCGGCGCAGATGGCAACCAGCCCATGCGTTCAGCACGAATATTACAATCAATCAACGTGCCTTTCCATTTTGATTTATCCGCAGTCGGCGATAGGATTTCATCAACCCCCAATGTTTCATAGCGCCATTGGTCAGTATGGGCATAGAAAGCCGATGTTGAGTTTTGTTGACGCGGTGGACGCGCCCAATCTAGCCCAAATGCCAGTGGCAACCATCCCGTTTGTGGGCGGAGTTTTTCTTGCCCAACATAATGCGACCAGCCACCGCCTGATTTGCCGATACAGCCACAAAATACCAGCATATTGATACAAGCGCGATAATTCATATCCATGTGATACCAGTGATTCATGGCAGCCCCGATAATAATCATCGATTTGCCTTGCGTTTTATCGGCATTATCGGCAAAGGCGCGGGCAACTTGCGTGATTTTATCAGCCGCAACTCCCGTGATGCTTTCCTGCCATTTTGGCGTGTAGGGGATGTTTTGGTCGTAATCGCTCGCCACATTATCACCGCCCAACCCATCACGCGCAATGCCATAATTGGCGCAAGTTAGGTCGAACACAGTAACCACAGGGATTTTTTCACCATCAATCGTTAAATATTTAACGGGCAATTTACGCTGTAAAATATCGCCGCCTTGGTCGTTAGATTCAAAATAACCATGTTCATGTTCAGCACCTGCAAAATAGGGGAAGCCAACATCGACAATATCGTCATGTTTGCCCAGCAATGTTTTTTGCGCTAAAAATTCCTGTTTGGTTTTGGAATCTGTTGGGCGAATATTCCATTCACCATCGCCGCCCCAGCGGAAACCAATCGACCCTGTCGGCACCACAACATCGCCTGTTTTTTCGTCGATACACACAGTCTTCCATTCAGGATTATTATCATGCCCTAAATTTTTATCAAAATCTGATGCCCGCACCATACGCCCTGCAACATAATAGCCATCACGCTTTTCTAATTTCACCAAAAATGGAAAATCCGAATATTTACGGGTATATTCATCAAAATAGGCAGATGTATTTTCCAGATGAAACTCTTTCAATATCACATGCCCCATCGCCATACCAACGGCAGCATCAGTGCCTTGCTTCGGGTTCAGCCAAATATCACCAAATTTTGAGGCTTCGGAATAATCTGGTGTAATCGTTACCACTTGTGTGCCTTTATAGCGGGCTTCGGTCATAAAATGCGCGTCAGGTGTCCGCGTTTGTGGCACGTTCGACCCCCACATCATAATGAAACCCGAATTATACCAATCAGCTGATTCTGGCACATCGGTTTGCTCACCCCAAACTTGCGGGCTGGCAGGCGGTAAATCGCAATACCAATCATAAAAGCTCATACAAACGCCACCAAGCAAAGAGAGATAGCGCGACCCGGCCGCATAAGATACCATCGACATCGCAGGAATCGGCGAAAAACCAAAGATACGGTCAGGACCATATTTCTTGATGGTATAAATATTTGATGCCGCAATCATTTCGTTAGCTTCATCCCAACCAACCCTAACAAAACCACCCTTACCGCGAAGCTTCTGATATTCCTCGCGCAAAATCGGGTCTGCTTGAATCGCTTGCCAAGCCTCGACAGGCTCGCCATTATGTTGCTGTTTCATCGCCCGCCACATTTTTAACAAAGATTTACGAATAAGCGGATATTTTAACCGATTTGCCGAATAAATATACCAGCTATAACTTGCACCACGCGAACAGCCACGAGGCTCGTGATTTGGTAAATCAGGGCGTGTGCGCGGATAATCTGTCTGTTGCGTTTCCCAAGTGATGAGTCCGTTTTTGACATAAATTTTCCACGAACAAGACCCCGTGCAATTAACGCCATGCGTGGAACGAACGGTTTTATCATGCGCCCAGCGCCCCCGATATGCCTCTTCCCAAGCGCGATTTTCTTCAGTGGTAACGCCATGCCCCCCTGAAAATTTTTCACGATTTTGGGCAAAATATGAAATACGGTCAATAAAATAACTCATCTGCTTAATCCTTTAAGGGTTTTTATGTGTAACACCGGGGCGCAGGTAAAAGAACCAATTCACCACCACGCACACAGCATAGAAAGTTGCAAAACCATAAAGCGCAACTTCGGGGGTTGTTAATTTAATTTGCTCGCCTAATACGATGGGAATAATAAATGCGCCATAGGCCGCCACTGCCGACGTCCACCCC